>NZ_JBALDJ010000110.1:0-74007 GCF_036917415.1 Nostoc sp. | reverse complement strand
CTAAGCTTAGAAAGCCAATAGCAGGCATAACAACCTGTACCCGAAGTTATATTCATCTTTATTATATGCAAATTGTAGGCGCAACAGCTTACCAACTGCACAGGGCTATACATTGGGATATGGGGATGTACAAAGCTTTGGCGATATTCAGCTAGCAGGGCGATCGCTCTTAGATATCAGCGGGGTGAATGCAGGTTCCGTTCAAATTCAGGGTAGGCAAATTAAATTCACCGATGGCTCTCTGGTGCTGGCCCAAAATTTTGGCAATCTTCCCGGTGGTGACATTCGCCTTCAGGCTATGGAGGCCATTGATCTGATTGGTACAACAACTGATGCTACAATTCGCACCGGGGTACGTAGTGAAACTCTGGGTATCGGAGCTAGCGGGAACATCAACGTCATTACTCCCAGACTGACCCTCAACCTGGGAGCAGGGTTGAATAGCATAACTCTTGGAGCAGCTCCCAGTGGCAATATCCATATCGATGCAACAGCGGTCGATGTGTCTGGCTTCCCAGCTACCAATCCCGCTAATGTTACCAGTATTAATACTAGCACACTAAGTACTGGGAATGCTGGTGATGTGTTCGTCAATGGCAATAGTCTACTAATATCAAGCGGTGGCTCACTATCTTCGACTACCTTTGGCAGTGGCTCTAGCGGTAAAGTGACAATTCGCAACACCAACACCACAGTGATTGGAGAAAGTCCCTCCGGACTTTACAGCAACATTACCTCAATTACATTTGCAACCGGAAATGCTAAAGCCTTGACACTAGATACATCCAAATTACAAATTCTGGAGGGGGGAGCAGTTGCCACCTCAGCATTTTTTGTAGGTAATGGGGGAGATTTGAGCATCAACGCGACTGAATCGATCGCAATCAGTGGTCAAGGTAGGGCAACTAATAGCAGCATTAACGCATCCACCCTCCGACCCAACTCGTTATTGCGGCAGCGATTCGGTCTGCCAGATGTATTAACAGCGAATGCCGGCACTGTGAGCATTACCACACCGAACTTAACGCTGACGGATGGCGGCACAGTCAGTGTCACCAGTCAAGGCAGTGGAAATGGTGGCAATATTAACATCAGTGCAGATACCATCCAATTAAAGAATCAAGGGTTTATCCAGGCACAAACAGAATCTGGTAATGGTGGCAATATTACATTGTCCGCCAAAAACCTGTTGCTTGTGCAAGATAATAGCCTGATAACCTCAACAGCTGGCGGCTCAGGCAATGGAGGTAATATAAACATTAATGTACCAATCATCGCCGGCTTAGAAAACAGCGACATTATTGCCAATGCAGTGCGAGGCAAGGGTGGTAATATCCAAATCACTACTCAAGGCATTTTTGGGTTGAAGTTCCGCGATCGACTCACTCCTGATAGTGACATCACCGCCAGTTCGCAATTTGGGGTAAGTGGCACGGTTCAAGTTAATACTATCGGTATCGATCCAAATTCTGGCTTAGTCGAACTACCAGTAAATGTCACCGATCCATCCCAGCAAATTGCTACAGGCTGCGCGGGCAGTGAAGGCAGTCGCTTTGTGGCAACTGGTCGGGGTGGTGTGCCACAAAATCCGAATCAGCAACTAGGGAGCGATGTCTACAACGGGCTACGCCTACGCACTTGGGACGATGTGCGAGATTTGTCTGCTTACCGCAAAACGAGCGATCTAAATGCCCAAATCCCAGCATCACCGGAGCTTATTATCGAAGCTACAACTTGGCATCGCAACGCCAAGGGGAAAGTTGAGTTAATTGCGGCTCAACCAGACGCTTATGTGCAACAACCGTTAACTTGTGCTGCTATTCCCAATCGTTAACTTTATTGGGACTCAAAAGTGCGATCGCACTTTTGAGCAACAAATCTTTATTCTCAGGGTAATTAGACGTAAATTAGTTGCGGCGCAATCTCTGGCACATATACAGCCACCTTTAAATTGTACTGCTGTACATAGCAGTTAATTGCTTCCAGAATTTAATTGGTTCAATGCCAAGCGATCGCACTTGGTCTGATGTCCGCAATCTGACTGCATATCGCAAAACACAGCAAGTACAAGCACAAATACCCCAATCTCTAGAGGTTCTTGTTCAAGCCACTTCTTGGCATCGCAATGCTGACGGCAAAATTGAGTTAATTGCAGATCAATCTCCGATTCAGAAGCAGAAACCATTAACCTGTGCTGCTGTTCCTAAAAATTAATCATGTGATTAATAACGCCTTGAATGGGAACTCTAACTTTAAATCAGGTAAAGGAAATGTTTAGTCATGAGAGTCCTACCCTTTCTATTTATCTTAAGCAGTGGATTATTAACTCCAGGGATGATGCCATCGGCGATCGCTCAGGTGACATCTGATGGTACGACTAACACTATTGTCAACCAAAATGGTAATAACTTTAATATTCTTAACGGAATTGAAAAAGGTAATAATTTATTTCACAGTTTCAGTAATTTCTCTGTACCGACAGGTGGTTCAGCTAATTTTGATTTAACTAACACGCCAAATATTACAACTATATTTAGTCGGGTGACAGGTGTCCATGTTTCCGATATTCAAGGATTAATTCAAACTCTCAATGGTAATAATCCTGTAAGTTTATTTTTGATAAATCCTAACGGGATTATATTTGGACAAAATGCCAGCTTGAATATCGGTGGATCGTTTGTAGGCACAACGGCGAGTAGCATTAAATTTGCCGATGGGACAGAGTTTAGTGCCGTCAATCCAAGTAGTTCACCATTGTTGACAATGAGTGTCCCGATCGGGTTGCAGATGGGGCAAAATCCGGGGGCAATTACCGTCCAAAACACCGGACACCGCTTGATTGCCAATCGAAATACACCCCTCCAGCTAGGCACGACTCCCACAGGATTAAGCGTGACCTCTGGCAATACCCTGGCATTGGTGGGGGGAAGTATCAGCTTGGACGGCGGCGTATTGAATGCGACCTCAGGACAGATCGAACTGAGTAGCGCTAGCACTGGAACGGTGAATCTCAATCTCACCACTGGGAAGTTTGACTATGCCAATATCCAGCAGTTTGGCGATATCCAGTTGTCCAAAGCCTTTGTCAATGCCAGCGGTGCCCCTGCGGGTGCCATCCACTTACTCGGTCGGAATGTTAGCCTGAGCGGTGGTTCGGTTGCTTTATTGACAACGCAGGGCAATCAAACCAGTGGGAATATTGTCGTCAATGCCAGTGAGTCGTTTGAGATGCGAGGTTGGGGGACTTTTGGCTTTGCTTTCAATTTTTTACGTTCCGAGAATTTGGGGACTGGTGTGGGAGGCGATCTGGTGGTGTCTGCGCCCCGCGTGCAGATATTAGATGCTGGCGCTCTCACCTCCTATAACTTCGGGGCTGGGGCTGGAGGCAGAATTTCTATTACCGCCGTGGATGCGATTGAAATGCTGGGGATTTCGCCGACAAACCCCAGTTTGTCGAGTATTCTGGAGGCAACCACCTTTGGTTCTGGGCGGGGAGGAAATGTTCAAGTTTTAACGGGGACATTCACAGCTCAAGATGGCGGTGGGATATTCGTGAGCACCCAGGGCATCGGAGCAGGGGGCGATGTCACCGTTAACGCCACCCAGTCGATCAAATTGTTAGGCGAGAACCCGATCAATCTGTTTTCCAGTGAGATTGTGGCGAGTACAGGCAGCTTAGGCAATACGGGTCAAGTCACGATCAATACCCGCAAATTGAGCGTGCAGAATGGTGCTGTTGTAGCTGATTCCACCATTGCCAGTGGTAATTCAGGCAATTTAGTGGTCAACGTTTCTGACCTCATTGAAGTTAGTGGTGTGGGTGCTCAATCGGGTCTCCCCAGCCGACTTGTGACCAACGCTGAAGTCCTCCCTGCTTTCTTGCGGAATCTGCTTCGGTTACCAGATTTTCCCACAGGTACAGTCGGTGACTTGATTATTAACACCTCGCGCCTGCAAATTACGGATGGTGGAACCGTTGGGGTCGCGCATAAAGGAATTGGCAATGCGGGCAACCTTTACGTCAATGCGGATACAATTTCTCTCGATCGCACTGGCAGCATTACTGGGGCTACTAAATCAGGTGAGGGTGGCAGTATTAGTCTCCAAGCTAACACCTTAGTGATGCGTCATGGTAGCAACGTGACTGCAACCGCAGGTGATGCGGGTAACGGTGGTAACATTCTCATCAATTCACCGATTATTCTAGGCTTAGAAAACAGTGACATTGTTGCCAATGCTGTTCAAGGACGGGGTGGCAATATTGACATTACAACTCATGGAATTTTTGGATTGAAATATCGTTCTCAACTCACATTAGAGAACGATATTACCGCCAGTTCTGAATTTGGAGTTAACGGAAACGTGCAAATTACTAGCCCCGATGTTGACCCCAATTCTGGTTTAGTTGAACTACCAGCAAATGTAACCGATCCATCGCAGCAAATTGCTACAGGTTGTTCTGCAAATCAAGGTAGTAGTTTTGTAGCAACGGGACGGGGTGGAATACCGCAAAATCCAACTCAAGAAGTGAGGAGCGATCGCCCTTGGTCTGATGTCCGCAATCTAACTGCATACCGCAAAACTGGCGAAATCATGGCACAAATACCCACTTCCCCAGAAACCCTTATCCAAGCTACATCTTGGCATCGTAACGCTCAAGGAAAAATTGAGTTAATTGCAGATAAATCTTCTGCTCAGGTGCAACAACCATTAACCTGTGCGGCTGTGACTAAAAGTTAATCATGTGATTAACAATGCCCTGAATGGGAATACTAACTTGAAATCAGAAGAAGAGGAAGTTTCTTTGTGATCAGAGCCGTAGCTTTTATATTTATATTAACAAGTGGATTGTTAACTCCAGGGATGATGCGATCGGCTTTAGCTCAGGTAACATCCGATGGCACTACAAACACTATTGTCAACCAAAACGGTAATAACTTTAATATTCTTAACGGTATTGAAAAAGGTAATAATTTATTTCACAGTTTCACTAATTTTTCTGTACCAAATGGTAGTTCAGCAAGCTTTGATTTAACTAACACGCCCAATATTACAACTATATTTAGTCGCGTGACGGGTGGAAATGTTTCCGATATTAACGGATTAATTCAAACTCTCAACGGTAATAATCCTGTGAGTTTGTTTTTAATGAATCCGGCAGGGATTGTTTTTGGTAAAGATGCTTCATTGAATATTGGCGGCTCATTTGTGGGGACGACGGCAAGTAGTATTAAGTTTGCCGATGCGACGGAGTTTAATGCAATAAATCCGAGTAGTCCACCATTATTAACAATGAGTGTACCCATCGGTTTGCAGATGGGGCAAAATCCGGGGGCAATTACCGTGCAAAACACCGGACATCGGTTAACAAGAGGACTTGTAACACCCATAGATCAGAGCAGCAATCCAGTTGGATTAGCGGTTCAACCCGGTAATACCCTTGCCCTGATTGGCAAAGAAATCAACTTAGTCGGTGGGGTTGTTGCTGCACCTTCGGGACACATCGAACTCGGCAGTAGCAAGGCAGGGATTGTCAACATCAACACGACATCCGACCGATGGCAGTTTGACTATAGCAATATCTCCCAATTTGCAAACATTCAGTTGTCCCAGCAAGCACTCGTCAATGCAAGTGGATCACCTGCAGGATCGCTACGGCTCCAAGGACAGAATATTAGCGTGTTAGAGGGGTCTGTTGCCCTTCTAGAAAATTTTGGCGGTGCAGGACTCGGCAATTTAGTGGTGAATGCAAGTGAGACATTAACTCTGGGGCAAAAAGGAGGCTATGGGTTTGCGAACAGTCAACTGATTAGCGACAATTTAGGCAGTGGTAATGGCAACAACATTCTGGTCTCTGCCAAAAAATTGCAGATTCAAGACGGTGGCGAAATTGCTGCGAGAACCTTTGGGGCGGGCATTGGTGGCGACATCAGCGTGAATGTCTCAGGTCTGACAACGCTAGACGGATGGTCTGCTGTAGATCCGAATCTGGCTAGTCTGATCGGTGTGAAAAGCTTGGGGTCTGCAAGGGGAGGTGATATTACAGTTTCAACCAATCAACTCAGGGTGACTAATGGCGGTGTAATTACCAATACTCCATTAAGCAAAGCAGCGGCGGGGAACATTACGGTTCATGCCAATGAGTGGATTGAGTTGATTGGAGAAAACCCACTGACTAGGATTCCGAGTGCGGTAAGTTCTATTGCCTTTACTCAAGGGAATGGTGGCAATCTCAATATTACGACTTCAAGGCTGACGCTCCGCGATGGCGGTGTTGTGAATGCCACTACCGTTGCTGCTGGAAATAGCGGTAGAATAAGCGTCACAGCGCTCGATCGCATCGAAGTCAGTGGGGTGAATTCGATCGCTGGCGATCAGAGCAGACTTGCCTCAGCTGCTAATGCTTCGACTAGAAGAATTTTTAATATTGCTTTCCCTCTCAGTGGGAATGCAGGAGATGTTTTCCTGAATACACCACTTTTGTATGTTAGCGATCGCGGCATTGTTGGCGTGGAAAATCAAGGCAGCGGGAATGCAGGACAGTTAGTCATCAATGCCGATCGTGTAATACTTGACCGACAAGGTATAGTCACGGCTACAACCGCATCCGGTAGGGGAGGTGATATCAACCTGAACCTCGGAAAACTTCTCTTGCTGCGCCATCAAAGTATCATTACCACTACAGCGGCGGGAAGCGGTAAAGGTGGCAACATTACAATAAATGCACCAATCATTACTGGCTTTGAAAATAGCGATATTGTTGCCAACGCCGTGAATGGTCAGGGGGGCAATATCCAAATCACGACGCAGGGCATCTTTGGGCTGAAGTTTCGCTCCCAACTCACAAGCGAGAATGACATCACCGCCAGTTCCCAGTTTGGGGTCAACGGAAACGTGCAAATTACTAGCCCCGATGTTGACCCCAACTCTGGTTTAGTGCAATTACCAGAGAATATAACTGATCCATCACAGCAAATTGCTACAGGTTGTGCGAATACAAATGGTAGTAGTTTTGTCGCCACGGGACGGGGTGGTGTGCCACAAAATCCCACAGAAAAAGTGGGGAGCGATGTCTACGAGGGGCTACAGCTACGCCCTTGGGACGATGTGCGCGATTTGTCTCCTTATCGCAAAACGGGTGAAGTGGTAGCCCAAATTCCCCCATCCCCAGAGATGCTTATCCAAGCTACTTTTTGGCATCGTAATCCTAATGGCAAAGTTGAACTAATTGCGGCACAATCCCCCGCACAAAATATACAGCCCCAGTTAACTTGTGCTGCACTTGTGAAAAATTAGTTGCCATAGGAACCCTGCAATCGAGTAAATCACGATCGCAATTACTTGACTAAACAAACTTTTAAACCATCAATAACTATCTATGACCTTCCAAATTAAACTACGTCGTTGGCTATATATCAGTCTAAGTATTTTGAGCTTGTGTTTGGCAGTTACAATTACACCTGCGAGAGCATCTCTGCAAATACCAACAACTTCTACCCTGAATGTGTCGAACAATTGGCTAGAACAGGGACGCAACCTTTACCACGCAGGACGCTTTGCAGATGCAGTAACCATTTGGCAAACGGCAGCACAACAGTATCATACCCAAAGCGATCGCCTCAACGAAGCTTTAAGTTTAAGTTACCTCTCACTGGCACAACAGGAACTTAATCAATGGGAAGCAGCCCAACAGTCTATTGAGCAAAGTCTGAAACTATTGCAAACCTCTATTCCCTCTGCTGATGCAATTCTTTGGGCACAAGCACTCAATACCCAAGCAAATTTGCAATTGCATACTGGCAAAGCCGAAACTGCCCTCGAAAGTTGGCAACAAGCTCAAAAATATTATGAGCAAGCAGGCGACAAGATGGGCAGCTTGGGTAGTCAAATCAACCAGGCACAAGCTTTACAAAGTTTGGGATTTTATCGCCGTTCTAAACAGCAGTTGGAGGTGCTGACTCAAAAGCTCTTAGCAATGCCAGATTCGGAAATCAAAGTTAGCGGATTGCGATCGCTTGGTTTAGCCCTGCAAATGATTGGCGATAGCAAAAGTCAACAGGTTTTAGAGCAAAGTTTAGCGATCGCTCGCCAAATTTCAGCCCAACCCCAGTTAAGTTCTATTCTGATCGGACTGGGCCAAACTGCCGTTGATTTGCAAGATCCGGAAGCCGCATTAGATTACTTTGAACAGGCTCAACTCTTAGCCACTAACCCAAGCGATCGATTGCAAGCGCGTTTAGCTCAGTTTAAACTTTTCCTCAATTACGACAAACTGGAGTTTGCTGCTCCACTTGTACCTCAACTACTCCAACAACTCCGGGAACTACCCCCCAGTCATACCTCCCTCTACGCAGCGACCAATTTTGTTGCCACCCTCAATCATCAGTCAAATTCTGACCAAATTCTACCGCTGAAAGATTTGGCGCAACTGATGGCAGTCACAGTCAAATCTGCACAGCAAATTCAGGATACTCAAGCCGAAGCTTATGCATTACATCAGTGGGGAAAACTCTATCGTCGTACACAGCAGTTATCTGAAGCACAGGAGTTAACTCAGAAATCCCTCGATATTGCCCGTCAACTCCAAGCTAACGATATCATTGCTCAATCTGCTTGGCAGGTGGGACAGTTGTATAAGCAACAAGGCGATCGCCCAAAAGCAATTACTGCTTATACAGAAGCAGTCAATGCCTTAAAGGCACTGCGGGGAGATTTGGTAGCTATCAACCCTGATGTCCAGTTCTCTTTTCGCACCAGTGTGGAGCCTGTCTACCGGGAACTGGTTGATTTACTTCTAGAGAATCAACCGAGTCAAGCAGAACTTATACAAGCCCGTGAATTGATTGAGGCACTCCAAATTGCCGAACTCGATAACTTTTTTCGAGAAGCCTGTTTAGATAGAACTCAACAAATCGATCGAGTTGATCCCACTGCTACCGTCGTTTATCCCATCATCCTGCCAGATCGTTTAACAGTAATTCTCTCCAAAGCAGGGCAACCACTCCGTTTCTATGTCACTCACAAATCGCAAGCTGAAATTGAGCAGACTCTGGACAACTTTTTGGTTGCTCTTAACCCTGTCTCAGATTCCAAAAACCGAGATCAATTGTCCCAACAGATTTATGATTGGTTGATTCGTTCAGAGGAAGCAGATCGAGCATTTATTGATACTAAGACATTGGTGTTTGTTTTGGATGGTCGGTTGCGGAACATTCCCATAGCAGCTCTTTTTGACGGTAAGCAATATCTGATCGAAAAGTATGCTGTGGCGCTCTCACCAGGATTGCAACTGATGGCGACGCGATCGCTTCATCAAAACCACATCAATGCGATCGTCGGTGGCATTAGCCAATCTCGCGCTGGCTTTAGTGCTTTGCCCGCCGTGGAATCAGAAGTGAAACAAATCTCCAAGGCGGTATCGTCCTCTGTGTTGCTCAACCAGAAATTTACCAGTCAAGCCCTTGCTGAACGGATGAAATCCAGTAGTGCAAGTATTGTCCACCTAGCAACCCACGGACAGTTTAGTTCCCGTCTTGAAGATACCTTCTTGCTGACTTGGGATGGAAAAGTCAACGTTAAAGAGTTATCTGAACTCCTGAAAAATCGGGGTAGCGATCCATCAAAAGCCATCGAGTTGCTGGTACTAAGTGCCTGCGATACAGCAGCAGGAGACGATCGCGCCGTCCTGGGATTGGCGGGCTTGGCTGTCAAATCCGGCGCTCGCTCAACTATCGCCACCCTATGGCCCGTCAAAGATCGGGCAGCAGCGATGCTCATGACTCGCTTCTACGATCAACTACGACAACCCAAAATCACTAAAGCCGAAGCACTAAGACAAGCACAAATTAGCCTAATTCGCCAAACTGATTTCCACGAGCCGTTCTTTTGGTCTGGCTTTGTTTTGATCGGCAACTGGATTTAACTAAGTAATAAAACGGACTTTATCGCAAATAATTTAGGTTATTTTTTACAGCGTTTTGGCTAAAGCTCGCCTATACTTCTAGTATAAGTTCTCTGAATTTACTGTCACTTGGACTTATTCTCCGAGCTTCTGACCATAGTCGAAAGAAACGTATTTTGTTTGTATAACATTTCAATTACATAAGGTAAAACCTCATGAAACGTCGATATTTAGCTAGTACATTGAGCGTCATCGCTCTGATCGCTAGCAGTGCATGGAATAGTGCCTATGCTGTTACATTTACCCCGCCTACCAACAGTGGCTCTCCCAGACAGGCAACTGGAGGAGCTTCTCGCGGTAGTATGTTTACACCTAGTGCAGGCAAAGGTGCGCCCAGACAGGCAACTGGAGGAGCTTCTCGCGGCAACCTCTTTACACCTAGCGCAGGCAAAGGTACGCCCAGACAGGCAACTGGAGGAGCTTCTCGCGGCAACCTCTTTACACCTGCCGCAGGCAAAGGCGCTCCCCAACAAGCAAGTGCGGGTGGTTCTCGCGTTGGTACTTACTACTTGAATCCATTGACTACAAGTACAACACAACCAGCAGAACTAATTGCCTTGTTGCCCCAAAACTTCTATGGCACAACAGTGTCTGAACGTCCCACAATATTGGTGTATCTCCCGGCTTCCAATGCCCAAGAAGCAGTATTCAGCCTTAAGGATGAAGCTGGCAATATGCAACATCAGATGAACATTTCAGTTGCAGGGAAAACTGGGGTAATCGCGATCAAATTACCAGCCGATGCACCCGCTTTAGCTGTTGGCAAAAACTATCAATGGTTCCTAGCACTCAAAGTAGATGGGCAACTCAGTCCAAGTACGCCTTACGTCGATGGTTGGGTTCAGCGTATCCAGCCCAGCGCTGAGTTGGCAACAGCAATCCAAGAGCAAGATCCTCTAAAGCGGGCTACTGCTTTGGGTAAAAACGGTGTTTGGTATGATTGTGTGGCAACACTTGCAACGATATACACCACCCAACCTAACAATGCATCTCTTTGCCAACAATGGGAAGAACTTCTATCCTCAGTGAGTTTGAAGGAGATTGTAACAGCGAACTTATTAGCATCTACTAACTAATGCCAATTTGGGCATTGGGTATTGGGCACTTGTACTGAGCGCAGCCTCTCGTAGAGAAGTATTGGGTTAAAAGTAATTATTCTCTTTGTCCCTCTTTTCTTCCTTCCACCCAGTCCCCATTGTATAGCACAAATATGTGGCACAGATTCCAAGCTTTTATTCAACACACTCGCAGCGTTTTGATTATTACTCCTAGCGTTGCCTTGACGGTTATGGTTGGGCAATCGTTGGGGCTTTTTAATTTACCGGAATGGAAAATTCGCGACGAATGGGTTCGTCAGCGATCGCCTGTGGCGATCGCTGATGAGATTGTAATTGTGACAATCGATGAGCGCGATATCCAATCGGTGCGTAAATGGCCAGTTCCAGACTGGGCGCTAGCACGATTACTAGAAAAAATCCGGGCGCAGCAGCCCCGCGCCATTGGCTTGGATCTCTATCGAGATTTACCGGAAGGAAGCGGACACGAGCAACTTGTTCAAGTTTTTCGCAACACTCCCAATTTGATCGGAGTTGAGAAAATTACTGGCGAACGCGTCAATCCCCCACCGGAATTGAAAAAACAGGATCGGGTAGGATTAGCAGATTTAGTGTTGGATGGCGATCGCTTTGTACGTCGCGCCCTGCTGACAGCTGAAGATGCCAAAGAGAAAAACACCATTAAAGCTGGACTGGCAACCCTTGTAGCTCTAAAATACCTCGAAGCTGAAAAAATTAGCTTAGAAAGTATTGACCCTCAACAGCAAAAGTTTCAGTTGGGTAAGGAAATTTACTTACCACTGCAAAATCAAGAAGCAGGTTATACCGATGCCGATTTAGGAGGTTATCAAATTCTGCTGAATTGGCATGGAACAGATGCCGCATTTCGGACAGTTGCGATGCGCGATGTTTTAGCAGGGAGAATTCCAGCAGATTTAATGCGCGATCGCATGGTATTTATTGGGTCAATTGCCTCCAGTACCAATGATTTCTTCAGCACACCCTTCTCTTCTTGGATATCTGCTCAAAAACCGACTCCAGGTGTGGTTGTTCATGCGAATATTGCTCATCAATTAGTACGAGGAGCAAAAACAGGAGAAGCCAGTCTGCATGGTGTTTCTGGCATTTCTTTATCACTCTGGATTGTTTTGTGGTCTGTCATTGGTTCTACAGGTAGTTGGTTATTATCCAGTAGCAAGCTGCGGGTTCCCGGCGGCAAAATTCTTTGGGCAACTGTAGGCATCAGTGGAGCCTGTATATGGAGTGGCTATGGGATGTTTTTGTATGGTATTTTAATTCCGGTAACACCCACCTTAGCGGCGTTTATCGGAAGTGTGATTGCAACAACTAATGCCTATAAACAGCGGAAGTTAGAAGAAACAAATCGCCAATTGGAAATTGCCAACAGTCAACTATTAGATTATTCCAAAACCCTAGAGACGAAAGTCGAAGAACGAACTCATGAATTAGTCGAGGCAAAGCAAGCTGCCGATGCTGCCAATCAGGCCAAGAGTGAGTTTCTCGCCAATATGAGCCACGAACTACGCACACCTCTAAATGGCATCCTTGGTTTTGCCCAGCTACTAAAAGGATCGCCAAACATGACAGCTAAAAACCTAGAAGGAGTTAGCATTATCTACCAATGTGGCTCGCATCTTTTGATGCTGATCGATGACATTCTCGATCTCTCGAAGATAGAAGCGAGGAAATTGGATTTGGTTGTAACCAGCGTCCATCTGCCCAGTTTCTTACATGGTGTAACTGAGATTTGTGGTATCCGGGCTGAACAGAAAGGGATTGGATTTAATATCTTAATTAGCGATCGCCTACCACTTGCCATTGAAGTCGATGAAAAACGGCTGCGGCAAGTGTTAATTAACTTACTGGGCAACGCGATCAAATTTACAAATAGCGGTAGCGTAACGTTCAAAGTGGAAGTCATTGGTCAAGAGTCTAAACAAATGACGCCACTTGCTACAAGCCGGGAAACCCGTCCAACGCAGTGGCTCACTAATGACAATGGACAAATGACACATCAAAATATTCGTTTTCAGATTGAAGATACGGGTATTGGGATGTTACCAGAGCAACTTGAGAAAATCTTTTTGCCGTTTGAGCAAGTGGGTGAAGCAGGGCAACGATCTGAAGGTACTGGTTTGGGATTGGCAATTAGCCAAAGAATTGCAGCATTGATGGGGAGCCAAATTCAGGTGCAGAGTCACCTGGGCGAAGGAAGTCTGTTTTGGCTGGATTTGACAGTATCAGTACCACTCGCTCATGACTGGCGTGGAGGAGCGATGTCTACAACGGATTACACTCCAACTCCCCAAAAAATTACCGGGATTCAGGGTAGTGCGCCTCAAATTCTGATCGTCGATGACGATCGCAACCACTGTTCTATGTTGACCAATCTGCTGCAAGAAATTGGCTGTCGAACCCTAGAAGCAACCGATGGCAAACATGGGCTACAGGTGGCAATTGAACACAATCCAGATGTGATTCTGCTCGATTTAGCCATGCCCAATATGGATGGTTTTGAGTTAATGGTTCACCTGCAAGCGAATCCACAAACCTGTTCTATTCCGATTATCGTCTCTAGTGCCAGCGTTTTCGAGTCAAATCGTCAGCGGAGTTTAGAGGCAGGGGCAACAGCATTCCTACCCAAACCTCTCCAGATTGAGGAATTACTCAATAGACTGCGATCGCTGTTGGGAGTGGAATGGATGTATGCCGAATCTTCACCTCCCAAAGGTGAGCAGATCGGTGCTAGTGAATGGGTACTACCATCCCAAGATGTTTTGCAACAACTCTATCATTTGGCAATGATGGGAGATATCTCGGCGATTGAGGGAATGTTAAAAGAACTAATTGAGCAAAACAGTCAACTAGCTCCTTTTGCAACAGAGTTAAGCAAACTCACTGCCAATTTCCAAACTGGAAAAATCCGTAAGTTTCTCAAATCATTTGTCACAACGGAGTTACATCCATGATCGCTGTTCCTCTCTCGAAACCCATACATATTTTGTTAGTGGATGACAATCCAAACAATCTCAAGGTGTTATCTGAAGCAATTCAGAGATGTGGCTGGAAAGCGCTGATGGCAACAGATGGAGAGTCAGCGATCGAACAAACAGAATATGCTCATCCCGATCTGATTCTCTTAGATGTAATGATGACAGGTATTGATGGATTTGAAACTTGTCGCAGACTGAAAACCAATCCCATTACTCAGAATATTCCAGTAATTTTCATGACTGCCCTATCCGATTCTACAGACAAGGTGGCCGGACTCGAAATAGGTGCGGTTGACTATATTACCAAACCTTTCCAACAGGAAGAAGTCATTGCCCGTTTAAAGTTACACCTAAAAATTTCCCATCTCACCCGTACATTAGAAGAACGGGTGCAAGAACGCACCACAGAATTAACTCAATCTTTACAGCAGTTACAGCAAACCCAACTACAAATGATCCAGAGTGAGAAAATGTCCACTTTAGGGCAGATGGTTGCAGGTATTGGTCATGAAATTAATAATCCGGTTGGTTTTGTTGGCGGAAATTTATCTTATATTAAGGAACATGTAAATAATCTGCTTCGCCTGGTGAACCTGCAACAGCAGAAGCTACCGCAGCCAAACCAGGAAATTCAAGAGCTTGTTGAAGAAATTGACTTGGAGTATCTGACAGAGGATCTACCGAAACTACTGGCATCAATGCACCAAGGAATTACCCGTCTTAAAGAGATCAGTCTCTCTTTGAGAACTTTTACTCGCGCAGATATTTCATCTCAGGTGGAGTTTCAGATTCACGAAGGAATTGATAGCACCTTAATGCTGTTGAAACATCGACTCAAAGGCAATGGCGATCGCACTAAAATCCAGGTTGTAACACAATACGGTGACTTACCTCCAATCAGTTGCTATCCCGGACAACTGAACCAGGTATTCATGAATATCATCGCCAATGCCATTGATGCATTTGATGAACTCCATCAAAACCATTGCGATCGAGAGATTGCTGCTTGCGAGAATATCATCACCATTACCACATCGGTTGATCCCCAACAACAAACCGTCACAATTTGCATCCAAGATAACGGCCCCGGTATGCTTACCGAGGTGCAATCTCGAATTTTTGAGCAATCTTTCACAACCAAGCCCGTAGGTAAGGGAACCGGGCTGGGATTAGCGATCAGCTACCAAATTATTGTTGACAAACACAACGGACAAGTCAACTGCTTGTCAGTACCTGGTGAGGGGACAAAATTTATTATTACTCTGCCTATGTAACCGAATATACATTTTTTTATCAGAAATTCCGCAACTCTGCATAACTACACTCGATTTAGCCCATAACCTGAGTAAAACCAAATTCACTTCTGTTTAAATTTTCTTTACGAATCAGCTCTAAAGGTTGCACCTGATTTTATTGATTATTTAGAAGTTTACAACAAATCAATTATCCAATCTTGTTAGATGGACTCAAAAGCCTGCATTTGGCTACGGGCAGGCGAGATACCCACCCTAATTATGCATTTTCAATTTGGAATAGCTGATTTTATGTCCGGCTGATTAGTTATGATTCTTGCATCTGTGCAAAAATCTGAAAACTCTTTCTCCCCCTGCCCCCTGCCCCCTGCCCCCTGCCTTCTTAATAATAAGTCTTTAACCGGACATGATATGATTTCAGAGCGCAGAACCATCAAACGCAGTTTTGTAAGCATCAGCAGTTTCTATGCCTAAACCTCCAGCTTCGACATGACGAACTAGCGATTGAATGATGGGTGTAGCAATACTAATACCAAATAAAGCATTGAAGCCTGCAACAACGACTGGTACTGACAAAATAACTGTAAATTCTGGAAATAAAGCTAACACAGCTATCAAGACCAAAAAAACAATTGGTGTCGCAATACCTGCTGCTTTTGCTGCTTCAAAAATTAGATTTTGATACTCTTCAACAGTAATGTCGCCTCGATAAAGATCCAAAGAGTAGGAAATCGCCGTTACTACAACCTGAGTGAGAATAGCTGTTCCCGTTGCAGTAATCCCAAGTTTCGCGATTGTCCCAGAATTGCTGACAATTGAATCTACCGCATTATAAACCCGAATATAAAACTGTTCGCCAACGGTCATGACTTTAGCTCCTCGGCGGAGATTATCAACACCTACTTCCCAAAGGATATTATCAGCAGCATTCGATCCACCTTGGGAACGTGGATTGATGTGGCTACCATGCTTATCTCTAAGAAATTGACGAATTGTATATTCTTTACCTCCAAGCTTTGATGTGCCAGGAATTTTCTCAAAAAGCTTCATGACATCTGCATCAGAGCGAGGTAAGTCTCCCACCCGAACACCAGCACGATATCTCAGCCTGTTTGCAATCTTGGGCATTTCTTGGGCTAATTCGGCAGCTGTCGTTGGTAAATTTTGCAAAGCATCAGCCATAACCATGCTAGATGCGGCAACTCCAACAGCAGTTTGTTGAAATGTTTTACTAACATTTTGAACAGTTTGAAAACCTGATTGTGTTGCGGTGGTTGACAAACTTTGTAAATCATTAACTGCACGGATACTTGAAGTCGTTATATCGCTAGTAGCATTCTTGATTCCATCAACTACCTCATTCATCCCGTTTACTACATTGTTGGCTGCTTCTTGAGCTTTATCTCTAACCGTATCTGCCAAATTCTGTGCTTGATTGATAAAATCCATGTTTTAGTAACCTTTAATTTCTGCTGTAGAGTGTTTGCTCCAGTTTCTCTTTTTCAAACTAAGAAACACCTCAGCATTCATGACGAATTTACTTCCAAAGTTTTTAAAGAGATAGTATTCACTTTATATTGTTTGTGTATGTTACTTTCAAAAACTGTACTATCCGACTAGGGACAAGATGACCCTATGCAGTCCAATCCATAAGGTTGCAAATAGCAAATATACTAACAGTAGTGCTCATACAAAGTATTAAACAATAGTCTCATGGTTTGAGGTTTACTGATTTAATAAAAAAGGTTCTATTCGTTTTTAACTGTTTAGATAATGGGATTATTATTATAGCCTCAATAGCATAATAATTCTTCATACAAAGTAAACTTCTCGGATCTAATAATTTATTATTTATATTTAATCCTTTTTTCTTAATTTCTTCTTATAAGAAAGTACTGGGTTTGCCCATTAAAGTAAAGTCTTGACAGTTATATCCACTGTTACTGCGATGGGGTACTGCGATCGCAGGCGTCCTTGCTTTATCCCCAGCTTTCCTTAAGACTAAAGGATTTCTCACTTACGCAGCTAAAAAAGGTGACTCGGAAAATACGATTAAATTGAGCTTCAAAACTCGGAACTTGAGCTTCAGAACTTAAAACGTCAAATTCTCTACTCAAACTCCGAGTTTCTAAGCTCTAACTTTCAACCTCTTAAGCAAAATTGCCGAAAGATTTTCTGGACTATTGATGCTTACGGCTGCACTTTTCCAGATTTACAGACGAAATTGCGCCTTCATCAATTTTTAGTTTCTACTTTTGAAAGAGTTTAGCCATTCTTGAACTTGCTCTCGTGCAATGTCGCGCCCTCCAAGACCAAAAGCTAGGGCAATAGCAACTGCGATCGCACCTAGTAAAAGTCCAAAGGCTAAATTTACAATATCACTGGCAACTCCAATCTGTTGCAGTGCCATTGCAGAAACTAAGGCAATAATTGCAATCCGCGCCACTTGTCCCAAAATCTGGGCTTGGCGTTCGCCGGAACTGGTAATGATGTTAAAAGCCAAATTTGCCAAGAATAAGCCAATGGCAAAGATCACCAATCCGGCCAAAATCCGCCCGAATATAATCACAATCCCAGACACTAATGCTGTCAGGGCTGGAATATTCAAGATATTCACCGCCGCCACTGTGGCAAACAGCATGATACCCACTAAGGCAACAATGCCTACAATTTCCGATGGAGTACGGGTTGGAGTAGGCTCAACTGTTGGTTGTGTTGAAACTACAATTCGTCTGCTGGGTGTTGTCAGACCCAAAATAGTGAAAATGTTATTAAACCCTAAATTGGTGAGGATACTTGTAACCAAGTCCGCGATAAACCGCCCGACAAAATAGGCAACAATCAAAATTGCCACGGCTGTAAAGATGGCAGGTAGGGCATTGAGAACCTGTTGCAGCATGGCGATCGCAGGTATTGAGATCGCATCAATTCGCAAGGCATTCAGCGCTGCGATCGCCACAGGAATCAAAATCAAAACATAGACAATTGTGCCGATAATACTCGATAGAGGTTGCACCCCCGCATTAGAAGAGAATCCCAACCGACTACCTAAATGGTCTATACCAGTTGTCGCCAGCAAGTTCGTCACAATCCGCCGCACCACATTAGCTATGAACCAGCCAACTACAGCAATTAATATCGCCGCTAAAATGTTCGGCAGAATGAGCAGAACTTCTGTAATTAAAGCTTGTACTGGTTGTAGAGCCTGCTGTAGTCCGAGAGTATCCAAAACTGGAGCGAGAAACAGTAAAAATATAAACCAATACAGAGCATTGCCAATCGTCTCACTCAGAGAAAGCTGATTGAGGCTGGGTGCCCTGTCTTCTGGTTCTGGATTTAAACGTTCATCCAGGTTAAATGCCTGTAATGAGCGCACAGTGATAATCTTCACAATGGTCGCCAAAAACCAGGCGGTTACTAAAAGGATTCCCGCACCAACCAACTTTGGCAAAAAGCCAATAAGTTGATTGAGAAAATTATTCAAAGGTCGAGAGGCTACCTCTAAATCTAATGCCTGTAAAACAGCTACTGCCGTCAGTAGGATAATGCTCCAAAATACTAAGCTGGAGATTAATTTCTCTACTTGGGGAACATCTTGACGACCCGTTACCCCTGCGGCAATGCGGTTATCTATATTTGTGCGATTGAGGATTCCTCGCGTCAGTGCGGCTACGCCGAAGGCAATTAGCAAACCTACTAACAAAATTGCCACTGCCCCTAGCAGACGGGGCGTAAATAAAATCAACTGTTGAACAATACCTTGTACATCAGCGATTCCTTGATTCACTGCTGGTTGCGCCGGTTGCAGGCTGGGCGATTGTGCCAAAAATTGCTGCACCCTCGTGGATAAACTAACTCCGTAGGGGTAGCCCGTCGTAGACATCACCTGGGTTATTTCTTGCCAAGTTGTGTTCATGGTTTTCGGGAATTATGCTTAAGTATTCGCCGCAAACACTGAGTCAGTGTTTTGCCTATCAATTTACCAGTAAAAACATACATATTTACTCATATTTGATTTAATATACGGGCATTGGGCACAAGAGGCAAAGGGGCAGAGGTGAAAGACTTAGTGCTACTTCTCCCCTGCTCCCCTGCTCCCCTACCCCTTGTCCCCCTTATCCCCCATTCCCCAAAATTTTGCGTTACTCTAATTGCAGCAACAGCACTAAAGATGTGGAATGTCCCAAGTTTTGGAACAATTGATTCAAATTAATGCTACAGCTAGAGTGGTGGAGCGCTGTATTAGCGATTTAGCTCTCATGCACCGCTGGCTCAACCCCGTCCTGCGTTGCGAACCTGTGGGCGAAGCTTGGAGTACCGATGTTGGCAGTGAAAGTCGTTTTATCATTCAAATTCCTCTACTCAAACCCACGTTGAATAGCGTAGTTGTAGAACGACAACCGGGTTTGGTAGTCTGGGAATTTCAGGGGTTTTTTCAAGGGCGCGATCGCTGGGAATGTCAGCCAACAGAAAAGGGAACGCGCCTACTCAACCGCTTTGAGTACGATATCCCTAACCCTTTAATTAGTTGGGGTTTTAACACCTTTGCTGCGTCTTGGACAAAAGAAGATATGCAAGCCCAACTGCGCCGCCTCAAGCGAGTTGCAGAAGAACAAAATTAGTCATTTGTCATTTGTCATTTGTCATTTGTCAGGAATATATTATTCTTCCCTTGCTTTCCCTGCCTCCCCTGCTCCCTGCTCCCTGCTCCCTGCTCCCTGCTCCCTGCTCCCTGCTCCCTGCTCCCTGCTCCCTGCTCCCTGCTCCCTGCCCCCTGCCCCCTGCTCCCTGCTCCCTGCTCCCTGCCTCTTCCTCACTCCCTACTCATCCTTACCCAATTCGGTAAGTAGCCGCCGAATCACAGATGCATCCTCAGCATCGGGAACTTTTGCTAAATAATTTTGTAAGTCGTCTACGGCTTGGGGGTAGTTACCCAGTTGATAATAAATCAGACCGCGATCGCGCAATTCTAAAGTTAAACCAGGAAACAGCAACAAAATTCGTTCAACTGCTGCCAGCGTTTTTTCTAACTCTTGCTGTTTGAGGTAAATAAATTTTAAATTTGTCAGCATCCTTGCCAAAAATTGCCGATTACTGACTACAGCTAAAAATTCTGGTTGTAGGGTCACAGGTTGCTGATAAAGTTGAGACAGCCGGTCTTCGCAATCTTGGGCAAATATTATTTCGCCGTCATTGAAAGCATCGACGAAAATCTCTATATCTGGAATATCCGGGCGAATTAGGAAATGTCCTGGCATTCCCACACCCACCATCGGAAAATCAATCCGTCGGGCAACTTCCAGGTAAACCAGCGCTAAGGTAATGGGAATCCCCAGTCGGCGGTCAATTACATCATTGAAAAAGCTGTTACGTGGGTCGTAATAGTCAATTTTATTACCAGAAAACTTTAAATCTTCGTAGAGATATTGATTAATACTTTGAACTATCCGCAAAGGATATCGTGAGTCAGGTAGGCGTTCTTGAAGCTCCCACGCCATTGTATCAAGGGCATTGAGGTATTCCTCTGGATCTAGGTTGGGATATTCTTCTAGTGCAATATACAAAGCTGCCTTTGCTAGGTCAATGTGCTCGTCAGACTGCTGAATCTCCTGGTAAAAATATTGTCGTGCTGACGAGAAATTCATAAGCTATTGCTCGGTGGAGATGTGAAGATGAAGCGGGTGGACTTACACCAGTTTGTCGTAACTACATTTATTTTAGCGCTGCATTAACATCACTTGACGGCAGTAGTTACCAAATTTACGCAGCTTTTGATTTTTGACTTTAATCAAACCCTATGGGTACAAGAGTAGTATAAAGCTGCTGTTAAAAAACATCCCAACTTTAAAAACTTTTGTTTATCTATTTGCTAAAAAATATCTATGTAAGCCTGACCTTAGCTCACTTTTTACTACTATTTAATTAAATTCATAATGTAGGTTGGATTGAACAAAGTGAAACCCAACTTTTCTAAGGTCTTTGGGTGTTGGGTTTCGTTCCTCAACCCAACCTACGTCTAAATTGATAAAAGTCATGAGAAATAAGGGTTTTAGATTTTTCTCTACCGATAGTGATTAAAGAGAGATAATCGGTGTCCTAGCCTTCGGTGCTTTCAGTGCTACTTCCCTTTGCAAGCGCAAACAGCTACAAAAAGCTGCCATAAAAGCCTAAATTTTTTCTCACCGTCATTTTGATAGCTGCTGTGCCTGATACTAATAGGCACAGCAGTTTTTATTTTGACTAAGAATTTTAGACTTTTTTGGTTTATGATATCAAGTCCGGTTAATCACTTATGATTACCGGCTCTGTGCAAAAATCGGAAAAGTCTCTTTCTCCCTGCCCCCTGCTCCCTGCTCCCAGCTCCCAGCAAGAACTGCGGTCTAAATGATAAGTCTTTGACGGGACATGATATGATTCTTATCTTCACGATCTTTTTCAATCCCAAAGACGCTCTCAACGAACGCAAACAGCGTGTCGCAGACAGACGCTATTGCTAGCTTGCTTCTCTGTAAGAATACGTGGACTCGCTAACGCGACACTATCGGCAATCCAAAATCCAAAATTGCTTGACTGACTTGAACAGTTTTACAAGCAAGCCTACCTTGGTTGCTCAGACACCAGTCTTAAGGATCAATTTAAGGCGAAGGTAGGGTCGTTCAGTGCTAATCTGAAAGGTGACATTGCTTAATTTTATGTCTTCTCCGACCTTAATCTGAAATCTAGCTTCACTCATTAGGCGCAGCATGGTAACAACCGCAGAAAAAACAAACATTGGTTACATTACCCAAATCATTGGCCCAGTCGTAGACGTTAAATTTCCCGGCGGGAAATTGCCACAAATCTACAACGCTTTGAAAATCAAAGGCACCAACGAAGCTGGACAGGAAATCAACATCACCGTTGAAGTACAGCAACTGCTGGGCGACAACCAGGTGCGGACTGTTGCGATGAGTTCCACCGAAGGCTTAGTGCGCGGTTTTGAAGTCACCGATACAGGCGCTCCTATCACCGTACCAGTTGGTAAAGCCACTTTGGGCCGGATTTTCAACGTCCTTGGCGAACCTGTAGATAACAGGGGACCTGTAAATGCTGAGGCAAGTTTACCCATCCACCGCTCTGCTCCCAAATTCACCGACCTGGAAACCAAACCTTCGGTGTTCGAGACTGGGATTAAAGTTGTTGACCTTCTGACCCCCTATCGACGCGGCGGTAAGATTGGTCTATTCGGCGGTGCTGGTGTTGGTAAGACCGTGATCATGATGGAGTTGATCAACAACATCGCTACCCAGCATGGTGGAGTATCCGTATTTGCTGGCGTGGGTGAACGTACCCGTGAAGGCAATGACCTCTACAACGAAATGATGGAATCTGGGGTTATCAATAAAGACAACCTCAACGAATCAAAAATTGCTCTAGTTTACGGTCAAATGAACGAACCACCCGGAGCGAGAATGCGGGTTGGTCTTTCGGGATTGACAGTAGCTGAGTACTTCCGGGATGTAAACAAGCAAGACGTGCTGCTGTTTATTGATAACATTTTCCGGTTTGTCCAAGCAGGTTCGGAAGTGTCGGCGCTCTTGGGTCGGATGCCTTCTGCGGTAGGATATCAGCCTACATTGGGAACCGACGTGGGTGAACTGCAAGAGCGGATTACCTCAACTACCGAGGGTTCTATTACTTCCATTCAAGCAGTGTACGTACCTGCGGATGACCTCACCGACCCCGCACCTGCTACCACCTTCGCCCACTTGGACGGAACCACAGTACTGTCTCGCGGTTTGGCAGCTAAGGGAATTTATCCCGCAGTTGACCCCCTTGGTTCAACTTCGACCATGCTCCAGCCCAATATTGTCGGTGACGAACACTACAATACTGCGCGGGCGGTGCAATCAACTCTGCAACGTTATAAAGAACTCCAAGACATTATCGCCATTCTCGGTCTAGATGAATTGTCTGAAGAAGACCGTCTGATCGTAGCGCGGGCGCGGAAAGTTGAGCGTTTCTTGTCTCAGCCGTTCTTTGTAGCAGAAGTATTTACTGGTTCTCCTGGTAAGTACGTGAAGTTGGAAGACACCATCAAAGGGTTCCAAAAGATTTTGTCTGGTGAGTTAGATGCTTTACCAGAACAAGCTTTCTACTTGGTTGGTGATATTAACGAAGCGATCGCTAAGGCTGAAAAAATCAAAGGTTAGTCATTAGTCATTGGTCATTAGTCATTGGTCACTGGTCATTGGTCATTAGTCATTAGTCATTAGTTCAAGGCTAATGACTAATGGCAATTACAAATGACAAAGGACAAAAGACAAAGGACAAAAGACAAAAGACAAAGGACAAAGGACAAAAGACAAATGACATTAACCGTTCGTGTAATTTCCCCAGATAAAACAGTCTGGGATGCGCCGGCTGAAGAAATAGTTTTGCCTAGCACTACTGGTCAACTAGGTATCTTAACTGGACACGCACCACTTTTGACCGCTCTAGATACTGGTGTGATGCGAGTTCGTGCCGCTAAAAATCAGAATTGGGAAGCGATCGCTCTTTTGGGTGGCTTTGCCGAAGTCGAAGAAAATGAAGTGACAATTTTGGTTAACGGCGCTGAACGTGGCGACAAAATTAACCTTGATGAAGCTCGTACTGCTTACAACCAAGCAGAAACACGTCTGAATCAAGTTTCCGCAGACGATCGCCAAGCCCAAATTCAGGCAACCCAAGCCTTCAAACGGGCCCGCGCTCGGTTTCAAGCTGCTGGCGGTTCGGTCTAATTTAACTTTATATTTCCACTTTGTAGGTTGGGCAATTTCCAACCTACAAAATATTTATTAAGAAGAACTCAAAAGTCAGGAGTCAGGAGTTAGAATTCAGTATGAATTCTGTACGGGTGCCAAAACTCTATCTATATAGGACTTACGCACAAGTTACGGAATAACGAACCGCAGAGGCACAGAGGGCACGGAGAAATCAGAGTTTGAGAGATATTTTGCGTAAGTCCTACTATAAAAGGATGGAATATTCTGAATCCTGACTCCTTATTTATTAATTTTAAAAAAATTACGTCAAGTTTAAGAAATCGAGGCAAGCTTTGGTGGAGTGTTAAATTAACTAATTAGTTGCCCTTTTGGGCACAAATTATGAAAAGCCTTTCATCTTTGCTTGGTACTCGTAAACAAAATAAGGTAGCTCGTTTAGCAGCATCTATCGTAGCAACGTTAGCACTTGCTGGTAGTATTCACTCTGCCAATGCTACCTCTGTTAAAACAACTACTGCAAAAGAAATTACTTCAGCGACTGTCCAGCTAAATCAGACCAAACCAAATATTTCCCAGTTACAAATTAGCAGGACTCAATATCAAGCTGCTGGAATTGATCCTTTTGTATTAATCCCCATCGTCCTTGTCGGGGGTTTAGTTATATTTGTCCCCCTATTCTTTGGCGGACTTGTAGTAATTGGCGAACGTGAAGTCGGTATTATAGTTAGAAAATTTACCCTTTCCGGGCAGGGACTCCCCGCCGGAAGTTTGATTGCCCTCAATGGCGAAGCTGGCTTGCAGGCAGATACTTTAGCTCCTGGTTGGCACTGGGGCTATTGGCCTTGGCAGTATTCTGTAAAGAAAGAATCGGTAATTGTCGTTCCCCAAGGGGAAATCGCTTTGATTGTGGCAGCAGATGGTCTACCCAACCCACCAGAGCGGATTTTGGGTAAAATTGTCAGTTGTGACAACTTCCAAGATGCTCGGAAATTCCTCAGCCAAGGCGGGGAAAAAGGGCGGCAAATGGGTTTTCTCACGGCTGGTACGTACCGGATCAACACTGCCCTGTTTAAAGTCATTGTGGCAACAAATGCTAGCGCTCATGGCATGACTCCAGAACAGTTGCGGGTGTACAGTCTGGCATCTGACAAAGTTGGCATTGTCACAACCTTAGATGGTTTGCCAATTTCCGCCGGTGAACTCGCAGGCCCGATAATTGAGGGACACGACAACTTCCAAAATGGTCAAAAATTTATTGATGGCGGTGGACGGCGAGGTTTACAAGAACAGACTTTGCTTTCGGGTTCTTGGAACTTGAATCCTTGGTTTGTCCAGGTTGAGCAAGTGCCGATGACGGAAATTCCTATTGGGTATGTGGGTGTGGTAATTTCTTTCGTGGGTAAGGCACATCAAGATGTCAGTGGCGCAGCTTTCACCCACGGTAACTTGGTGAATCCTGGACATAAGGGTGTGTGGGTCGAACCACTATATCCTGGTAAGCACCCGATTAACTCCCGGATCATGAAGATGGAACTCGTGCCAACGACTAACATTGTATTAAATTGGTCAGATCGCACCGAACGTCACAGCTATGATGCTCAACTGGCTTCCTTGACAGTGCGATCACGTGATGGGTTTGCCTTTGATTTGGAAGTAGCGCAAATTATCCATGTGGGTGCTTTAGATGCTCCAAAGGTAATTTCTCGCGTTGGTGCAATGCAAAATCTGGTAGACCATGTCTTAGAACCAACTATTGGTAATTATTTCCGCAACTCAGCCCAAGACTATACTGTACTAGACTTTCTCACCGCTCGGAGCGAACGACAATCTGAGGCTGCTGAATATATTAAAACAGCATTACGGGCTTATGACGTGCAAGCGATCGACACCCTAATTGGTGATATTCAGCCACCAGCGTCGTTAATGCAGACACAGACAGACCGGAAAATTGCTGAAGAAGAACGCAAGACTTATGAAGTCCAGCAGATGGCGCAAACCCAACGGCAGCAACTTGTCCGGGAAACGGCACTGGCTAATATCCAGCAAGAGATGGTGAAATCGGAGCAGAGTGTGCATATTGCTGACCTCAAAGCCCAAGCCCAAATTAAAGAGGCGAACGGTGAAGCTGAGGGGACAAAACTCCGGACAATTGCTGAGGCAGAAGGTATTCGGGCCACAGGTAATGCCAAAGCTGAAACCTACCGCGCTGGTGTGGAAGCTTTGGGGCCACAAGGTTATACAGCAATGCAACTGATGCAGATTATCGGCGATCGCAATGTTCGCTTGATTCCAGATATCTTAGTTGGCAGTAATGGTAGCAATAATGGCTTAGTGGATGGGCTACTATCCTTGATTTTATGGAATCAAACTGGTAAGGGTGAATTGACACCAACACCTTTGCATCCACAACCAGTAGTTAACAAGGCACAACCAACCACAGAAAACGGTCTTCCACCGATAGTTGTGAATTTTCCTGTAGATAAGTAACATCAGGAACATTAGTTAGGGGCATAACATTGTTGTGCCCTGACAAAAAACAAATGATAGTATCTTCTTGTGGGCAAAATGCCCACCTTGTAGGTAGATAAATTTTGCTTTTACAAGAACGTTATCGTTTACTCAAGCAGATTGGTAAAGGGGGATTCTGTAAAACCTTCCTCGCTGTCGATGAGGGTGAGTTTCCTCCAGTTCCTTGCGTAGTTCAAAAATTATCGCAAGAATACGAGACTTCTATTACTTTTCAGCAAAAGGCGCAACAGCTAGAAGAATTAGGAAAGCATCTACAAATTCCCGCGTTATTAAATTATTTTCAGCAGAACGGACATTTTTATTTAGTGCAGGAGTTTATTGCAGGCACTAATTTAGCTCAGATGGTTGAAGAGGAAGGTGCTTTTAATGAAATTCAGATTTGGCAACTTTTAGAAGATGTGTTGCCAGTTTTTCAGTTTATGAGCGATCGCCACATCATCCACCGCGATATTAAACCCCAAAATATCATTCGTAGATCCCCAATTACCAAGAAGGGGGATTTCGTCATAGTCGATTTTACCACTGCGAAAATTTTCACAGAAATCGATCGGCTAACATCTGAAACCAGTATTGGCAGTCCAGAATACGCTGCACCAGAACAAACGAAGGGAAAAGCGGTTTTTGCTAGTGATTTATATAGCTTGGGTGTAACTTGTATTTACTTACTTACCCAAATTCCTCCCTTTGATTTATATGATATTGCTAACGATTGTTGGGTCTGGCAACAATATCTTACTACTAAGGTTAGCGATGTCTGGCGACAAGACTCAAAGAGTTTACGCTTGGCGCAAATCCTTAACAAGCTGCTGCAAAATGTTGTTAACCGCCGCTTTCAATCAGCTAATGAAGTTATGCAAGCAATGGGTATGGAATTTAACATCCAAGTTGCACTGTCAGCGCACCAAAGCTGCGACCCAAAATCCAAGTTGCGCTGTCAGCGCACCAAAGGTGCGACCCAAAATCCTCCTTGGCAATGCTTACATACTTTAACTGGGCATTCTGGGACATTAAGTAGTGTGAATGCCCTTGCCATTAGTCCTGACGGTTACACTTTAGCTAGTGCTAGTGATGACAAAAACATCAAATTGTGGGATTTAAATACCAAACAAGTCCTAGCTAGCTTATCAGGACATTCCCAAGCTGTAAAATCAGTTACCTTCAGTCCTGATGGTCAAATTCTGGCAACTGCTAGCGATGATAAAACTATCAAATTGTGGCAGGTTGAGACATTAGAGGAAATCTGCACCCTCTTGGGACACGCACATGCTGTAAAATCAGTTGCTTTCAGTCCAGATGGGCAGATTCTCGCTAGTGGTAGCTGGGATAAGACAATCAAACTCTGGGATGTCAATACTGGCAGAGAAATTTGCACTATAGGTAGACACCAATTAAAGGTAAATTCAGTGGCATTTAGCCCCCAAGGACAGCTTTTAGCCAGCGCTAGTTATGACAGAACAATTCGTTTGTGGCAGATACCTGCATTAGGAAGTTCCCAGAGAGAATTTGAAAACCGCCCATGCTATAGCTTGTTAGGCACCCTTTCAGGTCATGCATGGGCGGTTTTGACAGTCGCTTTTAGTCCTGATGGTCAAATTTTGGCGACGGGTAGTGATGATAACACTATTAAACTGTGGGAGGTAAACACTGGTCAGCTAATTTGCACACTAGTAGGCCATTCATGGTCTGTGGTGGCTGTGGCTTTTACTGCCGATGGTGAAACCCTCCTAAGCGCAAGTTGCGACAAAACAGTTAAACTTTGGAAGGTAAGCACAGCAGAAGAGATTGTTACTCTCTCTGGTCATGTAGACTCAGTATCTGCTGTTGCTGTGAGCAAAGTTACACAATTAATTGCAAGCGGCAGCCGGGACAAGACTATCAAACTGTGGCAGCTTGTAGATCGGGACAATAGCTAATTTTGTAATATCAAGCGCTACCTGTGAAGGCAACTTCTGGAAATTTCAACTGAGCTTCTGCCATTGGACGGTTTCTGCCTTCCTCTTGCCAGTAGTTAATCACTTCTGTCGCTTTGTTAAGCAACTCGACACGATCTAGGTCAGTAATCCAATGTTTGGACTCTAATTCCTTTTTTAACTCTTCCCAGGCATCATTTCTGGGCCAAAAAAAGTACTTAGTCAAAGGACTGGTGCCTTTGCCTACAACTTGATCGACTGCTAGAGCAACGTTTTCGTCTAACCACAGAATTTTCAAAATAAACTTGGTCAATCACACCTCCGGGAATTTCCGGGCATTACTTAACTAGGATAGCGATCGCTTATTTTAACGCAATACCATATCAAATGACCAAACAGTGATTGGATTGGGCTAGCATAAAGTGTAGTCGGCGTTAACGAAAGATGCTTATGACTGCCCAACTGCCCCAATCTCAAACAACATCTGGTTCAGATTTGTATGAGCAAGATTTTTACCTGTGGATTCAAACCACAGCAGAACTGCTCAAGCAAAAGAATTTCACACAACTGGACTTAGACAACCTGATTGAAGAAATTGAAACGATGGGGAGAAGTGAAAAACGGTCATTGGAGAGCAATCTGGAAGTGTTGCTGATGCATCTGCTCAAATATCAAATTCAAACTGAAAAGCGCTCAAAAAGTTGGCATTACACAATTTTTGAACACCGCAGGCAAGTCCAAAAGGCATTCCAGGAAAGTCCGAGTTTAAAGCCTCACTTTGATCGGGTTTTCGATGAAAGCTATCAAACCGCTAGACGACTGGCTGTGATTGAAACTGGATTAGCTATCGCTATCTTCCCTGAGCAATCTCCCTTCACGTCAGAGCAAGTCCTCGACTGTGATTTTTTCCAAAGTCATAATGTGGAACAGCTTATCAGTCTGGACAACTAGTACCGCAAGGCGGAATTCAAAATTCTTGCATTCAAAATTCAAACAGGTATACAGCATAAGCGTTTCATTGATTTGGAATGGGTGGTTTATTTACGCCGTGTTGTACTAGCGATCGCCATCGTCAAACATTTCTAAGCCAAAGAAATCAAAGCCAAAATCCTTTTGATCGCCCTTAAGTTTTCAAAAGGAAAATCAGCGGGTAGCTTCGTTTTTGTTAAGGATCAAATCGAGTAAGCTATCTATGAGGCGATCGCGCTCTATTGGCACAATATTTCCACCATGCAGCATATATCGCACAATCATAAAATCATTGATTGGTGAACCCGCAGAAAAGTTTTATAAACTGCATTTGACAGACACTAGGAAAGCAAAAGTTTATGTTACTGGTATTACCCACAATGACATGAATTCAAGCTATCTAGAAGGCACACAAGCGATGAGGGAGGCGGGTACAATTCTGATTCAGAAATTCTCAGCTAACGGTAAAACCCCACTGTCTAGAGTCAAGATTGTTCGTGGCTTGCTTGATGACAACGAGGAGGAATATCTGGATGCAGAGCGTACACTACCAAGCTGGTTTAACCCAGAGTCCATTTATAACCATTTCAACGGTCAGCCAATTGAGTTTGATGCTTAATTTCTGATGTTTAAGGAGAACTTTAAAGTGAAAAACAATCTCCTGATATAGAAGTTAGTGGTAAGGCGACTTGTGGATGTTATGTATGCAGTAAAACCCACATTTTTTAGCGCTCGCTTACCTTTGCGATCGCCCAAACGGAAAAATGGATAAAGTCGAGCTTAGAAAGATATTTCCAGGTAGCAAATATACTTTCATTTTTGAGCGCGGTGAGGTAATGTCTATATCTACGCCAATTAATACCTGCCCAGAAAATCAATTTCAGGGTAAATAGGTAGAAACAACTTAGAAAGTTTATTGATAACTTTAAAGAAATCCTGCAACACTATAACTAATTCATGATTTCTTTATAAATATTTTTTATATATTTATATATAAAAAATATTGTATATTGAAAAGCTTGATACTTTTAGGAATCAAAGCTATATACCCAATTAAATTCCAGATATTTACTTACTAAGCTTATTTTATAAAAATGCTCCAAATAAATACTGAATCAAAAGCAAAAAAATTGTAATCTTGGTTGCTAACTTTCAAAATTTAGATTGTCAAGTCTGTGCATATACATTATTTTGGATTAATCTAATTAGTAGCTAGAGCCAAGAGATAATATTTTTTCTGGCTCAATCTATAACAAGCAAATTCTCGTATTTTTTTATTGGGGAGAAAAACCATGTCTATAAACAAAAATGTAAGCCTGACAATAGAAAACCAAGAAGACTTGTTTGAAGTCTTATCAGATGAATGCTGCGAACAATTAACAGGAGGTAAAAGTTGGTGGAAGAAAGCTATAAAAGTAGTCTCACATGCCACAATAAAAACTTTGAATAATGCAGGCAATGGAGTGACTCAGGCCGGAGGCATGACAGCACTTGGACTATACACAGCAGGTGAGCTAGCTTTAGAAGCAACTGGAATGGTGGGAGAGAACCAATTAGACGGAAATTAGACTAACAAAACTTAAACAATTTATCTACCTTATTTCTCAACTCTAACCGAGAAATGCAGTTACTCAAGCTCTGCCTCCTTCAAACAACTAAAGGCAGAGCTTTTTGCTTACCACACTTCAAGTGCAACTGGAAATTTTATAACTTCTTAAACTTGTCTTTTTCTACTTAACTATGACTAATGCCGATATATCTTTTGTCCCAAATTCTCATTCCTTCCCCAAGGTAGAAAAAGCAATACCTCAGCCAGAAGGAATTAATCTTAACTCTCTAGCTGCTGCTACTCCAGAAGATTTTTTACCTCCGATCGGTAAATGGACAACTATTGGCGGTTTGGTACTTATAGCTACCTTTGTTGCAGGCGTTACCCTTGCAAGTATCCTCAAATATAAAACCACAGTTAAAGTAGCTGCTACCATTCGTCCAGCTGGAGAACTCCGCCTAGTACAAGCTGCGACGGAAGGGATAGTAAAAGATATTTTAGTAAAAGGAAATCAGCAAGTTAAACAAGGAGATATCATCGCTATACTTGATGGCTCTCGCCTACAAACTAAGAAAAGTCAATTTCTTGGAAATATTCAACAATCTACAGTTCAATCAACTCAAATGACTGCTCAAATTTCTGCTTTAGATAGACAGATTCAAGCAGAAAGCGAACAAACAAATCGTGCCACATCTGCTGCTCAGGCTGAACTGCAACGCACTCAAACGGAATATCACAATAGTCAAATTAGCACCGCCACGGAAGTAGAAGAATCAGTAGCTAACTTAAAATTAGTTCAAGATGATTTAGAAAGAGCCAAAGCAGAATTAAAGTCGGCTCAAGCAAATTCACTTGCAAGCCAAGCTTCATTCAAAGCAGCGATTGTCAAAAGCGATCGCTATAAACCAATAGTCAAATCTGGCGCGCTTTCTCAAGACGCATACGAAGAAGTAACTCTCGCAGCTCAACAACAACAACAAGCACTCTTATCTCAATTAGCAATAGTAGAAGCTCACAAGCAAACTGTAGAAAAGCAACAAAGAGCTGTTGAAGCAGCCCAAGCAAGGTTAAACAAAGCCAAAACCACCCTTAATTCTATATCAGGAGTGGCGATTGCTCGTGAAAGAATCGCTCAAGAAAAAGCTAGAGGAGAAGCAACTTTATCTAGACTCCAGCAAGAAAGAGAACAGCTTATTCAACGACGAACAGAATTAGAAAACCAATTAAACAGCTACCAAAAAGAACTTAAACAAATAGAAATTGAACTCCAAAATCTCATAATTCGTGCTTCTGCCTCTGGCACAATAGCACAACTCAATCTACGAAACGCCTCCCAAGTCATTGGTTCTAGAGAGATGATTGCCCAAATTGCTCCTAGTGAAGCACCATTGGAAATCAAAGCTGATATTCCTGCTGAGGAAATCAGTAAAATTCGGCTGGGACAAAAAGTATATATGCGCGTATCTGCTTGTCCCTATCCCGACTATGGCTCTTTACAAGGTACAGTGAGCAGCATTTCTCCAGATGCAATAGAACCTCAATCTAATTTGAATTCTTCTAACTCTTCTTTTGGGATGGGGGGAATTTCACAAGCAGGTAGTTACAAGGTAAATATAAAACCAGAAAACTATGTATTGAAGATTGCAGGAAAAGAATGTGCTATCCAACTAGGAATGGAAGGAAGCGCTGATATTATCTCTAAAGAGGAAACTGTATTGCAATTTGTTTTGAGAAAAGCAAGATTAATAGCCAATGTATGATAATTATAAGGCAGTAATCATCGGCAAAAATATAAACAATAATCATTTATAACTCCTATAAAATCAAAATTGATTGAGAATATTATGGAGTTAAAAATTTCAAGTGCTGACCAGATTGCTGACGTAATTCATTGGGAGTACCAGTTAGCTTCAACTCTCCTGTTTCTAACAGAACAATGAAATCAGCCCGCTCAATTACTCTAGGGCGGTGACTAATCATAATAGTTGTTTGACCTTGACGAGCCGCTAATAAATTATCTAAAACTTTAGTTTCTAATGCTGGGTCTAAAGCGCCTGTAGATTCATCTAAGATTAATACTGGTGGATTAGTAACAATTGCCCTGGCTATTGCTAATCTTTGCTTCTGTCCTCCAGAAATATTTGCACCAAATTCTCCTAATATAGTTTGATATTTATCAGGTAAATTGCTAATAAATTCGTCTGCACCAGCTATCTGACAAGCTCTAACAATTTGTTCAAAATTAACTGAAGGATAGGCAAAATGGAAATTCTCAATAATTGAACGGCTCCAAAAGTGCGGTTCTTGAGGAATCAATATTATTTGTTGACGGCGGCATTCTAAAGATACATCCTGCTGATTATAAATTCCATAACGAATATTACCAGATTGCAAGTCATATAATCCCGCTATTAACTTGACTAAAGTGCTTTTTCCACAACCTGATTGACCAATTAAAGCTGTTACTTTTCCCCCAGGAATGACGAGAGAGAAATCTTTTAATAAATCAACTCTACCTTGATAATGAAAATTCAGGTTAGTACAAACAATATCTGTATCAGCAGTAATTTCCGCCCAAGGTTTTTTACGCTCTTTCTCATCTTCTGTTGTAGCATCTAAGACTTCTGTTAGGCGTTGAATTACTACTTGAGCAGTAATAAATTCATTAACTAAGCCTACCACCGAACTCAAAAACCCTAAGAAATTTCCACTCATGCCGTTGAAAGCAAGTAATTGACCTATACTTAGAGTACGATTAATTACAAAGTAGCTGCCCAACCAAAGTAAACCAATATTTGTCAAACTATTGAATAGAGTTGTAACGGTGGTACTGTAAAACCCTAGCTTCATGGTACTCCACTTGAAATTAGCGAGACGACCGTAATTAGTTTGATACTCTTCCCAAGCTTGAGGAGTACCTTGGGTAGTCTTAAGTATTTGAATACCGCGAAAAGTTTCTACAAGAAAACCTTGAATTTCTGTATTTAAAATAATAGAAGCACGGGTTTTTTGTCGTAAAGCTGGTAAAAATAGCCAATTAATAGCTATAACTATCATAAAGACAAATAAGGAAGCTAAAGAAAGCTGCCAACTGTAAAAAATCATTATTCCCAAAGAAATGACAGCGATAAAAAATTGACTGGGTAAACCCAAAACAATTTGAGAAACTAGATTATGAACTCTTTCTATATCATCAATGCGGCTGACAACTTCCCCACTGCGACGGGCTTCAAAATAAGATAAAGGTAAGCGGAGGAGTTTATACCCGTAATCTAAAATTAATCCCAACTCTAGCCTTTGAGCATATTGTCCTACCAAGTGAGATTGAACAATACCAATAGCAGCTTGAAAAATATTTAAGGTAATAACCGCAATGGCTACGGTAGTTAATAGCTGCATATCTCCCCTCACCAAAACATCATCTGTGAGGAGTTGCATCATTAAAGGATAAGCCAGAGAAAGAAGTCCAACTATAATATTGATTGCGATCGCTTCTGCAAGTATTTTGCTATAGGGTAAAACTCTTTTGAGGAAACGTCCAAAGCCGCCTATTTTATCCGACTCCTGTCGCTCAAAACGAGTTTCATCTGGAGTTAATAACAGCATGACACCATTCGCCCATCCCTCTAATAACTCTTGATGGTTGAGCTTGCGAATACCTACTGCTGGGTCGGCAATAACATATTTCTTATCTTTTTGTGCGTACAATACAACCCAGTGATATCCTTTCCAGTGAATGATGGCAGGCAGAGAAATTCTATCCAAGCGTTCTATTAATTCAGGAGTTGCTCTCACTGGACGGGCATTAAAACCTAAGTTTTCCGCCCCTCGTCTTAAACTAAGCAAAGTAGTACCTTGCTTACCTGTGCCTACTAATTCCCGCATTTTGTTAATAGCGAAAGTTTTACCATAGTATTGTGCTATGGTTGCAAGGCAAGCAGCACCACAATCTTCCTCACTGTGTTGTAAAACCGCTTTCATGACAGAAAAATACCCAATTTTTTACTTTATGTTTCCCAATTGGGTTCTGAAATTAACACAACGCTCTCGCTAATTACTACCGCCACACGCACTTTCAATGTCTCAACAGAGGTAGTAAATTCTCAAACGCACACAGAACAAGATATACGCACAGAGTAAAGTCTCTGAGTTTGAAATAAAGTTACCTGCAAGCTGCTTTTTGATAAATCCTGGTTTGTTCTAAACTCAGACCCAACATGACTTCCATCCTGCCCTATAGTGATATCACAGTTTCAACAGATTGGCCCGGCGCGTGACGAGGGCGAAGATGTAAGGTGATTTCCGTATCGAGTCGCTTGAGGAAAATGAGGAGTTTGCCCTCGCTGAACCGTTGAAACTCTCCTTTCATTAAATGAGATACTTCTGGCTGGGGAATGGCAAGAAGTTCGCTGATTTCGCGCTGTTTCAGGTTGCGTTGTTTCAGAAGGCAAAGTACCTGAATTCCTATCTTGCCCCGCGTAAAAAGTTCATCCGCATCTGACAAACCGAGGTCAGCGAATACGTTGCCACTACTTTCTTCAAAAACGGGTTCCTGTGTCATTGTTGTTTCTCTCTTGCCACTGCGTCCTTATAGCGTTGTTTAATCAGGTCAACATCAGCCTGTGGGGTTTTAATCCCCTGCTTTGATTTCTTCTGAAAAGCGTGCAGGACATAGATTTTCTCTCCAATCTTTACCGCATATACTGCCCTGTAAGTATCGGTATCGTAGCGTTTGACGATTTCATACACGCCGCTTCCAACCCCTTTAAAAGGCTTGGCATCCATTGGTGTTTCTCCTGTTTGCACCAATTGCAGTGCATAGCCTACTGATGCACGCACATCTTCAGGAAATGAACGGATATTTTTGAGAGAGTCTCCCATCCAAACCAGAGGTCGTAAAGGAATTTCTATAATATCCTCGTCATCGTCCATTTTATATGAAATTTACTATAAAATCAGTCAGAGAATAGCATGAAAAGTCCCCCGCACCACCTCCTTTGTAAGTTTTATTTCCAGTTTGTTTCAGTTTAGACGCTGGTACAGACTGTCGTTGATGGTTAGCCGAGGGTGAAAATCTTTGATTGCCAGCAATTCCAAATTCAAAAATTTAGGAGGAGTCAGTGGCTAGTGAGAAGACTGAATCAGAGAGCATGAAGTCTATCAAATGCTGCCAACTGTCAAACAGCAAATACTTGGTGAGGCTAAGGATATCTTGAAAGAATCCTTTGCGAGTGCCCCGCTGGAAACGGATTTGTTGGTAGGACTTGTCAACCAAGTGCAAAACGGTGTGGAAGAGAAAGGCCAAGAGATTGAGAGTGAGCAAGATGGAGGCTAAATGGTGTTCCCCGTGCCCAAAATTATGTTCCAGATGATAACCCTTGGTCTTGAGGACATTGTGGAAATCATTTTCCGTCTTCCAGCGACTTCTGCCCGCACTAACGACCAGGGGAACAGTAATACTGAGTGTCGTCTAACGTCACCAACAAATGTCCACCCAGACAGTGATAGGGTTTTAAATAGCCATCTTGTTGCAACCTCTGGTAACCAGGTGAACACTCGAAATAATCCGCTTGCTGCGATCTTGTCCAGAATGTTGCGAATTTGAGGCGTAGTCGGAATTCTCGTTAAACCAAACAAGCTTTGGGCATTATCTTGCCCATAACGGCTGTGCATCTGACGCTGATGTTCTAAAAACGACTCACACTGCATGAAAAATACTGAAAAAGCACACACTACAGTATCTTTGATGCTGTAGTGTGTCGCATTACTAGCAAGCCTTGGGTCTTTAATTTCAGCGATCGCTCGTTGCAGAAATCCCAGCATTACCCCAAAACTCACTGTCATCGGCTCCATCTCGATGCCCTTGAAGAGATAATCCTTTATCCTCAAGCTAGACTGTACCCGTTGTCAAAATTTGAATTTGGAATTGCTGTGCGATCGCTTTCAACCTTGACTTATAAGCCTTTTTATCGTAATAATCGTGAAAACTTTTAAAATGGGAACTTTTTGAGTAAACGCAAGATGACTAGAATCAGATATAAAACTCTTTTCCTCCCTACCCATGACTCAACCAACTTCTGCAAGAGCAATCGTTATTTTCGACATTGATGGCGTTGTGCGCGATGTTAGCGGTTCCTATCGCCGAGCGATCGCAGATACCGTAGAATATTTTACTACCCAAGCATATCGTCCAACACCACTAGATATTGACCAACTAAAGTCTGAAGGCGTATGGAATAACGATTGGGAAGCATCGCAGGAATTAATTTACCGCTACTTTGAAACCCAAGGACAGGCCCGCGAGCAACTGCAACTAGATTACAATGCGATCGTTGCTTTTTTTCAATCGCGTTACCGCGGCCCAGACCCAAATAATTTTACTGGGTATATCTGTAATGAACCCTTATTATTACAACCTAGCTATTTAGAACAACTTACCCAAGCGGGGATTGCTTGGGGATTTTTTAGCGGTGCGACTCGTGGTTCAGCTAACTACATTTTGGAAAAGCGTCTGGGCTTAGAATCTCCAGTGTTGATTGCGATGGAAGATGCGCCAGGTAAACCTGACCCCACTGGACTTTTTGCTACAGTTCGTGAATTAGAAAATGGAATTGAGCAAAAATTAGCGATCGTGTATGTGGGAGATACGGTAGCAGATATGTATACCATCGAGAAAGCGCGGCGTTTAGATTCTGCTCACCTTTGGATTGGAGTAGGGGTTTTACCGCCCCACGTCCAGGAAACAGCAGCGCGTAGTGATGCATACAGTCAGACACTAATAGCAGCAGGAGCAGCAGTAGTTTTGCGTAATGTGCAAGAATTAACCCCAAGGCAGATTCAAGATTTGGTGAGTTCATCTACTTAATCTGTGTTCTAAGATTAATCAAGCTATGCGTGGATGAATTGACTAGCTGATAACAATCTTGCTCCAATTATTGGGAGATAAATAAAAATGTCTGCACTTAAACTGCCTGACGGCCCCCAAACTCACCCCTGGATACAGACATTTCAATGGCTAACTAACCCATTGGGATACATGGAAGACTGTGCTAAAAGCTATGGTGATATCTTCACACTCAGGATTGGCCCACTTTTTACGCCTCAAATATTCGTTAGCAATCCCCAAGCGATTCAGCAGATTTTTACCACTGATCCCAAACAGTTAGATTCTGGTGCAGCAGCAGGTTCAGGAACCCCTTTATTGGGGCAAAATTCTCTACTATCCTTAGAAGGAAAAACTCACCAACGCCAGCGTAAACTGCTGACACCTCCTCTACATGGGGAAAGAATGCAAGCTTATGGTGATTTAATTGGCGAGATCACCAAGCAAGTAACTAGCGAGTGGCCTGTGGGGCAAAGCTTTACAGTCTTATCATCTATGCAAGAAATCTCCTTTCAGGTGATTTTGAAGGCTGTATTTGGTTTAGAGGACGGACTTCGTTATGAAAAACTTAAAGAAATTCTGATTGCCATCTTGAATCCAAAAAGACCTATTATGCGCGCAATACTGCTCCTGTTCCCATTATTACGACGGGATTTAGGGCCTCGCAGTCCTTGGGGAAGATATCTACGTTTGCGGCAGGAAATGGATGATCTCATCTATGCTGAAATTCAAGAGAGGCGATCGCTTGGCGACCAGTCTCGAAGTGATATTCTGTCTTTAATGATGGCGGCTCGTGATGAAGCAGGTGAGCCGATGACAGACTTAGAATTACGTGATGAATTGATGACTTTGTTGATTGCAGGTCATGAAACTACCGCTAGTTCCTTAGCATGGGCACTATATTGGATTCATCATCAGCCTGAAGTCCGTGAAAAACTGCTACAAGAATTGGATAGTCTAGGTGACAAAAAAGACCCGAACGCCATTTTCCGATTACCCTATTTGAATGCAGTTTGTTCGGAAACAATGCGCTTGTATCCGGTGGCGATGTTGGGATTAAATCGATTGGTTAAATCACCTCTAGAAATTGCAGGCTACAAATTTGACTCTGGTACTATATTGGTTCCTTGTATTTATTTGAGCCATCATCGAGAAGATTTATACCCCAATTCCAAGCAGTTTAAGCCAGATCGTTTTCTAGAAAGACAATTTACTCAATCGGAATATTTGCCCTTTGGTGGTGGTAATCGTCGCTGCATTGGCATGGCATTTGCCCTGTTTGAGATGAAACTGGTATTGGCAACTGTACTATCTGATTGGCAAATGAAATTAGCTGATACACAGCCAGTACTGCCAGTTAGGAAAAGCGTCCTGTTAGCACCAGGCGGTGGTGTACCAATGGTAGCAATTGGAAAGCGCCAGCAAAATCAGCGAGTTCTTGAGACTAACTTGGTGTAGAAAATCTCAGAATCAGGTGGGAGCGATCGCTTCGCTTCCCCTTTGATTTACCTGCTAATTACTGGATTTTCAAGAATTTATCCAAAGCTGTAACTAGGCTGGGAGGCCAACGGCGGATATTTGTTACCCAGTCGATATCTTTATAGCGGCTATCAAGTCCATAAGCTGCTACCCAGTTGCTTTCGGCTTCGCCTTGTTCTCCATTTACCCAATATGCAGCAGTGAGGGCGGCACGCACATCAGCAAACTTAGGATATTTACGGACAATATTTCGCATTTCCCGGATTGCTTGCTCTTTTTGACCAGTTTCATAAAGGGCGAGGGCATAGTTAGCACGGGCGAAAGCAAAATTTGGGGCTATCTCATTAGATTTTTTGTAGTCTGCGATCGCCGAATCCCATTTTCCCAAACCGGCTGTGGCATTACCGCGATTGTTGTATGCCATCGCATCGTTAGGATCGAGTTCTAGAACGCGATTGTAATCTGCGATCGCCGAATCCCATTTTCCCATTCCTTCCAACGCCGCGCCCCGATTCAAGTAAGGATCGGTAACATTCGGCGCTAGTTCTATGGCTTTGTTATAATCTGCCAACGCCTCTTGTAACTTATTCTGGCTTACCCGCGAATTTCCCCGATTACTCCACGCCCCGGCATTCGTGGGAAATTGCTCAATAATCTTTGTCCAGTAAGTTTCAGCCGTCGCAAAGTCACCTTGATTCGTAGCTATAAACGCTTGATTTGCCCACTGATCGCCTTGTTTTAACTGTTCTTGAGTAATGGGCGGTTGAGATTGTGCCATAACTGGAGAACTCCAGCCAAACACAAGTAACAAACTGAGAAAAATACTAATCAACTTAATCATCTAGGTTTACCTAATTTGTCATTTGTTATTTGTCATTTGTCATTGAGCATGGGGCAGAGGAATTGAGTTCAAAGGCTCATTAATGGAGTTCAAAGACTCATTTACGAGTATCAATGCCCCATGCCCAATGCCCAATACCCATAATTACAATAATGACAACTGTTCATTAGGTGGCGTGAATCCCAAATGTTTATATGCTGCCTTTGTCGCCATTCTTCCACGATGAGTCCGAGTTAGATACCCAATCTGCATGAGGTAAGGTTCGTACACTTCTTCAATTGTTTGGGTATCTTCACCTGTCGCTGCTGCCATTGTTTCTAACCCCACTGGCCCGCCATTAAATTGTTCAATTATTACACTCAGCATCTGGCGGTCTGTCCAATCTAAACCGCAAGGATCTACTTGGAATAGTTGCAATGCCTCAGATGCAATGCTTTCATTAATCTCGCCAGAAATCTTTACCTCTGCATAATCACGTACTCGCTTAAGTAGCCTATTAGCAATACGTGGCGTTCCGCGTGAACGACGGGCAATTTCTGTTGCACCATCTTCTGTAACGGGGGTTTTGAGTAATTGAGCGGTTCGCAGTACAATTTTAGTCAGTTCGTCAACTTCGTAAAATCGGAGTTTTTGAATTAAACCGAAGCGATCGCGCAGTGGTGAAGTTAAAGCACCCACACGAGTTGTAGCCCCGACTAAGGTAAACTTTGACAGCGGCAAACTTCTGATCCGAGCGCTGGAACCCTTACCAATAGTAATATCTAAGCGATAATCTTCCATTGCTGGATAGAGAATTTCCTCCGTCATCCGCGAGAGGCGATGAATTTCATCCACAAATAAGATATCCCCTGGCTTGAGATTTACTAGTAACCCAACAATATCCCGTGGACGTTCTAAGGCTGGCGCACTGGTAATTTTGTAATTTACCCCCATTTCCGATGCTAAAATCATTGCCATTGTGGTTTTGCCCAATCCCGGCGGCCCATACAGCAGCAAGTGATCCAATACCTCACCACGAGACTTGGCTGCTTTAATGGCAATATCTAGCACATCCTTTAAATCTTTTTGCCCTATGTAATCGGCAAATCGGTGCGGCCGAATACCTTCTTCTTGCTGTTCTTGCTCATCAATAGCAGCTTCAGGCTGCAAAATATTTTCTGTGGATGGTGCTTTCGCCAACTCTCGACGCTGCTTTGGTTCTTTGTTGGGTTCTGGAGGCTGTTTTTTCGAGGAGATTATCGCCATAATTCAGCTATCTACTTTTAAGGGACTGGGGACTGGGGACTGGGGACTAGGGACTGGGGACTGGGGACTGGGGACTGGGGACTGGGGACTGGGGAGAGAATTTTACCCCACCACTCCCACACTCCCGATGCCCCATGTCCAATGCCCAATGCCCCATACTTGTGAAAATTTTCGTTTGAGAATACCCGCGCCAATTTAAAATTTAAATTCCGGTCAATTACCCAGAAGTACAAAAGTTATTATGTTATCTAAAAGAATCTTACCGTGCTTAGATGTGAAGGCGGGACGGGTTGTAAAAGGAGTTAACTTTGTCAATCTCCAAGATGCAGGCGATCCGGTAGAGCTGGCTAAGGTTTACAACGAAGCCGGTGCTGATGAGTTAGTATTTCTGGATATTACAGCTACTCATGAAGACCGAGCGACAATTTTAGATGTGGTCTACCGCACTGCTGAACAGGTCTTTATTCCATTGACTGTAGGTGGTGGCATTCAATCCTTAGAAAATATTAAAGCTTTGTTACGAGCGGGCGCAGATAAGGTTAGTATTAATTCTGCGGCAGTGCGGGAACCAGACTTGATTAATCGGGCAAGCGATCGCTTTGGTAATCAGTGCATAGTTGTTGCTATTGATGCCAGACGCAGAAATAACCTGGATTTTCCAGGTTGGGATGTGTATGTGCGGGGTGGCAGAGAAAATACAGGCTTAGATGCCCTATTGTGGGCACAGGAAGTTGAAAAACGGGGGGCCGGAGAACTGCTAGTAACAAGTATGGATGCTGATGGAACCCAAGCTGGGTATGACATTGAGATTACACGGGCAATTGCCGATGCTGTAGAAATTCCAGTTATTGCTTCTGGTGGTGCAGGTAATTGTGAACATATCTACACCGCCCTAACTGAAGGCAAAGCTGAAGCCGCATTACTCGCGTCACTGTTACATTACGGACAATTAAGCGTAGCAGAAATTAAAAGTTACTTGCGCGATCGCAACCTGCCAGTCAGAACATTCTGTTGATCCACCATTTCCCATTTAATGACATCCATCTAAGGTTAGACACACTTCCTGAAAAGGGTGTTAATATTATTTTACAAGTATTAACAAATATTAAGAAATATGTTGCTTCCTATTTTACTTTTTGATGTAGCCCTAGTAGCGTGGTCGCTGCACTTAATGGAAAAAGCTTACGAGAGTAAAGAATTTTCTCTAATGTTAGCTGGTACCTTGGTTGCTCTGGCTGCTGCTGCCATGTTAGTAGTTTACTTTTTGATGGGGCATTGTATGACCTATTTGTTGCAAGTATCCTAGAGAGTGCTGAGTGCGAAAGGAGGTATTTAAAATTTAGTCTCCAGAAAAAGCTTGACAAAGTAATACCAATTCAAAATTCAAAATTCAAAATTCAAAATTAAGAAAGCCAGACAGAACAAAGGTTTGGGAGTATGTATCTATCGCATTCTTTTTTCAAATTGGTATAATAATTAAGCAATTATATAGGACTTATTTTAAGGGGTTATAGCGCATTTGGTAGCGCATCTGTACATTCACAAATTAGATGTAGTAATCGATTTCGGCGTTTGAGTAAGGATTATAAGTTTTACACAGAGCTAAGTGAAGCAATGATTTATGGCTCATTGATTCGTCTGATGGTAGAGCGAATGGCACCTTAAGCTTTTCTTGACGAATCAGCTCTAAGAGGTTGTTTGAAAAGTATTTCACTGTAATTTTAGGCACTTTTAGATCCCCCCTAACCCCCCTTAAAAAGGTGGGAACCGGAATCAAAGTCCCCCTTTATAAGGGGTATTTAGGGGGATATAGAACTTTTTATACCAACAATACGACTTTTCAAACAGCCTCTAAGGATAAATATGGCTAACCAAACCTTATTTATGCATCACTTTTTGAGTTTTACTTTGTGAAGTAATTCATCTTTAATACGGTTAAGAATTGAAGTCTCATCCAAGTTTGCCAAAATCCGATTAATCACTGCTTTTGGTCCATCAGGCCCCCAAGTTGCGCCATTGGCTAAATAAACTTTGGTAACTTGTCCAATCCCGTAAGAAGAAACACCAGCTACTCCCCCTTGGGTGATTGCTACCGATATATAAGGGCCCAGCGCAATACCACCTGTAGCTGTTGCAGAGATTCCAAGTAAAGTTTTTAATCCACTCAAGCCTAAATTTGCTAACAATTCACTAGCACCGATGCCGCCCATACTCAGGGCGATTTTTTGTAGCAATTGTACAGCCCCAGTTTCCGTCATGGAGAAGCCATAGAGTTTAGATAAACCCAAAATCAGAGCAATATCAATTACCACACTACTTAGAATATCTACCACAGTTACAGGATTGAGTGCGATCGCTAATGCCTTAGTCATCACAGCCTTCCAAATCAACTGATTGGCATTCTGTTCCCGAATCATCAGTTTTCGTTCTATCAACTGCTCATTTACGATATCGGCATAAAGCATGGTATTTAGGGCAACCAAGGCTTTACCCTCACGATGCAGAATTTCCAATATTTTCAGCTTCAGTTCCTCAACCTGGGCATTACCTGTACGTAACTGTATGCCCCTAGTACCATCAGGGCGACGAATCGCCGTCTTCACCAATGGCGATGCCGCAGCCATAACAATTTCTAAAGGTGTGAGTAATTCCCGCACCCTTTCATCCCGAATTTTGTGATAAATTGCCATTTGGTCTGCTTCTGGATACTGGTCTACTTTGTTAAACACCAAAACGATCGGTTTACCTGCTTCCCGCAACTGAGAAAGGGCAGCGTATTCTAGCTTTGTCATATCACCAGAGATCACAAACAGAATCAAATCTGCTTGTTTAGCAATCTGTTCAGCTAACGCGGCACGGGTTGCACCATCTACTTCGTCTAACCCAGGAGTGTCAATTAATTCCACCTGCGATTGACCTACACCAGGGAGAGTGACACGCAAAGCACGTTCAGTTTCCCCAATCATCTCCTCGCTAATACTCCAATTAACTCTTTGTGCAACACGGGTGACACCGTGCAGTGGCCCAGTTTCAAATACTGTTTGCCCAACCAAAGCATTGAGTAGCGAAGACTTCCCACGTCCCACCATGCCAAAAGCCGCAATCTGCACAACCATGCGGTCTAACTTTCCCAGCATGGTTTCCAAATCAGCAATTTCTGCCTCCAATCCAGTTTTTTCCTGGGGAGTGAGGTCGAGATTGGCTACCAAGTTTCGTAGCGCCGTTTGTGCTTGTTTATAGTTCAGTTCTGTTTGAATGTCTTCAAAACTGAAAATGGCACTATCCAGTTCTTCCTCCCAGTTGAGAGAATTTGCGTCAGTGTTAGCAGAATCGCTTTGATGAGGTTCAGGCACGGGCAATGTGGAAGTCATATCAATTTGAGATTTTAAATTTGGGATTTTTAAATTAGCCCTGTCTCTTATCCTAGTTATTTTTAACAGAGGTTTGGGTATTGGGACTGGGGACTGGGCTTTTCTTCAATCTCTAATACCTAATGACTAATGACCAATGACCAATGACTAATGACTAATGGCTAACAAAAAGTCATAAACTGAAAAATGCATCTAATATAACGCGTTAGGATCTTGACTAAATTACCTGTGCGGAAAATCGTTATTGCCGGCAACTGGAAAATGTTCAAAACCCAGGCAGAAACCCAGGAGTTTTTACAAGGATTTCTGCCCCACTTAGAGGAAACCCCCCAAGGGCGAGAAGTGATATTGTGTCCTCCTTTCACTGATTTAAACGTTTTATCCAAGACTTTGCACGGTAGCCTCATCCAACTGGGGGCACAAAATATCCATTGGGAAGAATATGGAGCCTATACGGGTGAAATTTCTGCCCCAATGCTGACAGAAAGTGGTGTGCGCTTTGTGATTGTCGGTCATAGCGAACGACGGCAATACTTTGCGGAAACGGACGCCACCGTTAATCTGCGCCTCCGAACTGCTCAAAGGTTTGGTTTGACTCCAATTCTCTGTGTTGGCGAAACTAAACAACAACGAGATGCAGGAGAAGCTGAATCTTTGATTACTCTCCAACTCGACAAAGGCTTGGTAGATATCGATCAAGATAATTTGGTAATTGCCTACGAACCGATTTGGGCGATTGGCACCGGTGACACTTGTGAAGTAGAGGAAGCTAATCGAATAATTGGCTTAATTCGCAGCCAGTTGACTAATCCGAATGTATCAATTCAATATGGCGGTTCAGTCAAGCCGAATAATATTGATGAGATTATGGCTCAACCAGAAATTGATGGTGTCCTCGTGGGAGGAGCAAGTCTAGAACCTGAGAGTTTCGCTCGGATTGTGAATTTTAAGTCAGTGTGATGTGCTTTTTTCTCGTTCCCATGCAGAGCATGGGAATGGCTAATGTAGATTTATGCCAAGGAACTTGATAATTCGAGGACGCTGTTTCGATTGGGGACAGCGGACTTATTTGATGGGCATTTTAAATGTAACGCCTGATAGCTTTAGTGATGGAGGTGAGTTTAACACTTCCTCTACCGCTTTAGTACAGGCGCAAGCACTAGTGGCTGCTGGTGCTGACATCATCGATGTGGGCGGTCAATCAACTCGACCAGGGGCAAAGCAAATAACTCTGGTGGAGGAACTTGACCGGGTACTATCGGTATTACAGGTGCTAAGACCAGAGATTTCAGTCCCGATTTCTGTAGATACAACCCGTGCTGCTGTAGCCAAGGCATCTGTAGCAGCTGGAGCGGATATTATTAATGATATTTCTGGCGGCACTTTTGACTCAGAAATGTTGGCAACAGTCGCAGAATTAGGTGTGCCGATGATTTTAATGCACATCCGGGGAACACCACAAACAATGCAACAACAGACTGATTATCAAGATTTGCTTGGTGAGATTTCTAGTTTTTTGGCTCGACAAATTGAGGCAGCAACTACTGCGGGCATTGATCTGGATAAAATTATTATCGATCCTGGTATTGGTTTTGCTAAAAACTATGAGCAAAATTTAGAAATCTTTCGCGGCTTGCGATCGCTCGCCTCACTCAACTCCCCTATCTTGGTAGGAGCATCTCGTAAAAGTTTTATTGGTCGGATTTTAAATCAACCAGATCCCAAAGCACGAGTTTGGGGAACGGCAGCAGCTTGTTGTGCTGCTATTTTTAATGGCGCTGATATCCTCCGAGTTCACGATGTTCAAGAAATGCACGATGTTTCATTAGTAGCCGATGCACTATTGAGACAAGCCGCACAGCATAACTGTTAGGTATTACCGTTTTCGTGTTTTTTGCCGTTACCTTCTGGATTTTCTCCTGGGTGGGCTATCAACTCCTGAAACATTTCACTTGAGTTAGCTGGGTCTACAAAGACAATTTTGGCATTAGTGCTCTCACCAAGTTTTTGGCTAGCATCTACGTAATCTTGAGCTACAAGATACCGCAGAATGTCTCTACTGTCGGGATTGGAACGGAGAGCTTGAGAAATAATTTGCACTGAAGCCATAGTTCCTTCTGCTTTTTTTATAGCAGCTTCCTTTTCCCCTTCTGCTTCGGTAATCAGTGCCCGTTTTTTGATTACAGCGGCTTGTTCCTCTTCCCTAGACTTTCGGACACTCTCAGGTAGAGTAATTCTCTGAATATCCAACCGGAGAATATCAACTCCCCAATCTGCTGTTATACTATTCAACTGGTCTAAGATAGCTGAGTCCATCTCCGCTCTAGAGACATTGGTCTGCTCTAGGGTATTCTGAGCAATGATTTCTCGGAGCGTGGTTGTGGTTATCTGTGTCAATGCCCCTTGCAGATCCTCAATCGCGTAAAAGCTTCTCTCAATATCTCGAATCCGCCAGTATACAATAGCGTCCACTTCTACGTAAATATTATCTTGGGTGATCACATTCTGAGGTTTGATGTCTAAAAACTGCTCTCGTGTAGTATCTTCCATCACAATCTGATCGACCAAGGGAACAATAAAGTTCAGCCCCGGCTTAAGTTTTCGATGATACCGCCCTAAGCGTTCGACTAAGGCTTCATTTCCTTGATTAATCAGTTTTGCAGAACCTAATGCATAACCTATAAGGGCTAAAACTATAGCAATAATTGGCTCCATGTATGCTCCTATTCAGCTTTGGGGAGAATTTAATGTCAAAGATATGCTACTAGCTTGTCATATCTTTGAGTTTAATGTTTTGAGTCTGTAATTTTATCAACACCAGCAGCGATGTCGAGTCACTGCAAGTTTTGTACATATTCTGTAAGTGAGATTGTTTTGCAGAATGCGATCGCTATTAAAGCACCTTGATAAAACGCTGGCAAGGACTACTTGATGTAATCAACATTACTTGTACTGGCATCTTCAGACAGCCTAGACTTTAATCCAGTATATTTACGCAATATTAAAAAAAGCAGGTAAATTTTTGCATGATTTTAAAAACACCACTATAATCGGATAAAAATTGGCTTCAGCCATTAAAAATATCAAAATATTATGGGCAGGTTGTTAACCAAACTTATAGGTTTAATTCTACTTTTGACAGGATTATACTTTTTTGGTCAAAACATTATATTTGTTAGCGGTTACTATTCATATTTTTACCGTAGCTTACCTGCTACAGCTTCAGTTTTGGCAACGATGATAGGTATATTTGCATTAGTGTTTTTTCAAAGAGAAACTGGTAATTTAGGATGGATTTTTCTCGGCATTGGTGTAGTACTAGTTTTCTTAAGCGGTGGAGTTATTTTAAAGCCAACTAGCTTATGAAATTTCATAATTGCTTTTACAGCATTAGCATCTGGATATAAATTACTAAATGAGGGCAGAATCAACTTTTAAAATCTGTTTTTATCATGTATCTTAGTAACTAAGATTACATTATTTCCCAGTTTAGAGTACAGTCAGAAAAAATTAGCATTATAATTTCTCCATCTTCTCTATTGCTTCTGAGAGTGCATTAGGGCACTTAAATTAACTTTTAGTTAAGTAACGATTTTACGAGATAGAAATACACATAAGCCGCCTCAACCGGACGAATAGCCTCTTAATCATGACTTGAACTCAGAGGGGTTTTACTAAGGTTGAAGGTAATATTAGAATGGAAACTATTGATGATGAGGAAAAGGGAAGAATGACCCAGGTGGTTCTAGGAGAGAACGAAGGAATAGACTCAGCTTTGCGTCGGTTTAAACGCCAGGTTTCCAAAGCTGGGATAATTAGCTGATGTGAAATATCATCGACACTTTGAAACACCGATAGAAAAACGCAAACGTAAGGCAGTGGCAGCTAGACGCACAAGACGTTTTAAATAAACCTATTCTATTTGGTGTGATACCGGCGTTGCTTGAGGTTATGACCGAAAACAGGCAATAGCGCGTAGGCGTAGCCCGTCGTAGACATCGCCATTATTCATACAAACATTAAGCAAAGTCTGCCGCACCGCTAATTAGGGTGTAAATGAGTTACTTTTCCTATACCTAGAGCGCATTAGAGGCTTTATCTTGGTTAGATGGAGCAAGCTAAAATCGCTGCCCATCAACCAAAATAAGCGCCTTTAAACATCGGTTAGCTTTCTTTAATCAGCTGATAGGACAGTATTCATTTAGCCCTAAGACTCAGAATTATTAATGGTGCGGCTATTACAAACATTCATCGCCTTTTCTACTCCCTGCTTGAGACTTAGTTCAATACACTCAACTACGAACTGAAGTACAAGAGACATCTGCTGATTTTCGGCAGCGGAAAATCGCCCCAGCACATGGGAGATAGCACCGGAATCATCGTTATTAGCTGCATCTTTGGGTTTACCAATACCGATTCGCAAACGGGGAAAGTTTTGGCTACTAAGATGTGCGATCGCACTTTTCATGCCGTTATGTCCCCCAGCCGAACCAGATAAACGCAAACGAGTTTTTCCCAAGGGCAAATCCATATCGTCATAAATCACCAACACTGACTCAGGCGGCAATTTATACCAACTTGTCACCGCTTGTATTGCTTGTCCTGAGCGATTCATATAAGTTAACGGCTTTAGCAAGCGAATCTTACCTCCACCTGGGGTCATACCCTCGCCATACTCACCTTGAAACTTCCGGTTTTCTGTTAAGGAAATGCGCCAAGAACGGGAGAGAGTTTCTAAAGCTACAAAACCGATATTATGGCGTGTTTGGTCATACTTAGCTTCTGGATTCCCTAACCCGACGATTAGTTGTGGAATCACCAAAGCTGGTTGCGTAACAGCTTCTGTCATTTTGTCTACAGTCAATTGATATTCATCACTCTTCTAGTACTTTGTCACGCAAACTTTGCAGGGTTAGAGAACGAACCGCAAAGGCGCGAAGTACGCGAAGTAAAAAGGAAAGAAGAGAAATTGAAGAATTGATTTACCGAGCAAAGTTGCTGTGACGGACTACTAGTGGTTTGTCCCATTAATTTTGCTAGGTAAACTCATTTTTAATCTCTCTGTTTTTCTCCTACTCTGTGTTCTCTGCGCCTCTGTGGTTCGTTCCTTTACCCCTCAGAATTAATGACACAGACCACTAGTACAATGTCTAAGCTAGTAATGAAGGATTTGTAGTAAGCACTAAAGTGTTTAGAAAATAAAAACTAAAGTCCTTACTACGAACTTGACAGACTACTAGCTAGGTTGGGAAGAACTAGCGGTATCCTGCTCAGATTTAGCAGGGTGGATTTGCTTAGGTTCCAATTCAGCAGTAGTCTTTACAACTTCTTCTAACTGTTCTGCTTCTTTTTGAAACTCGTTTTGAAACTCCTTAGAAGCTTCTTGGAAACTACGAATTGTTTTGCCCACACTCCGACCAATTTCTGGCAGCTTCTTTGGGCCAAAGATTAACAGCGCTACTACCATAATTACAGCCATTTCCGGCAGACCGATACCAAATATATTCATTTTTTGTCTCCTGTAAACTCTAAAACCACTACATAGACTCACATATTATTATGTAGTCTACTCAATAATCGCCTATGATAGAAAGCGATCGCCCCACAAGCGAGTTATGCCTTATGTCTTTGACAATCAAAGACTTAGAACAATTACAATCACAGAATCCTGATTGGCGGATGGAGCTAGTAGAGGGAAACATCATCGTTATGGCTCCATCCGATTATCAGTCAGACGAAATTGGTTCTCGTCTGCTGACGTTTTTGAATATATGGGTCATGCCTCGCAAACTGGGACGTGTTACTGGTTCTAGTGCTGGCTTTATCTTGCCCAGCATTGAAACAGATGAAACTGGAGGCGACCCGGAAAAAAGAAATCTACGCACTCCAGATGTTTCGTTTGTTCGAGCAGAAGGACTCAAGAAGACTCAACGTGACTTTGTGCAGTTAGTACCCGATCTCATGGTTGAGGTGAAATCTAAGAGCGATCGCCTCAAACCACTCCAAGAAAAGATTAAACTATTCCTAGAACTTGGATCTACAGTGGGTATTCTCATTGACCCTGATAAACTTTTAGTAACAGTTTATCGCTCTAACCTTGAACCAGTAGTTTTAAAAGATAACGACAAACTGACAATACTAGAATTACTTCCAGGTTGGGAATTAACAATAAAAGAACTGTGGCCACCTGAGTTGGAGTAAATTAAGTACTTAATGACATCAAATTGAAGTCGAGCAGCATTCGTGTTTGATAGCGCAAAATGTCTAGTTGAGTATTGAGAGATTTTAATTGAATAAGTTTATCTTTAGCATATTTAGCTTGAATTAATCCTTCTAATAAATCGTACAAATGTAGGTTGGGTTAAACGAACGCGAACAGCATCCTGTAGGGAACTGAAACCCAAGATTCTCAAGAGTTTGTTGGGTTTCGTTCCTCAAACGCCACTTGCTTCTCCTGTCGGAGACGCTACGCGAACAAGTCGGGAAACCGCAAGGGCGCAGTGGTTCCCCAACCTACACCTACTGAGTTATTGTTCAGTAGCAAATTACAATTCACAAAAAAACCCGGAAGAACCGGGTGTAACTTAACTTCTTATCCAAACTCGCTCGCTGTGTATGCGTTAGCGTCCTAAACTGCGCCAATCGACAAATACATCCTGAACCAACAGTGATTTATTGTAAAGTTGCAGAATAATCAGCAGAAACACGAAAAATAGCGCCATAAAAACAGCCATCACAGGGGTAGTACCCCAACCTGGAGCCACTTTCCCATACTCAGAGTTCAGTGGTTTCAGGATATCTCCCAACCTTGTCCTTTGTGCCATAGTTCACCTAAGATTACTTGCCAAAGCTTTTTTTAATCTTCTGTAATATTCTATAAGAATAGCACTCATCATCTATATCTCAATTATGGAACCCGCAATAGTTCTTAGCATTTCTGTGGCTGCCGTGGTGATTGCCATCACTGGAGTTTCGATTTATACCTCCTTTGGCCCTCCTAGCAAGGAATTGAACGATCCGTTTGATGACCACGAAGATTAAAAGAGTCATATCATGTCCGCAGCGTAAATTTTTGGTGCGATGTCTACGACGGGCTACGCCTACGTAGACAAGCGTTGCTGTTGCTTGTCGGGGTTTCCTCCATGAGCACCTGGCGCGTAGGGTGAAATGACTATGGCAATCATAACTAATTACCCAGACATGATATTTGAAGTGCGTTACGGCTCAAGCCGTAACGCAAACTACTTTGGATGTTTTTTAATTGAAAGTCTCTAATGGCTTGCCACTACCTCTCCTTCCAGGCGAACGAGTCGGTCTGCCAAAAGTTTCTCAAGGTCTTCTAGTGCCTTGGTGAAACCTTTAATACCTTCGTCTAGTTTGTCAGTTGCCATGCGGTCAGCAGCGTGCATCTTGTCATAGCTGGCTTTGTCAATGGATATCTTTTCGATTTCCAAGTTTGCTACCTTCGCAGGGTCAAGTTTACGTGGCAGTTCTCCAATGGTTGCCTGTAATTCACCTAAAAGTGATGGCGAAATGGTTAGCAAATCACTACCTGCAAGTTCAGTAATTTCACCAACGTTACGGAAACTAGCTCCCATAACTTCGGTTTTATAGCCAAATTTCTTGTAGTAGTTGTAGATTTTGGTGACAGACAATACTCCTGGATCTTCTGCTGCTGGGTAGCTATCGCGTCCGGTATCTTTTTTGTGCCAGTCAAGAATCCGGCCGACGAAGGGAGAAATTAGGGTAACGCCAGCATCTGCACAGGCGATCGCTTGGTGAAGACCAAATAACAAGGTAAGGTTACAGTGAATACCTTCTTTTTCGAGAATTTCCGCAGCGCGAATGCCTTCCCAGGTGCTGGCAATTTTAATTAAAACGCGATCGCGGCCAATTCCGGCGGCTTTATACTGGGCAATTAATTCCCGTGCCTTAGTTACGGTAGCTTCGGTATCATAGGACAAACGAGCATCCACTTCTGTAGACACGCGACCGGGAATGATTTGCAAAATCTTTAATCCAAAGGCAACTGCCAGACGGTCAAAAGCTAGAGAAACTATCTGTGTTTGGGTAGCTTTGGCTCCAGCATCTTTCTTTGCCTGGAGTAAAGTTTGATCGACAACTTCCTGATATTCTGGCATCTGTGCCGCAGCAGTAATTAGAGAAGGATTGGTGGTAGCGTCTTGGGGTTTGAACTTTTCAATTGCCTGGATATCCCCCGTATCTGCGACCACAACAGTCACTTCTCGCAATTGTTCCAGTAAATTCTTAGACATAAAATGCTCCGTGATGTTTGTTTAGGATTTACTTATTCCCCAGTTCTTACCAAGTGAGTGCTGAGTGCTGAGTGCTGAGTGAGAAGTTAAGAGTTATTTATTTCCTTGTCTCCCTAGTCCCTAGTCCCCAATCACCAGTTCCCAGTCTCCTGTTCCTTCAATTCTGATTCTGGCAATTTTTCTAAATCATTGCCCAATTTTGCTTACTATCTTGAGCCACAGCCCTATTCTAAGTGCCTTATGCCGAAATTGGCTGTCCAATGGAATGCACTTTGATTAAACTAGTTGTTCCTGATTTACCAATTGGAACACCAGAGGTAATAACTACTTTATCGCCCTTGTTTGCTAGACCCATGTCTACAACTGTGTTCACCACATTGGTAAACATCTCTTCGGCATTGTGGACTGGTGGAATTAGCAAAGCTTCCACACCCCAAGAAAGTGCTAGCTGGCGGTAAGCGGTAATGTCGGAGGTTAGGGCAATAATCGGAGAAGTAGGCCGATATTTAGACACCATTCTCGCCGTACTTCCTGATGAAGTGTTACAAAGAATTGCCCGTGAGCCTGTTTCATAGGCGATGCGACAGACGGATTCTGCTACAGATTCGGTAACGCTGAGACTGCCTGCTTCATGACACCAAGCATGTTTGCTACCCTCATCTAGAGCTTGTTCTGTCCGCACGGCGATGTTGTGCATCATCTGGACGGCGGCGATCGGATATTGTCCGACGGCTGTTTCACCAGAAAGCATTACCGCGTCTGTTCCATCCAAGATAGAGTTAGCAACATCGGTTGCTTCGGCGCGGGTGGGATCGGGGGCGCTAATCATCGACTCTAGCATTTGGGTAGCTGTAATCACTGGCTTGCCAGCACGATTGCAACGGCGAATAATCTCTTTTTGAATTAGGGGTACTTCGTGAATTGGCACTTCCACCCCTAAATCGCCACGAGCAATCATAATCGCATCGGCAACTTTCAGAATGGAGTCAAAGTTTTCTACTGCCTCTGCTCTTTCGATTTTGGCAATTAAGCGAATCGAAGCACCAGCCGCTTCAATCATGCGCTTGGCGGGTTCTAAGTCTTGTGGCGATCGCACGAAGGACACCGCTACCCAGTCTACACCCAACTGAATCCCAAAACGCAAATCCAGCAAGTCTTTTTCGGTGATCGAACTTACAGGTAAAGGAGTTTGGGGCAGGTTTACTCCCTTGTGCGTAGAAATTAGCCCGCCAATTTTCACCTGGGCCCGAATGCGATCGGCGTCGCGATCGGTAACTATCAATTTGACGCGACCATCATTAATCAAAATCGGTTCGCCTGGTCGCACCATTGCGAACAAAGTCGGCAATGGTAGGGGTAGTTCGTCAATACTCTCACCCTTTTCTTGCAAAACAAAGGTAACTTCAGTACCAGCTTCCAAATTTAAGCCTTCCGGTGGTAAAGTTCCCAAGCGAATTTTGGGGCCACATAGGTCTTGCATAATTGCGATCGGCTTTTGCTGCTCAGTACTAATCTGCCTGAGATAGTGAGCCGTTTGGGCGTGGAATTCATAAGCTCCGTGGGAGAAATTCAGCCGTGCCACGTTCATTCCAGCTTCTACTAAGGCTTGCAGCCTTTCAAGTGCAGATGTAGCCGGCCCAACAGTACAAATGATTTTGGTTCGACGCATAGGGATTGGGGGTTGAGGAGTAACCTGCAAATTTGGATGCTTTGAGCGATCGCACAAAATATCCAAATTCACACGTGCTTCATATCACTGGTTTGCTAAATAAAAATACTAGATACCTTTTGTTTTCGGAGTATTTACCATTTCACCCACATCCCAAAAGTCCCTAGTCAAGAGTCAGCAGTCAAAAGCTAATAACTAATGACTAATGACTAATGACTAATGACTAATCAAACCACAGCCGCTGTCGGGGCGAGTTTTTCCTTCTGTGACATAGACAACATCAGGTCAATCACACGATTTGAGTAGCCCCACTCGTTGTCATACCAAGCAATTACCTTGAAGAAGTTGGAATTCAACTCAATCCCAGCACCTGCGTCAAAGATGCTGGAATGAGTATCGCCTTGAAAATCTGTAGAAACTACTTCTTCATCTGTGTAGCCCAAGATACCCTTTAGCGAACCTGCGGCAGCCTCCTTCATGGCAGCACAGATTTCCTGATAACTGGTGGCTTTGGCTGTTTTGAAAGTTAAATCAACTACAGAGACATCGGGAGTCGGAACTCGTAATGCCATCCCAGTTAACCTGCCCTTCAATTCTGGTAAAACCAGTGCTACGGCTTTCGCTGCGCCTGTCGAGGAGGGAATAATATTTTGGGATGCACCTCGACCACCCCGCCAGTCTTTCTTGCTGGGGCCGTCTACAGTTGGCTGAGTAGCAGTCATGGCATGGACTGTGGTCATTAACCCTTCAGTCAACCCAAAGTTGTCATTAATGACCTTAGCTATGGGAGCTAGACAGTTTGTAGTGCAGCTAGCATTGGAGACAATGATATCCTTGCCAGAGTTAAATAGGTGATGATTGACACCCATTAACAGGGTAGCAACTCTATCTGGATCTTTGGTGGGGGCGGAAATTACCACTCGCTTTGCACCTGCCTTCAGGTGGTTTGCAGCTCCTTCGTAGTCAGTGAAGAGTCCGGTAGCTTCCACGACATAATCTGCACCTAATTTTCCCCAAGGTAACTCTGCTGGATTCCTCACCGACACACAAGGAATGAAATGTCCGTCAATCAGGATGCCGTCTTCTCTGGCTTCAACCTTGTGCTTTAATTGACCGTGGGTTGAGTCGTACTTTAATAGGTAAGCGAGATTATCTGGTGGTACTAGGTCGTTAATGCCCACAAACTCAATGTTGGGATTATCGATGCCAGCACGAAGTACAAGTCGCCCGATTCGACCGAAGCCATTGATACCAACTTTCAATTTAGTCAAGATTAAACCTCCCGTTGTGGAAGTTGAACAAAAGGAGAAAGTTAAAAGTCAAAATAGATTGCCTTTTACTCTTTACTCTTTGATCCTGACAGTCTCAGTCAGCTAAGGCATATTTACTTGGCATCTTTTAAGGATTGGGGATTGGAAGAGGCAGAGGTGCGCAGGGGCAGAGGGGAAAAACTTACTGCAACTTTTCCTCTGCTCCCGTGCTTCCCTGCTTCTTCCCCAGTTCTTACTTCAACTCAATTAGTAATGGGTTGGACAAATCGCTTAATTTCACCACAGGCAATATAAGATTTGCCATCCGGTGCTGTTTTGACTTCATCAACGACGTAAAGCATTCCTTCCTCGCGAACCGATCGCGGAAAACGCATATTCCAATCCGGCTCATATCCGTCGGAAACCACTCTAGCGCGCAGCTTACTGCCATCTTTGACACACTGAACTAAAATACTGTCCCCTACACTGTCAGTTGTGGGAAGATCGGTAACACTGGCAGGGCCTTTAGAAGCTTTACCTGTGTTAGTTTGATTCGGTTGTCTAGGGGCAACAAAGATATCTGTTTCACCGGGTTGAGCAAAACGTGTGATATCACCACGTACCCGGTAGAAAGTGCGTTCACTTGAGAGTTCCAGTCCTTCAACAACATAGCGTGCCCCCTCGGCACGAATGGCCCGGGGAAACTGGATGTTCTTGGTTGAATCGTAGCCTTCGGACATGACTTTTACCCGCAGTTTACCCCCTTCACGAACGCAGTACAATTCAACACCTGAACCAACTTCATTGACAATCGGCATTGCGTACACTTCATCGCCAGTAGTGACACCGCGACCCACCAAATCGCTGCGATTGCGCGTCATCGTCTGGTAAGTCTGATCTCGCATCTCTTTCCGTCCGGCATTGCCTAAAGCTTTTTGAGCGATCCGACTGGCGAAATATTCAAGCTGATCGATCTCTTCAGCAATCTCAAAATTCTCGTTCAACCCTTTATCCCGCAAATCTTTCACAAGCGCCCGCAGGGTTTGTTCAGCTTCCTGATGTTTGCCATGTTCAGCGAGATTAAGGCCAGTCTCTTTAGCCTTAGCAATGGTAAGGCGACTCAGTTCTAGAATTATATGGCTTGTAGCAGCAAAAGCTGCTTCCTCAACAGTACCAACTTTGGCGACGACATCGACTGTACCTGACACGCTTTGAATGCGTTCATCTTGCACAACATCGGCGCTGTAATGCAGTTTCATCACAGGGAACTCACCAACTTGAGCGCTTGATATCCCCAGACTCAAACCGAGAAGTTTGTCTTCGTCCTCGTAAAGCTCTCCCAAGGTGATGACAGCTTGACTGGCGTCATTCTGGCTAACTTTAGCCAGACTTAAGGTATCAACAAGGCTGACACCATCAGCCAATTCAAGTGTCACCTTGAGGTTCTGTCCCACTACTGCTCTCAGACTTTCTAACTCAATACTAAACACTTCAGTTGCTTCGTCAATGCTCTGAATGAAGTAGAAGTTGCCCGTGGCGGCTCTTGCCATACCAATCAGCAAGTCTTCATTGAAACCCTGAGCAAAGCCTAACGTCGTTGTGATAATGCCTTCTTCAGCTTTTTGTCCCGATGTCGCCGTCAGTATTTTGGGGTCTTGAATGCCCATATTGGCGTGACCATCGGTAAGCAGGAGAACACGGTTGATTTTTTGCGGATCGAGTCGCGTTTTCACGTGTTCGCAGCCTTTGAGCCATCCCCCCGATAAGTTAGTAATACCGCCTGCTCTCACCTTGCGGATAGAATTTTTCAGTGCGGCTTTGTTAGTCACAGACTGGGGTGGCACAACACTGTCCACTTCATCGTCGTAAACAACTACCGAGAGAATGTCATCTGGCTCAAGTCGATCTACCACAGACTCAGCGGCTTTGAGTGCGTGATGCAAGGGAGCACCTGCCATAGAGCCGGAACGGTCAATTACAAGCGAAAGGTTAAGGTTACGTCGAGGAGATTTAGCTATGTCAGCACGAAAACGTAGTAAAATATTAGTCTTTAATGCAGATCCTGCGGCGAGGATAGACTGGTCAAATTCGTAACTTGTCTTAATCATTTTTTATATCCCTCATAATTGTCTGTTATCAGCTACAAGTCTTGTGGTGCATAGACAGTAAGTGCTTTATTTAGTTTACCCAAAAATAATTTTTTTCAGTATGAAAATTGTATTTAATGTAATATTTTATAGTTACAGTTTCTCACCAGCTTAGACAAAGCCCATCATAGACATCCGGTACTCAAAGGCGATCGCACTGGTCACAATTGCGGGAAACTGAAAGCAGATATATTAAAAGAGGAGAACCGAATGAGTTGGACTAAAGTTCTTGCAGTCGAAGCACTTTCCCCAGGTGCGCGAGAAGTGGTGAAAGTTGGCAACCGGAAAATTTTGCTTTTGAATCACGAAAGTCAGCTTTATGCTGTAGATAACAACTGTCCTCACTTAAAATTACCGTTGAAAAGTGGGAAAATCACTGAAAGTGGGGCAATAGTTTGTACCTTCCATCGCAGTGCTTTTGACCTGCGGACTGGTGAGGTACAAGGATGGTGTTCCTGGCCACCTGGTGTAGGTAAGGTACTCTCGTTGGTTTCACAACAAAAAACATTGCCAGTGTTTCCGATTCGTGTTGAAGAAGGCAGTATCTGGGTTGATGTGCAAGAGGAATAGCACCCTCTCGCTGAATTTACTGAAACAGTGCTAAGTAAAAACAGAAAAACCCCAGCTAAACTTATTGGCTGGGGTTTGTATCAAAATTTACCTATTTCAGAGATATAGGAATCATTGAATGAGAAAATAGAACGTCTTCTCAAGCAATTTGAACGCTTTACTGTGATGTCATGTTGGGTTGTGTATTGCCATTACCAGCTTCTATAGAAGTTGTAGCACTTTGAGATTGGCCTAAATTCACTTTGAAGACTTTGCTTTACTCTTGCTCCAGGTTTGATTGAAATTGAAATCAATGATGAATCTCCAAGTTTTCACTCAATTTTAGAGGAATTAGCTACCGAAATTGAGCCAGGAAATATTGGTGTAAAAGCTGGCGATTTATGCCAGAGACTGTTCATGTTTACAAGTCTTTACTAGAAGCTGATCTCAAAGCACTCAAGCAGCATTTGCAAGGTCAAGCAGCATACAATTATGTCACCACGGCAATTGATGCCAAACGCAGAGTTGCTGATTACGTGAATCGCCTACCGACGCAAGAACGCCCTCGGTGGATAGCTGAATATCAGTTGCAAGGTCTGGTGACTCTTCCCGAACCACCAGTACAACAATTACCCCCACGTCCTGGTATTCCTAAACCGGAGATTGCCGATATTGATGAAGAGTCTGTGCAGTCGGTGATTAATCCTAGCGCTATGCAGATTTTGAGAGCGATCGCTGCTAACTATCCCTCATATCATGTCCGGTCAAAGACTTATCATTTAGACCGCAGTTCTTGCTGAGAGCAGGGGGAAAGAGACTTTTCCGATTTTTGCACAGAGCCGATAATCATAAGTGATTAACCGGACTTGATATCATACATCAGAATTGATGGTGGCTGGATTGATGAACTGTGTGATGCTGCATCTAATCAGGATATTGATATCAAGGGTCTGGAACAAAAGCAAGATTCTAAACCGAATGATGACAAAAATAATGACACTGTTGATAGTTTCAAAAATAATCAGCAAACCTCACAACAGCAGATTGACTGGTATGAAGAAATTAGACTTTGGGCAACAGAACTAGGAACAAGACCACAGTTTCAATAAATCAAACAGAAGTGGCACGAATTAACCGGACAAGAATTAAACGAAAAAGGCGTTACCCTACTGCTGGAAAATCTCGGCTACCCGGACAATTAGATTGGAAAGCTCGATATGGTAATCCCTTGGAATGGGACGATGAGAATTGTCCAGATTTTATCACTCCATAAAAACTGGCTAACCCGATAACTTGTGCCTAAAGTCATGAATATAACCATGACTTATTTCATAAGTTATTATGTAAAACATTTCTACAATAGTTGTATCAAATCAGAGTGATATTGAAATGTTAAAACCAAAGTGCTAGACATTAGCATTAGCTAATTCCTAATTATCACAATACCTTTTATATATGTAATTAGGCTACCAAAGCTAAGTTACAACTGTTTCGGTAGATTTCTGGAATCAGCATTATGCCTTGTGTAGTCAACGTTCAGTTCAAACATCACTTGATGCTTTCATCAGCTCAAGGGGGACTCATGATTAATCGGGCTATAGACTTCATCTTCGTAGATTCTTTTGCCTTTGTAATTAATGTCATATTTGGAACACTACTTCATGCTAAAATATGTAATTACTCCTGGGATGGAAAAACACGTTTGAATTCTCAACCAGAAGAGATTAGCTCTAATCCATCCATTTCAACATCTTCTTCGGAAAATATAGATTTAAGCACTCCTACCCTCAGTAAATATTCCAAAGTGAATGCAAAGATGAAAACAGAAGCTTTGAGTAAAAATACTTTGACAAGTGCGTAGATAGCAATCAGTTTTACTTTCTTGGCATTATTCACTTAAAAGGCTGGGTGAATAAGAGACATAGGAGATAGGGAGCAGAGTCGAAAAGTCTCATACTCAATTTCAGAGCGGGGCTTGTACCGAAAATACTCTTTTTCCTCTGCCCAAATGCCTTATTGTCAAAGTGGATTAACTTGTTTTTATGCTGCCAGAACTTGTTACTTGATAGTAATGAATTACCCTTGCAGCTGCTAAAAATAAGATAATCAGATAATTTCGGGTTAGCATACCAGTAATGACAAATCTGTGCCCCTATTGCAACCATCAACACCCTTTAGGTAATAAGTTCTGTAGTACCTGCGGCAATCCTATTAATGACATTGCTTTTTGTCAGCCAAGTGATTGATCCAAAAACTATTCACCATTTAATACTATGCCAGATTTCAGTAGCGAACCGACCCCGGAATTGAGAAATCCCCACCAAACCTTTCATTCTGGTGACTTAAGCTTAAGAATCGAAGGAGAAGTAGTACCTGTAGTAGATGTCCATTTAGGGCAACAGCAATCGATTTACTTTGAACATCATATTCTCCTATGGAAGCACCCCAATGTTCGCCTTGGTGTCAAAGGCTTGAAAGGGGCTGCCAAACGTTTTTTTGCTGGACTGCAAATTTTTATCAGTGAAGCACATGGCCCAGGGAATATTGCTTTCTCCCGCGAGGCACCTGGACAGATTGTAGTATTACGATTGGAGGCTGGACAGACAGTTGACGTCCGCGAACATCAGTTTTTACTCGCTACCAGTAATATTGAGTACAGTTTCTTTTTCCAGCGAGGGATGGCAAACCTCTTTTTTAGTCGCAGTGGTGGTTTATTTATTGACCGCTTCATTGGTCAGCAAGAAGGGGGGCTACTTTTAATCCACGGTTACGGTAATGTTTTTGAAAAGTACCTCGCTCCTGGAGAAGTACTGGATGTAGAACCTGGAGCATGGCTATGGAAAGATTCATCAGTCAAGATGGAGACGGTGACGGCCCTGCAATCGAGTGGCGGCATCTTCGGAGCAATTGGAGTAATGCTTGGTGGTATTTCATTCACTCTCAACCGTTTTATTGGCCCTGGTAGGTTGGGGTTACAGTCTATGACTTATCACCCACCTGCATCTGAGGGCGCAACTCAAGTTGGTGGCAGCGGGAATTTTGGTTAAAGTTATCAGCTATTGCCTCTTATAAAGTAGCCAAAATTATGCTCAAGGCAAGCGCGATCTCTCCTAATTTCTTATTATGGTTCACACTATAGCCAATGCTTAAATGCTAAACAGGTTTTTTGCTAATAACTGCCAGTTTTCTCCTTGATATTGATTTATAAAAATGCAATTTGACGAGTAATTTATATTCTCTCATTCATATTGCTCTGTCTAAAAAATAAAACTCGTCCAAATTTATATTTCGGACGAGTCTTATTCCAAATCAACTCCCAAATCAAGAGCGTCAAATTGCTTAGTTCAATATTTATGTCTTGTTTTTAGATTCTTGACTGAAGAATAGTAGATTGAACCTGTTATTTCCTATTTTCTGTGAAATAAATCCTTAGTTATGTCTATCGTAGTGGATTGAACGGGAAATGGCGTTTTCTCGGCGGTTGAGTTGTTGTCGTTCCCGACGACTTAAACGTCCATCTCTCAAGTCACGCCTGCGAGCCGCATTTAAAGATGCCTCTCTGCGCTCCAATGAACGATATTCACGTTTGTTAATACTACCATTTTCAACACCATGAGCAATCCGATGTTGCTGATTAACTTCCCGATGATAAACTTCTTGAGCCGAAGCTACTGTCGGCAAAAAAATTGCCGCCGCGCACACCGCAACATATGCTAAACGTTTCATACTAATACCCTCAAATAATTTTAGCAAGCAAGCCAAGCGAGAATTCTAGATTTTTTCAACATCTCTAAATACTCGTGCAAGATGTCTTAATCATATTAACCTCTATGCTTTCATCACCTCAGACTTTAGTCATGAGTCTGACCATGACTAAAGTCACTCTATCTGGAATAAGCTAGAGAAATGTTTTGGGCAATCGCTCAGAGAACAAAATACTTTCATGCTATAACCAAGCAATAATTGATCCAATAATCCTCTCTTGCCCTGATTATCAAAAATAGTATGGCTTTTAAACTTGCTGCTTCAATAACACTCAAAGCTTTAGAAATTACCTGTATTAGTGTAACCTCATTATCTGCACAAATCCCTTAAATCCCTCAAAGCGCTCAATCCATTTCCCAACAGAAGATTTCCTTGAGTCCGCTCAAACAACAACGCCAAAACAACTCGCAGCTTCCAAGTTCTCGCTGTTGGAGCAACGAGTGATTGATTGTTTCAGATAACAGCGGCAGCCACAAGTGGGAAAAAAGTCCAGTGTGCAGTGGAACTTGCATGAAACCTGTATCCGTTGCTTTGGAAAATGCCAACCTTTAAGCGATCGCTATACTGTGGTTTTGAATTTTTCTAAATATTTAGAACGTTTTCGTTCTGCTGTCCATTACGACCAATATCGCGCTCTTGGTCTACCAATTGGCTCAGGAGAAGTTGAAAGTGCCCACCGTTATATTTCTCAAAAGCGGTTAAAAATTCCAGGGGCAACTTGGCATCCAGATACGAATGGCACTAAGAAAAGCTCTAAGCTTTGCAGGATAAGCGCTACAGTGTTTAATGCAATTGAGCAGTAATGGCATGAGTCAGGCGATCGCAATAATTCAGGCGATCGCAATAATCCATTAGTTGGAGAACTGGATGAATTAGAAACCTTTGTTGGGTCAAAAAAAATAAAATCTGGCTGTGGACAGCAGTAAATCACTTTAGTCAAGGAATTCTTAGTTGGGTTTTGGGTGACCATAGTGCAGAAACATTTAAGCGTTTGTGGGAATTTGTCTCCTCCTGGCAATGCTACTTCTATATCACAGATGGATGGAAAGTGTACCCTCAATTTATTGATTCTGGCGACCATATTGTTAGTAAGACATATATAGAGTAGAGGGTGAAAACACCCGTCTACGTCATTATCTGGCACGATTACATCGGAAAACACTCTGTTATTCCAAGTCAGTAGAAATGCTGAAGTATTCTATCCGCTTATTACTTCACTATTTAAAGTACCCTTCTATTCCTATATCTGCTTAATTCATACCGCAATCAGCAATGCCTATAATTCTTAATACTTTTGATGTATGTTGGTTGGAAGAATTGATGACGGCAGCATGGCTGTATTTTACATCTAGATATCAAGCATGGAAAAATCTGGATACAGCATGATGGGACTTAAATTGCTATGGCAGATGAGTTAGTCAAGTTGGGAGTTCCAAAATAAGATATTGTTTTGGCTTTTCATGAACCCTTGGTGAGACAGAAGTTTTATATAGATATTAATATTATTAATTGACTAAAAATAAAATATATGCATCAAAAATGTATAATAATTATAGATTGACATAAAAAACTAAATGCAGCCCTTTCATCGTGTCTAATTTTTGGATGTTAATAACATCATCTTCAGTACGGCTAAGTGGCGTTGTCAGCGCTTTACCTCGCAAGCTTGAGGCGATATCTGCTGAAGTTATTGTCAGCCTTTCAGCAAGGCAGGATGAGGGAAAGAACATGGGGGATAAGGAACTGAGAGGGAAAGAAGCTAATTTATTTTGCAGTCTTTTTCCCCTCTGCGACGGACACTTTCCTTAACGGGGGGAACCCCCACACGGAAGTATCCTTCTCTTTGCCCCTCTGCCTTGGTTTGTAAATATTAGCCAGCTATATTTATTAGGCAGACTTCTTACGATTAATCAACGCCAAAATTACGAACTAGCAATGAGAAATTACAAACTATTATGAGCATCTATGCGTATTTATCGTCACATAATTTTAGCCCTACTAATCTTTTTGTTAATAACAACTGTTTTACCAGCCACCGCCGAATATTCTATTTCCCAAACTCAATCCCCAGTCGCCCTACTCGAACAAGGAAAACAACTTTATGATGCGGGAAAGTTGGTAGAAGCTACACAAATTTGGTCACAAGCAGCCCAAAGATTTCAGCAAAGTAAACAGCAGCACTATCAAGTATTAAGTTATAACTATTTAGCTATTGTTTATCAAGATTTAGGTAAGTGGTCAGCAGCGCGATCGCTAATTACCCAAGCACAGAATATCCTAAAAACAATAGATGATTCCTTCCTTTACGCCCAAGTCCTCAACACCCAAGGAAGTTTACAATTAAATACAGGTCAACCGGAAATAGCCTTAGAAACTTGGCAGTAGGCAGAGAAAATCTATCGTTCCCTTAAGGATGTCACAGGGATTGTGTTGACGCAGATTAACCAAGCCCAAGCATTGCAGACTTTGGGAGAGTATCGTCGCGCCCAAAAGCAGCTAGAACAAATCAATCAAGACCTTGTTGCTTTACCTGATAATCTCCTAAAAGCCAAAGGATTGCGGAGTTTGGGCGTAACTCTGCAAGTAGTGGGAGATTTAGAGCGATCGCAAAGCAAGTAAATTCTAACGCAGATATCGCCGAAACCTTATTAAGATTGGGGAATACCGCTAGAGCCAAGGAAGATTTTAAAGCCGCCTTAGAATTTTATCAACAAGCAAGTAGTAGTGGTGGTGAGCGTACTCAACTAGAAGCACTCCTCAACCAACTCAGCCTTTTAATAAAAACTGAGCAAAATCAAGCTGCACTAGCACTATTACCCCAAATCCAAGCACATTTTGCTAACCTTCCTCCCAGTCGCTGGGGAATTTACGCGCAAGTTAATTTAGCAGTAAGTTGGATTCAACTGTCATCATCAAAGACAAAAGACATTGCTCAACTTTTAGCAAAAGCAGTCAAACAAGCCAAAGAATTAGCAGATGCAAGAGCGCAAAGTTATGCTTTGGGAGAGTTAGGACATCTCTACGAACAAACTCAGCAATTTTCAGAAGCCTTAACTCTCACTCAAACAGCACTGTCTTTGGCACAAGGAGTGCAAGCAGAGGATATTGCTGTCAATTGGTTGTGGCAGCAAGGACGAATAGAAAATGCTAAAGGCAATACCGAAGCAGCAATTAGTGCTTACGAACAAGCTGTTAATTCCTTAAAATCTCTGCGTCAGGATTTACTGCAACTAAATCCTGACGTGCAGTTTTCTTTCCGCGATCGCGTTGAGCCAGTATATAGGTGGCTAGTACAATTACTTTTGCAAAATGTAGATAACTTGCCGCAAACCAGCAAACAGGAACGCCTAGAGAAATCTCGTACAACAATTGAAGCACTGCAATTAGCAGAGTTAGAAAACTTCTTCCGCGAAGCCTGCTTAACTTATAAATCACAACCTATAGATAAAATTGATTCAAAAGCTGCGGTAATTTACCCAATTCTGCCCAGTTGACTACCGTCGGTCAAGCGAACTGGTATGCACAGAGAGGATACTGGTATGAAATGCTCATGGTCATAGAGAAAGCTAGGAAAGCAAAGTAGAGAGCAAACGGGTAGAGGTCAATCATCCTGTTGTAATATCTTGTCAATCAACTGCTGATTTTCTTTGCTTTCTGCTTGCTTAAAATATTCAATCGCAATTTTTCCAGCAGCAGGCTGCTCTTTTGCAACTACAAGTAGTAACTTGAGAGTTTGCTGGAGTTGGATTTTCTCAAGCAGCTTATTTGCAAACAAAGGTAGGATAATAGGAGCAAGTACTAACCCCAATAATGGGGGAAAAATGGGAATCCACCAACCTTGTAAAAATGCTAGATAACTAAATACAATTAATCCTAGTCCGGTGCTAGTGATGACAAACATTAATTGTCTAGGTGATTTTAATCGCCAACCAATTAATGCTCCTATTACAGACCAAAGCAAAATCCATAAGCTTTCCCATATTTCAGGCCAAGTTTGCAGCATTCCTCTTCCTTCCAGTGCTGCAGTTAATATTTGACTGATAGTATTAGCATGAATAAATACTCCTCCCATTTGTTTTGCTGACCCAAATAACCGATTGTTATAAGGTGTTTGAAAAAAGTCATTAATACTTTCAGCTGTTGCACCAATCAAGACAATACGATTTTGGATTTTTTCTTTTGGTATCCGTTCTTGGAACAAATCTGTGATGGAGAAGCTTTGAAAATGTTGTTCTGTACCTTGATAATTAAGTAAAATTTGATAACCTCCAGTATCAGCTCGAACATAGCCTCCGTCAGAAGGCTGCAAGGGTATTAGTAAGGCTTTGCCAAGCTGGATATTATGGCGATTTTGAGGATGAGTATGGGGAGTGATGCCAACAGTTTTTAAGTATTGTAATGCTAATTGTAAACCCAAACTTTGGCGTAATTGATTTTTTGGCGATAGCGCAGCGGTACCGAGTCCGCGTTCGCGCAGCGTCTCGTAGAGAGTGTCTGGCTGCACCAACGTCAAGGGCGAACGTACTGTCAACAAAGCACGACGTACTTTACCATCTCCATCCAATATTTGGTCACTAAAACCTACTTGACCTAATTGAGCTAATACTCTTGGTGGTGCAACCTTAGTACCTACGACTTTATCAATACCAATAAGATTGGGAGTATTTTTAAACAATTCTACTAATTCCTGATACCCTGGTTCTACTGGCAAATCTCGATATAAATCCAACCCCATTAATTTAGGTTGATAGGTTTTTAATTTTTTAAGTGCTTTAACCAAAATACTATCAGGTATGGGGTATTGTCCCATTTTTTGTAAATCTGGTTCATCAATTGTAATTACAACAATACGAGAATCAATTCCTACTTGAGGTTTTTGTTGCAAAAAACTATCAAACATATTCCATTCCATTCCCTGCAATAAACCAATGAAGCGCAGCAGAAGAATAAAACTAGTAACACCAATTGCAAAGCTGACAATACACGGTTTACCAAAGCGTACTACAGCTTTTAATTTAGCGGCTTTTCAGGCTTGGTCCAAAATCTGATTTGCTTCCTTCGCAGTTGCCAGAGCAAACTGGGCTTTTTCTAATTCAATTTTTTCGGCGTTTAAATTTATTTCAATTTCTTGTTTATCCAACTCCTGACTAGTAGCAATAAACCGATAATCTATATTAGAAAGTTTTTTATTTTCTGACCAACTCAGCGACTCTTTTAATTTCATTCCTTTCAATAGTTGAGATTTATCTTGCTGTTTACTAGCAACCCATTTTTTGATGTTTTGAGAATATGGGCGTAAGTTTTCTAGCTTTTTGGCAACCCAATTTAAATTAAATATAGCTCGATAAATTTCATTCTTAAGTTGAATTTTACCTTGAAATATAATAACTAAACCTGATAAAATTAACTCATTTTTTTCTCTAATATCATCAATTGTGACTTCTTCTCCCATTAAAATCTGTTGATAGACTTCTAACAATCTTCCTGCTGTTTGCTCGTTTTCTAAAAAACGCGAGCTTATAGTTCTTAAATGTTCTGGTTCATCTTGAAACTCCCAATTATTTATAATACGTGTTCTGACTAAATTAGCAATAAATAATTGAGAATTAGTAACTAGTAATTTTTCTCTATCTTCATATTCTTTATTTGCCACAATTTGACATAGCTTTTGAGTTAGAAATGGTTGTCCACCAGTCCAAGCTAATATCTCTTTTAAAACAACTTGAGGATTTAATACTTTTCTTTCCAAGCCTTTTGTTAAAGCAATAGTTTCTTGTAGTTTAAAGCCTTGAAGTTCTATTGATTTACCAATATTAAACGGTGTACGTCTTTTATCTTGAATCAAATCTAATGGAGTTGCCACTCCAAAAATAGCAAAAGTAATACGTTTATATTCAGGATTAATTGCTCGTTGATTATAGCAAAACCGAATTAGTGCAAAAAAATCATCAACTGAAAAATCTAAACTCAGAATACTATCAATTTCATCAACAAAGACAAATAATTGTTTTTGAGGAAAATGAAGGTGTAGTAATTCCTCAATAAACCACCTTAATCTTTCCAGTAAAGATATATTTTCTTGTTCTTGCCACCAAATTTTTAAGTTGATTTTATTAAATAAATTAAAACCTAACCATAAATCACCAACTACACTCTTATACCACTGAAGTGGAGTAATTTGTGAAGTGCCAATAATGGACATATCAATGGTACTACATTTAAAACCTTATTGTTCTAAGCGATGTTTTATACTAGCAAGCAGAGAGGATTTACCCATTTGCCGAGAGTTCAGTACATAGCAAAACTCTCCTTGTTTTAGAGCCTCATAAAGTAGGAAATCTGCTTGTCTTTGTACATAACTAGGTGCATTAACTGTCAAACTGCCACCGACTTGGTATTTATAATCATTCATAAGTTTCAATACCGTAGCCAAAAAAAGAGTATGAAGAGATAGGGCTGCCGTAGTAGAGTTATTGTTTTCCCAAACGACAACTCAAAAGCTACAAACAGCCCATGTTCGACATCTTATCACTGTTACAATGCCTGCTACCGCAAATCAACGCTACGACGATGCATCGAATGAGCCAGATAATCCTGGCAATGTTAGCGATGAGTGGCCGAGTGACGATGTTAGGAATCTCCCGTTGGACAGGTGCTGCTGGTAGTTATTGAACGATGCTGAGATTTTTTCATACAGTAATACCTTGGGCAACGTTGTTTTGGTTGTTTTTTCGCAAGCATTTGTTCCGCGCTAAATCAACAAACTGATTTTTTCTTTGGACAATCTGTACCGTATTTTTCAAATCATTAGCTTTTTCCTGAAACACTCCATCAATCTCATCTTTATAGGCAAAGAAAGATTGAATACCGGCTCTGGATAAACCTTGATGAAGATTGTAGGCAGCAATAAATGCACCACCTAAGCCAAACCAGTTATTAATATGAAGTATATTGAGAGAATTCATTTTACTTTGTCTCCAGTGCCTTCTCTTGAATCTCCAATCTGGGTAGTGCTTTTTCACCCCCTAGTCGATACCTGCTACCTGAATTCTTAGCATAGGACTATTTGATAGGACTAAGTAAGACAAAAATACGTGTACTAGGCGCGTGTGTTGGATCATTGATTAGCTGTAATATTTCTAGACCTGTTGACTTACATAATTGATCAATATTCTTAGTATTTAAGGTTGTCCCCGTCCATGTTTTATCAATGCTAGATAATCCTAGTAATTCCAATAGGAATTTTGGAAGATGACTTTTAGCAAATATTTTGAATTTAGTTAATGGAGAAGGTGTCTCTGTCCTTAAGTGAATAAGTGCTTTACCAGTTATTTTAAGAACTCGTCGGATCTCAATAAAGTTGTTCAAGATTACTTTCAAAGAAGGCATATGTTGAAAAACTTCATAGGAAAAGACAAAATCAACACTTTCTGATTCTATCAAAGATAGAAAAGTCCCGTCAGTTGTATAGAATTTAAAATTAGCATACTGCTCCTCAGAGGATAACTCTTTAGCTTGACGAATCATTTCATCAGCAACATCAACTGCAATGACGCTACGGAATCGTTTGGAAAGCGCACGACTAAACCTACCAAGACCACACCCTATTTCTAATACAGATGCATTACTTGCCGATTGTATGAATTGAGTAATGATAGGGTCAACAATTAATTTAGTTCTCTCTTCACCAAGAGCAAAAAAAGCATCTATATACCCATTATATAAAGTTGTTTCTACATAATAAAATGCATCTTTTTTAGCACGTTCATTCCACTTAGTTTTCATTAAGTTTTCAGCCATCATTGTTCTCCAACATTTTTTTACGATACATTTATAAAAGTTATAAATAAATTTTATATTTACGTTTTATTTGGTTTAAATTAAGATTTAACCTCAAGGCTCTCAAATGCTAGCGAACAATTTGTACCTTCACTCATTATCATTTTTCTCTACGAGTTACAAAATGGCATTACCCCAATCTGTTTAACAACTGAAGATTCAAACATACCCTGAATGTATTGTCTTAAAGAGGTCTGAAACAGTTATTTCTGGATGGCTAACAAGCTGCGTCAAAATCTCCTGATAGTTGTTTAATAGACGATCAATTGTCTCTGCTGTAAATTTCTCCGTGCCATATTTAGCTCTGATTCGGATTGTTTTCGACAATTCGACGTAAAGCTCCAACGGAGGGGTTCTGCCATAAAGTTCCATTGGTATATCGCCCCATTGTTCCGGTGCGATCGCTTCCCAACCTGGCATTTGATCTTGAACCGAGGGGGTCATAGTAATACTTGCCAGCAGATTGAGGGGACGTAAGTGTTGGATCTGCTCGATCACCCGATGCAGCTGCACCTCTTTATGTTCGATCGCTTCATTGACGGTTTCTTGAAGTTGTTTAATTACGGTCGAGCCAGTCTGTTCCGGCAAGATTAGCGATCGCAGAATCACGTCATTGATAAAGCAGCCAATCATCTGCTCTGTGTCTGGCCCGGTGCGGTTGCCGAGCGTTGCCAGAATCAAAATTTCATTTTGTTGGTTCCACTTCGCTAAAACAAGTTTGAAAGCGCTCAACAAGATGACAAAACTCGTCACCCGCTGTGAACGACCCAGCCCTTCAATCGAACGAACGAGAGACTCAGGTAAGTGGATAAAACGATGCCCTGCCTGTTTACTAGACAGCATCAGACTTGGTGAGGGGTGTAACTCGTCATCAACGAGTTTGCGTTGCCAATAATTGAGTTGCTGTGCGATCGCAGACTCGTTGTAGACTTGCTGCTGCCACAAAGCAAAGTCTGCATATTGGCATGATAGGGCTGACAGGGGCGAAGGTCGCCCATTCGTGAAAGCCTGCATCAGTGTGTATAATTCTTGCAAAAGCACACCAAATGACCAACCATCTGTGATCAGATGGTGCATGGTAATCACCAGCCAATGCTCTTCCGGATTCAGTTGAAATAAGGCAGTTCTGATCAGGGGAGCAACAGCCAAGTTGAAGGGCTGCTGACGTATTTTAATTCCTAAACGTACCGCTTCCGACTCACGCGCCTTTGGGGGTAGGTGCTGTAGATTTTCATAGACTAATGGCAGGTGCAGGTGAGGTAAAACGATCTGCATCGGCTGATCGTTGATGACAGTGAAGACCGTGCGGAGGTTCTCATGACGGCGGACGATTTCATTGAAACTTTGCTCAACGATCTCTGGTAAGAAAGAACCCTTAACTCGCATCAGAGTCGAACTATTGAGAGTTGCAACCGTACTTGCTGATTGATGCAGTGACCACAAGCCCTGCTGTGATAGCGATAGCGGTACACATGTAGATGGGCTTCTCTCTAAGCCAGACATGGCTAGCATGGTAGAGGTAATCCCATTTGAACTGAGTGTTGGATGGGCTTTGAACAACTCAATTAACTTGCTGAGGGCGGCGATTGTCGGGGTTTCAAACAGACACCGCAGGGGAAAATCAATCGCAAAGGCTTGGCGAATTCGGAAAAGAAGTGAGGTCGCCAGCAGAGAATGTCCTCCCAAATCAAAAAAGTTATCGTAAATCCCGACTTTCTCAATACTGAGAATCGCAGCCCAAAGGTTAGCTAAAATTTCTTGGGTGGGGGTGCTAGGTGCTACGAAGCTAGATTCTAGTCCATTCTTAAAATTTTCCGGTATGGGTAGAGCGCGACTATCAACTTTTCCATTGGACGTTAAGGGAAACTTTTCTAGGACAACAAACGCAGATGGAATCATGTACTCAGGCAGTTTTTTCTGGAGATAGTGGCGAAGGTCTTGAATATATCTCTCTAAACTGTTCCAAGTCGATTGGCGATCGCCTAAACTTTTTGATCCCGTTTTTTGAGGCAAACACTGCTTTATTGTTGTCCGTCTGGCATAAATCTTATAGAGGGGGGTTGCTTCGAGTAATTTGTCCTGAACAATAGTCAAATCATATCCATGAAATTTCAGCAACTCCGTAATTTCAGTAAGTCTGCCATTAATATCATGAACCTCAACAATAATTTGCTGGATTTTTAACCAATCTCTTTCTTGAATTCCTGCTAATACATCCCGTTCACTTTTTTCAACATCAATTTTGAGTAAATCAATACGCTCAATTTGATTCTCTTCGATGATGTGAGAAATTGTTTTTAACTGACAGGTAAATTGCTCACTCTGCAAGCGTTCAACTAATAATTTATCCAGTACTTCCTGTGATACAGTTGTCCCATTGCCTGTTCCCGCATATTGCTTGAGCAAAAAGGATTTGACAACTTCTTTTTCCTCAAATGCGTCAGCAAAGCGTCCAGAAATGACGGAAACATTGGGATAATAGGTAAATTCAGCAGATTTAGTTTCCCCAGAAAGACCAATGTTAAAGACTTTGGCATCGAGATTGTAAAGTTCTGTATTCAAGCGTAACAATTCAAAGATTGGGGGAATAAGTTCAAAAGCATAGATTTTTACCTTTGGGCAAGCTTGAGCAGCAAATAAACTAAATAAACCGATATTCGCCCCGACATCAAAAATGTAGTCCCCTTCATCAAGGGTAATCCCATGCTGTAAATAGGATTGCTCGGTAAATATTTCTTGATAAAGAAATTCTGTTTCCGTTTTATTGAAATGAGCAATTGTCATCCCATTGGGTAACTCATACAGAGAGCGATCGCCCAGTATACCCTGCTCTCTTAAATGCACCAAATTGAAAATAGTTGAAGCTTGGGTACGCTCAGGGACAATATAGGCTACCAATCGCTTATTATTAGGTTCATCCTCTCTGGCAAGTACAATACATTCTCGCACAGCTTGGTGTTGAGAAAGTAGTGCTTTAATTTCTCCTAACTCAATCCGAAAGCCCCGAATTTTGACTTGATGATCGATACGTCCTTTATACTCAAGCTCACCTGTAGGCATCTTCTAGTATGTGGTTCAACCGTTCTTGCGGATTACTGGGGTCTAGTGGTACATATGCCCCTCCAGCTTTGAGTATTCCCAATATGCCCACGATCATTTCTAGTGAACGTTCTACGCAAATGCCTACTAATGTTTCTGGTTTTACACCCAGAGCTTGCAAGTGATGTGCCAGTTGGTTAGCCTGCTGATTCAATTCCCGATAAGTTAGCTGTTGTCCTTCAAACTTAAGTGCTACAGCTTCTGGTATCTTCTCCACCTGTGCTTCAAACAACTCATGCAAACACAAAAACTCCGACTCAATCCCCTGTATTTCTTTCCCTAGCAACTGCTCCCTTTCTGTAGCGCTGAGTATTGACAAATTGCCGATACGCTGATTTGGAGATTCAACAATTCTTGCTAGCAAAGTCTGAAAATGTCCACTGATGCGCTGGATTATTTCTTCATTAAACAGATAGGCGTTGTACTCTAGTTTCCCTTGCAGTTCTGAGTTTGTTTCCCACAAATTTAAGGTTAAATCAAAGGTTGCTCCGGCTGTTGGTTTATTCAACTCCAGTAAGTAGCTAGGCGCAATTAAATATAAGACGCTCAAGGTCATATCCACCCTTTAAACTTCTAGCTTCCATGCCATCAATAATTGCTATAGCTA
>NZ_JBALDJ010000109.1:0-46781 GCF_036917415.1 Nostoc sp. | reverse complement strand
GCCGAAATAACAAATGAGTATGCCGAAATAACAAATGAGTACGCCGAAATAACAAATGAGTACGCCGAAATAACAAATGAGTACGCCGAAATAACAAATGCGTTGGCTAGCAAGAACCGCAGGCATCGCCATGATTGCAACAATTTAGCTTTGTCACGTCAGCGTAACGCACAGCAATTCTTTGGTGGATGAAGTTTTTCCGACTTGTGTGTACACTGTAGCCTTTATAAGGGGGGATTAAGGGGGGTCTATTCGACTTATGCAAGAGGTCTATTCTTAAGCAAGCGCAAGTTACATCGGAAGAGTTCATAGAAAATCTGTGAGCGATCGCTTTGAACGCAAATTAGATTTGATGCAGGTTGAGGGGACTGGGAGACAAGGATAATAACCCATGTCCCATGAGTAATGACTAATGACTAATGACTAATGACTAATGACTATTTGCGGTTTTCCCCAAAGTATGGTTTCCTGCTTGTAAATGGCAATTCCTGGTTTTGCTCCTTTAGGTTTGTAGACGTGTTTTGGCTGGGTGTAAACTACTGGGACTTGCTCACTCTGACGGGCACGACTGTAGTATGCGGCAAGATTAGCTACAAATTGCAAATCAGCTTCTTCGGCAACAGCACCCGGTTCTAGACGTAGTAACACATGGCTACCTGGAATTTCTTGAGCGTGGAACCAGATGTCATAATCCCCAGCTAGACGAAAGGTTAATTGGTCATTTTGGCGATTGTTACGACCGATTAATACTTCAAAGCCACTGGGGGTAAGGTAACGATGAAAGTTAGTGCTGGGAGGTTCATTGGCACTGCGGCTGCGGTATTCTGGATCTTCTAGATACTTTTGCCCAATCAACTCTTCGCGGATTTCTTCTAAAGCTCGCAAATCTTCTGCTGTTTGGTAGGTGTCTATCTGAGCGATCGCAGCTTCTACTTGTTCTAAATACTCAATTTCTGTCTGTACTTCCAATAATAGCGGTTCCACAGCAGCACGAGCGCGCTTGAGCTTTTGGTGCTGTTTGTAAAGACTTTGAGCATTTTGGACAGCATTTTTATCTGGTTGGAGAGCGATCGCTACTGGCAAATTTGTCTCAAAATCAGCAATGATAATTTCTTTCATCCCCGGTTCCCAGTTTTGCAGGTGAGCCATCAATAAATCAGCTTTTTGCCGATACTCATCGGCTCGATCTGATTGCTGCAAGCGCGTCTTAAAGGTTTGAGCTTTATTACGTAATTTCGCCAGAATATTATTCAATTTCTGACTCAACTGATGGCGCAATTGAGAAAATAACTGTTGGTCGATCTGGTTACTATAGTAGCGGTTGAGTAACTCCTGGATATTTTTGACCTTTTCAACTGCACCCCAACCCATTACGGTGTAACCATCTTTTGTCCAAGCGGGTTGAAATTTACTAGAATCCAAGGCTTGCAGCCATTCTTGCCAACGCTCAAACAGCCGTCGCCAGTTGTCAGGGTTGAGAGTATCGGTGGATGTTTCTGGTGCGATATTTGCTTCTAGCAGCATTAACTCCAGTAGTGCTGCACTCAAGCCACTATAACTTTTGAGCAATTGCCGCTTGATTGCTCCTGGTACTAAACTTACCCGTTCTTGCCAACGTTCTTGGGATTCGCTCAAGTAGGGGACAGTTCCAGTTAGTTTCGGTGGTGTTTCATAAGGTTGTCCGGTTTGGATGGGACGGACACTAGATTGTTGCTGACTTACTTGATGAGCGGCGGTGATAATTATATTGTTAGCGTCAGTGAGAATGACGTTGCTATACTTGCCCATGATTTCTGCATAGACATGATATAGAGCGCTTTCTCCAGGACGACGGGCAAATTGCAAATCAATAACACGCTCCCAAGGAGCGATCGCTTCAATCGCCACCAGTGCTAAACCACCCAATTGGTGTATTAATTGTTGGCTAAAGGTAAAGGTATCTGGCGATCGCGGTGGCGGATCGCCAATACAAATATGTGCAGCTTGAGGATGCCAAGAAATCTGTAGCCAATCTCGCTGTTCCAGGGTGCGTAATGCCATCGCAATCGTGTAGCGATCGCGCTGGTAAACTTGTTCTAAGCGTGATGGTAGCCAGTTAGCGCGGATTTCGCTACAAGCAGCTGTGAGAGTGGTAAAGTCAACTGGTTGCAAAGCGATTAGTTGTTAACATTCAAATGGTAGCGATCGCTATGCTTTTATTTTTGTTTAGTTAAAGCATAACAGACCTCACCTATCATAGCGGTTACTTGGTTTGGTGATACCTGCGAATAAAAAAACACAGAAATTATCATCAGATAAGTTCTGCGTTTAGGTAAGAAGTTAGTTTTTTATACAGTTTGTTTTTGGTGTTGAGTTTTTCAAGCTCAGGCGATCGCTGCCAAAGTTGAAGAAAAATTCAGAATTCAGGAGTCAGAATTACTCTCGTGGGAGACTTAAACGTGTTGATTCAGACCCTAACGGACTCGTTAACGCTGCATTATCCACCAGTTTCACAGAATTCAATTCTGTAGCTTGCTTCCCTGAAAGGGTATTCTGGCTTCTGACTCCTGAGTTCTAATTTTGTTAAACCCAAAATATTATCCGAGTTACTCACTCACCATAATCTGTTAAGCAAAAGCGTTATTTAGCAACTAAAACTGGTTTTTTTGCTGCTTGCTGATTGCACTAGTTCTGTGGTTGAGTGTACTAGTTCTTTTGCTGCTGATTGCACTAGTTCGGCGGTTGAGTGTACTAGTTCTTTTGCTGTTGACGCTACTGTTTGTGGCTGCAATAGTTCGGTGTAAAGTTCACTGAGTTGATTTGCGACACCATCCCAGCTAAACTTAGTTTCGACGCGCTTTCTACCAGCTTTACCCAATTCATCTCGCCATTCTGGACTTAAGAGAATTCGGTCAATAGCAGATGCAAAAGCTTCTACATCTTGTGGTGGAGCCAATAAACCAGTTTCTTCATTAACTACAGTAAACTGAAGTCCGCCGACATCACTTGCTACCACTGGTGTACCGCTTGCCATTGCTTCAATCGCCACTAGTCCAAAGGGTTCGTAGTGACTGGGAACAACGCAAACATCGGCAGCGGCGTAATAGGTTGGTAAAATATCTTGACTTAGACGACCAGCAAAAGTGGTAAAGTCGCTCATTCCCAATTCGTTGACGATTTGCTCAATGCGATCGCGCTCAATTCCGTCGCTGTTACCTGGAGTACTACCACCACCAATGATTAGCTGGAGATTGTTGGAGTCACGTAGCCCAGACTGGTTTACTGCTCGGACCAAGGTTTCTATACCTTTGCGTTGGTCAAAACGCCCTACATACACTACAACTTTAGCTTCTTTGTCAATTCCCAATTCAGCCCTAGCTGCTTCTCGTGCAATCGAACCAAATCGCTGAATATCTGTACCACACGGAATAACGTCGATATTACCTTTTGTAGAAACTAGCGATCGCATGTGTTCCTGTTCTTGCGGACTTGTCGCTACAATTCGCTCTGCTTTTTCCAACACCTCTTTTTCCACTGCTAATCGCTGACTAGCAATCAAAGGAATATCTTCTATAGTGTTATACTTTACTGCTCCTAAGGAGTGGTAGGTATGAACCTGTTTACTCTTTTGGATTTTATTTAACTGCATCCCCACCCAACTAGAGAGCCAATAGTTAGTGTGAACCAATTGGTATGTAATTTCGTTTTTTACTTGAAATTTGAGGAAATTATCCACAAATTCTGGCAAATATTCAAAAATATCATCTCGCGGCACAAACTCAAGGGGGCCAGCTTTTAAACGAATAGTTCGACAATTGTTGCTATGTTCAACTATCGAGTCTTGCTCCAGACTCACTTTGCGGGTAAACATATCAACTTGCCATCCTAGTTGCGCTAGTGCTTCACCTACATGGCGCACATAAACATTTTGTCCCCCAGCTTCTTCTTTCCCTATTTCAATCGCTGGGTCTCCGTGGACAGAAATCAAGGCGATACGTTTTTCGGTGGTAGAGTTCATAGTTTGTGTGTTGCAGATTTTAACAAAGTTTTAGGTCGTTCCAAGCTCGTGTATAGCACACTTGGATGGATTGTGTAGGAACTTTGATTATTATTGATTTTAATTTACTATGTCTAATTTTTTTTTACATCTTCTGTCAGAAATAGACTTTTAGGTTAAATACAAATATTTAGTTTCTTGAGATATAGGAAATTGTTATATCCGTATCTCATACTTTTGATAGATAAAAATGAGATTTTTTCATTCATCTCTAGCTCTAATTTCATAGATATGGCAATTTTAATTTGCTCTCTACCTAGAGACTCAGCTAGCTGCCTGACTTGTATGAGGATATATCTGATGAATAGGGGGTTTGACCCCCTAAGACATTTCAGAGCAAGAAGTCAGAACTCAAACATAAAAAGTAGAGTTATGACTTAGATGTTTTCAAAAATCAAATCGGCTTGCTATAGGACTCCTATCGGATTTTTGAACAAAATTTCCGATAAAATCCTTATAAAACAGGCTTTTCAGTCTCAGGATGTTTTCAGAAATCAAATCGGAGTCCAATATATTGCTATTGGATAAAAATATATTTATTTAGCTTATATTCTCTAAAAGAAATCTAAATTCTATTTTTACGCAATTCTACTGATTTTGCTTCAAACTAATAAATATAGTCACCACCAATTTTCAAACGGAGAAGATTAATACATGAGTTTGATAGATGGTATATTTCTGACGATATTAAATAGTGTTGCCTGTCTAGCAGTGCCTAAGCTGCTATCTGTAATTGTAACTGTAAAAAACCAAAACACTGAGCCTTCAAAGTCTGCTATTACATCACAAGATTCTAACTCTGAAATTCCCAGTTTTTCTTAATGTAAACAGATTATCTGTAGATATCGCCTTGATCAGGAGAAAACTTAGTTATTGGTGTAAGGCGATATCTAAACAATAAATTATATAGATTTTTTTGGTAAAAGAATGAGTATGCTAACTTCGACCTTCTAATTTTTGTTATTTTAATCAAAAACGAGAGTTTAATTATTTATTGGTTCTTGCTGTAATTATTTTAGGTCTGAAAGGTTGTTTGAAAAGTGTTTCGCTGTGACTATAGGCACTTTTAGATCCCCCCTAACCCCCCTTAAAAAGGGGGAAACACGAATCAAAGTCTCCCTTTTTAAGGGAGATTTAGAGGGATCTAAAACTTTTGATACCGACAAGAAGACTTTTCAAACATCCTCTGAGGATAATAAAAAATGCCAGCAAAGTAAAAACTAACATTTGCCAGGTTACTAAATTCCAGCATAATAAACCAATGCTAGTACCTACAGCACCACCAATAAAATAGGTAGTCATGTAAACTGTGTTGATCCGACTATTCGATTGAGCATCAAGAGTGTATATCCTTGCGACATTGGTGACTTGGACTGCCTGTACGTCTACATTTACTAACAATACAGCAACAGCGATCGCTAGTGCAGAAAGCAAAGAATTAATTTTTTCTTATTGATTTTATCGCCCAAGGGGATTAAAAAGAAAAGCCCAAAACCGTAACCAACTTGCGTAAGCACAGAAATGCTACCCGCTTCACCTTAACTGACTCGAAAAGATGATGTAATATCTTTGAGGATTGGCTGATTATAATAAACGTTAGCAACACAGACACCAGATGCGATCGCCATAATCAGTACCTGGACTTTAGTTAATCCGCTACTTGAGATTTGTTTTTCCATTTAACCTAAAATTTATACAGGAAAAAACTGGTTTACAGTACAGCTAAAACCAGGTAATAGCGGAGAAATTATATTATCACTACTAAATAAAGTTGCTACCAAGTTAAGTTGACTTTGTTCGCGCCGATAGACCTCTAGTTGACGCGATCGCCAATCCGCAATCCAATATTCTTTGACTCCTCTGGAAGAATAAAGCTTAAGTTTAGCTTCCTTATCTCGTCTTTGGTCTTCCTTACTAGCAGACAAAACTTCGACTACTAAATCTGGTGCGCCAGTTAAATGTCCTGCTTCATCCAATGTTAGCGTCAAGGTTTCTTTAGTAGCCCAAACTACATCAGGAATCACATTATCTGATTCGGAAAATAAAACGCCGGGGTTGATTACAGCTTCTCCTAAACCAGTAGACTCCGACCAAACATCAAGTTGTCGGAAAATTCTGCCACAAGTTTGCTGATGTTTAAAGTGAGGTGCCCTGGTCATAAATAATTCTCCATCAACTATCTCGTAGCGCGTCCCCTCATTTTCTGCAAAGAGTTCCACATCATGAATTGTCCAGCGTATTCCTGTCTTAAGCATCTCACTCATCGGCTAACTCCTTTAATCTTGCTCTTGTCTTTTAATCATAAGATTTAAGTTTAGCTTCCTTATCTAGTTTTTCAAAAAATAAATATATGAGTAAATAGTAAGTCTTAAGCAAATTATCACTTGCGATTTTCGCGCCGCCACTTACACCGTACTAAGCGAATTTCATCAAAAGTGTAGCTTTCACCTAGTTGTTCTTTGATGGGAGTTAGGGAAATGTCACCGAGTACTTCTAAAACTTGCCAAATTTTTTGTTGATGTTCTAAAGGTACTAATTGATTTAAATCAACTGGCTGATTTTTCTCAATTAGTTTTTCTAGATGATTGCTAACTGTTGTCGGACTAAGGTTGCGTTTTTGGGCAATTTGAGCAACATTTAAACCTTGCTGATGCAATTGTAATGTCTGTAATTCTGTGTAAGAAGATGAGTTTGGAGATGATACGGAAGCGGAAGTAACCAATTTATTTTGCAAACCTTTTTCTTGGCGATAGGCGCGAATTTCTGTAATAAACTTTTCGCCATATTGAGCGAGTTTGTGACTACCTACACCAGAAAGTTTGGCAAATTCAGCTAAGTTTTGGGGTTGCACCTGTACCATCAATTTTAAAGTGGAATCGTGGAAGATAACGTAAGGTGGTACAGATTGCTCATCAGCTAATTGTTTACGTAGCGATCGCAACTTCTGTAATAATATTTCTGCAACTTCTGCTTTTTCACTGCCCTGTTCCCAGGTAATCTTTGGTACTGTGGTTACAGCTAGCGAAACTGTGCGTTGTTTTCGCATTACTTGCCAACTTAAGGCATTTAGTTTTAAAACTGAGTAACCATCGCTAGTTTGCTCTATTAACCCTTGATGTAAAAGCGATCGCCCCAACATTCGCCATTCATCTACAGTTCTATCTTTACCAATACCATAGGTAGAAAGTTTATCGTGTTCGTACTGGAGAATTTTGTCTTTTTTTGCCCCTCGCAAGACATCAATTATGTGCAGCATCCCAAACCTTTCTTTGCAACGCGCCACACAAGATAAAAACTTCATGGCTTCAATTGTCCAATCTTGCATCGGTTTGGGATGACGACAATTGTCACAGTTACCGCAATTCCCCGCAAACCTTTCGCCAAAATAACCCAGTTGAATCGTTCGCCGGCAATCAGTACCCTCAGCGTAATCGATCGTTTGTCGCAGTTGTTGTTTGGCAATCAACTGTTCTTGAGGATCGGTTTTTTGATCGATACTCCATTCAATTGTTTTAACATCACCAAAGCTAAAAAATATTGTACATCGAGATGGTTCTCCGTCTCTACCGGCTCTCCCCGATTCTTGATAATAACTTTCTATATTTCTGGGCAAATCGAAGTGAACTACCAAACGCACATCGGGTTTATTAATTCCCATCCCAAAGGCGATTGTTGCTACCATCACCCGGACATCATCTCGAATAAATCGCGTTTGATTACTACTACGTTCTTCATCAGTTAATCCAGCGTGATAAGGGAGAGCAATAACTTTATCATTTTGGAGTTTAAAAGTGAGTTCATCAACTTTTTTCCGAGTTAAACAATAAATAATTGTCGAACCTTCAGTTTCTCGAATTAGTTCCAACAATTGGGCGTAAGCATATTTAGTTTTAGGACGAACTTCGTAATAAAGATTTTCACGGTTAAAACTGGCAAGATGGATGCTTGGTTGCTTTAGTCCTAATTGTTGAATAATATCACTACGGACGCGATCGGTTGCTGTAGCGGTGAGGGCGACGGTAGGAACATCAGGGTAGCGTTTCCGCAGAGATTTTAACTGGCGATATTCTGGACGAAAATCGTGTCCCCATTCCGAAACGCAGTGCGCTTCATCAATAGCAAAGCTAGAAATACCGATTTTTTCTTTAACTAAATCGAGAAAGGGGAGAAACCTTTCACTCAACAGGCGTTCAGGGGCGACGTAAAGTAATTTTACTTTACCGCTGAGGATGGCTTCTTCTCGCGATCGCACTTGGTAAGCATTCAAACTGCTATTGAGAAATGTGGCATTAATATTATTATTTCGCAATGCTTCTACTTGGTCTTGCATCAAAGCAATTAACGGCGACACCACCACCGTTAGTCCATTTTTTAATAAAGCTGGTAGCTGAAAACACAGAGATTTCCCCCCACCAGTCGGCATCACAACCATTAAATCTCGATTTTGCAGCGCATCTTCGATAATTTGCCGTTGTCCGGGGCGAAATTGGTCGTAACCGAAGTGATATTTCAGCGCTTGTTCGAGATGGGGATACTGAAGCATAGCGATCGCTTTTTCCGGGCCGTTCTGCGTGGGTAGTTATTGAAGATATCAGGATTTTAACTCACATCATCGGCAGCTTTGGTCAGACCTGCGTTTCTGTTGGCGATACCTATGGTAAGCTTCTCTACGAGACGCTATGCGTAGCTTGCTTCCCCGTAGGGGTACGCTAACACACTAAATCAATTATCATGCATGAACGATTTAGATGCGTTAGGCTACGCCATAACACAACGCCAGTCCGCTCAAGTCGGGAAACCCGCCCACGCGGCTGGCTCCCCTACAGATACTTAGATTTTTTCATAATAGGACTTACGCAAAATATCTCTCAAACTCTGATTTCTCCGTGCCGCGCCAGTTGCTACAAGTCGGGGAACCCGCCCAACGCACTGGCTTCTCTGTGCCTCTGCGGTTCGTTATTCCGTAACTTGTGCGTAAGTCATACATAAATCAAATCGGATTCCTATATGAGGATTTTAACTTACATCTTCGGCAGCTTTGGTCAGACTTGCGTTTCTTTAGTCAGGGTTTTTGGCTCTGTTGAGATTGTTAAATAAGTAGTTAACGAGCAATGGAAACTTAGCTAATTTTAAGCTGAGTTCCTAACTAAGTTTTTTAACGATCGTTATTCTGAGTTTCCCTAGCAGTTCTTGATTTTGGACAGTGAGAAAATTGAAGAGGTGTAGTAAGTTCGGTGCATTTTAGCTGTGATTCTAAAGCATCAATTTTTCCTAAAAGCGATATTCCCCACACTATAGAAATTACCAACTTGATTGTCATCCCCACGAGCAAAAGTGTCACTATTGTGGCATTTTTCTTTTGTTGAGCCAGCCTTTTTTGTTCTTCTGCAAGTCGTGCTTCGACTTCTTGAGCACGTTCAGCCTCTAATGCCTGTTGTGCTTCTCGCCGATCTAATTCTTCACTAGCAGCTAAAAATCGATAATCTAAGTTGCTCAAGCTTTTACCATTTGCCCAAGTTTGGGCATCTATCAACGCTTGTCCACGCAATAGGCGAGATTTATCTTTTTCTTCTGAGACTACCCATGCATTGAAGTTTTCGTAGTAAGGACGCAAGTAAGCTAGTTTTTTTCCAACCCATTCTAAATTGAAAACTTCTTGATAAATTCGGTTTTTTATTTGGAGAAAACCTTGTTTTTTGATTAACAAGCCAGACAGCAATAATTCTACCTGTTCTCGACTATCATCGGCTGGTACTTTCACTCCTTGGATAATTTGTTGATAAATTCCTAGCAATCTGGCGGCAAATTTTTCGTTTCTGAGGATGCGATCGCGAATTGTCCGCAGATGCTCCGGTTCATCTTGTGATTCCCATTTCTCGATGACGTGCGATCGCACTACATTTTCTATCCAAAATTCTTCTGTACCAGGAGGAATTTTCAGCTTTCTACCCAGATCGTCTTGAGATAAACTCACAAGCAGCCGACACAGCTTTTGAGTCAAAAATGGTTGCCCTTCTGTCCAAGCTAATACTTCTTTCAAAACTTTCTGGGGATGATTGTCTTTAATATCTAGTCCGAAAGATAGTGGTTGAGCTTCTTCAAAAGTGAAACCATTTACTTGTATAGTTTTACCCAAATTAAATGGGGTAGTATAATTTTGATATAAAATTAAGTCTGAAGGTGTGGCAACCCCGAAAACTGCAAATGTAATCCGATGATACTCTGGATCGACTGCTCGTTGGTTATAACAGAACCGAATCAAGCTAAAAAAGTCATCAACAGAGAAATCGAGGTTGAGTATACTATCAACTTCATCAATAAAAATGAATAGTTTTTCGTTAGGAAACTTCGCTAACAGATTTTCCGAAATAAACCGACTAAGTTTATGAACTAAAGAAATATCTTGTTGTTCTTGCCACCAGGTTTTTAAATTGACTTTTCCTAACAGTTTAAAACTTAACCATAGGTCGCTAACTACTCCTTTATACCATTGTTCTGGAGTGATGTTTTCACAACCAATATTAGTCATATCAATGGTGGCACATCTAAAGCCCTCTTGTTGCAAGCGGTGCTTTGTTTTTACCATAAGTGAGGATTTACCCATTTGCCTACAGCTTAAGATATAGCAAAATTCACCTTGTTTCAAAGCTTCGTAAAGTTCTACATCTGCTCTGCGCTCAACATAGCTAGGAGCATCATTAGTAAGAGTACCACCCACTTGGTATCGATAATTTTTCATTTAATTAATTTTTAATTTTAGATTAGTTTTATAATACCTCAATCAAAAAATGAATTTTTTGATAGTTGATAAAATTCATTTAATATCGATGAGTTACTAGGTTCATAGTAATAACTTTAGTACTTACTCTGAACGCTCAAAACTAGATGGTAAATTTACTAGAAGCATTAGCACTATTTTGCTTTTCAAACTGTTGGCTAAAATAAAGACGATATAACTCACACTTGCTGCTAGCTTGATTGCCATTTAATTGAACCAAACCCATGCTTTCTAGCTTGTAAGCAGCGATCGCGTCTAACTCCACTTTTTCATCTGTTCCAATTACCTGTTCCATAGCTGACATTAATTCTGGTTCTGCTTGCAGTAGTGTCAACAGTTCTCGTAAATACTGACCGTAAATTCCTACTGGTGTAGATGCGGTTTCTAATAACATATCGAGCGTCATTTCTCGCTGACAGAGATGATAAAATGCAAGGTTCACCAGATAGGGATGTCCTCCTACCATTGCTTGTAGGGATACAAGGGATTTTGTCCCTTCCGAGTTTCCTGACCAATCTAGTCCGTAACGTAATGCTAAATTCTGTACCTCCTTAAGGGTAAATGGTGGCAATGTAATTGTTATCCCTACATTGAAAGGCGATTGGTTGAGCTTAAGCGGAATATAAATTTCTGTTGTGTGAACCACTACCATCCGCAGTTTTTGCCAAGTCCGATCTTGCTTTGCTTGTTCGTGCCAAAATCGCAGCATTGGCAAAAAGTCTTGGGCAATATTGGGATGTTCAAAAATCCGGTGGACTTCATTCAAAGCCAAAACTATAGGACTATCATCAATGTATTGCAACAGATAAGCTTCAAAATAGATTTTGCAGCTTACTTTGCTGCCCATTTCCGTATCCCAAAAATCATCTAGACAAGGAAGGAGATTTAACTGCCTACTGACATTTACACAAAACCAACGCAAAAATTTATCCAGGGAAACAAAAATGTCTCGATCGGCTTCTTGAAAATCCAAATAAACAGTTTGATAATCTTGCTCTCTAGCATAAGCAATCATCCGATTGAGTAGAGAACTTTTTCCCATCTTTCTAGGTGCTTTGAGCCGGATTAAGCAACCAGGTTGTAAAACCTCATTACAAACAAGTTTTTCCAGAGAAGGGCGATTGATGTAAAGAGGAGAATTTAGTGCTACAGGACCGCTGGGAAATTCTATCTTGCTTGCTGAAAAAAAGTTTGGAGAAACCATTTCTAAGCTAGATTCTTCACCGAACTTTTGTTGGATCTGATTTTTTTGATTACCTATCTCGTCTTGCAAGTGTTTATTCAAAGCTAAATGCAGATTTTTTTTCGTTATTCTTTTTCCAAGTGCGATAGAAAGGTCTTGCCACAACTCAGAACCAATTTCCTTGATATAATTGTTGCCGTAGCCTGATGCCTCTGCTATTTCACCGTAAGTTTTGCCCAACCACGATTGATAGAGCACAAACCACTGAATTGAACCGAGAGGCTTGTCTTGCAGAATTTTTTTTACAGATTCTAGAAGCTTATCCACAGAATATAATAAATTGTTAAACAGCTAGGCAATTTACTTATACTTTTTAGCCTAGTAATAATATACATCTGAAATATATCTGAAAAAAAAATACTTGAAAACAGAAAAAGTTAAGATTGCATTCAGTATACCAAAAATGTTATTATAATTATTTTTTTGAAGGTTCTTTTGTCTAGAGATTAAGTCGGTAAGCACGATAAAACCAATATATATTTAGTTTTGTAAAAACGGTGAAATAACGAATTTGTAAAGTACATGCTATATTTACATTTCGTAAAATACTTGGAAATTTTCTCGCCTACTTACTTAGCGCTCTTTAATCACTCTCACCAGAGTAAAAACATATAATCCTTGCTACGCAGGAGTTTCAAGCAAAATACATATTTCTGATTATAATGTTAAAAAATAAAGCTTCAAACCTAAGTGCTGTATGAAATTTAAATGTTGCCTAGTTCAGCCTAAATACAGCCCTGAAAAACCTGGTGACAATGATGGTTCGCTGGTATGAGATTCTAGAGACAGTCAATGGAAGCTGAACAGAATGGAACAACATCAGAAGCCAACGGTTGTAATTACGGGTGCCTCTTCGGGGGTGGGTTTGTATGCTGCAAAAGCTCTTGCTGAAAGGGGATGGTATGTCGTACTAGCGTGTCGGGATTTAGCGAAGGCACAAAAAGCAGCCCAAGGTTTGGAAATACCCTACAACAGTTATACCAGTATACATATTGACCTCGGCTCCTTGGAAAGTGTTCGACAGTTTGTGAAGAACTTCCGAGCCACTGGAAAGTCTTTAGACGCTTTGGTATGCAACGCTGCAATTTATATGCCCTTAATCAAAGAGCCATTACGCAGTTCAGAAGGTTACGAGTTAACTGTCACCACCAATCATCTGGGGCATTTCCTATTGTGCAACCTGATGCTAGAGGATTTGAAGAAGTCATCTTTAGAGCCAAGGCTCGTAATTTTAGGAACAGTCACGCACAATCCAGACGAACTGGGTGGAAAGATTCCACCACGTCCCGACTTGGGCGATTTGCAAGGCTTTGCACAAGGGTTTAAAGAGCCAATATCGATGATTGATGGCAAGAAATTTGAACCAGTCAAAGCTTACAAAGACAGCAAGGTTTGCAACGTGCTAACTATGCGGGAACTGCATGAGCGCTATCATGAGTCAACCGGTATCGTCTTCAATTCTCTCTATCCGGGATGTGTTGCAGAAACGCCGCTATTTAGAAACCACTATCCCCTGTTTCAAAAAATCTTTCCATTATTCCAGAAGTACATTACTGGGGGATATGTGTCTCAGGAGTTGGCGGGAGAACGGGTTGCTGCTGTGGTTGCCGATCCTGAGTATAATCAATCCGGTGTTTATTGGAGTTGGGGAAATCGCCAGAAGAAAGATGGCAAGTCTTTTGTGCAAAAAGTCTCTCCTCAAGCCCGTGATGACGAAAAAGGCGATCGCATCTGGGAACTCAGCGTCAAGTTGGTTGGACTTGCATGATGGAACAGAAAGAGACAAACTATGCTCATCTAGTGTTCACCGTTCCGCTCAATACTGACGAGTCAACAGAACATCGTAACCTTTACATACAAGAACGCGAGACTACACCTCTAACAAAATTAATACCTCCCAATTCCTAGAGTTCGTAGGGTGCGTTACACTTTGTTAACGCACCGATGTTAATTGTAAATAGATACGAAAAATTATCTAAACATTTCCGATGGAAACTGCTATGTCTTCTTTAAAGGCGCATTCCCAAACGCTATATGAAACTGATTATTTGCAATGGATAGAAACGACTGTAGAAAAATTGCAAAGTCAGGATTACGCAAACGTTGAGTGGGAGAACCTAATTGAAGAAATTGCCGATATGGGAAGGAGTGAGCGCCGGAGTCTCAAGAGTAATTTGATTGTAATTCTGATGCATTTGCTCAAATGGCAATTTCAGCCCGACAAAAGAAGTGGTAGCTGGGAAGGAAGCATCATTGAACATCGTAGACGCGTTAAAGAAGCTCTAGATGATTCACCTAGTCTCAAATCCTATCTTGAGATAGTTTTTGCTGAGTGTTATGCACAAGCAGTTAAGCAAGCAAAAGCTGAAACTGGCATCTCAATGGAATCCTTTCCTCTGAACTGTCCATACCAACTAGCAGAAGTCACAGATGATGAGTTTTTACCTCAGTAAGCACTGAATCGTTCTGTATATGCTTTTTCACCTATTCCCGCAACGAGGCTCACACTGAATGGCTACTAAAACATAGCGCCACTGATATCAAGCGCCATGTGAAAGTTAAAGGCGAATCGTCAAAGAGTTCAGGATAAATGGGTAATGAGGTATGCATGACAAGCACCAAATCATTGAGGAGCCGTGTGAAGGGAAACTTTCATGCACGGTTTTGAAAACCAACGCGGTTGGTGACAACCTCGTTGAGTTTAATGCTGTAACTAGCAATGGTAATAAATAGGAATGGAAAGCAAATCAGCGATGTCAGAGATATAGCAGTTTGCAACTAAGTGAGGTACAAAACCGAGGACTCAAAAATTAAATTATTCTTCTCCCTCCAGCATAACTGCCTCCTGCCTCCTGCCTCAAAACTAGTGACTTTGTACTTCATCCAAACGAAAACTGCTGTAGGTTTTCCAGGGCAAGAACTTCTCTTCAGCTTCGCAAAAATTACTTTCACCCCTCCAACACCTTGGAGGGGTTTTTAGTCAATACTGCTCGGTTAAGAAGATTTGTAGGTTGGGTTGAACAGAGTGAAACCCAACAAAGCCCTGAAAATGTTGGGTTTCGTTCCTCAACCCAACCTACCTCGAAGTGATTTTTTAGGCTTAACCGAGCAGTATTAGGTTTTTAGTTGGTGCTACGGTTGCTACTTGCTCTAGCGTCGTCCTATGCACAGTAGCGCTGGAATGCTTTCTGCTTCCACAAGGGTGTGACCGATCGCACTTTTAGAAAAAAGGGACGGGTCTAAATTATTTACTGTTCTATCAAATTAACGTTGTTAAGTTACTCAGCAGGTGTAGTTTTCACCTCTAGGCTGTGTTAGATATTGTGATGCGAAACAGGAGTATAGATACGTTGCTAAAGCTTTCTCCCGAATCTCCTCTATTTATTGTATTAATCATTATTAGTTTTCTAGTAGTAACTTTGTCAACTTGGTTATCATCTAAACCATTTGTTTTAAAACCATTTGGAGTTAATGATATTGTCCAGCTACTCACATTACAATTATTTATTTCTTTGTTGTTAGAGCGTTCTTTAGAAGTTTTTATAACTACTTGGCGTGGGCCATTCGTCGAACAATTAGATATTAGTATTCAGCAAGAGAAGGCTCTAATATCTGAAAAAATAAAACTTATGGAAGTACAACAGAACCAATTCCCTTCTTTGGCATCAAATCAAATCAGTGGACTTCCACCAGAAGGAATGAGTTTAGAACAGCAAATCATCCAAAACTTTACGCAAAACCAACAAGAAGCATTAAAAATATTCAAGCCACAAATGGATGATGTAAATGAAAAAGAGCGCCAAAGAACAGCCTATAAATCTGATACACGAACAATTGCTCTATGGACATCTCTTTTATTTGGTCTTTTAATGAGCGCAATAGGTATTCGCTCAATCGAACCACTTATAGTTATTGATTTAGATAATCCCATACAAGTAATTATTTTCCGTTGTTTAGATGCATTGCTGACAGGAGGTTTAATTGCAGGAGGTAGCGAGGGAATTCATAAGCTCATAAAAGTTTTTATCGACTTTATGGAAGCTACATCTAAACAAATCAAAAATCAGGGATCGTCTTGATGAAACTTTCAATGCAGGATAAAATTGCAAATATTATGAAAATTATAGTAATATCTATTATGTTTATCTATAATTACTTTTCTACTTGGAATTTTGATAATAAAATTGACTCAGGTATATAAAACTGGTCGCAAAGTCACAGGGAATTTCAAGCAAAGGATAGAAATTGTATTAATGTAAATTCAGTAACAGTACAGCGATCGCCCCAATTATTAGAGCAAAAGAGAGCGACACCGATAGCGTAGTGTTAACGACCCAGGAGCGTCACAGCCTCTTAAAGTAGAGATCGCATACAAAAAAGCCCAGCTAGAGATGACTGGGCTTTTAGCTATCTCAATCAATTATTGAAGATGAGTAGTTTCGCACTATGCAGCAGGTTGTTCTAGATTAACCTTGACAACTTTGTTCTTTTCTTGCTCGGTTTTAGGCAGTGTCAAATTCAAAATACCGTCTTTATAATCTGCGATGACATTGGTATTTTGAACCCTAGCAGATAGAGGAATTACACGCTGGAACTTGCCATAGTAAAATTCACTCTTGGTAATACCCTTGTCTTGGGTTTTAGTTTCAGACTTGCGCTCACCGCTAATGCGAACAGTGTCTTGGGTGACTTGAATATCTAAGTCTTTAGCTTCCAATCCTGGCAGCTCTAACTTGAGATGAATCGCATCATCAGTTTCATGCAACTCAGCAGCCGGAACTCTGATAAAGCCTTTTTCAAACCGTGCAGATGGGACTTTGGTTTCTCCCAATAAGCCGTTGATGTGACGTTCTAAAGCGTTCAATTCTTGCCAGGGGTTGTAACGAACTAGTACCATAACTCTCTCTCGGAAAAATTCAGCTATTGTTTAATCGTTTTTGCACTTGGTTTTGTGCTTATGTATTCATAATAAGTATGGTTCCAACTTGTGTAAATTCGGTTATCATCACCTAATAAAAGGATGATTACCGCACTTAATTAAACCTGAAAAAAGATTACGGGTTACTCTAATTTCTCAGTTCGGTAAACCAGAATAAGAACTATTAAGACCAATAATAATCAACTACTTAATCTGCTGTTGAGGGGATAGTGCAGTTAGGCATTGCTTATATTGCCAAAACAACAACACCCAAGCTCTACTGGCTTATGCCATTTCACAAAAAATACGATCCGAATGTAGGTTGGCTTGAGGGACGAAACCCAATACCTCAAAGTCTTGTAGTTGGGTTTCACTCCGTTCAACCCAACCTACGCATCTACTAATCTGCTCTTGAAGGGGATAGTGGAGTTAGAGGCGATCGCTAAATTGATTTTTTGAGCGCTGCGCTCTTAAATGATACCGTTGGTGGGATTAATATCTGGAACACATCACCAATTAAAAACCCCGCAGTCACACAAGACGCTATGGGGTATAAGGTAGGCTATTGACTTTGGCTATTTTTCGGAAAACTCCCGAAAAATTATTTGTAATTATGCCTTTGATATTCAATCCGCACTTGCTTAACGTCAAGAGGCTCAGATTCTAAAAACACGAGTTTTTCTACTTGCTGTAATCCCACATTTTCAAACTGTGCTAATTCTAAGTCTGATAATGGCCAAGGTGGGCCAGAGGGTTCAGCTTCTGTATCTCGAACACGAGTAATCAGCAAAAGTGTGCCACCGAAAGCAACAAGAGAGGTAACTGAAGAAATAACCCAAGAACGCACATTCAACGGCAAAGCTTGAATATTACGACATTCAAAAACAAAATCAAAAGCTTGATGCCATTGTGGGGGAATCGCTAACAAATCTGCAACTACATAGTTGACAGTCGAATCTGGAAATCGCTGCTTACACCAAGCGATCGCTGTCGGTGAAATATCAAAGGCAGTTACTTCAAACCCTTGATGAGCTAAAGCTTCGGCATCATCTCCCAAACCACAACCAATGACTAGCGCCTTTTGCCCAGAAGCGAACGGTTGATGATTTATCAACCAATCTTGTAGATAAGGGTGAGGAGCTAACTTTGCCCAAGGAATTTTTGCTGTATCACCTTTAGCTTCGGTATATAACACTTCAAACCATGCCGATGGTTCTGATTTTTGTAAAGCTTCGGTAGCTAACTGTTTAACATAAAATCGTAAATCTTCAGGTTGTTGTTTAAACATAAAAACTGACATTACTAACAATTGGGCGTTGCTGAATGGAAGTGTGAATCAAGCGTAGGCGTAGCCCGTCGTAGACATCGCCTCAAGCTTGCGATCGCACAGTGCCCGCAGCGTCACTGAACCGTACTTTAGATAATATATTACCAATCAAATTGAAGATTTAAGTATTTATTCGATTTTAGAGTCACAGAAAGTTTTACGATGTAGAGGAGCAAGATAATGCTTTAATCGGCTATTTTCACCTTCTACTCTGAATATTAGTTTATGCACACACACCTTGGACATTGCATAGCGATGTCTACGACGGGCTACGCCTACGCTTGAATTCATACTTCAATTATGCAACGCCCCAAAAATATAAAAATCACCCAAATTTAGCACACAAGGAGTAACCTCAACTCTTGTATCGACTGGTGTATAGAGAGGTATAGGTATTTGCTAAGAACCAGTTTAGTTTGCAAATAGAATCTGGAAATTGCTCTTGTATGTGTATTCTCGTCCACCCCAAGGAATGTAGCAGGTTTTATTTGGTGGATAGTATTTCCCTGGTGTATACTCTCCATCAACCTTGGCTCGGCAAAAATATAATGTGTTCTTACCATTATTCTCGGTGCCACCAGCAACATTATTACCAACAATGTACCCCGGAAAATTTCCCCATGTCCAGCTATTAGCTTTGTACAATATCAGAGGTGATTTGTAGGAATATTCTTTACCTCCCCATGAAACGTAGCATCTTTGATTTGGTGGATAGTATTTTCCAGGTGTATATTCTCCATCAACCTTGGTAGAGCAAATATACAATGTGTTTCTACCATTATCCTCAGTTCCACCTGTAATATAACGACTATAATTACTAGTACTGGGTTTCACCTGAGTCCTTGAAACAGCCGCTAATGAAGGTATTCCTATAGAAACTGCTATTCCAACTGCTAAGAGTGTAGCGATCCGATTAAATTTCATTAAATTTGTTGCGAGTACTTTCAATTGCATATTCAATAAATCCCCATTTTTGATAGTTGTTACTGAATTTATCCAAAACGCAAAATAACGTAAGAATATGAAAACTCAAGCTTTAGGAGAGTGGTGAATAATAAATTAATATTTGAAAATATTCAACTTATTAAAAACCTAATTTAATCTTTTCGGTTTTTATTATCCGTTTTAAAAAGAAAAATAAAAAGTTACATTTATACTCAGAAACTATCCTGGTAACGTAGAAAAGTAAAATAGTATTAGTTGTTTGAAAAATCAAGATAGCGGTGATGATAACTCCAGCGATCGCAGTTAAAATTATGCCAGTTCTTAACAATGGCTTCATATTGCTTTAGCTCTGTTGTCACAATATTAAAAAAGCACAATCTTAACCGCAGTCAACTACCTACACCTCACAACAGCAACGGCATCGGGTGTGAAAGCTTATCACCTGTAATACCATTGCTGGTATTCTAAAAGCGGCAAGACCATTGCCAGACAATTGGCAAAGCAAAAGTAAAATAATGGAAATCGCTACAACCAGAGTACCGCGTTGGTTCGTTCGCAGAGACATTGATGGTTTATTTGGGCTAGCGCTTGATAATTTTATTCAAATTTTATTGATTGTGAATTTGTGCCAAGGAGTGCTTGGCTTTCCTGCTGAGTTAGTTTATGGGCGGATTTTGCCAGGAGTTGCAATCAGTTTAATTGTTGGTAATTTCTATTACGCAAGGCTAGCCAAAGAGCAAGGCAAAGGTGAGCAGAGGGACGATATTACTGCTTTGCCTTATGGGATTAACACCGTCAGCCTTTTTGCCTATATTTTTCTGGTGATGCTGCCTGTAAAACTGGCGGCAATTTCTAGCGGTGCATCTGTGGAACAAGCTGCTGAATTAGCTTGGCAAGCAGGATTGGTGGCTTGCTTTGGTTCTGGTTTGATAGAATTTGTCGGGGCTTGGGGAGGAGAAGCACTCCGCCGCCTCGCCCCTCGTGCAGCATTGCTTTCCACTTTGGGTGGTATTGCAATCACTTTTATCGCCATTGGTTTTCTATTTCGTACATACGCCAATCCCGTAGTCGGCTTGGTGCCTCTTGGTGTAATTCTGCTGACTTATTTTGGGCGAGTGCGATTTGCCATACCTGGCGGCTTGTTGGCTGTTCTGTTGGGAATTGCCCTTGCTTGGGTCACAGGTTTAGCCAGTTGGGATCATGCCAAGTTTATCGCTACTCTGCAACCAATTAGGCTTTATCTCCCTTCTTTGTGGCTGGGAGAATTGTGGAGCAGTCGTTCAGTCTTGGTCGAATATTTCAGCATCATTCTACCAATGGGATTATTTAATCTTGTTGGCAGTCTCCAGAATTTAGAAAGTGCCTCAGCTGCGGGTGATACTTATCCTGTGGCTCCCTGTCTGAGGGTAAATGGTATTGGTACATTGGTTGCTGCTATTTGTGGTTCCTGTTTCCCGACTACTATTTATATTGGTCATCCTGGCTGGAAAGCTATGGGAGCGAGAATTGGTTACTCTATACTCAATGGTATAATTATGAGCTTGCTTTGCCTAAGTGGAACTGTGGCAATGCTGGCTTACTTTGTGCCAATTGAAGCTGGAATGGCAATTGTGTTGTGGATTGGGATTGTGATTGTTGCTCAAAGCTTTACAGCTACCCCGTCGCACCATGCACCTGCTGTGGTTGTTGGTCTATTACCCGGCATTGCTGGTTGGGGTGCGCTAATTGCGAAAAATGCACTTCGGGCAGCAGGCTTGGGCACGCCGGAAAAACCTTTAACACCAACCTTGATTGAGCAATTTAAGTTGAGCGATACGTATATTGATGGGGCTTTTGCTCTTGAGCAAGGGTTTATTTTTTCTGCCATGATTTTAGCTGGCATCACAGTTTACATTATTGAGCGCAAGTTTCGCCAAGCTGCCTATTGGTCTATAGTCGCTGCTGTAATTTCCTGGGTTGGGTTGATGCACAGTTATCGTTGGACTGTTGCAGATACAGTTGTTAATTTCGGCTGGGGAACTGGTACGCCTTGGGCTATTGGCTATATAATGCTTGCAATTCTCTTTTTCTATGTTGATTGGCAAGAAAGGCGTAAGGCTTGATGCCATCTGCCCTAAATCCTTACCTGCCCAAGAGGGTTGAGCAATTACCAGGTTCACCATTAACACGAGAGCAACAAGAACAATTTTGAGAAACTGCATATATTTATCCTCTTTTTGAAACTAGTGTTCATATCAAGTCCGGTTAATCACTTATGATTACCGGATCTGTGCAAAAATCGGAAAAGTCTCTTTCCCCCTGCTCCCTGCTCCCAGCGCCCTGCGGTCTAAATGATAAGTCTTTGACCGGACATGATATCAGTACCACTGAAAACTTTACCAGATTTCAAATCTTTGAAAATTTTGATTGCGATCGCCCAAACGATAACCATAAAATTAATTCGTCTTACAAGCTCTCCCCAATGCCCAAATAATGCTTAAATTTAGGTTGTGATGTCAAACTCTTAACTGAGTTACGGCGATATTGCCAGAAAAACATACATCCACATCGCTACCAGGAGTGCGATCGCGTTTGCCATATTCCCCTACATAATAAAAATTATCGCCTTCGATTCGATAGTTCACGGGCAAAGGTTTAGTACAAGCTTGGCAAAACACCACATCAGGCTCTGGTTCTCCTGGTTGCAGATGCGGCAGATTCACATTCCAGAAGCTTCCTGGTTCTAAGGGACGCTTGAGTAAGTCCGCTAAAACTTCAGCTGTGAATTTGGCAGCCAGATCCCAATTAAAATTCTGCTTGGCTTTGCGATACTGGGAAATAGCAACTCCAGGAATACCGTGCATCGCCGCTTCCCGCACGGCGGCCACTGTGCCAGAAATGTAGGCATCGACTCCCAAGTTTCCCCCAGCGTTGATACCTGAAAGGACAAATTTGACATTTGGAGCAATTTGTGATATAGCAATTCTTATACAATCAGCAGGAGTACCTGCGATCGCATACTCAGTCTCAGAACGTCGCTGGAGGTTGATAGCACGAGTAGTAGTAACTTGATGTCCACAGCCAGACTGATGATCGGCAGGAGCAGCGATAATAAAATTTTTGCCGTTTACAGCTTTGAGCAGAGCTTGGAGACCAGGGGCATCAATGCCATCGTCGTTAGTTAAAATTATGGTCATGTATAAGTAGGTTGGCGTAAAAATTTGTCGTTGGGATAAGGCAGGAGGCAGAAGGCAGGAGGCAGGAGGGAAAAAGGTTCTAGCCTAGTTTATCTTTCTTTACAGAGTTTGGTTTTATTATGCCTAGTACTTACGCATTGACAGGAAAGACCAAATATAGATGATTTAAAAATACACATTTGTCGTAGGGGCACAGCATTGCTCATTGGTGTCAACTTAACGCTAAACCCGCTTGGTGAAAACATTTTGCCCTCACCCCCAGCCCCTCTCCCAAGAGAGAGGGGAGCTAGACATTCAATTCCCCTTCTCCTTTGGGAGAAGGGGTTAGGGGATGAGGGCGTGAGGGATTTACAAAACGCCTGTCTGATATAGTTTTCGGCTGAAGTTGACACCAATGAGCATTGCTATGCCCCTACAGCGCCGATCTATTTACATCAAAGAATGATTAATAAAAACCTGAAACGATGTATTTACGTTGACACACAACATGATTCTTTTGTACAGTGCGTAAGTCCTAATGCCAACTTACTTATATGATATTGATTTAGCTAAAATATCAGAAAAATGCAGATATCACCCATCACATAAACATCTTTAGAAATTAAATATGCATTATCCAGAACCCTTGTAGAGATGTAGCACTGCTAAGTCTCTACATTCTTTTTCACTCAAATCTCTAATGACCAGGGGAGGAAAAGCTACTCGCAGATATGAAAACTTATGCTTGATTTTGCCAAAAATATTGATGTGCGATATGATTTCTAGATGGTTTGCAAATTCCGCCCTAAGCATTTGGGTTAATTCCCAAAATGGGCGGTATTTCTTGTCATTAGCAAGGGAGTTAGCATCAGGTTAATGCTTGCAGTCACCCTCAAAACAAGTTTGTGCAATCAAAAATCCCGTACAATACATATCTGCTGGCAATATCAGAAATTTCATCCTGGAGAAAACCGGGAAAGAGGTGATTTTGCAGTGGTTCTGTAGTATTTTTGGTGCAAGTCTGTCTTAGGGATCACACGATGAAACAGCTCCTCAAACAAGTTTTTAACAATCAAAAACACCTCATCTGGCTAATTCTACCTTTGGTGACGGTTATTTTAGCAGCCTCGCTGTTTGCCACACCTGCTTTAGCCACAGGTGTGTATCAAATACCCAGCCTCACAGCAGGGAATAACACCTGGGTTTTGGATCAAGGTGAAGTCATCAGCCGTCTGAATGAAGGCAAGATTAGCAGCGCTTTTGAGGATTTGGCAAAGCAAACAGATAAGGAAGTAAGAATTGTTACTGTTCGTCGGTTAGACTACGGCGAAACACCAGAAAGCTTTTCTAAAGAACTGTTTGAAAAATGGTTTCCGACAAAAGCAGCCCAAGCTAATCAAACTTTATTGGTTCTTGATACAGTTACCAATGGTACTGCCATTATTACAGGGGATCGAGTCAAGCCTTTGCTTACTGACTCTATTGCTGAGAGTGTAGCTACTGAAACAATAAGTGTGCCGTTACGTAATGGTGACAAATACAATCAGGCATTTCTCGATGCAAGCGATCGCCTTGTCGCCGTTCTCTCTGGCAAAGCCGATCCAGGACCACCCCAAATAACTGACAATGTGCAAGTTGGAGGCACTTTCAAGAAAGCAGAAGAAACCAACCAAGGTAACGCTACTGCTTGGGTTGTAGGATTATTAATTGCCGCCACCGTTATCCCAATGGCAACTTACTATATCTATCAGATAAATCAGCCTTCATCTAATGGGTAATGGCATTAGGAGTTAGGAGTTAGGAATTTCTAACTCTTAACTTTTAACTCCTCACTTTTAACTTTAATCCTGAACATACTCTTGCCCTGTAACTAAAGCTACCTCAGCCCGGACAAATTCTCGACCCAAATAAGCTGCATGATCTAATTGAGTTACAGGAGGGGGCTGAGTTTCTTCAAAAATCTTTACGCAAAGTTCTTTCGCCGTTCTGGCGCTAAAAACTGTCGTATGAGTTCGTTCTACCTTTTCTCGCGCCGGAATTACCTTTCCCGTTTCTGGATCGACAGCTAAACCGCGATCGTTAATCACATTTGTAAAATGCTTGGCATAAATTAACCTTGCGTCTCGATCTAAGTAAATAATGAAATATCCACCGGCATCGAGGTCAATATGACGCTGGGAAAGTTTATCATCAATTGCGGCTAAATCTTCAACTATTAAATCCATAAGCATTATCAAAAGAAATTTTCTTTTTTCAGGGTTTTACACTCTATATCAAGTGTAATTCCTATCTTCCTTAGTCTGTCCTATGAAGAGGAAGTCGTAACTGAATTTCAGTCTCAGCTTCGCCAAGTTAAAGCCAGGGATATTCAAAGTGCATACGCATTTACAATGAACTTCATCCGTGAGCAGGATGCTTATATTCCCTGTCTAATTGAAGCGGAAGGTTTAAGAACAGGTCAACGCATAACTTTACTAAGCATCTATTTGCCGAGTAAAGCTTAATTATTCGGCAAATGTTACGAAAGTAGTTCCTTTTCCTCAAGCATTTTTCTCGCTAAACGGCAACTCTGCATTAATTGCCTCAATCTGCTGCTGTTCGAGTTGATTCACTTCCTTAATATAGGGACGGATAATTTGTCCTAAACGATTATTGTAAAAGCGGTGCAGACTGTGATTGGGCATAGCGGGGAAACCACGGCGTTTTTTGTGACGCCCGCCCGCGCCAGGGTCAAAAATTTGGATATTGTTAGCGATCGCCCACTCAATCGGTGCATAATAACAAGCATCAAAATGTAAGCAATCTATTTCTTGAAAACTCCCCCAATAACGTCCATAGAGTTTGTCACCTTTAAACAAACAAAAGGACATTCCTAAAGGATGAGAGTTATCTTCTTCGCTATATGCGGCAACAAACAAGACTCGATGGCGATAATCGGTGTGTAACTGCTCAAAAAACCTCCGTGTGAGATACTTGCTACCCCACCAGCCAAACTTATCACAGGTGTCAGCATAGAATTGGTGCATCAAGGGAAACAAAGACTGAGGAATTTGATCGCCAGCCAGTGGTTGCAATCGTAAACCTGCTTTCTCCACAGCTTTGCGTTCCCGTTTGATATTGCGGCGCTGATTGGCGTTAAACACCTTCAAGTAGTCATCAAAAGTTTTAAAGCCAGCATTTTCCCAGACATAGCTGTGGTGCAGCCAAGTTGTAAAGCCATGCCGTTCTAGCATCGGCCGCCATTGGGGATCGACGTAGAGAAAATGACACCCAGAAATCCGATTTTTGGAGCAAAAAGTGTCAATTTCATGCACCATCAGCGCTGTGATTTCATCCTCATCTTCTCCTGGGGCGATTAAGAACCGATAACCTTCCGCTGGGGTAAATGGTGTCATTCCCAGCAATTTTGGGTAATATTGAACTCCAATGCGATCGGCTAACTCTGCCCATTGGTGATCGAATACAAATTCACCAGAGCTATGTCCTTTAAGATAAAGTGGCGCAGCAGCAATCAGCATTTTATCTCGCCACAGTGTCAAGTGATTTGGCAACCAACCAGTTTTAGCCGTAACACTCTGGGAGGTTTCGAGATTGTTCAACCATTCCCATTCTAAAAATGGTGTTTTGAGTGGCATTGCCAAAGCATTCCAGGCATTTTGGGGTACTTCAGCGATTTTGTTCGTCCAAAAGACAGAATAGCGAGGCTTAAGTTGTTCCACTTTTTAGGGACTGGGGACTGGGGACTGGGGACTGGGGACTGGGGAGTAGGAGAATAAGGAGAATACACCATACGCGATGCCCAATCCCTTATTTAGCGTAATCTAATCTGCTGGTCGTTGCAGGCGATAGTGCAAAAATACTTCTTGCTCAACTGTATGAACTTCTAAAAGTTGCAACTTGGGAGCCAAATCGGGTAAAAATCCTTTCCCGTCTACGGATGTGGGTGCAGTATAACCACCTAAAATTAGCGGACAAACAGTCAGCCATAATTCATCAATTAAATCTAGTTCCAGTAAGGAAGCGACTAATTTACCTCCACCCAAGACCACCAAGCGTGTTATATGTAGAGTGGCTAGTTGCTTCAAAGCTGCGAGAATGTCAATTTCTCGCGTTGGTGTTTCAAAAACCAGAATCTGCTCAAATTCTGGAAGGCACTCCTCTGCTCCGTTTCCCAAAGTTGAGGAAAGCGTCTGTAAGCGTTCTTTCCATAAAAGTGCTCCCGGTGTTGTGGTGAGTAGCCAGCGTCTAACTGGTTGCTTAAAAAAGTGAATTTCCGGATTAAGGTTTGCAGAGTTTGTAATCACTATATGAGCTGGTTGCGGAGGTTTCCCTCCTTGCGCCCGAAGTTCCACTAGAGTTGGATCGGTTACGGTAAGTGTTGTTCCATAGGCGTCTAGAGTACCAGCACCGAATAAAACGGCATCAGAAGCAGCGATTTGTTTTTCTAAGTGTGTTTTATCAACCCTTGAGCCAAACCGAGCAGGCGATCGCTTATAATCTGCTATCTTGCCATCTGCACTCATTGCTAAAACAACTGTAGTATGAGGACGATGTTGCAACATTAAATTGATTTGATAGTTTTAATATTTTCTTTAGTTGTGTGTAGATTCTCAAAAAAACCATACCTGCAAGCTACTGTTTTCTAATTTCACCGCTTACTGTATTGATATGCAACAGAAATTGCTTTTACATCTAGCATATACGAGTTTTGGTATACCACGTTTCTTTTTGAATTATAGCAATTTGTTATTTTTAAACATTGAAAATAAAATTCTGATAATTTAATAAAATGTCTCATCTAGCTGATCTAATTGCATATCTTTGGTGTTGTAGTTTGCAGGTGCAAAGTGAGACACTCGATGACTAATTCCCGTCAATCTTCCTTTCGTCGAATTTTAGTAACGAGAATATTGCTGCTGTTCGTTCCAGTTTTACTTATAGGTGAGCTTGTTGCCTTAAATAAGGCACGTTCTAGCATATTGGGAACTGCACGTCAAAATTTAACAGAAAGCGCCATTAGTAAAGGAGAGAGAATTGGAGATGCGATCGCAATCCTAAAAGCTAATTTGCTAAGTGTAAGTAAAACAACGGTTATTCCGTCCGATTCGCCTATACAAGACCAAGAACTTCTCACGCAGCTAAAAAAACAACTTCCAGCCAGTATTGAGTGCATCCAATTAACGAATCTCTTAAACCAGAAAATAGTTGCCAGTAGCTGTGGGGATCAAGCAATTGGAGAATTGAGATTACCTTTACCTAGTAATGGAATTGATGTCAAAACAATCTTCCCATCAAAGGCAGGAATAACTGGAAAAAGAAACACACAAAATCAACTGCAAGTAGTGTTATCGACACCAGTTTCCGATAGCCGAAGAAATTCTATTTACAGTTTAAGTATTCAGTCTGCATTGTACCAACAAACCAGAAATCCACCGGGATCGCTCACAGGGGCTATGGTAGTGATTGCTGAAGATGGCACAATTTTGGCACACCCATTCACAGACTGGGTGGGAACTAATATCAATCAGCACCCTCATGCTTCCCAAATTAGGGGCATAATTAAAAATGCAATTACAGGAAAAAACGATTCGATAAATTTGTCTTTTACAGAGGGAAAAGAATTAGTAGCTGGCTATACAGCTATTACAAATCCACTCATCCAACAGCAGCAAAAATGGATAGTTTTAGCTGTTACTAGTGTTGATAATGCACTTTTTGGTTTAGAGGAAATCAAACTAATTCTCATCGTTTTGACAGTTGGTTTGATTGGTGCAAGTTTGCTAGCATCCCTATATTTAGCTCCTTATTTGGCACGTCCTGTAGAAGAATTGCGAGATTACGCTCTCAATATTCACTCCCACCACGCCGCACAACCAGTTCCGCACAATTTTCAAATTCGGGAATTCAATCAACTGGCCCAAGCATTAGACCAAATGGTAGAACGGCTTAAAGCTGGATCAGAAGAATTGGAAATAGCTTGGAAAGAAGCAAAAGCCGCTAACCAGATTAAAAGCCAGTTTTTGGCTACGACTTCCCATGAATTGAGAAACCCATTACATACTATTATTAACTGTATTCGCCTGGTTGAAGATGGCTTATGTGATAGCCGGGAAGAAGAAATGGAGTTTCTCAAACGTGCCGATGAAACAACAATTCACTTATTAGGTATTATTAATGATTTACTTGATATTTCTAAAATTGAAGCAGGTAAGCTTTCAGTAGTCACCACACCTATTGATCTCCGACAAATATTGTTAGAGGTGATTAATTTACAATCAGTTAATGTTCAACAAAAGGGCTTGCAATTAAAATGCGAGTTAGATCCCCAAGCGATACCAATTAAGGCAGATGCGGCAAAACTGAGGCAGGTGTTGATTAATGTTATCGGCAATGCCACTAAGTTCACCGACACCGGAAGCATCACCATTGCTACAGAAATTCAATCTAGTAATGGTAAATCTCAGGTGGTAGTCGCTGTCAAAGATACAGGTATAGGCATTGATCCCACTCAACAACACAAACTATTTCGCCCCTTTGTGATGGTGAATGGTACAACCACGCGCCAGTTTGAAGGTACTGGACTGGGACTAGCGATTTCACGAAACTTAATCGAACTCATGGAAGGCAGCATTACTCTTGAGAGTGCGGGACTTCATCAAGGTACGACACTGAAAATTACCTTACCTTTGATTGATATCTCGCTGTTAGCTGTTCCAAATAAAGAAGCAAATGTTGGGGATCTTGGATTCTCCTCTGGGAATGAGGGAATAAAGGCAAGCCGCTACTCTAGCCTACAGGAATCTGGGGAAAGTTCCTCTTTGGGGATCAACAAATCTGCAAAAGTAGAGGTAGACAAAGAGAAGTTCCCGAAGTCCCTGCTGTTAGTTGGGAAAGAAACTTGCGAGATTCGTCTTTCGCCCCTGCAAACTATCTTGGTAAGTCTTCCCAAAGAAGGAGTTTATGCGAATGGGACTTTCAAAAGCTAATTTAGTCAAAAGTCCATGCCTTAACCAAACAGTATTGGGCGGTTATTCCCAACGGAAAATTACAGTTGAGAGCAGTTGTTAAGAAAAACAGGTTGACCGCCTTGCTCAAGAGATACTGTTAGTGCAGCAAGAATTTCTACTAACTGGGTGCCTACCCAGCCAGACGAAACCTCTGAGGGAGTATTGTTTATAACAGAGACAACAAAGGTGGAGCAAACTCGCCCCAATGGTTCCCCTGGCTCTAATTCCAGCACTACCTGCCTTTGATTTACCGGAATAAATTGATTACCCTGCTGTTCAAACTCCCCATGTAGCAGCGTTAGAGGTGACGATCGCGACATTTCATCAAAAATCAAACTACCAAGGCTACCTACAATCCCCAGCCGTCGCTGCTTATCAGGATTCAGCCAGCACAAATGAATATAAACTTGAAAGCCATCTGGGTATGTCAGGGTTAACCATACTAGATCGGCCAAACCTTGAGGCAAAGGAGAATTTATATCTTTCTTCCCCTCTGCTCCCCTGCTCCCCTGCTCCCCTGCTCCCTGTAGCCACACCGTACCCGTTGCTTGTACTTTTATTGGAATTTGACCCAACCAAGCGTTAAAGATTGCAATATCGTGAATAGCTAAGTCCCACAGCGCATCAACATCTTGCCGGACAGGCCCTAAATGGGTGCGGGTGGCATAGCCATAGCGCAAATCACCTAATTTACCAGCTTGTACTACAGTTTTTCCTCGCTCAACTGCTGGGTGAAATAAATAAGTATGATCAACCATGAGTATTAAATGACGCTGCTCTGCCAACTGGCAAAGTTCCCGACATTCTGCTGGGTCGAGAGTTAGGGGTTTTTCAGCTAAAACATGGTATCCCTGTTGGAGAGCGTCTTTAATTAAAGCATAGTGAGTGGTAGCTGGAGTTGCGATCGCCACCCCTGTCAACCCTGGCACTTTTTTTAAATCTTCCCACCGGGTTGTTAATAGTACATTTTCATCTATATTAAACTGCTGCTTGACCGCCGCTAATCGTTCTGGATGGGGGTCTACTACAGCAACTACATTTGCTTGGGGATGTGCTAAAAAATTCCGCAGCAAATGCACTCCCCAACGCCCAACTCCGATAACAGCAATATTAATTTTATTTGTCATTTGTCATTTGTCATTTGTTATTTGTCATTAGTTATTTGTATACAAAGGACGAGGGACAAATGACCACTGACAATCAACTGATTATCGACTAATCGCCCTTCTTTTAAGCTCAGGGTATTTGCGGATTAGAAATTGCTAAAAAAGCTACTTTAGCTGCGGCTTGTTCAGCAGTTTTGATCGATCGCCCCTTACCTTCTCCGAGTTTGTTTCCGTGCAGCCACACTTCAGCCATGAAACGTTCTTGATTGCGATGCGGTTGAGTGACTTCCACAACCCGATACTCTGGTAAAACTTTAAATTGCGCCTGAGTCCATTCTTGGAGAGCAGCTTTGTAATTTAGTCTGGCAGGATCGAGGCGAATTTCTGTCGTTAGTTCTTGGAAGTGGGGATCTAGCCAAGAGCGGATCAATTCCAGATTTTGAGTACTTAAGTAAAGCGCACCTAGAACTGCTTCAAAAGCATCTGCCAGTCGTGACTCTTGACCAACTTTATCAGCCGTAGCACTGCCAGCGACTAGTAAGTATAACTCCAAACCATAAGCTCTCGCCAGTTGGGCGAGAATGCGATCGCTCACCAACACCGAACGAATTGCCGCAAAATCCCCCACCGGACAATCGGGATAATTTTCCCATAACACAACAGCCGACACCAGCCGCACCACTGCATCGCCAACAAACTCTAGCTGTTCATAATTTGCCGAATCAGAGACAGTGGGATGAGTTAGCGCTAAATCCAGCAGTTCCCACTTTATAGGTGCTTCTAGCGACAAACCAAATTTTTGGACTAAACTTTCGAGTTGCCGTTGACGGCGTGGATAGGCAAGGGGCATTACGTGACAAGGGGAAAGGGGCAGAGAGCAGGGGGAGCAGGGAAAGCAGGGAGAGACAACTAGCTATCTATCTTATATCCCTAAAGTTCTTGGACTATTAATCTAGCAACTTTTCGCTACTTCTCTCTATCTAGCTTCTCTTGAATAGCTTGACGACAAAATTCAGGAGGATCGTCTTTAGCTTTTACCTCTTCCTTCATTTCTTTGGTGATACGCAAATGTAGATATTCAGTTAGTGGTCGCTCTCTGTCTGTGGTGAATGGCTTTAAGTTATCTGGATTACCTTTATTTTTAGACATTGTATAGAAATACAAATAAAGTTATTCTCCACGTGTATATCAGTAGAGAATGTTAAATCGATGGGCATCTTAGCCTGAGAAACTTGTTGCCCACCGATTCCCACTTTTACAAGAGGTAACTCTATTTTATGTTTACACGCACAGAATTAGAAGTTGTGCGATTCGTTGCTTAGTGAATCTCGGCATCCAGTCCGTAAATAACTAAGCCAGCCTCAACTCAATCATGGGGAACAGGTTGAACTCTCGGTCAGATGCAGGTGCAAGTCCTGCCAATCAGACTCAGATTTGACTCCTTATCTGCACATGAGCAAGAGCGCAAGCTAAGAACATCTGGAGCCGGATGCACGGAAACGCGCACGTCCGGTTCTAACAGAGAGGTGCGTGGGATAATACCCACCATCGACTCTACCAAAAGCTTGAGAGCATTACGCGATTTATGTCTGATACAGTACGGCATCCAAGCAATAGGAAACCCTGCGGATAAGGCATCCTACATTAATGCACTTCTGACCTTCCCTGTTATAGCCTGCAAGCAAGTGTCAGAAAATAAAGGATTGAAGTCTCCTATGCTATCTCAAGTAGAAGCGCTAGAAGCAACGCTTGAAGCGATGGGAATACCGACACCAGAGCAGTCAGCATTACTCAAGGTGACGATGGAAGGAAGCTAGAGTACCCAGCACGATACAGTCAAGAGAAACTGTTTGGACTCTATCGGATTAAATGGCATCTGGATACAGCATTAGAGATCCTGGGAATGCTTTAAATGATGAATTAGCGATCGCACAAAATCCGTACAAAAATAATGGAGTACAAACCGTCAAAGGTTTATACTCCATTGCAGGGGAGAGAGCAGGACATAAGCCGGGTTCTGTTCTCTTACGAGGGCAGTTATCTATCTGGGACGCCTGTTACCAAACGCCTCAAGCGGCTCTCATTGAGCGGAACTGGTAAAAGACCAACCGTAGTTCCTATCGCCTTGCTCCCAACCGGGGTTTACCGAGCCAGCACCTCTCGATACTGCTGGTGCGCTCTTACCGCACCTTTGCACCCTTACCAAATTTAATTCAAAATTCTTGGTTCAAAATCCTTAATTTTGAATTTTGAATTTTGAATTTTGAATTGTTTTGGCGGTATCTTTCTGTGGCACTATCCTCACGATCGCTCGCACTGGACGTTATCCAGCAAGTTTGGTCTTTCGGGAGTCCGGACTTTCCTCAAACCAGTGACTATGACTGATCTGCAACCGCCTGCGCCTACTCTCTCCTTAGATCAAGTGTACCCGGTTGACAGAGAGGGTTGACAGGTTATTGCTTTTTTTTATTCCAAGGTAGAGCGTAAGTCCAAGGTAATTTTCTGACTGTGAAAGGACAATTGATAATACTAATGGGAGGAAAATCACGACCTGGAGATAGACCTAAACGCACTTCAGATATCCTAAGCACTAATTGCAGGGAAAAATCCAACTCTTTTTTTCTGTTAAGAAAGTCGTTGTACAACTTTTTTTGCCCTTTTTGTAGCCCATTGATATCAATTAGTGGTTTTTTTGCTAAATAGGTTCCAGCTACTTGATCGCGCTCGAAAACATCTTCTGCTGTCACTGTTTCAGAAAGTGTTTTCTTGGGAGCAATCAGGCTAGGACTTTGGGGTACTGCTAAGTCGCGGGTTAAGTCTGGTGATTTCCGAATTACGCGGCGCGATTGCTTACTATGTTCAACAACTAAAGAACTGTTATCCCAGTCAACGTATAGGGCAACATTATCCGATTTATTTTCGATACTAATTCCTAAATCTTTCAAATCGTCAATTGGGTATGAAGATTTGAGTTTAAAGGAAATTCCAATTTTATCATCGAGATTTTGTTCTTTGAGTTGCTCGTCAACAATTCCTTTCTTAAACTCAAATTTAACTTGGTCATCGATGGATTCAATCATGCGGTTGAAAACATAGAAAACACCGATAATATAAATCGTCAAAACTACTAAATTCTGGTCGCTACTCCTCATAACTCAAAAATCTTAACTCCCGGTGCTAATGAATATATATTTGACTTGTCGCTAATCTACAATTTTTAATTGTGCTTAATTTCTACAGAATTTTTCAGCCAGCCTCGTCGCCAAAAAAAGAATAGCAAACTAAGTGCGATCGCTAACATCAATGCCCAGCAAAGTGGGTAGCCCCAATACCAATTCAATTCAGGCATATTATATGGCGATTTTTCAGTATTGAAATTCATACCATATATTCCGGCAACAAAAGTCAGTGGGATAAAGATTGTTGAAACTATCGTTAGCACCTTCATGATTTCATTCATTTTATTACTCACTGCCGAAAGGTACACATCCATTAATCCAGATGCTAGTTCTCGATAAGTTTCTACCATATCCATCACTTGCACTGTATGGTCATAACAATCTCGCAGGTAGATTCGCACTTCTTCACAAATCAAATCGGGATCGTCTCGAATTAAGGAATTAATTGCATCTCGCTGAGGCCAGATAGCACGACGTAGTTGCAGTAATTCTCGCCTAATTTGATAAATATTTTGCAGTGTTTGTGGAGTAGGTCTGACTACTACCTCTTCTTCTAACTCTTCAATTCGCTCACCATAAAGCTCCAGTACTGGGAAAAAGCCATCAATAATTGCATCTAACAGAGCATAAGCTAAGTAATCCGCTCCCTGTTTGCGGATAAGACCTTTATTTTTTTCAATTCGCGATCGCACCGCTTCAAAGCAATCATGTTCTGGTTCCTCTTGTACTGTCAGCAAATAATTTTTTCCCAATATCAAACTCACTTGCTCACTATAAAAACCACATATTCTTTCCTTTGGTACTACCATCCGGGCAATGAAAAGCAATTGATCTTCATAATCCTCTGTTTTGGGACGCTCTGGTACATTGACTACATCTTCTAAAACTAGAGGATGTAACTTAAAAACATTACCCAATCGTTGTAATATGTCTTGACTACCTAAGCCTTGTACGTCTACCCAAGAAATCGATTCCGCCTCCAGATAGGGGACACACTCCTCTGGAGTTTCTATTTGTTCGCGGATGAAATTGGTTTGGTTATAGTCAATCAAAAAAATTACTGGTGGTGGAGCATCTGCATCAATAAAAATGGTTCCAGGTATAGTCCCTGGTTGGTGATGGAACTCGTCTTCATAAAGCTTGGGAACTATTTTAGGAAAGCGACGTAGTTTTCGTGCCATGCAATATTACCTAATAGTAATTTGTCATTGGTCATTGGTCATTTGTCATTAGTAAATAACAAAGGACATAAGGATAACTTACACGTTATTTTACAAATATTAATATAAAGATGGTAATTTCTAAATTAGGCAATTATTTAGGTTGCTAATTTGATCGTCAGCCAGATTTAATCTGACGAATTACGAATTGGTATAACATATTGCCTCTGAATGAGCAATGCTACAAAAAACAGTTTGCCTTGGCAAGACAAACTGTTTAAAAAATATTTATCTGGGTCAGCAGAAGTTAGAACATGCCCATACCGCCCATGCCGCCCATGCCGCCCATGCCGCCCATGCCGCCCATGCCACCCATGCCACCCATATCAGGGGCAGGAGCAGCAGATTTCTTCTCTGGCTTTTCAACAACGATCGCTTCGGTGGTTAAGACCAAACCAGCAATGGAACCAGCATTTTGCAAAGCTGAACGCACGACTTTGGCAGGGTCGATAATACCAGCAGCAATCAAGTCTTCAAATTCGCCAGTAGCGGCGTTGTAACCAATGTTGAAGTCGCTATCCCGGACTTTCGAGACGATCACAGAACCTTCAGCACCAGCGTTGTCTGCTATTTGGCGCAAGGGTGCTTCTAGCGCTCGTTCAACAATATCAGCCCCAATTTTTTCTTCGTCATTTTGTAAGGTGTTTTTAATCGCTTCTACCGCTTTAGCTAAATGAATTAAGGTTGTCCCACCACCAGGAACAATGCCTTCTTCCACAGCAGCTTTAGTAGCATTCAGCGCGTCTTCAATCCGCAGTTTGCGGTCTTTGAGTTCGGTTTCGGTTGCCGCACCCACTTTAATCACTGCCACGCCGCCAGCAAGCTTGGCGATGCGTTCTTGCAGTTTTTCTTGATCGTACTCAGAATCAGTTTCTTCCAACTGTCTGCGAATTTGACCAATCCGCTTTTGTACTTCTGGCTTGGTGACACTGCCAGCGACAATTGTAGTGCTTTCTTTGTCAATGGTGATTTTACGGGCAGTTCCCAGCGCTTCTAGAGAAGCGGTATCCAAGCTTAAGCCGATTTCTTCAGAAATCAACTGTCCATCGGTGAGAATAGCAATATCTTCTAACAAAGCTTTGCGGCGATCGCCAAACCCAGGCGCTTTAATCCCAGCCACGGCTAGTACACCCCGCGCTTTGTTCACCACCAAAGTTGCCAAAGCATCACCTTCGACATCTTCAGCAATAATTAGCAACGGCTGACCAGAACGGGCAACTTTTTCTAAAATCGGCACTAAATCTTGGATGCTGCTGATTTTTTTATCTGTCACCAAGATTCGGGCGTTTTCAAATTCGACGATTTGCCGTTCGTTGTTGGTGACGAAGTAAGGAGAAATATAACCCCTGTCAATCTGCATCCCCTCAACTACTTCTAGTTCGGTGGTTAGGGATTTGGATTCTTCAACGGTAATTACACCATCTTTGGTGACTTTTTCCATTGCTTGAGCTAACATTTGGCCAACTTCTTCATCGTTACCAGCAGAAACAGTGGCAACTTGAGCGATCGCACTTCCTTCTATGGGCTTGGCTACCCTGGCAATTTCTTGCACCAGTGCCTCAATAGTTTTGTCGATCCCGCGTCTCAAGCTAACAGGGTTACTACCCGCCGCGACGTTCTTCAAACCTTCTCGAATTAAGGCTTGTGCTAAAACTGTGGCGGTGGTTGTACCATCTCCAGCGACATCTTTAGTTTTTGAGGCCACTTCCTGGATGAGTCTTGCACCAGTATTTTCCAAAGGATCTTCTAATTCAATTTCCTTGGCAACAGTGATACCATCGTTGACAATTTGAGGTGCGCCAAATTTTTTCTCTAAAAGGACATTACGACCTTTGGGCCCCAAGGTGATTTTTACGGCATCGGCAAGGGCGTTAACACCCCTTTCTAGAGATCGCCGCGATTCCTCGTCAAATGCAATAATTTTCGCCATGTTTTATTTCTCCAGCGCTTCCATTAGACAATTTAGCACTCACAGCGCCAGAGTGCTAATCTCTCAAGTGGCTCAAGTTACAAATGGAAATAAAAAAAATTGATTAATATACAGGTGATGCTCATATTAGATACTGGCAGTAATGCTTGAATTGGGAGATGAATCTAGACAACTCCCTTAAGTCCCTTGGTATTGCCGACCCTAGCGGCACCGGCTGGTTGGCAGTAGTATTTACGTTCCTCTTGGCTTGGCTTGTAACTTGGCGTTTAATTCCGACAGTCCGCAAATTCGCCTTGCGAGTAGGTTGGGCTGACCAACCCAACGCCCGGCGACTCAACCGAGAACCTTTACCCAATGCTGGGGGGCTGGCTATCTACGCGGGTGTGATTGCCGCGCTGGTATTAGCTAGCCTTTTACGACCGATCGAACTCCAAAACGTATTGGCTCAGGTGCTCACTATTCTGTTGGGGGGTTCGATATTAGTTCTTGTGGGCTTTATCGACGATCAGTTCGGCTTACCGCCCTCTGTGCGATTGTGGGCGCAAATTGTCACGGCGCTGTTGCTCGTAGCTAATGGCATCAGTGTCAAAGTCCTGTTTGGCACTCCCATCGACTCGCTTCTGTCCATGTTGCTAACAGTACTATGGGTAGTAGGGATTACCAACGCCATCAACTTGATGGATGGTATGGATGGCTTGGCAGGAGGAATTAGCTTTATTACCGCCATGAGTTTGTTGGGCGTTGCAGCTCAATTTAACAATCGTGCCGCGGCAATCTTAGTACTCGCAGCTTTGGGAGGTGCTGCACTGGGATTTTTGCGCCATAATTTCCATCCATCACGAATTATTATGGGTGATGCCGGAGCATACTTTTTTGGCTATGTCCTGGCAGCAACTAGTATTTTAGGCAAACTGCAACAAAACACAGTTTATGCACTAATTCCCACAGTTTTATTTCTATTATTGCCAGTACTAGACACCACTCAAGTATTTGTGCGGCGTCTACTAGCAGGAAATAACCCTCTAAGTACTCCTGGCAAAGACCATCTGCACCACCGCTTACTTGCTTGGGGACTCTCCCAGCGCCATGCTGCGTTTACCCTTTGGTCAATTACCTTAGTTTTCAACTTGCTAGCGATGAGAATACAAGGTATGAGTTTGGCTGTGATGCTGACAACCGCCAGTAGTATTATCCTGCTTTTGGCTTTTACGGTCTGGCAAAGGATACGCCAACAGCCCTAGTACCGCAAGGCAAAAGTCAAAAGTCAAAAGTCAAAAGTTTTATAGAATAAGCTCTTTAGAGCTTTTCAATGGTCTGCTTATTTACGCCGTGCTGTACTGGTTGCTTGTAGGGTGGGCATTGTAATGCTGGCCCTACTATGGTTTATTCTGTGCATGAAAGCGATGTCTGTCTTGAAAAGTTCACAGACGGTCGCAGACTCGCTATCGGTGCGCTAAGGCATCATGTAAAAATAAGTTGTACAAAATTTATTTGGAATAGATTACTAAGAGGCTATAAGAGGTTTACGAGCCGTGAAGTTAGTTTAGAAGTTAAAAACTCGATTTTGAAGTTAAAAACTCGATTTTGAAGTTGAAAACTTGATTTACGAGAGTGAACTACTGAAATAAAATCGGTGTGTTACGCTTTTGGCGTAACACACCCTACGAAAATTGCTGTAGACACGATTCATCGCGTCTCTACTTACGCCATTACCATACCGCCATCGACGTTAAAAACCTGTCCAGTGATGTAGGTGGCGGCGGGATCGGCAGCGAGGAAGCGCACCATGCCAGCAATTTCTTCTGGCTGACCGAAGCGACCGAGTGGGATGTATTTGAGAATATCTTCGGGGTTATTGAGATCGCTGGTCATGTCGGTGGTGATGAATCCAGGGGCGACAGCGTTAACGGTAATCCCACGAGAAGCAAGTTCTTTGGCAACGCTTTTGGTGAAGCCGATTACACCTGCTTTGGCGGCGCTGTAGTTGGACTGACCGGGGTTGCCTATTTGCCCAGCAACGGAGGTAATGTTGATAATCCGCCCCGATCGCTGCTTCAGCATGATTTTACTGACGGCGCGTGTACATAAGAAAACACCAGTTAGATTAAGGTCTATCACAGCTTGCCAATCTTCTGGCTTCAAACGCAAAAGCAGGGTATCGCGGGTAATACCTGCATTGTTGACTAAGATATCTACACGCTTAAACTTTTCCATAACGGCGTTAACTAGTGCGTCTACTCGATCGCTTTGAGAAACGTCAGCTTGGATTGCGATCGCCTGACCTCCCGCACCTGTAATTTCTGTAACAACTGCCTCAGCGGCGGCACTCGAACTAGCATAATTGACAACTGCGATCGCTCCTTGTGAGGCTAATTCAATTGCGATCGCTCGGCCAATTCCTCTTGATGCACCTGTGACAATTGCGACTTTATCTTGTAATAGTGTCATTTAATGTTCCTCAATCTTAGAAATACCGCGCTAATTATCTTATGGTGATTTCGGGAACATCTGAATATTGTCTGGATAATATCTAACTCTTGCGGGGTGAAAATCTTGCTGTCATACTGCAAATTAGATAGCTAACAGATAAAGTTATATGTCGTATTTAGCTAGATATAACTATCTGAATCAAACGCGCAAAAACAAGATCGCCGACTTCATAAAAGTTATCAAGAATCTGCGATTTGCAATTCTCACAAATCAAATAAGATTCCTATATAACTCGAATAACAAGAATTAACGTTTTACTATAATTAAATATCTATAGTTATTTCTCTGTGAATGGATGAATAACTTTAAGTAATATATTAGCCTGACTGGATAAACTAGAAAGTGTTGTATCTACACCCTTGGTAAATATCACTCTTGTGAAAGCCTTTATAATTATTTGGTTGGTCAGGATAGGTTTAAATACATATCTAATGCAAATGCACAACTTAAAAGAATATACGTGTTTTATTATAATTATTTAAGATTTTTGGTTAGCAAATCATTCTATATTAACTAATCTAATCTTTTACCAACAAAAACCTATGAACCTATACCGATTTTATTTTCTAAGAACTACTATTGAAACAAACAATTGAAAATCGGTGTGTGTCACATGGCAACGAAAAAGCAATTTAACAGCTTTGAAGATATGCTGTCTGCTTCTGATGTACCTGTATTAGTAGATTTTTACGCTGACTGGTGTGGCCCCTGTCAAATGATGGTGCCAATTTTAGAGCAAGTCAATGCCCAACTTAAGGATCGCTTACGGATTGTCAAAATCGACACAGAAAAATACACAGATTTGGCTACTGAGTATAAAATTGCTTCTCTCCCAACCTTAGTACTGTTTAAGCAGGGTAAGCCTGTAGAGCGGATAGAGGGAGTGATGCAAGCACCGCAGTTGGTGCAATATCTACAAACAAAGATTTAAGCTAACACTTAGAATTTTAATTTTGGTTCTTAGAGGCGCGAGATATCGCGTCTCTTTCAATAGATAGATAATAATGTCCGCCCATATTAATCAAATCACTGTTTGATTGAACTTCTAGGAGCTATAAGACTCCCATTTGATTGCGTGAAAAAACTCTGTATAACTAAGGCTGATTCCCTACTCCCGACCTATCACGCTTGCGCTGTACTTTGAGTACTACGCAAATAAGTTTAAAAATAAAATCGGATTGCTATAAAACATTAAGCAAATGTTAAGCATATTTACTTATATGTCTAGAGAAAGTAGTTTAGAAATTGAGAAGACTATACTGTATAGATATAACAAAATATATTGACAAGTAAAACCATATATAAAAATAAAGCAGCAAAGACCTGACAAAGCCTATATTTGGGTGAATATTGATTTTGATAAGGTTAAAAATAGAATAGATGCGGTGACTTGCCAGATTGAGCGGGTTATACAAAAGCACCACCTTTCAAATCAAACTGCTAAATCAGGTAGAAGAAATAATCCTTTATATTATTAATAAGCTCTGGGTTCAATATAGTGAAGGCAAATTTGGTTTTAGCGTCCAACAACGTATTTGGCAAGCCAAAAAAGATTGTAAGCGCTTTGCTTATAAAGTTGGATGGCTAACAAATGTTGCCAATAGTGAATAGGTTAAATATGAAGAATATATAGCAGGAGGCAGAAGGCAGGAGGCAGGAGGCAGGAGGTAAAAGTATTACTATTCCTAGCTTTCATGCTTTCAAAATGTCCTAACCTGTGTGACTACGGCTATACTTTCAGCTTAGACGCACCTAAAGGACACTTCCATCTATATCTCGGTTGGTGGGTTTAGATTCTACAAACCTTGGTGTGGTTCAGCATCGAGTAAAGATTTTTTGTCACGATATTAGTGAAAAAGGGCAATATTTTTCTTACTGTGAACTTTGTTACCCAATTCCTAAATCCCCCAAGAAATTGGGGGATTTTGACTGCCTACTCCCAATCTCTTAAAATGTAAAAGTAGTCCGAAGTACACCTACAGTCGTAGTCTCATTGTTGCTGTTACCTTCTGGGTTAAAGAGAACAAACGCACCAGGGGTAATGCTAATATTATCGCTAACTTGAAGGCGGTAATAGGCTTCTAAATGGTAAGGAGTCGCCCGATTGTCGCCTGTGGGGGTAAGTTGAGCAGAACCACCAGTATCAGTACGGTAAAGTGGCTGACCAAAAAGAATCCCAGCAGTGTTTCCTGACTTGAATAAATCTCTGAAGTGAATTCCCGCCATCCAACTTGTAAAGGTGGTGGAAGCATCCACGCTATTGGAAGCAGCATCAACAAATATTGCTGCACCGTAGCCAGATAATGCTATTTTGGGAGACAATCGCCATGTTATCGTACCGCCAACAGAGTTGAGTGTGAGCGGTGTTCCAACTGCAACCCCTGCTAAAGCACCGATATCACTACTAACTAATCCTGTAGCCAAAATATTAATTTCGTGATAACTGTGGGCATAGTTTAAACCAATATCCAGAGCAGAACTTGGCTTGAAGGTTAACTGTGTGGCAATAATACTACTACCACTAAATAAACCTGCTCCCAAAGGTGTAGTAGAAACTCCTGGTACTGCTTCATTAGCAGATTTTTCAGGTAAATTGGCATTTACACTGCCGTATAAAGCTCTTAAATCAAAATTTGGCGAAATGTTAAAAATAAATCCCGCCGCCGATGCTAAACCAGTACCCGAAGTCCCACCAGAAACCCGTAGCACAGGATTCAAGTTGCCAAAACGAGAAATTGACTCTTGTCCTTCACCATAAAAAGGTGTAATTACTGGGAAAGCATCTGATGTCTCTGCCGCAGTTCCCGCAAACAAGGTTAATTTATTAGCGACGGGAAAGACATACAGCAATTTGTAAACCTGAATACTGTTTGCGCCAACACCCGACAAAGTATTGACATTTAACCCCGGAAATTGCGGCTCAAAACTGGTACGAGCGCTACTTGCACTTAAAAGTGGCGAAGCTAATCCTAAACTTTGTTGCAGGCTACCCTGTCCATCGGCTCCACCCAAAAAGTTATAGGCTTGCAATCCAGTAATTAATGAATCTTTACCAGTAAAGCTAGTGGTGAGATTTAACCGCACTCTATTGACTAGGATGATGTTCGGGTCACTCTGATTAGGAGCGCCACCGCTAGCACCAACACCAGCAATAATTACCTCACCATTGAGTTTGGTCGTAGTAGAAAACTGATTTGCTTCTAGTTCTGCTGTGCGAGCTTCTACAGCATCTACTCGACCCCGTAATGTTGCCAATTCCGCCGCAAATTGTTCTTGTAGTTTCTGCAACGTGGCTAAATCTTCTTTCTTGACCAAATCACCAGTTGCAGTTGCAATCAGTTCGTTAATTCGGTCTAAACAAGCATTTAAGCCAGCAGCAAATTCATAGCGAGTTAGCGCCCGATTACCGCGATAGGTTTGATTGGGATAACCTGCGATACAACCATAGCGCTCGACTAAAGATTGGAGTGCCTGAAAAGCCCAATCATTCGGCTGTACATCAGACAATTGCGATACAGATGTTACTTGTGCAAGTTTGTATGAGGTTGGAGATGAACTTGCAGGTTGTGGTATGATTGGCTGCCACAAGTTAACAGCAGAATCTACTCCTATATCTTGAATTTTTTGCTGTTGATTGACTGAGGGTAAGTTTTTTTGAGTTTCATTAGCTATCAGCAATTTACTAGAGATATTATTTGTTAAATCGCTTTGATGAGAATTATTTTTTTGATAGCTGCCGTCATTTGGATTAACAGCTACGTTTTTATCTGCAATTTCTAAACTAGGAAGGGCTTGCACAGGTGATAACCCGACAATTAAACATAAAAATCCCATCCCACTAGCAAAAGCTAGTAGATATTTTGCCATCATAACTCCCAACACCTATAAAATAGTGAAAAAATTGATTGCGATTTTAAAATGTATTGATAAGTAAATTTAAAGTAGATTTAGCAAGAGAGTCTTGTCAACTTTAAATTTTGGATATCAGGATTTTTTCTGAATTAACTTATCAAAACATCAGCTTATATCGCAAGTATTAAATTATAGTAAATACTATTTTGGGAAAGAATTAACAATACATCATATTGATAGTTTTTATAATTACGATAGCAATTCTAAATGGTTTTTGAACAATGCATTACATAAAATGCTTGATTCATAAGCCTTCCAAATTTTCTCTGTTCAAATATAAAACTGGATTGCTATATTGACAAAATAATAATTAAATAAGTCTGATTTTGTGATATCGAATATAGGTATTGAGCCAAAATCCTCGGCTCAATACCTAGCAAAGAATAATTTACTCAAAAAAAATTAAGAGACTGCGATCGCTGCTCAATTTCGGTGCAGGCTAAGATTGGGAAGAAAACAGCATATTGTAGTCCACGATTTCTCTGATTGAGATATTTCAAGTATTCAATCCCACCAATAACAAACAATGACCGCATCAGAATATCGGTGAACATCTTCACCTGATAGGGCCCCTTCCAATCTAGTTCTCAGTCGGCGCTTCAGGCGCAAACCATAATCTTCATTCGTGCCATCACTTACTTCTACCGAATCAGCTCGCCATTTTTTGCCCAAGTCTAAAAGCTCTGACACTTTTGTGTCTTGGTTCTCTGCAAGGATGTATAGTGTATCGGCAGGATAGGCAATGAAATGGATGATGCTGGTTTCAGGCATGGGACGATAGTTTGCCATTGCAAGTAGTGTATCGACCATACCACCAAAGCTTAAACCGTTTTCATCTGGTGCAAAGATTGGTTTTGTGAATAGAAAGCTTGCCCATAAATTTCTGTGGCTGGAAAGGTCAGTAATCACTTCTTCGCCATTAAACTCATTGAAGCGACGCTGCCAAACCAAAGCAGCAAAGAGTTCTTGGGGAGAATATGATTTCGCAATCGTTTGGATTTTGCCTAAATCAAGCATCACATTTACGGTAAGTAATATTTTTAACAAAACATTTGTAACTACCCTTGCAGTTTATTTACTCAGTGCCTGCTATTCTTATAGTTACTTCGGTCTGTCATAGCAGATAGATTATCCTCGATAATGTTTTATTTGTGAGCGCTCATATACCATCGTGGTAGTGTGGGTGCTTTTACTTTATCAAGAAAGGCAGAAGGAATATTGCCCTCTGCCTCCTGCCTTCTTCACACGATGTTTGGTGTTTGGTACACTAAGCTGATAATGAAGCTTTGACTTGACCAAAACGGCGATCGCGATTTTGGTAGCTCAACAAAGCTTGATGAAATGCTTCTCGATTAAAATCTGGCCAAAGAATATCGGTGAAATACATCTCTGTATACGCCATTTGCCACAAAAGAAAATTACTCAATCGCATCTCACCACTAGTACGAATCAGCAAATCGGGTTCTGGAGTATCTGCTGTGTAGAGATGTTGTTCTACAAGACTTTCATTCACTTCTTGGGCACTGAGTTCGCCCTGTTGTACGAGTTGAGCTACTTGACGGCAAACTCTGGTAATTTCGTTGCGGCTACCATAGTTGACTGCAACAGTAAAGTGGATTGCTTGATTGTTCAATGTCTCTGTCATTGAACGTTCCATTTCTGTCTGTAGAGACTTGGGTAAAGCCGATAAATCTCCAATAAAGGAGATTCGTACTCCTTCTTGATGCATTTGAGCTAACTCGCGGCGTAGTAATCGCTCAAACAAATGCATCAGAAAATCCACTTCTTCAACGGGACGCTGCCAATTTTCTGTTGAGAAAGCATAGGCTGTCAGCGCTTTGATTCCCCAATCTTTGCAACAACGCAATAGTTCTTTGAGTGTCTTTGCTCCTTGGCGATGTCCGGCGATGCGTGGTAATCCTCGACTGGTTGCCCATCGTCCGTTACCATCCATGATGACGGCGATATGTTGGGGAATTTTTTGAGGGTTTAAATCGGTGGGTAATTTTGATTTGTCATTTGTCATTTGTCATTTGTCCTTTGTTTTGACTAATTAGTTTCAAATAAATTTTGCAGATAGTCTGGTGTGAGGCTATTGTTCCAACTCCACAAGCGATGCATTATGTAGGTGAAGGTGAAAAAGAGAGTTATTTTGTTGGTTAATGACCAAGCATTCCAGTTGAGTGTACCCATCATGCGGTGGAGAGTACGCATGAGGTTGTTGCGTTGATAGTTTGGCGATCGCGTTTTGATTAGCGTGCGTCCAATTCGCATCAACCCAGTATCAGGGAAAGCCCAGACTCCAAACCCCCAAAATTTGGTCGTATGATTGATTTCATCCTGTGCTAGTTCTTCTAAAACATCCTGGAGTGCGCCAGTCGTGTGAGCCATCAACCAAATATAAAGACAGGTTGCACCGTATTCTGTAGCAATGCGGTGTAAGCCGTGGCGATATAAATCTTCTTTGGCGTCATCTGTGGGGAGATAGCTTCTAACAGTACGAAGTTTTGGGATAATTTTCTCGCCTGTTAATTGGGTGTAGATTTTGATTAATGCAGGTGTGTGCTGACGTTCTTCTTTTTCCCATAAACCAAGTTCCAGCAGTTCGCCATCTTTACCGACTGTTCCACCAACAAACCGAGCCATTTGAGGATGCAATTTTTCCAAATACTGCCGACTTGTTTGGGTATAGCTGCGAATGGGAGCTTCTGTATCCATTGCACCTATCAATATAGATAGAAATACCTCTGCGTCTAAGCCGATAATTTGATTGCGATTAATTGTTTGCCAGTTGATGGGTTTCCAAGGGCGCGGTTGCGGATTGGCAAACTGTAACGGTAAATCTTGTAGGCGCTCATGTAGTTTTTCGACTGCAATATATTTATCTATCAGAGAACGAATGCGGCGCTGTGTTTGCAAGTAATGAGGAATAGGATAGCTTTTAGCTGCTAAGTCTTCTGCAATTGGGCTGAGGGTATTAAGCATATTTTTATACTTAAGTTTTTATCTCTATGCCCAATAGCCTAAGCGATCGCACTTTGTTTTGTCAGTCGGCTGAAGTCGGCAGTTTTATGTGATGGAGTTGGAAAAGTTGGTGAAAAAGTCGGATTTGAATTGTGCTGATTTGATATTGAGGATAGGCTAATCAATACGGTTCGGTTAACGTGTTTATTCCTCAAAGATCCCCCCAACCCCCCTTAACAAGGCTTGCTCACAACCCTCTTTTACCCCCTTTTTAAGGGGGTCGCCGTAGGCGGGGGGATCTTAACCGAACCGTATTGATAGGCTAATCAGATCAAAACCAAGATTTGAAGTATAAAAAATAACGATATACTTTTTAAGCTTTTAACACATGTTCATATTGTCTTTACGAGTTATCTGGAAAAATTAGAATTTTTGCTAAGGTGGTTTTCCGTTGCCGAATTCTTGGGGGTTGCCCAAATTCAATCAACGACTGCCCAAATTCAATCAACGACTGTCCGAATTCAATCAACGACTGTCCGAATTCAATCAACGACTGCCCAAATTCAATCAA
>NZ_JBALDJ010000108.1:0-15196 GCF_036917415.1 Nostoc sp. | reverse complement strand
TCTGTTAATTTAACTCGCAATGGAGCAGACATCTCGTAGAACCTGTTTTTTAGACCTTCTCTATCTTATATTTAATTATAACCACCTACTTATTAGAAATGCACTTGTAGAAGAGAGTCCGGATTATGCAGATAGTGCAACTGCTGCCGAAATTGAAGCTTTGAAAGTTCAAATCGCCGCTCTGTCAGAGAAAGTGAATATTCCTTCTGCGACCAAAACGGAAGTATATGCCCTCCAGGAGCGGTTAAATCAATTGCGGGTGGGTATTTCAAATGAAATTAAGAAGGATAGGGAGCAACTTGCTTCTTTAACGCTGGCGATCTCCCGACTTGAAAGCCAAATTGAACAGCTAATACCTTCCTTAAATCTTCAAGTGGATGGCGAAGGTAATGAACCCATAAGTCTGTTTCCCTGATTTACTGACTATAACTTCATCTCCAGCCAGCAGATATACTTCCCGCTCTCGCCACAAATGCTTGCAAAAAAATAGCCAAAACAACGTTGCCCAAGGTATTACTTTATGGAAGAATCTCAAAATTGTCCGGTAACTACCACCCATGCTTGTCCAGCAAGAGATTCCCAACATCGTGACTCGGCCATTTAGAGCTAACATTGCTCTTGTTGATTTGGTTCAATTGCCGCATCGTTGTAGCGTTTATCTCTGGCAGCAGGCATTGTAACAATGATAAGATTATCTATTGCTAGTTAAGTTATCTCATTTTTTGATTTCCAGAAAGTAATAAAAGTAGTTGATGTATGATTTACCTACTATAGATGAAAGAAACTGTTTTGTTTTTTTAGAAGAGAAATACGACGCAACCGCCAAAGCATCCCTAGACTACCAAAACCTATCAAGCAGCCTAAGTTGATTGTTGGTTCGGGAACTGGTTTGATGGACTTGTAGTTTTTGATTGAGAAAGATTTTTCTGGTTCAAGGACAAAATCCCACTGAAAAGCGTAAGCATCTTCACCAGTCAGTGGTCCACCAACATTTGATAAGTTGGTGGGAAAATTATCTGACAATGCATCTAAAATATTAGGAAAAGGAGATACTTGGTAGTCGCTCGCTGACGGGTTAATCACTTCTTTGCCCAAGGTAAAACTATCAAACTGTGTAGCCATATCAGTACTGATTTTTACTGTGTCGTCCTGACCGTTATCAGTCAGGTCAAAATCAGTGTAGTTAAACAAATGGAAATCTAATTTATTAGAGCTAGTATTTTTAATGTCGATGTTCTCGAATAAGCTAGATGTACCGCTACCGGGTACACCACCATCTAACTGGAAGTTGAGTACCATTTCAAAGCCATTACCAGCGTAGGTGGCACTGAGCTGATTGCTAGCTGGTTGAGTTTGATTTATTCCAATCAAGTTGAGAGCATTGATCTCATTTTCTTTGCTTGTAGAGCCAATGCGATACCAGAATTGGTTATGGAATAAATGATTTATATTGTCAATAGTCCAGAATAGTAAACCATCATTGGCGGGATTATCTGAAGAAGAAGTTTCAAAAGCAGCGATTGAATTGTCATCATTCAGAGCTAAAACAGCAGATTGAGCTGATTGTTCTGTGATTACTGTCGAAATAACGACAGCAGTCGTCACAGATACAAATTTTACTTTGAGAAAGTTGAAGTGTTTTTTCAACATATGTAATCCTTGCAACCCTATTTATTTCTTAATTTTATTTCTAGGGAAAGGTTCTGGTCTTTTCCTATTGTTTAACTAATTGTGGGGGTTTGAATCCCAAACTAACAAGGGGCAAGTTTTGTCGCGGGGTCTAAATCACCATTACAAAACTTAATTACGAATTATTTTAACCTTAGAATACGGTTACTTTGGTCGTTAGTTCTTCAAGCTTCCGGTCAAGCATTAGCGCAATTGCCAAGATTTTATCGTTTTGGAATTGCCCTAGAAGAGACGAGGGCTTTTCATAAGAGATTTGCGTCTTTCCTTGTTGATTTTCATACACTAACATTCGTAAAGGAACGTAAAGTCCGACCCCTAAATTTTGTTCGAGCATTTGTTTAGCAATTAGTGGATTTCCAATCACATAGAGTTTGGCTTTGTTTCCCTCGAAAGCCAGGGACATAAGACTACCATGATCAATCTTTGTAAATGTCATTAAGCCACTACTTCCAATCTTTGACTGAAGCGCCTCTTGGAACTCATCCCATGAATTGCTAGCTAAGACAATTTGTTCAACGACTGCCAAATCAAGCTTATCTGTCATTGCAATTGACTCTATCGCTTCTACAACCTGCTCAAAGGATTTGTCTGAGGACACAATAATGTGCGTTCTCGATAGGGTTAGAGTTTCCATTTCTTTCTCTTTCTTAGTTTTAATAACAGAACTGCAACAATCAACGCGATAGCCAACTCTTAATCGTCCGTGTTACCAAATCGGCACTCTCCTGGTGGACGAAGTGGCCAGCAGTAGGGATGGTAACAAGTGTCAGATCTTTTTCCACCCACTCCCAGGTATTATTGAGCGCATCGGCTAGTAAGAATTCATCTTTTAGACCATGAATCAACAGCACTGGTGCTTGCAACTTGATGCTCAACGAGGTGTCTTCCACGTAAGGCTCCCTGGGGTAGTTCTGCTGGTAGTAGTGCAGCATTGCTTGAATGTCAGATCGCTGTAAAGCCTGAATGTACTTTTCCTTCACTGCTTCCTTCATCCTTGCCTCTGTCACCCAAGTGCTGAGCAGTTCTGGGGTCAAACTTTCGTAGGCTTTTTCCTGCTGAAAGTTCCTTGCATACTGGCTGTTTAGCTGTTGCTGCGGATTGTGGGCGAGTTCCCGAGCCAAACCATAAGGATGCGGCAGATTGAGGATAATCAGCTTTTCGGTCATGTCGGGGATATGCATTGCAAACTGCCAGGCTACCATGCCGCCCCAGTCATGTCCAAGAATAATCGCTTTCTCTCGACCCAGATGGCGGATAACAGTATGCAAATCTCCCATAAGCGATCGCATATCGTAATTTTCAACTCCTTTGGGTTTGTCACTCAGGTTGTAACCTCGCATATCTATAGCCACAACCTGGTAGTTCGAGGCCAAAAACTCCATCTGATAATGCCAGGTATACCAGTGGTCTGGAAAACCATGAATCATAACTATCAGAGGTCCTTGACCGAGGCTGGCGTAGTGGATCTTCACCCCATTACTGTTAGCGTAGCCGTGTTCAACACGGCATTCGAGGTCAGTGTCCCCGATCGCTACGACTCCTAAGCTAACCTGATTTTCTATCTTCAAATTCATTTTTCTCTCCTGGTGATTTAAAACCTAAATATTAATGGTTCTACCTCTCCCCTTATGCTGTGGTATTAAAATTCAGGTTTTATAGTGATCCTTCAAACCTGAAAACCTAGTCTCTCTAAATAACACAGCCTATAAGACCAGTTTATTTATTATTAGAGTCTATAAAAGGAGGGATAAAGCCATATTAATTTGCCAAGACAAATTAGTGAGGTTAATAGCAGCAAGAACAATCGCTAAGTACTTGAACAAAATTAATTACACAAAACCAAACGGTAAAGGGAAGTAATTATTAATTGCAATCTTAAACTTTTATTTCCTTTCCATACGCAATGTTTTAACCTACTAAGTAGGTTGGCAGAATAAAACCAAAGTATGTAAAGAAAGATAAACTAGGGCTTTTACCCTCTTGCCTCTTGCCTCTTGCCTTTTGCCACTTGCTTAATTACAACTACAAATTTTGATGCAGACCTACTTACATCCACTTTCAAGCTAGCCATTTATGGAAAAATCCTACAAATAAGCATGAAAATCTAAGTATTTACGTCTTCCCATCTCCCTTGTCCTGAATCTATTTTTAAGCTAGACGCCCACAACTATGGCATACAAATTTTCTCTTCCACACTGCCCATTTTCAAGACAGTAATGGCAAAGAATTAGAAGTTACCACACTCTGCAAACGGTGGAGGATTGCTGTTTTTGCCCAGTCAATCGCCTTTGGCTCGTCAAAGAGTTGAAAAGCCCAGTTAGCCCCTAAGCCTAATGCATTAATCTCAAATGCCAACTGATTTGCATCAACATTTGGCTCAATCTCTCCCATTTTCTGTGACTCACGTATTAGATTGGTCAGCAGACTAAGCCAATTGTTCATAATTTCAGCAATTTTATCCCGTATTAAACCAGGACGACTATCGAACTCAGCCGAAGCCCCAGCAAAGAAGCACCCACCACGAAAGACTTTTCTTTCTATGTAAGAGAACCACGTATTGCAAAGACTCCATATAGCCGCCAGACCACTTTTGCCGTTTAGGGCTATATCTATAACTTCATTCTGGAAGATCACATAGGCTGCATCGACTGTCGCCAGTTGGAGGTCTTCCATTGAGCCGAAATGGGCAAATAGTCCACTTTTGCTTTTACCTAATTCAGAGGCGAGGCGGCCAAGAGAGAGTCCCTCTAATCCTTCAACTGAGGCGATATCTACCGCAATCCGTAGCACTGCTTGGCGGGTCTGTTGACCCTGTAATGTACGGCGTCGTTTAGGTGTATCAGCTAGGCTTTGAGTCATTTTGTCTATTTCCTCTTGCAAAAGTATTGTTTAGGCTTGGCGAAACCATTTAGATCAAGGACTTTGGCAACTGTTGAAAGATTACATATTTACTGCTAGTTCTTGCATGATTGCACATATGCCAAGGTTCAACAAAACTGATTTATCTTTTAACTGTTCTCTTTACTCTACCCAACATTTTTGCATTGAGGTTTTACAATTCTGGGTATCAAGATGTTAGTTTAGCTTTCAAGGCTGTTGCTATAATCTGCTTGAGGATGTTTTCAGCTGTAATGGGTGAAAACCGATGGGCAAAGTAAAGAGCTTTTGCTGGTCCAATACGAATTTCATAATTGTTAGTGCGTAAACCCTTGATTAAAGCCTCAGCTACCTCAGTAGGTGAAACTTTACTTGTATTTATTTGCTTGACTGCTTCTGTATCAACAAAAGGTGGCATTACCTCAAAAACCTTGACTGATGTTTGTTGTAGCTGCTGTCGTAGAGAACACGAAAATGAGTGAAGAGCGGCCTTCGTGGAGCTATAGATTAGCATTTTTGGAGATGGTACAAGAGCAACGATTGACGAGATTGTAACAATAGCAGATTCTTCAGTCTTTAAAAGTAAGGGTAATGCAGCTTTGGTAACAGATAAAGTCCCCAGCAAATTTGTCTGAATCTCTTGCTCACCGTTTATAAAGGCATCTTCATCGTGAATGAAGTCATAAAACCTAATTGTCCCAGCATTGTTTATCAGTATATTCAGGTTTCCAAATTGAGACCTGATAGCAGTAAACATCTCCCTTACTTCATTTGGTTTGGTAATATCGCACACGAAGGTATGAAGTCCAGGACAAGTTTGGCTCGCCTGTGCCAACTTTTGTTGATTGCGACCACATATGATTGCTTGATTGTTTAAGTTTAAAAAAGCTTTGGCGATCGCCAGTCCAACGCCTGAGCTTCCACCAGTAATCAAAACTGTATTTCCATTAGTTTTCATAACTATTTTCGACTTACTCAGCAATTTAGAGTACTAAAGGTTCGTGTTGCAATGGGGTACTGTCATAATATTCAGGACTGGTTGGCATCTTTTCATTCTTTAGAAAGAATGTTGTTTAACTAACTATAGCACGACTGGTCGTACTATCAAATAAAAGTTTACAAAAATGCGGAAGCGAAATTTTTTGAACAAATTTTACAAAACGCACTATAAAACGACCAATCGTGATATAAATTAGTTTAACACGACTGGTCGTGCTATCAAATTCAGTTTTCTTGTAGCGATCGCCAGTTTTTAGAGGAGGTTACTGCGTGTTGAATGCGCTTAGTATAATCCTTGTGTTTGAGAATTAGCTACATTCAGTAGACCAAAAAGTTTTGCGATCGCTGCCTGAAATCAGAGTCTAACCCACCATCAAGGAGGCTATATGATAGCGGAAGTCAGAGAAGTAACAAGGGAGCAAATTACACACAATACAAAATTAGCTGTCGCTTTCGAGCGATTTAGTGAAAGTAAGAGGGCAAAATTACTTGTTGTGAATAGACTTCTTGCATAAATGGTAAACAAAAGCGTGATAAGTAGTTAGTAAAATGTAAAAACTAACTTTTGCAAGAGGTCTAATCATCAATCTAAATATAGGTTTTTGAGGTAGTCCTTGACTGATTCAATAACAGCATCCTTGCGTCAAAGAATCTTGCGCTGAGACACCTTTTTTTCATCTAATTCTAGTTTCGGCTTTTTTGTGCCTTTTTCAACTTGTCGAACTCACGTTGATTTTAGGAGTACTCAAATAAAGTCAATCGCCTACAAAAGTTTACTAAATAAGAGATTGTGAAATGAAATTATTTGGAGTTGGTGTAATTAGCTCATTGCTATTGGCTTTAGCCATAAGTTCTAGAGTAGAAGCTTTTCAATTCCCAAACGTAACGCCAGATCCAGATGCACCATCGTATTTGTTTTTGCCGGACGGACCAATTACTCTTCTCAAAAGAAGTGAAACTACCGGAGGAAAATACGCCCTAATGGAGTCTATAGTTCCACCAGGAGGCGCTTCACCACCGCACATCCACCATGAAGAAGACGAATGGATATACGTCGCACAAGGGAATATGGAGCTAGTAGTAGGGGAGAACTTTTATCCCGATCCAAACCAAGTTCCTGGAGTTAATGCTCCCAGAGATATCCTACATGCCTTCGATGCTCCCGCTGGAACATTGTTTTATGGTAGAAAAAACTATATCCACGGAATTAGAAATGTTGGAACGACAACTGGGAAGGTGCTGTTAGTTTCAGATCCCGCTGGGTTTGAGCATCTGATCGAAGAAGTAAGTCAACCGGTGACTGACGTGGCGAATCCACCACCATTTAACCCTGAGACTATCTCTTTATTGGCAAAAACAAGCCCAAAGTATGGACTAGTTAGTAGTTTTTCTTTTGACCAATTCGGAGACATAGTAGCTGACAATAATTTCCCCTACCCAGACAATCATGCTAACGACTTGTTAGCATTGTTGTCTGACGATGTGACACAAGTCCCTGAACCTTCTGTTTTAGGGGGCATATTAATATTTGGTACTTCAAGTGCAATTTCTATCTGGAAGCGCAAACCCAAATCGGTTAGCAAGATAGCTTAGTCGGAGAGAAATTGTATTCTCAAAAGTTCAAAAAATACTCACTATAGTGGTACTTCGAGTGCAATTTATGTCTGGAAGCGCAAGCATAAATCGGTTAGTAAGATAGCTTAGTTGGACAGGAATTGTATTCTCAAAAGTTAGAACAACTCTAACTCTCATAGCTCTGCAAATTAAAACTCGAATTCTACTAGTTGTTCTAGAAATTCACGAGAGTTTTACTGATTTAGCAGTGTTCAGATGAAGTCAAATACCAGACAAATTACTTAAAAAGGAGATTTGGAAATGAAATTATTTGGAGTTGGTGTAATTGGTTCGTTGCTATTAACTTTAGCTATAACTTCTAAAGTAGAAGCTTTTCAATTCCCAACGATAACACCAGATCCAGACGCACCATCATATTTGTTCTATGATGGTGTACCGTTTACATTTATCAAAAGGGGAGAAACTACTAACGGACAATACACACTAAGGCAGACTAACGTTCTAAAAGGGCAAGGTGTACCACCGCATATCCACCAAGACGAAGATGAATGGTTATATGTCAAAGAGGGGAATCTACAGATAACGGTGGGAGACCACATCTATGGCCCAAACGAAATCCCTGGAGTCAATGCTCCCAAAGATATCCTTCACGCCATAGATGCACCCGCCGGAACCTTGATTTATGGTCCAAGATACCGTCTCCACGGAGTTCTAAACATCTCGGATGAACCAGCGAAATTGTTGGTTGCTTGGAATCCCCCTGGGTTTGAGGACATTTTCAAAGCACCTGGGATAATACCAGTAACAGATTTTTCAAATCTGCCAACTCTTCCTCCTAATTACCCCCAGATATATGCACAAGCGGCTAATGCCGAGCGCGGACTCGTCGGTAGTGCCTCTTACGATCAATTTGGGGACCTACAGTATGACAATGTTGTAGCCAACGAGGACAATCATGGTGATGAGTTGTTAAGATTAATAGCGGCGGGTAATGAAAGTCCTAAACCAGTGCCTGAATCTTCTTCTTCATGGGGCGTATTAGCATTTGGTGCTTTAGTTGCAATTTCCATCTGGAAACCCAAATGGAAATCGATGAGTAAAGTAGGTTAATTTGACAAGGGTTGTGTTGCCAAAAATTAGAAGAACACTAATTGTAGTAGCTCTACAAATTAAAACTTGAATACTGATAGTGGTTCTAGAATTTTGGCAATACAACCAAAAAATAACTTCACGAACGAGTACGCCATTGTAGTAAATGTAAGTAAAAATTACAATTCGGTTTTGTTGACCTAAAAAACAAAAAATTACGTAGGTTGGGGAGCCAACGGCCTTTGGACGTTTTTTTGACTTTTCACGGGACGTCCTCAAGCTTCAAAAAAGCGTCGATTTTTCCATAACCTAATTCTTAATAGCTCTAAGTTAATGAAAATAGATAATGGAAAAATCAGGGCTTGGGAAACCATCAAAATGACATGAATCCACATAGCGTGAAAAGTCAGGGAGTTTTTTTTGTTGAACAAAGTGGCGTTTGAGGAACGAAACCCAACATTTACGTTAATTTTGTTGGGTTAAGTGAAGCGCGACCCAACCTACAATTCTTCTTACTAAACTCTATTGATATATAGGACTCCAATTTGATTTTTGAAAACATACTGAGACTGAAAAAACCCTTTTATAAGAGTTTTATCTGAAATATTGCTCAGAAATCAAAGATGATTCCTATATAACAGAGCTTAACTTAGTAAATGCCATAGTAGTTATACTTGATTTAATTGTAGTTTTTGACACAGTTTATATACTTTTTGAAGGTCAAGTCGTTGGACTTCCAGTGAAGAAAAAAGCTTCTTGGTGTCTTTAATCCAAATATCAAAAGACAACCGAGACTAATGGAAAAAGTAGTTCATTAAAAGTTGATTTTTATGCGAAACAATAAGTTTTACACCCGTCGTCGTTTTCTTCAAACTACTGCTTTATTTTCTACTGCTTTAACGACTTCACTAATTAGCCCTCGTCGGAGTAATGCTCAGGATGAGACGGTAGAAGCTTTGATCATCGGTAGCGGCTTTGGTGGCGCTGTTGCAGCTTTGCGTTTAGGGCAAGCTGGTATCAATACATTGGTTCTAGAACGAGGTCGTCGTTGGCCTATTACATCTGCTCAAAATACTTTTGCTACTTACCGTAAACCTGATGGTCGAGCCGCTTGGCTCAGTCCAAAAACATTGATCCTTGATGAAGTCCCTATAGATGTATACACAGGAATTTTAGAGCGTCAAGATGAACAGGGAATTTCTGTTTACTGTGGTGCTGGAGTCGGAGGTGGTTCATTAGTCTATAATGCTATTACTTATCAACCTCCCCGTGAACTCTTCTATCAAGTATTTCCTACAACAATTGATTATGACGAGATGGATAGAGTTTATTATCCTCGCGTTCATTCAATTATTAAGCCAAAACCAATTCCTCAAGACATTTTGGCTACTAACTACTATTTATCAACCAGGCTTTTTCTTCAGCAAGCCGCAAATGCTGGATTAACTAGTCGTTTGCTAGACATTGCTATAGACTGGGATATTGTTCGCCAAGAGATTAATGGCACTAAAGTTCCTTCCACTATTATTGGTGAAGATTGGTATGGCATTAATAGTGGAGCAAAAAAGAGTCTAGATCGTAGCTACTTAGCTGATGCAGAGAAAACTGGGTATGTGGATATCTTGCCTCTACACATAGCAACAGAAATTTCTGAAGTACCAGGACATGGTTATCGAGTTGCCTGTAATCAGATTAATGAGTCTGGAGAAGTGATTACAAGAAAAACTATTACTTGTAAATATCTATTCCTGGCGGCTGGTTGTATGGGAACTTCTAAACTTTTAGTCAAAGCTAAAGCAACAGGTACACTACCTTGGTTAAATGAACACATTGGTTTAGGCTGGGGGACTAATGGAGATACTTTTACTATTCGTGCAGGTTTTCCGACACCGACAAATAGTGGTCAGGGAGGGCCTGCTACTGCCGCTATTCAATATTTCGATAATCCTTTTGGCCCGATTTCTATTGAATCACTCTCGATATGGAATGCTCCTGAAGGAATTCTAGCATTTCCTGCTATAGGCATACCCTCTGTAAGGGGGAGATTTAAATACGATTTTACTAAAGGTTCAGTTGGACTAAAGTGGCCAGATGGTAACTCTTTGGGAGATCCAAAACTATTGAAAGCTGCACAATTTGCTTACAGATTACTTGACAGGAAAAACGCTACTTCAACTAATCAGGCAAGAACAGATATAACAATGGGTAGCTACTTTCAGCCTAAAAACCTAGTTAAAGCTCAAGTATCTGATACTTTTGCTAATTTTCATCCTTTAGGAGGAGCAGTTATAGGAAAAGCTTGCGATTTATATGGTCGCGTGATTGGTTATCGAGGTTTGTATGTTGTTGATGGTGCATTGATGCCTGGTTCTACGGCATGTGCAAATCCCTCTTTCACCATTGCGGCTTTAGCAGAACGCTGTCTCGAACGGATTATTGCAGAAGATATTGTTTAGTCGCCAGTTTGTTTAAATCCTTATACCGTTTCTTTGTGAAGCTGCATATATTTACCCCCCGGCTACGCCGTCCCCCCTTATGAAGGGGGGACTGATTATGTGCATTCTTCATACAGAATTGGTATTAGATGTCTAAATTAGTATGCAAAGCAGGTAAAATGAACTACGCATAGTGAATAAATTACAGCTAATTGCTACAAACTGAGATTGACTCCAAGATCACCCATAATGTGTGATTTAGCAAAGCTTTCTGTTGAGATTGAAGTTCACATTGAAAAGGATAACATCGTGAGAATACATCACTGGGCTATTGCCTTGTTTACTCTACTGGCGATTAGTATTCCTGAAGCAGTTTGGGCCATTCGTCCTTTGGGTGACTCTCGTGTTTTTACTGAGCTTCCTGCCGAACCGGGTTACCCTGAAGATATTGCTCTGCTCGGTGATCGAGTTTTTATTTCTGGGCCTGCCCAGTCTGGCTTGTTTGTGCAACCAAGTGTTCTAGAGTATGATTTAGACTCTGGTGTGTTCGTGCGGAAATATGACATTACAGGTCAGAATCCGAACTTACCGCAGGCGATCGCAGGCATTGTATTCGACAAAAGTAATCGGCTTTACGTAACTGATATCCAACAGGGCATTGTCCGATTTGATGTCACCGAACCTAACCCAGTTCAAGAAATTTATGCCTCTGCATTGCCGGATTTGCCCATCTGCTCCACTGTTACAGCAGGAACCCCTTGTTCACCTACTACAGTAGACCAGACACCTCTAATTAATGATTCTGTCTTTGATTCTAGTGGCAACCTCTATATTTCTGACTCATTTCAAGCAACAATTTGGCGAGTTGCTCCTGGCGGCGGAACCCCAGAGATTTGGTTCCAGGACAGCCGCTTTGAGGGGTTTGGGGCCAACGGACTTCGAGTCGATCCCACAGGCACAAAGCTCTATGTAGCGACAACGTTGAATGCACTGGGTCAAGGTTTCATCCGCACTTTACCCCTCATCGATACTCTCAGCGCCGCAGATCTATCAACCTTTTTCCAATACGCACCTAATGAAGCTCCATCTGGAATTGAATTTGGTTCGTCAGGTAATCTTTACGTAGCTCTGGGTAGGAGTAACCAGATTTCGGTTTTGTCCCCAAATGGCACAGAGATCAACCGTTTTTCTGGTCCTGCGGTCAGACCGAATGACCCCAACAATTTATTGCAGTGGAGGAATCCATCCAACATTGCGTTTAATAACAAAACCCGTGCGCTCTTGGTAACCAACAATCCTTTGCCCACTATCTTTGATCCTCAGCCTGAGTTTGCGGTGTACGATGTATTTGTCAATGATGTTGCTGTTGGGGTTCCTGAACCTAGCAGTTTGTTAGGAACTATGTTGATTTTGGGACTAGGCTGTTGTTTCGGCACTCGACGTTTTCGCAGATGGCATTGAGCTGAGATGCGCGACGTAAAAGTCCTGCATAGGCTGTATTTATCTCGTTTTCCTCCACCCTTGCAGACATTAGTGCAATTATCTTAACCTCTCATGGATGGCTATGCCCCAGGACTTCTCCGGTCAAAATCTCCGAGGACGCAACTTTAAAGGTAGACAAAACCTTGCGGGCGCAAACTTTAGCTATGCCGACATCCAAGGGACAAACTTTTCCAACACTAATTTAATAGGTGCAAATTTCAGTGACGCCAAAGCTGGACTGCAACGCCGTTGGGTAACTGGTTTAGTTCTTGTCTCATTCTTATTTTCAGGACTGTCAGGAGTTCTCTGGGCTTTCAATGGTTATTTTGTGTCGTTGATATTTAACTCATCCAGCCAAGCCAACCAGATTATCGGCTGGGTTGCTTTAATCATATCGATTCCCTTTTATTTCCTAACCATTCGTCAAGGATTAACATCTGGTTTAGGATATCTCGCCTTTGCTGTCGCCTTTGCCGTCGCCGTCGCTGGAGCCTTCGCCGGAGCCTTTGCCGTCGCCTTCGCTGTTGCTGTCGGCGTCGCTGTCGCCGTTGTTGGAGCCTTCGCTGGAGCCGTTGTTGGAGCCGTCGCTGGAGCCGTTGCTGGAGCCGTTGCTGGAGCCGTTGCTAGAGCCGTCGCCTTCGCCTTCGCCTTTGCTGTCGCCGTCGGCGGAGCCGGAGCCGTCGCCGGAGCTTTCGCCGGAGCCTTCGCCTTCGCCTTCACCGGAGCCGTTGCCAAAACCTTCGCCTTCGCTGGAGCCTTCGCCGTTGCCTTCGCCGGAACATTACTGAACATTTACATTACTTGGCAAGCGATGAAAGGAAACGAAAAATATTCCCTAATTCGTAATATTGCCATTACCTTTGCAGCTACTGGCGGTACAAGCTTTCATAACGCTGATTTAACAGGTGCTGATTTTACCCAAGCCACACTCAAAAGTACAGATTTCCGCAACGCTAACCTCACTCATACTCTTTGGCATCAAGCCAAAATGCTTGACCGTGTTCGCACAGATTTAACTTATTTACAAAACCAACAAGTACGTCAACTGCTAGTTACAGGACAGGGAGAGCATACAAAATTTGACCGTCAAAACCTCCGGGGTATCAACTTACAAAAAGCTAAACTAGCAAATGCCAGCTTTATTGGCACTGACCTCAGTGAAACCAATTTGCAAGATGCTGATTTGTCAAGAGCAAAGCTGAAGCAAACGCAACTAGACAATACAGATTTAACAGGCGCAACTCTCACTGGAGCTTTCATTGAAGACTGGGGAATTACCACTGAAACTAAATTTGATGGAGTGCGGTGTGAGTATGTTTATATGCGCTTGCCCACTCAAGAGAACCCAGACCCCCACCGCAAACCAGATAACAGGCAGGAAGTATTTGAAGATGGTGAGTTTGGAGATTTTATCAAGCCAATCTTCGACACTCTCGACTTGTACCATAGCCAAGGGGTTGACCCCAGAGCGATCGCAATTTCCTTTAAGCAGTTAGCAGAAAATCACCCTGATGCCGAATTAGAAATTGTAGCGATGGAGAAACGAGGTGAAAATAAGTTTCTGCTTCGTGCAAAAACAGCGTTCGCGGCTGACAAGTCGGAACTAAGTAAAGAATATTTCGATATTTATAATCAACTAAAAGTTTTGGCAGAACAAGAAGTTAAAGCACTAATAGCAGAAAAGGATAGCAGAATTTCTGATTTACAAAAGATGATAACGACAGCACTACAAAGTCCTAGTTATTATTCAAATATCCAAGTAGAAGAGGTAGGTACATTGAACCAAAATCAAGGGGGAATTAACCAAAGCGCAAATAACAGCCAATTTGGTCAAGGACAACAAGCTGCACAAGGAAGTGGAAATCAAATGTCTATTAATAATAACGAAAATTATAAAACTAAATATAATTTCAGCAACGCTGATGTAGGTAACGTTGTTGATACGGCTCAATCTGGTAGCCAACAGATAGGTAAGGAGTATAATTATGCACCAGAACAAAAACAAAACCTTGTAGAAGCCGCAGCAGACATTCAGCAATTACTAGAGCAATTAAGCCAGTTTTATCCTACTAATACAATGGCAGGAAAAATGGCACTGGCAGCAGAAGCCACGCAACGCATCGAAAATAACCCTACTTTAATGCAGAAAACAATCAGCGCATTGAGGGCTGGTGGTACGGCTGCTCTAGAACAAGTCCTCAGCCATCCCGCAGCCAGCTTTGTCATTGCTGCTTTAGATGATTGGAGTAAAAAAAATCCATAAATTAGTCTATGCATTAGTCAGATATTTCTTAACAAAAGAGTGAAAGTCAGTAAACCGAAAAGTCTTGCGATCGCTCAGTGATGTAGACTTGCAAACCTGATTGTTGTCTGAAAAACTGTACTTTTTGATACAGTCTTGGAAAAATTTGTTGATAGATTTTACATAAGCAAAATTAGCTAAAGGTTTCCAGCCATTAATAGTGACTGGAGTTTAGACTAAAAGCGATATGAGAGAACGCAAATCAAAAGGAATTAGAGGTTAAAAATATTCTCAAGTCAGCCTTAAAGCATCGAATGGCACTAAGAAAAGCCGAAAAGCTTGTGGTTTAAGCAGTTTGCAATTGTTGTCGTAATTCTTGCCGGGGTTTAGTCATCAAGGGGTAAATTTTGGGGCGACGTTTACGGACTCGTAGTTCACTACGACCTGGGCGTTCCAGAACGCCCTTGTGAGCAATAACTTTAAGTAAAGTGCGATAAATGCGAAGGCGTTTTGTTGAAGTTGCTGCTAATAATTTGGGAATAAAATTAATTAAATGGTAAAGAGTGCCTTGTAATGATAGGCGATTTGGAGGGGTAGTATAAGTAGTCCCGGCATCCCACATCAAACTACGAAGTAATAGGAAGCGCGGAGCTACCAGCGCCTGCATTAAATCTCTAGAATGGGAATGTCTCTTTTCATGCTCACCGACACCATGTTTGAGTCGATGGGGAGTATTATCTCCCGCACCTCTCAGTTAAATCTGGGCGTGCGACTTTCATCGCACCCAGCTTCCGATGTTCTTAGCTTA
>NZ_JBALDJ010000107.1:0-207359 GCF_036917415.1 Nostoc sp. | reverse complement strand
CTTCAGAGGCTCAACGTTCACCTTCAGAGGCTCAACGTTCACCTTCAGAGGCTCAACGTTCACCTTCAGAGGCTCAACGTTCACCTTCAGAGGCTCAACGTTCACCTTCAGAGGCTTAACGTTCACCTTCTGAGGCTCAACTTTCGAGTTCTGAGCTAGTAATGAATACAAGACTCACCTTGACAGCGCTAGAGTGGGGAGTTAGGGGTTATAACTATCTTTTGCACTATTCAAAATAGAACTTGGGAATGAGTTTACCATCTGTATCTGGGACAGAGATTCATTTAACAATTGCTGATAATCTAAAATCTAAAATCTAAAATGGTCAAAATGCGGACGTTATTGTCTGGATATTACGGTAAAGGTAATGGTGGTGACGAAGCTTTGTTAGCAACGCTTTTGCAAATGTTACCATCTCAGGTAACGGCTGTGGTGCTTTCTGGTAATCCAGAGGAAACACGCGATCGCTACAATGTAGAAACCTACGATCGCATGGCTCCCTTAGCTGTACTACAAGCTTTACGCTCTTGTGATGCTTTGATTTGGGGCGGCGGGAGTCTCATTCAAGATGTTACCAGTACTATTAGCCCATTTTATTATGGGGGACTGATGGCATTGGCTCAGAAAATGGGTTTGAAAACTGTTGCTTGGGCGCAGGGTATTGGCCCGTTAGTGCGTCCACAAACTCGTTGGTTGGCAAAGCAAACCTTTAGAAATTGTACCAAAATTAGTGTCCGCGATCGCGCCAGTGCTGCTTTATTATCTGATTGGCAAATTCCTTGTATTATAGCTCCTGACCCGGTTTGGGCGTTGGAATCTCAACCAGTACCAGGACTTTGGGATTTACCTGCGCCGAGAGTTGCGGTAACGTTGCGATCGCATTCCCAACTTACAGAAAAACGTCTGGCAAATTTGACTCGTGCTTTGGTTGACTTTCAAAAAGCTACGCAGGCATTTATTTTACTACTGCCGTTTCAAAAAAGTGAAGATTTAAGTATTGCCGAAGCCATCCAACCACATCTTAAAGATGTTAGCAAGATTTTGTGTCTGGAAGATCCGCAACTTTTAAAAGGTGTGTTTCGCGGCGTTGAAATGGCAATTGGGATGCGTTTGCACAGTTTAATTATGGCTGCATCTGTTGGTTGTCGCTGCTTTGCTCTCAGTTATGACCCCAAAGTAAATCGCCTCATGGAAGACTTAGAAATGCCTGGTTGGGATTTGACGAGTTTACCCGATGACCCCAATTTGATTGGTTTGACTTGGATGGAGCATTACGCCAATGGCGATCCTTTATCATCAGAGAAAATCCAATCTTTGGTCGATGGTGCTTTACTGCACAGCGAGTTGTTGAGTGAAGCCTTAAGTTAAGTTTTTGCCTAGATATAAATAGCGAATGAGATGACACAGATATCCCAGCCAAGACGCACCCGTATTTTACCAGCATCAACCTTAGCATCTGAAGAAGTAAGCGATCGCCAGGAACAACGTGATGCTCTTGCTATGCGGTGTCGTGGTGTTTTCGAGCGCTTACGTCCAACTTTGATCGAAATGCATTACAACTGGCATATTGCCATCGACCCTGAAACAGAACAGTATCTCATTGACCCAACACTCTTGGGGATAATGCAAAAAATCCACGATGCTTATGGCAATACTAACGAGGTAAAACTTACTATATTCCAACTCAACGATACAGGAACCTGCGGCAGGTTATGATTGCAGGTTCGTTTGGCGATAATGGCGAGCTATTATTTGAAATTCAGCTTGTTGCTACTAATGATAATAAATTTTCTGTTGAACCTTTACTCGATACTGGGTTTACAGATGGGTGGTTAGCTATTAATACTCAAGACTTGGAAGTATTGGAGTGGTCATTGATGACTGCACAGATTGAAATGCGGACAGCACGAGGGGAAGCACGATTCGATATCTATGAAGGCAAACTTATTATTGATAGAACTGAAGTTATAATTCCCGTGCATGTCGGAGATGAAATTCCTGATACCATAATAGGTTCGTTGTGGCTGGACATTATGCAGTTGGTCGTTAACAAACCAAAAGGAATATTAACTCTTGAAATGGTGAATAGCAATTAACTTACTTATACAAACTAAGTCAAAACTTAGGAAAAATATTTTCCATTCCCAAGCTTCAAATTCTGGAACAAATTATACAGATTATGGTAAATCTGAATCGTGCCAATTCTGCTGCCAATCAACTTATGGGTGCAGTTCGAGTCAAAGTCAAGCTTACGAATGCCATTGATGAAGCGCTTGTCAGCCGAGGAATGCTCAATCCAAATATGCTGCGGGTATATGAAACAGAAGCATTAATAGACACTGGGGCAGTACGTACTGTACTACCCATGTCTATTGTAGAGCAACTTGGTTTGAGAATTCGAGGACAGCAGATTGCTCAATATGGCAAGGGTAGTGAAGAATCTATAGGAGTAACGGAACCCGTAATTATTGAATTGGCAGAACGAGAAACTACCGAAGCCACATTAGTTACAGGTAATATCGTCCTGATTGGACAGACGGTTCTAGAAACGCTAGATTTACTGGTGGACTGGAGAAATCAGCGACTTCTCCCGAATCCTGAACATCCTAACTATCCTGTAATGAGAATATAGGCTAGTGAGTCGTTTTACCGCTAACAATCCCTGACCACTGTACTTTTTTCTCTTTCTCCCGGCGATAAGAAAAGAAATGCTCTGGAGTTTGAAAAGTACAATAAGGTGCGATCGCAATTTGTTCTGCACTAATCCCCATATTTTCCAGTTGTAAGGTATTCACTCGCCGCACATCCAGCCGTACCTTTCCAGGATTGGGATCTTTCAGTAAAGGTGAATTTGGTAGTTCATGCAATGCAGTTATAATTTTTTCTTCGTGATTATGTGATGTAATGCTAGCCCCAATTTCCGCAGCAACTTCGATAGAGACTTGGTAAACTTCCCCAGCGATCGCTGGGCCCATCGCAATGCGTAAATCATCAAGTTTGCTGCCTTGGGATTGTAGCCGAGCGATCGCCAAGGGCACAATCTTTTTAGCAGTTCCCCGCCAGCCTGCGTGTAATGCTGCCACCCGTCCAGTTTGCACATCCCCAATCAGCACGGGTGTACAATCTGCGCTAGCGACCCAAACAGCTTGTAGAGGCTGTTCGCTAATTAAACCATCTGCCGATGCGAAATCTTCCTCAGCAGAGCTTAAGAAGCTTTCAACTTCTTGGGGGGTGAGAACAGTATTGCCATGAACCTGCTTTAAGCGATAGACTGATGCCTCTGGTTGCAATACTTCTGTGATAACTTGTGGCGATCGCGGCCAAAACTGCTGGGTAAAAAAGCCGTGATGCCAACGTTCCAGAATACTACAAGTTAAATAGGGCAGTCCTTCCCAATTGCGCCAGTGCCAAGTGTGCATCTTCAACCAAACCTAAACAGAAATCACTCATCAGCCAATCAATGCTAACTTGAACAACGGAATTTGGGTTAATTGCTGTGGGATTTAATCTGCAAAACTTGGAAGCAGCCTTGCAAGCAGGGCGTCAGTATACATATTTACCATTTTCTCTCCACTTTTTTGAAAGCGTCTCCTCAACTAACCAAACCCTCTGGAACTTACTCAACCAAGGGGCTATTTCAGGAACAGTAGTAATCGCAACTGTTCAATCTGCTGGGCGGGGACAATGGGGACGCGAATGGATTTCTCCTGTTGGGGGATTATATGTTTCCGTGGCGATTTCTTTCGACCACAAAATAGAGGCTACTGACAGCTACCAGCTAACTTTCGCTACTGCTTGGGGAATTGCGTCGCAATTGCGCCAGTGCGGTATAGATGTTGGGATAAAATGGCCTAACGATTTAGTTTTAAATGGTCGCAAACTAGGCGGCATTTTGACAGAAACCAAAGTAAACAAAGGACAAATCATCCAAGCAGTAATTGGTGTTGGTATTAACTGGACGAACCCAGTCCCAGAAACTGGAATCAATCTGGAATCGTGGCAAGCGTCCCAAGATTTCAGGGCAATTTCTTGTCTGGAAATGCTAACCTCTAAAGTCTTACTGGGAATAGAATCCGGTATAGAGTGCCTTTTTCAAGAAGGAGTAAATATACTCTTGTCTGGCTATCTAGACTTGCTTACAAACATGGGCGATCGGGTGGACGTCAATGATCTTTCAGGTACAGTAGTTGGGGTAACTCCTCAAGGAAATTTACGAGTTGATTTAGAAACACATCATACAAAGGAACTAATTACACCGGAAATTTATATTGAACCCGGTACAATCAGTTTGGGGTACCATAAATCTTCCGTTTAAATTTGAGGTTTGTTCAAAATTTCGCTCTTTGGGCAAGACAAACCACTAGCATCATCTCTTTAGGCTAATTACACACAACTGAGAGAACAAATGACGCAGCGCAATAATTCTGCCCATCATCGTTTGCATTACTTATGGCAGCAAGGTCTAACAAAAAAACGTTTTGCTTCAACGCTACCAGCCCAGAGCCTCTGTTGGCTGAGTAGTGTTAGCCTCCTTAGTGGTGGCTTCGTGTTTGCCCAAACGGAAGCACAAATAGACAACATCGTTCCCACTGTTGAAAGTTCTCAATCAACAGCAGTTACAAATCCAGTTAAAACCTCGACTTTTAAGAAACAGGCTGTTGCGCCGGAAACCCCTCAAGCGCAACCGGAATTTTCCCAACGGCGAGCCAAACTCAGACAGAGACTAGGCAAGAAGCCAGAGGTTGCTCAATCAAAAGAGCCAGTTAGGCAGTCTACACCCAAAATCGAAGCTGCCCAACCTGTTGTGATTATCAGACAGTCAAAGCCTAAAGTAGAAGCCTCCCAGGTTAATCCTATAAAGGTGAGACAGGAAAAACCAATTACTCCTGTCCGCTATGCACCTGAAAAACTTCCAGTAGTTGCTCAACCATCAAATAACTCGAACAGCCCTGTCAATGCAACGGCGGAGAAAACCAAGGATTATAATAACGCCTATATCGATCCTAATAGTTATGACAATGGTGCAACAGGTACTTATCAAGCACCAAACTCTGTAATTGTTACAGAACGCTCCAGTGGTTGTCGAGCCATTTTGCCATCAGGGCAAAGTGTATTAGGCGGCGTTTGCGCCAAAATACCCCAAAGGAGTGTAGCTAATTCTAATGGTAAACCAGCACCTAATTGGCTCAGAAGAAGTCAAAATGCCCAATTACCAGTAGTTCCACCCGTGCGGCAGATTGCAACTACTGGCAACATCAGTAGATGGCGTGCTGCTGAAAGTGGTTCTAACGGTGTAACCAAGAGCGCATTTCGCCCGAATCGGTTTATCCCGACTCCCAGCGAGTTCAGCCCGACAACAGTGAGTGCAGCTCCCATTACACCGAGTGGTGGGACTTTACCGCCACCAATGGCAGATGGTAACATTGCACCCCGCCCCAGCAAGGTAGCTTACGACTTCTCACTGGCATCAGTATTGCCGCAAATCCCCTACATGGGGAGAGTCGCCTATAGTGGTACGGGAATGATGTATCCACTATCTATTCCCGCTCCTATTACTTCTTTGTTTGGTTGGCGAATTCATCCAATCACAGGTAATCAACGCTTCCATGCTGGTACAGACTTGGGTGCGCCTACGGGAACACCAGTTTTGGCAGCTGCTGCGGGTCAAGTGGAAACTGCTAACTGGGTGGGTGGTTATGGTTTAACCGTTATCCTAAATCACAAATCTGCTGAACAAACTCTCTACGGCCACATGTCAGAAATCCTTGTTCAACCCGGTCAGTGGGTACAACCTGGAACTATCATCGGGCGAGTTGGCAGCACTGGTAATTCCACAGGCCCTCACTTGCACTTTGAAGTTCGTCACCTGACACAAGATGGGTGGGTTGCTACTGACCCAAGTGTGGAATTACAAAGTGCCCTCAGCCAGTTAGTGCGAGGCTTGCAAACCGCCCAGGTGAGCCAGCAACCAGGCAGTTGATACTGGGGAATGGGGACTAGGGACTGGGAGATGAGGGAGAAACCAATGCCCAATGCCCCATGCCCCATGCCCAATTACAAATACCCGTGTTCTGCTAAGAATGCGGGTGTAATGCCATCTATACTATTTTCATCAGAGGGTGTAGCGTGTGGGTTGCCAGAATAAAGGAATTTTTCGACGTATTTGCCGAGAATATCCCCTTCTAGATTCACCAAACTCCCAGCAACCAAGTAGCGAATATTTGTCTCGCTGTATGTGAGGGGAATTACCGCCACCTTGAATTGGGAGAGTTCTGGCTCATAAGCGGCGACTGTGAGGCTGATGCCATTGACGGCAATGCTACCTTTGGGGACAATATACCGTGCGATCGCTTCGGATGCAATAAAGGTCATTTCCCAAGAACTAGCCGTTTGTTGAGCCACTAGCAATCGACCGATGCCGTCTACATGACCCATCACAAAATGACCGCCAACTTTGCTGCCTACCTTTAGCGACGCTTCTAAATTGACATATCTCTGTTGCGTTTGCTCACCTAAGAGAGTAGTGCGGCGTAGAGTTTCCGGTGAAGCAGTGACAATAAACCCGTCTTTTAAAACTTGTTCCACTGTCAGGCAAACACCATCTACAGCAACACTGTCACCATAAGCCAAATCTTGCATAATTACTTCACCCGACTGGCTTACACAAGTAATTTGCCAAGAATCGCCCCCTAAGGGTTCCATCGTTCCTAATGCTTGGATTAATCCTGTAAACACGGCTTTTTTGTCAAACTAACTCTATTTATTGCCTAATTTTGCCTGGAATCAATTGGTAATTGTCACATAAATCTCGAACATCCAAGTATATTTTCTGACTTTTTTTCGCATAGGAATATTAACACATTAGCATCCTTCACAGGGCATACTTGGGTAAGAAGGTTATTGTCTAAGAAGACCAATTTGACTTACTCTGGTTTTCACCACAAGTTCGGAGTTTAATAGAAGCAATTATAGAGAACGAATGCTTATGTTTATTACTCTCGCCAAACCGCCTAAAAAGGGGTACTATTTGTTACACAGCATCCAAGGCTCTCAAAGGATTGTAGAGGCTTAGCCAATGATTGAAATGAAAGTCGCTGGCATAGCATTAGATGCCATAACCCGCAGCCCGATCGTACTTTTGAAAGATTCTTCAGATCGGCGGGCTTTGCCAATTTACATTGGTCAGGAACAGGCTAGGGCAATTATGGGCGCACTGGAGAATCAGAAGCCTCCCAGACCCTTAACCCACGACCTAATTGTGAATCTTCTAGAGACTTGGAACATGACTCTAGAAAAGGTCATTATTCATTCCCTGCAAAAGGATACATTTTATGCAGCTTTAATTGTCCAGCAAGGCGAAGTCAAAAAAGAAATTGACGCGCGTCCTAGCGATGCGATCGCTATTGCCCTCCGTACAAATACTCCCATTTGGGTAATGGAAGAAGTCATTGCCGATGCTTCTATCCCTGTTGATCGCGATGCAGATGAAGCCGAACAGCAAGCCTTCCGTGAATTTATTTCCAATCTCCGTCCTGAAGATTTGATCAAGCGCTTTGGTAATGGTGACAGCTAAAAGAGTGCTGAGTGCTGATGGGGAGTGCTGAGAAAGAATGGAGAATCTAAAAAATAAGTTCTTTATTCTTTCTTTTTCACCTTTCATTTTGTACAGACAATATTAATTGTGTTTCTACTCAGCACTCAGCACTCAGGACTTAATTTATGAAATACCGACGCTTTGGAAAAACGAATCTGCGCCTCTCGGTTTTTTCTTTGGGAACAATGCGCTACCTGGCTTCTTTTGAAAATGCTCACCAGACTATCGAAGAAGCCTTAGCGCTAGGAATTAATCATCTAGAAACTGCCAGAGGTTACGGCAAAAGTGAGGAGTATCTTGGTAGGGCGTTAAAAGCTGGGTTGTCAGTACCCCGAACGAGGCTTTATGTCACTACCAAAATTTCAGCCACAGCAGATGCTGACACCATGCGTCGGTGCATCGACGAATCTCTAGAACGATTACAACTAGATTATTTAGATTGCTTAGGGGTTCATGGTTTGAACACTTGGCAACATTTGGAGTGGGTGCAAGCTAAAAATGGCTGTATGCAAGCAGTGGAGGAAGCTGTTGCTGATGGCCGAGTGCGACACGTTGGTTTTTCCACCCACGGGCCATTAGAAGTAATTCAGGCAGCAATCAATACAGATTTATTTGAATTTGTCAATCTGCACTATTACTATTTTTTTCAACGGCACGCACCAGCAATTCAACTAGCTGCCGAAAAGGATATGGGCATTTTCATTATTTCTCCTGCTGATAAGGGAGGACGCCTCTACACGCCACCCCAAACCCTAAAAGATTTATGTCAGCCGTATTTACCCTTAGAATTAAACTATCGATTTTTACTTACGGATACTCGTATTACTACTTTGAGTATAGGGCCAGCTAACCCAGAGGAATTAAGGGAACCTTTGCAAATTGCTGACCATGATGGAGAGTTAAATTTAGCAGAAATTTCCGCTTTCTGGCGTTTAGAAAATCAGCAAAAACTTGCTTTGGAAACTGATAATTGTAGCCAGTGTTATGCTTGTTTGCCCTGTCCAGAAAATATCAATATTCCAGAGGTATTGCGGTTACGTAATCTCGCAGTAGCATACGACATGAAAGATTATGGACAATATCGTTACGCAATGTTTGAAAATGCCGGTCACTGGTTCCCTGGAATGAAAGGCAACCGATGTACAGAATGCGGTGACTGTTTGCCTCGGTGTCCAGAAAAGTTAGATATTCCAGCTTTGTTAAAAGATACTCACCAAAAATTAAATGGGAAAGCAGGTAGGAGATTGTGGGGATAAAAATATAAACAGGAGTCAGAATCTAGAATTTAGAATATCCGTTAACCTAAGTATGAGAGTCACCACTTAGTCGCACACCCGTCATTCTAGCTGCTGAGTTCTAAGTTATTTTTTGGTAAAATTAATAAAGATTAAATAAAGTCAGGAAGATCCGCCCAAGCTGGGGTATCTCGCGCAAAGAAAGATGAAGATTAAAAAAAAAGAAATATTCTCCGCCAATCACTGACGGTTTTCCGCTACAGTGGACGGGCTGTAAGCCTAGTATGGACTACTAGCCGATCGCTTACTATTCTTCTGGCAAGTTTAACTTTAGTGGCTGGTCTTTTACCGGCGGCGATATCCTACATTAGTAAGTTAATTGTTGATGCAGTAGTATTTGCATCTCAACTTAAATCACAAAACAATGGTTTTGTCAATATTTATCCGTCTCTATTTTATGTAGGATTAGAAGCGATCGCTGTAATTCTACTAGCAGGCGGTCAACGGGGCATCATCATTTGTCAGTCTTTATTGCGGGCGCTAATGGGTCAGCGAGTGAATGTACTCATCTTAGAAAAGGCGCTGACACTGGATCTTAGGCAGTTTGAAGACTCAGAATTTTATGACAAGTTAACCAATGCCCGACGAGAAGCATCAGTTCGTCCCCTTTCCTTAGTAAATCGCACCTTTGGATTGGTGCAAAGCGCCCTTTCCCTAATTACCTACGGGATTTTGCTAGTAAATTTCTCAGTTTGGGCGGTGGTGGTACTGGTTTTGGCAGCTATGCCTGTATTTATTGCGGAAACAAAGTTTGCTGGAGAAGGCTTTCGCTTGTTTAGTTGGCGTGCGCCAGAAACTCGTCAACAAAACTACTTAGAAAATCTGCTAGCAAGAGAAGATTTTGTCACAGAAGTCAAACTCTACCAGCTGGGAGAGATGCTGCTAGGACGTTATCGCAACCTGTTTGAGCAACTCTATGGCGAAGACCGTGATTTAACTCTGCGGCGAGGACTTTGGGGATATCTCCTGAGTTTAGTCAGTACTGGGGCTTTTTACCTAGCTTATGCTTGGATTGTGTTGGAAACAGTGTTAGGTAAGATTTCCTTGGGAGATATGACAATGTATCTCACCGTTTTTCGCCAAGGACAGTCTACTTTTTCCAATGCCCTGACTTCTATTGGAGGGATGTATGAGGACAACCTATATCTATCAAATCTCTATGATTTTCTGGAAGAAGAAGTACCAAAATCTTGGGGTAAGGCAACCATTGGTTTAAATTCCCAAGATGGTATCCGTTTTGAGAATGTTTCATTTACTTATCCGGGAAGTTCCAAGCCAGCGTTGAGAAACATTTCGCTGCATTTGAAACCCAGAGAGAAACTAGCAATTGTGGGTGAAAACGGTTCCGGTAAGACTACCTTAATCAAACTACTTACCCGACTCTACACCCCTGACTCTGGGCGAATTTTCTTAGATGGTTTGGACTTGCAGGAATGGGATGTGGATGTATTGCGGCGTCGGATTGGTGTGATTTTTCAGAACTTTGTCCGCTACCAGTTCACTGTGGGGGAGAATATTGGCGTGGGCGATGTAGAACATCTCGAAAATAAAACACAGTGGCAAACTGCTGCCCAAAAAGGCATGGCCCAATCTTTTATTGACCAATTACCTCAAAGCTTTCAGACTCAACTTGGTCGTTGGTTTAAGGGAGGACAGGAACTTTCTGGGGGACAGTGGCAGAAAATTGCTTTATCTCGTGCTTTTATGCGATCGCAAGCAGATATCTTGGTGTTAGATGAACCAACATCAGCAATCGATGCCCAAGCTGAGTTTGAGATTTTCAATCATTTTCGCGCTATTACTCAAAATCAGATGGTACTTTTGATTTCCCATCGTTTCTCGACAGTACGAATGGCTGACAAAATCCTAGTTATAGAAAACGGGGAAGTTATAGAACAAGGAACTCACGAAGAATTGTTAAAGCTAGGAGGACGTTATGCCAAGTTGTTTCTGTTACAAGCCGCTGGTTATCAATAGGAAAAGAAGCTAGCAATCATGGTGAATTTAGATAGCGATCGCACACTTTGTAGAAAGCACATAATATCTCTATACAACCACGTTAAACTATTCGGTAAACATGGGTGAAATTTCTTTAGTGCGTAGACGCTCCGTATCTTAAACATCGCTACCCGATAGAACTATGCAAATAACACAACAGCGATACTATACCCCAGAGGAATATTTAGAGCTAGAAGAAGCTGCTGACTACAAAAGTGAATACATTGATGGGCAAATAATTCCTATGGCGGGTGGAACGATAAATCACAATCAAATAGCACTTAACTTAAGTACTGAGTTGACTTTTGCTTTTAAAAAGCAGAACTACCGGGTTTTCATGGGTGATGTTCGTCTATGGATACCCCAAAAGCGTACCTACACCTATCCAGATGTGATGATTCTAGCGGGTGAACCAGAGTTTTTTAACAACCGAAGAGACATAATTACAAATCCTCAAGTTATTATTGAGGTTTTATCAAAATCGACCAAAGGCTACGCTCGCGAGGATAAATTTCAGGCTTACCGAACTATTTCCACTTTCCAAGAATATCTATTAATTGACCAAACTCGGATTCATGTAGAGCAATTTTCTAAAATTGGGAAAAAGCAATGGACGCTTCGTGAATATGATGAAGAAGATGAAGCGATCGCACTTGTAACCGTACCCTTTGAGATTTCCCTACAGGATTTATATAACAAGGTAAAGTTTGAGGTTGTTGAGTCGGAAGGGGAAAGTGCTGATATTGAGGAATTAGGGTAAGGTACGATTACCCTACTTGTGCAAAGCATCTTAAAAAGATTTAAGCCACTTTTAATGGTTTCTGAGGAAAAGTAATTGGCTCTGGTAGAGGTTTTCCTTGGTCTTTATACCATTCAATCAGAGATTCAATTACCTCTTGCCCATGTTTAGCGGCTTCTTCATAACTCTTACCATGAGTATGGAATTGCTGCCAAGGAAATTCGGGTAAGTGTACTAAGTAGCAATTATCCTCATCTGACCATTGAATTACCATACTGTAGCGATCATTCATTTTTCTTCCTCTATTTCTCTTAGTTGCTTCAAAACACGATTGACTTGCTGTTCTATAAGCTTTCTTTTTAGAAGCTATATTTAAGTTATACAGGTTCTGAAATGATACCTGTATTCAAAAGATTTCAGAAGTATCAAAAGTAAAATAAGATGGTTCACAAGATTGCCTTGTTCAATCACAAGGGTGGTGTCAGTAAGACCACAACGACTTTTAACTTAGGTTGGATGCTTGCTTCAAAGGGTAAGAGAGTTATCCTTGTAGATACTGATCCTCAATGTAATCTAACAGGAATAGCTCTAAAAGAAGAAACTGAAGATGACGAAGCAAGAATAGAAAACATCTACAACACACATTCAAATATCAAAACTGGCTTGGCTCCTGCTTTTGAGTCACAGCCACGGGCTATTGAAGCTGTAGATTGTATTCCGATAGAAGGACAAGAAGGTTTATTTTTATTACCTGGTCATGTTGGCTTTGCTGAATACGAAGTAACATTAGGTATCGCGCAGGAACTCAGTGGTTCAATTCAGACACTCAAAAACTTGCCAGGTGCGATTTCTGATCTTTTAGAAAAAACTGCTAATAAATTTAATGCTGACTATATTCTGATTGATATGAGTCCAAGTTTAGGAGCAATTAATCAGAACTTACTAATGACAAGTGACTTTTTCTTAGTGCCTACAACTGCTGATTTTTTCTCTGTAATGGCAATTGATTCTCTGTCTAGAATTTTATCAAAATGGTGTGGTTGGGCAAGAGTGGCAAGCGTAAATCCTATATTAAAGGAAGCTGCTTATCCATTTCCAGAATTTACCTTGAAATTTTTAGGAACCATAGTTCAAAACTATAGAATTATTAGGGGTAAAGAAACGGCAGCATTTCAAACGTGGATAGAAAAAATAGAGAATACAGTTACTGATAAACTAGTACCAGTTCTAGAGCAAAATAATCTGTTAGTATCCAAGCAAGTCTATACCGAGCAAGGTATAAATGGTAGTCTTACACTGACAAAAATTTCTAATTTTAACAGTTTAATTGCTATATCACAAGAACACTGTACACCAGTTTATGCACTAACAACGGAGCAATTAGGACAGACTGGTATAGTACGCGAAAGAAATCAAAAAAAGCAAAAAGACTTTGAAAAAACTTTTTCTGATTTAGCAGATAAAATTATTGCATTATCATCCAGCTATGCAATCAGCGCTTGACCAATTTCGCATTAGTATTCAGCGTGTTCGGGATCTGATTGCTCTTCATACTTCTGTTAAGGCTCAAGCTACTGCTGTTCTGGATCTTTCAGACATTTTACGAGCTGCACTAGTTCTAACTGTTAGTGCCTTGGATTATTATATCCATGAGGTTGTCACATTGGGTATGCTGGAAATTCATCGAGGACAACGTGCTGAACCAGTATCTTCTTCAGCTAATACCACTCAATCAGCCTTTTCCCGTTTTCAAGTTTCCTTGGGAAGCGCTCGTGAGGATAGAAGAATAGCCATAGATATCGCCTCTTGGATAGAGAGTGACATACAGCAGATTTATGGAGCTAATTTTTTACAGCAGTCTAATACTATTTCTAGTTTAATTCCAGCTATATCAAATAGTATTTTGAATAGATTAAATAATACTTCATGGTTAGAAGACGAGATTCGAGAACGTCTAAGTTATCAAAGCTTTCAGCAGCCTGACAAAATAGCTGATGCAATTAGGCAAATTTCGGATAAAAAATTGTGGGATGAGGTTGCTACCAAAATGAGTAAATCTTCTAAAGATATTAAGCAACAACTTACTTTAATTGTGGATCGCAGAAACAAAATTGCTCATGAAGCAGATATAGATCCTACCCTCAACATAGGTAATCGCTGGTATATCGACGAATCAATGGTTGGTGATACAGTTGATTTTATTGAGCAGGTTGTAGAGAGTATTCATCAAATTTTGTAGCTTTGACTTAATCAAGGGTAGATATTGTTGACTAATTAAGCAATATAGGCAGGCAATTATTGTGGAGAGATGAGGACTATGATCGCACCCTCCCCCGCAAACTTAGATAAAATTACTATGGTGCTAGTTAATCCTCCCTAAATCTGATGAAAAGCGATCGCTCTTGTAAACGTAGATACTTCTGACAACTTGTAGAAATTCCCTTAGTACAGGTGTCATATCTTCTTCCCGCCACACTATAGCCGTTTCTACTAATGGTGTTTTCTCCTCTAGAGTACGATAAACTACACCAGTTATCTGAAGATTTTGCAATGAAGACGGTGCGATCGCAATCCCCATTCCCGCTGACACCAATCCGATAATCGTCTGCATCTGAATCGCTTCTTGAGTTACTTTTGGGCTGAAGTTTCCTTGCTGACAAAGACTTACGATTTGGTCGTACAGTCCAGGTCCCAAATGGCGAGGGAACATGATAAAGTTTTCGTTTATTAGCGATCGCACTGAGATACACTCTTGTTCAGCTAAGGGATGAGTTTCCAACATAGCCACAATTAAAGCTTCTTTCTGAATGCACTCTTGATTGAGTGTGTTGTCTTCTAACGGTGGATGGGCAAAGCCTACATGAATGCGGCCTTTCTGTAGCGCTTGCTCTTGCTGAGTTGTGGTTAATTCCTGCAATACTAACTCTACTTCTGGAAACTGTTCTTGAAACCGCCGCAAAATCACAGGAAGCAAATCGTAGGTTACCAAACTAGTAAACCCGATTTGTAGTTGTCCCTTCTCACCTTTTCCTGTTCTTTGGGTTAGCTCAATTGCCTTTTCCAGTTGAGCTAAAAGTTGATAAGCTTCTTGCAAAAAAACTTGCCCAGCTTGTGTTAGCTGTACCTGTCGCTTGGTTTTGCGCTGAAACAGTTCTACCCCCAATTGTGCCTCTAGCTGTTGAATTTGCTGGCTTAAGGGCGGTTGAGCGATGTGCAGTCGCTCGGCGGCTCTACTAAAGTGCAGTTCTTCAGCCACAGCAATAAAGTAGCGCAGATGTCGCAATTCCATTTTTTTGATATTTTATAAGTTTCAATTTTATTTAAATATATATTGGACATCTGAAAAATCCCTGCGTATGATACTCATATAAATATCGCAGGAAGTTAGAGCGATGCAGGAAAAGTATACTCCAGGCTATTCGAGCAATACGACATGGTGAAATCAGGATTGTCGGGGTCGAGAGTCGCAATATTTGTCTTGGTAAGATGATAGGCTGATAACGTTGTATAAAACTGTATCCGCATCTGTGCTATGTTTATTCACTTTTAAAAGCAGTATTTGAAGTTTTTACTTATATTTTTAAAAGCCTCAGATGCTATGTATAAATTATTTACACTTTGCTTAAAATTTCAAATTTAATTAAAAATCTTCCTACCATGCTTGAGCTAGCAAGATATTCATTCAACCTAGAAAAGAATATTAAAATTTAAGCGACTTAGTGCTATATCCTTCACTGGCTAAGATTTGAAAAATAGTAATTATCGTTTCTTTAATAATGAGCAAGAGTCATTCAAAAAATATCATTCATAGTGCCGAACGAGCGTCTATTTTTCTTATATTCAATGCCCCATGACCATACCCAATACCCTAATTGCATACTTCTATGGGATTAGAAGTATCCACACCAACCCAAACAAGTACCCCTAGCAGGTTAAACTAGGTCTGGTAACAACTGCTCCACGTTCTTGAGGCTTTTATGGGAGCTAACCTCAAACAGATTGCCAACTATTTAGACAACCTTGGTTGGGACTACCGTTTTGATGATGAAGAAGACCGAATTATAACAGGTGTGGAGGCTGATAACTTAGAAGATTTCCTAATAGTTGTCCAGCTGGATGAAGAAGGAAAATTTTTTCGGGTATTTGCCCCTCAAGTTCTGGCAGGAATCCAAGACCATCCTCACAAGGCAGCTATCCTCCAGACAATGCTTGCCATTTCTTGGGAAACCAAAATGTTGCAATGGGAGTACGACCCATCCGATGGTGAAATTCGTGCCATTATTGAGTTTCCTTTAGAAGACTCGATTCTCACAGAAAGACAATTTCACCGTTGTCTGAGTGGATTAGTTCAGATTGTGGATGGCATAGCAATACCTCGCCTGCAAGAAGTGATGGCAACAGGTCTCGATCCGGGGAATATAGAACTTGGGGAAAGACTATTACTCAGTATTCAAGAAGAAGCCCCAGGATTGTTAGATTTACTAGAAAAAGCAATGGAAGCGCGAAAAAAGCGAGGAAGTTTTCCTAGTGAGTGAGACGGATCATCACTTAAATAGCTATACTCCAAAGTGATACCCTCACTATATACTGAAATTTTCTGGGGCTGGATATTATGACATCCTATGCAACCTCCTCTGCCAAAGCGGAAATGAGCGAACTCCGGCGGTTGAAAGCCTTACTACCACCAGAACTGCAAAGCTGGGTCACGGTTGAAGGCACAACTGAGGTCAATCCACCCCTGGTTCGCTGCGAAGAAATTGGTAAAGACCAGGTAGAAATTCAAATTGATTTGGTGAAATGGGATGCCCTCGCGATGGATCAGCGTAATCTGCTGTTCTGGCATGAGGTTGCTCGCGTTCAAAATGACACAATTCCTAAAGATGGTTGGGAAATGGCAGCACTAGCTATCGGTTTAGGTGGTGCTGTAGGGGAATTGTGGGTACAAGATGGATTGCTGCTGGTGTTAGCTTTGTCGCTTTGTGGCGTGTCAGGCTGGCGATTGTACCAAAAGAATAATGGGGAAAAGCAATTAAGAGAATTGCTCAATGCTGATGAGAAAGCGATCGCTTTAGCAACTCGTTTTGGTTATAGCCTCCCTAATGCCTACAAGAGTCTCGGTAGCGCCTTGAAAACTCTGATTGATAATACTCCTAGTAAGCGCCAACGGTCGAGATACGAAGCAAGACTCTCTGCCCTCAAACGCAGTGCTAATAAGGCAAAAGCTAAATCGAAAACTCCAGATGAGGGCGCAATATAGCAACCATAAATTAGGTTGGGTGGGTATTTGCTCACCCCCCGAAACACCTAAATCAACGTGGCTTTAACGAAGCTCTCCCTGCCTTGAACTATAGTTCAAGTTTCTCTTTGAGTTAGAGAAGGAAGATTTTACGTAATAAAACCTCTTAGTGGTCTTTTGATTTAGCTAATTAGACTGCCTACTAAGGAGGCTGCTGCCTCCCTAATTAGCGACAATAGCCCAATTACGATTTCATAAAATCTTACTTTTTTCTTGATTACATCTTTATCAAACTCAAATTTTACAACTGGTTCAGCATTTTATGCGTTTGGGGGATCACGCGCACGTTCTTGACAAACCCCTTCATCAAAGCTTGCCACGTCAAAACTTGATCGCTGGAAGGCGCAAGTACAGGTACTGGAGAAAATTGTTCTGATACAGCCAAAGGCGTGACAGGTTGTAAAAATACTGGGATATCTGGACTAACCTCTGCCACCAACAAAGCTGAACGTTCCAACTCGGCGGGATCTGTGTTTTGAGACACAATTATCTTGACAAAAACATTTAAATATGAGTCATAACATAACTGGAGAAATTTACTATGTTCTTGCCAATGACTTTCGCCGCTAACACTGGGCAATTTTAAATCCATACCTACAGAGTCTAAGTATGGGATAATCATTGCTAGTTGTTCTGGGCGATGTCCGCCAGTTTCTAAGTATATAGGTAGACCAGTTATGGCTCGCACTTGGGGTAGAAACTGCGTTAGAAATGAGGCATGAAGAAGTGGTTCGCCGCCAGTTAAGCTAATGCTATCGTGTAAACAAGGTAGATTTTGCTGTTCCACCCATTCGATTAATATGGTTAATGGGACAGGGTTAGAGTGAATTTCAAAGTCGCGCAATCCAGGCGATCGCTCTATCCGACAAGTAGTAGGTGCATTCCAAGTGTGGGCACTATCACAAAAGTGACAGCGCAAATCACACAAAGCAAAACGAATAAATATCTGACGTGTTCCTACATTAAGTCCTTCTCCTTGAATGGCAGAAAAGACCTCAATCAGGCGTGCGGTAGGTGTAACCGTATTTTTAGAACTCATAAAATGAGAGCAACGCGATCGCGCTGCGTCGGCACAACAGCAAGGATGTTTTTTGGCTTCTTGTTCTATTGTGAATCGTCACTAGCGATCTCCAATCTCAGCCCCGGTAAATAGCAGTTAGTCCTGATTACCACTAATTCCAATATTAGGTTAAGTAATTTTGTAGGACAAAGTAATGTTTGGCAGATTACATTATACATGGCAACGAAAGTGCAGAGCTTCATGACTAGCCAACCGACAGAGGTCGATTTTCCAGTTAATTCCCTAAACGACATGGCTATAGTCCAGGTGCCGACGCGGTTGAGCGTGCTGGAGGCTTTAGGCTTTAAGCAAACCTGCCAAGGCTTAATTGGACCCAATTCACATCCCAAGCAAATCATCATTGACTTTCACCAAACTACTTTTATCGATAGTAGTGGTTTAGGTGCCCTGGTAAGTAATTTTAAATACGCTCAGACTAAAGAAATTACATTAATACTACGAAATGTAACACCTCAAGTCATGGCAGTCCTAAAACTCACAGGGTTGGATCAGGTTTTTCTTTTAGAGCTTGTGGAGGATAGGCCGTTAATAGAACAAGATGACGTACTAGATAATCGGAAGACAACTTCCCGTAAAGTAGAGCAGTTACCCACTACTCACCCTTCTATGGCATCTTGGATGAAACGGTTCTTAGATATTGTCGGGTCAGTGATTGGTTTATTAATTACAGGAATTTTGTTTATTCCAATTGCGATCGCTATTCAAATTAACGATCCCGGGCCCATTTTCTTTAGTCAAACCCGTTGTGGTTGGATGGGTAAGCGGTTTAAGATTTGGAAATTCCGCTCTATGTGTGTGGATGCAGAAGCGAAGAAATCCCAAGTTAAAAACCAAGTGCAAGGTGCTTTTTTCAAGAATGAGAATGACCCCAGAATTACTAAGGTAGGACGCTTTTTACGGCGAACTAGTCTTGATGAATTACCCCAATTTTGGAATGTCCTCAAAGGAGAGATGAGTTTAGTAGGCACTCGACCACCTACACCCGATGAAGTGGAACGCTATGAAGTACCAGAGTGGCAACGTTTAGATGTAAAACCCGGTATGACTGGCGAATGGCAAGTAAATGGACGTTCTACAGTCCGTAGTTTTGAAGATGTAATTCGTCTGGATTTGCAGTATCAAAAAAATTGGAGTTTAGTGTACGATTTAAAGCTAATTTTTAAAACTATAGCTATTCTGTTTAAGAGAAACAGTGGTGCTGTTTAGCTAACTACCTTTATTCACAATTTTTTGGTAACTCCCAATCACGATAATTCTTAAATACACCCAAGCCTAAAATAGGCTTGGGTAAACTTTAGGTTTACCTACAGCACCATGCAAGTGTCATTCTCTGTTTAACAAGTAAAAAGTAAAAAGTGAATCCTTGTGTAAATTGCAATATGCTAACATGAAATGTGAGAAGATGTCTTTGACATAAACAATGTTAAAATCGCTGGTTTAAAAACCTAAATCTAGGAAAGCCGAACCAGCAAAAAAGGAGAAAATACAAGGGTGATTGTTCATCAAAAAATAAGTTTTATTTAAATAAAATATACATTTCATCATTCAAATGGTGCTGTAATATTTGAAAATTTAATTTATATATATGCCAGCCATTATTAGTATCTTTAATAATAAAGGTGGAGTGGGTAAAACCACTTATATGTTCCATATAGCCCACCTTCTTGAGCAGTCTAATAAAACCGTACTTATGGTTGATTGTGATAGCCAATGCAATCTAACAGCTTATGCACTACCTGAAAGCAATATAGAACGAGCATGGAGTGAGCGTGGAAATAGCATCTGGCGAGCAATTGAGCCAATAGCACAAAGACTTTTGACTGCGATCAACAGTATCTAAAAATACTTTCAAACTCCTTTTCACCTTCAGGCAAAGGCGCAAATAAAAAACTCTGCGCCTCTGCGTGAACTTAACCCACCGCCTTCTGAACACCAACTATTTCAATCGGCTGCACTCCTGGCAACAAACGCTTCACACCTTGCTTAACAAACCCCTGCAAAAAACCAATCTGCTGATTTTGCTGAAATACCTTTTGCAAGGTTTGCCGCAAATTATCCAAATTTAAACCAGTCCCAGAATCTATTGCTATTTCCTGCTGTTGGAAATACTCAACTAGACTTAATCCTGCTACTCTAGTTAGATAAGCTGCACTTACTCCCTGCACTACACCACCAGCAACAAAGGTAATGGCATTACTTTTCAGAACAGTACTAATAGCCTTTGTAGAAAGTTCAACTAAACCTAATTTCAGCATTAAACTTCCCATTGTTCCAGCTACGGCTTGTGCCTGTTCTAGGGAAAATTTTTGCTGATAGATATTACCCAAATCCATTACCATTTGAGCATTAATTGCCGCAGTTGCCAGAATATCAAAGGCTGGTACTGGATTAGCAAAGGCAGCAGCAGCAGCTATCCACTGATATTGTTCAATAATTGGGGTGGCGCGATCGCGTCTTGCTCCATTCAGCCAATTTTTCGCCTCAGCTTTCAACAATCCGGCTTTCCTCATGGTTGTCACCCAAACTAGCCGTTGTCTTTGCTGTACCAAAACTTCACGCAACTGCTGAGTTAACTGCTGGATATCAGCTGCTGGTTGTTCCATCCACTCTTGCACAGAACCATCAGCCTCATGTTTTCGGACTTTGATGGCAATGGGAGAGGCCGCAGTTGCAACTACATTTTCCTGCATCCGCTGTTTCAATGACAGCAAGATGTTGGCGCTTTCATCGGTTAAATACTGGTCTTGTTTGTTGAAAACCAGCATATTAGGCTGATTTGCTGCCTTTAGTTGCTGTAAGGTTTGAAATTCTGAGTCTGTCAAATCAGCGTTTGTCAGAAATAGAACAAAATCAGATTTTGCTATCTCTGCCAAAATAGCCGCATCTGAATTTTCACCAACTTCTCTAAACAAAGGTGCTGTCTCTTGTAGAGACACGAAATTTTGTGTCTCTAGATTTTGTAGCACTTGAATTAAAGTACTTTTACCCACGGATTTACCGCCAGTCACAGCTACTTTAATTTTTTGCCTGTCTAATTCCAGCAACAATTGGGCAACTTGTTCTCTGAGTGTCTCTAAGGCTGGATGGTTTTCTGCTTCTTGTGCTAGTTGGTTAATTACAGTTTCAGTTTTAGCGATCGCACTTTCCACAGTCGCCCGATCCACCAGAATACCATCTAGCTGCTTTAAACTGTCTTTGGGGCGCTTTTGCTGGAACAACCACAAACCACCGCCTACAGCTAAAGCACTCAACAAACCAAACTCACCCACCTGCACTATAGAATCGTGCCAACTGTCCAACATCCACAGAGAAAAGGAAAGTCCCAATCCTCCCACTAAAATTGGTCGCTGCAACTTCACAACCATGATTCTCCGCGCCTTTTAGATGGCTATTTCTTCCAGAATAGATCAAAATAAAACAAAAGCCCTGCAATCTTTTCTGATTGTAAGGCTTTTATTTTATCTTTTATTTGGTGGCGGGAAGTGGATTTGAACCACTGACCTTCGGGTTATGAGCCCGACGAGCTACCAGGCTGCTCTATCCCGCGTTGCTCTTAACTTCTATAGTATAATCTATAGTTAAGAGTTTGGCAACTACAAAAATGATAATTCTCCAATTACTTCTAAACGCTTGTATTTTCCCAAGGTGACAAACTTTTCTGAGAGGCTTTCGGCGGCGCTGGGACTAATCCACCCCATTTGCTGGAGTAAGTGAATAGCGACGGCATATTTTGCCCGTTTCGCCCCATCCATGACTTTGATTGCCAATCCCAAGCCTTCACCGAGTCTACCAATGCACTGCACTCCTTCGGCACCAGTTTTACTGACTAGTTCTCCTGGAGTTAAGCGCATCAGTTCCGTATCAAATTCTCCATCTCCTGCTACCATCGCGGGGTGATGAGTCATGGCACGGACGATGCGCTCCATATCCAAGTTGGTACTAGAGGCTAGCAGTGCATATAAAGATGCCATGTGACCGAGTTGCATCAGATAAGTTGGTGCGCCACAGTCGTCATGAGCGCTGATAAATTCTGCTGCTGGCATTCGCAGCAACTCTGCTACCTTGCCCAAAATTAACTGCTGCATTGGGTGCTTGCGATCCAAGTAGTTATTCAAGGGCCAATGGCGTTGCTGACAAACAGCTAACATTCCCGCATGTTTTCCAGAGCAATTGTATTCCAGAGGACTGCGTTTGCCTTCAGGAATTGGACACTGGAGTATAGTCGGGTCAAGATCCGCCCGCCAAAGGATGTTAAATACCTGTCGGACTTGATCTATTTTTCCTTTATGGGAACTTGTGATAATTGCTAAATCGCGATCGCTGAGTTGATAGCGTTCCAGTGTACCTGTGGTGGTGACAGCTAGTGCCTGAAACGGTTTGAGGGCTGAACGGATAAATGCAGCAGTTTCAGAATTTCCAGCAACAGTTAGAACCCGTCCTCGTTCGTCGCAGACAACAGCTTGGACTATATGCCTGGATTCAATAATACCTTCCCGCAGCAACCGGACTTCCAGTGCTGTGGCTTGAGTTCGTTTTCCCATTGTCATGGGTTTATATTTATCACCTTTTTTAATTAATTAGCCATTGGTCATTGGTCATTAGTCTTTAGCTAATGACTAATGACCAATGACCAATAATTCTTTAAAACAAATGCCAACCTATAGTACCAATAACGTACATTCCCGCCAAGCCAGCAAAGGTAAATTGTAACCGTCGCAGAATGGGTTTGATTTCGTATGCAACAATTAAGCGATCGCGGTTGAGGACTTCCTGTGGCTTTGTCCAAGTTTGACCGTCGTACCAGCCGGACTCTTCATAAAATACTGTGGGACTACAAAGGCGATCGCACACGTAGAACCAGCCTAAGTATAATCTTACTAGTATAAGCACTAACCCGACACTTGCTCCGGCTGCACCACAGAGAATAAAATGTGCAATATACTTGTGAGGGGGAAAACTTGCCGCAGCTATCGGCCCAGCAAAAAGCCAAGATAAACCCCAAATCCAAACAAGTTTCATGATATACCCGCGCCAGTGTAACGTGGTATCACGAAACAGCCAGGAAGTTTTTAACTCTTCGTATTCATTGAGCGGTTGTTGGTCTGTAGGAACTGGGCAATTTGAAACCGAAGACCTAATCATGTTGGCTTACCCTCACCTTCATCAGATTCTGGAAGGGAAATACGCTCTGCATGAATCCAGAACGCTTCTAAATTATAAAACTCCCGTTCCTTAGGCATCATGATGTGAACGATCACATCACCGTAGTCTTGTAGTACCCAACTCCCCTCGGCTTTTCCTTCTGTCCTTAAGGGACGGCGTTGCAACTCAGTTTCGACTTTTCCTTCAATTGCTTGAGCGATCGCCCTGACCTGTACCTTAGAATAGCCAGTCATCATCACAAAGTAATCAGCCAGGTAAGATACCTCTGCTACTTTGAGCAATAAAATCTCACCTGCTTTGCGGTCTGATGCCGCAATCGCGATCGTTGCAGCTAATTTTTCGCTCGCCTCTTCGGTTTGGCCGTGGCTTATTACCGCACTCTTCGTCAGTGGGACAGATTGCAATGGGAAATTTCCTTGGAAATAATCAGTCATTAAACCTCAGGTGCTTTCTTCCTTTTGAAACAATTGTTGACATTTACTTACAAACAACAAACAATTGATCTGACAAATGTGTCAATAGGTTTTTTTGAATACTAACAAAAAAATAGGTGTCTATGGGCCTCGTTTGATAATTGGCTGTTTAGATTTCGATATCCGCAACTGATGATTGCTGATGGTTATTGTGCAGCGATAAATCAACCAATAGCTTTTCAGCAAGAATTGACAACGAAAATAATCGCAGATTCATCAAACAGCATAATATGTAATGTAAAGCTAGTAATTCGCAGATAACGGGATATCTAGGCTTTATACTGTTTGCTAAAAATTACGACATAACACAGCATACTAATGACTGGTCTAGCAAAAGTGCGATCTTTATACGTAGAGTATTAAATATTGTAAAATACCTTTTAATCGATTACCCACGGATTGAATGAAGTGAAGCCGTGAGATTTTAGTTCAACAATCCACCTAAAAACCTACTTGTCTATCGCCATATAATTTTTAGTAAAATTTGTTACCTTCACTATTTTGTATTACTTAGATATGAGGGCATAATTGCAATTTATACAGATGCAGCATAACTTTGCTGCAAAGATTAAACTTCTTGTTTCGTAACTATCCCTGTAGACTGAATTGCTCTACGTTCTGCTGTCAATGAGTAACACAAGGACTCATACTGATTTAAAGCTTGCTCAAAACCATATTGCTCAACGGCATATTGGCGACTTTTGTAACCCAGAGTTTTGACTTTTTCGGGGTTTTGGTACAAATCTAAAATTGCCATTGCTAAAGCTTGGGAATCTTCTGGAGGAACGATAACTCCGCCGCCACTTTGCCTAATGACTCTTGCTGCTGTACCATTGTCGGGGACAGAGGCAACTAAGGCCCCTCCACTAGCAAGTAGTACTTGAATTTTTGACGGCATATTGAAGGATACAACATTTTTCTTTTGCACCACTAAACCAATATCCGCAGCTGCTAACATCTGTGGTAAATCTTTGCGGGGTTGAAATGGCAGTAACAACACATTATCTGCGCCGCAGTCTAGACATTCTTGTTGCAATCGCTGTAGACCTTTTGCCTCTCCAACGATGACAAAGACAATATCTGGGATATGGCGCAATACAGAAGCAGCTTTGACGACGCTTTCTAAGCCTTGGGTTAGGGCAATGTTACCAGAATACAGTACTACAAATTTGCCGTTTAGATTATGTGCTGTGCGGAAAGCATTATCTTCTTTAGGCAAAGGACGGATAAAATTTACATCAACCCAATTAGGAATTTGCACAATTTTATCAGCTTCTACGCCCTTAGAGCGCAAATTGTCCACAAACCCATCAGCAATGACGCTAATTTTACTGGCACTGCTGTAGGCAAATTTTTCCAATAATGTAAACAACCGGATAAGTAATTTATTTTTCAGCAGACCGACATGGACGGCCGCTTCTGGTAATATATCTTGTAGATTTAAAATCACAGGACAAGCACGTAACCATCCTAAAAGAGCAACTGGTACACAGCTTGGCAAGGATGGCGATGTTGAGAGAATCACATCTGGGCGCCAACCGATGAGGGCGGGTACAAAGCTAGTGACTACGAAACTAGCATCTAATAACACCCTATCTAATAGGTTGGGTTGTGGACGAATCCAAACGTAACTGCGTTGAATTTGAACGCCATTTTTGGATTCGTTGACATACCATTTGCCCCGATATTCCTGGTAAATTTGCCGCTCAGGGTAATTGGGCATAGCGGTAACTACACGCACTTCATGCCCACGTTTCACTAGTCCCTCTGCTAATTCAGTCATTAGTGGGGCAATACCAATCGGCTCTGGATAGTAGTTGTAGGAGTAAATTAAAATCCGCATAAAATTTAGTCCGAAGTACCCCGGTTTTTATTTAATGACAAATATTTGTCTAAAATATCATTGGGCTTGGAAACCCCTATATTTAATTGTGACTCCAGACTCTTTTGATGTCAGGAATTTTCCTTAAAGATTGAGTAAAGTTTGAAATGTAATACTTAGGGAAACTGTAAAAATTTTTTACTATTTAAGCAGTTTTCAAATTGTTCTTTTTTGTTTGGTACTTACGTAAAAACCCTAAGTATATTAGATTTTGGCAACCTTTAAGACAAAATTGGGAGAGTTAGTATTAATTCTCCCCATAAATTATGGACATAACCTATTTTCCTAAAGTCTGAATATTAATAAGACTTTTTTATCGTACTAGTCATTCAATGAGCGATCGCCCTTGTATTTTCTCTTTTTTTGCTGGCTCAGGTTTCCTAGATTTAGGTTTTGAAACCAGCGGTTTTAATATTGTTTATGTAAATGAAATCTTCACCCCATTCATCGCCGCCCATCGTTATTCACGAGAAGTTTTGAAAATGCGATCGCCTGAATATGGATATCATCACGGTGAAGCCGCAGATGTAACAAAACTTATTGTCGAAAAAGAAGCACAACACCTTCAAGAATTAGTCAAGGACTGCCGCAAATCTGATAATATAATTGGTTTCATCGGTGGGCCTCCCTGTCCGGATTTTTCTATTAGTGGGAAAAATAGAGGAAGTTTAGGAGATAATGGTAAACTTTCCGCTTCATATATTGAATTAATTTGCCGAAATATTCCCGACTTCTTTTTATTTGAGAACGTTAAAGGTTTGTGGAAGACGACAAAACACCGTTTATTTTTTGAATCCCTCAAGCAAAAATTGCAGGAATCAGGATATATATTAACAGAGCGGTTAATTAATGCTATCGAATATGGCGTCCCCCAGGATAGAGAAAGAATTATTTTAATTGGTTTCAAAAATAATTTTCTTCAGGACATAGGGATCAAAATTGGTAGTGAAAAGTTACTATATGAGGAATATTTCCCTTGGGATAATTATATTTTATATCCTCACGAAAAAGTTTTTGCTTCCCCTTGGCGTAAGTGCGATCCATTTCAAGAAAATTCTCAAATACCTTGTCCTGATGGCATACCTGAAGAACTAACAGTTGAATACTGGTTTAGAAAAAATAACGTTCTGAAGCATCTCAATGCTGAAAACTGTTTTCAACCAAGGGCAGGTATCACAAAATTTGCTGCTATTGATGAAGGAGATGATTCTAAAAAGTCTTTCAAGCGTCTGCATAGATGGCGTTATTCTCCGACAGCTTGCTATGGAAATAATGAAGTACATTTGCATCCTTACAAAATCCGGCGGATTTCTGTAGCAGAAGCTTTAGCCATCCAATCTTTGCCTGCAAATTTTGTACTTCCAGAAAATATGTCACTCACTAATATGTTTAAAACTATTGGTAATGGTGTTCCATATTTGGCATCGCAGGCATTGGCTCAAACTATTATTAACTTCTTAATAAATAGTGTAAAAAACCCTGTTAATATTCCTAGTATTACTACTACTTACCGTTAACTTAAATACTTGTAGTAATTCCAGGATATCTGTAAGGTCAATATTAAAGACAATTCAGCAGCTTGTTTTCAGGATAAACTCGTAATAAATGTGGTTTAATATATATATAAGAAATGTTTTAATTTTTTATAAAGTTTAATAATCAATCCCTGGCAGAAGACACGATGGCAGCAGACTATCCAGACATTGATATTGCGCCATTTATCGATCACTCCCTGTTAACGCCAACGGCTACTCCAGAGCAGGTTGAGCAATGGTGTGAAGAAGCATATAGATTCAACTTTGCGGCGGTTTGTCTGTTCCCCGCTAATGTCAAGCAAGCAGTCGAACTCCTCCACGGTAAAAACCCGAAAGTTTGTACGGTGATAGGCTTTCCTTCTGGTGCAACGAGTTCAGCAGTAAAACTGTATGAAGCTCAAGAAGCGGTGGATAGTGGGGCCACTGAGTTGGATATGGTCATGAACTTGGGCTGGTTAAAAGCTGGCAAAACTGAAAAAGTCCACCGAGAGATTGCCGAAATTTGTGAAGAGACTGGGCAAACAGTCAAGGTAATTTTGGAAACTAACCTGTTGACAGATGCGGAAAAAAAAATAGCTGCTGAAATAGCTATGGAGGCAGGAGCAGCATTCTTAAAAACTAGTACAGGTTGGAATGGTGGTGCAACTGTGGCAGATGTGCGACTTTTGCAAGAATTGGCAAAAGAAAGGGTAGGAATTAAAGCTTCAGGTGGTATTCACACTATCAATCAAGCCCTAGACTTAATCGTAGCAGGTGCTACTAGATTAGGCACATCTCGCGGTATGGATTTGATCCGCCAGCGCGATAACCTGGGAAAGGGTGAATAGTCATTTGTCCTTTGTCATTTGTCATTTGTCCTAAGCTAATGACCCTTGAGCAATAATTAATAACTACTAATGACTAGTGACTAATGACTAATGAGTAGAACCTACAAAGCAACTGGTATTAATCTTAAAACCCAGGCGCTAGGAGAATCAGATAAAATAGTGACGATTTTGACACGAGAATTCGGTCTAATTCGAGCCGTAGCTCCAGGGTCACGTAAGCACAACTCCAGCCTGGGCGGTAGGAGTGGAATGTTCGTTGTGAATGAACTATTGATTGCCAAAGGGCGATCGCTTGATAAAATTACTCAAGCACAGACATTAAAAACTTATCCTGGTTTAGCTAAAGATTTGGGAAAACTGGCTGCCAGTCAATATTTAGCAGAAATAGTTCTGTGTGAAGCTTTGAGCGAACAACCCCAAGAAGAACTTTATGATTTGTTCAATGAACATCTCCATCGCTTAGAGGCGGTGTCTAGTGCAAATCCATCTGGTGTTTTGGCTCATCTGGCTCATGGTGTATTTCACCTTTTAGCCTTAGCAGGACTGACGCCACAAGTGCAAATCTGCTGCCTATCTCAACGTTCCCTTAAGCCGAACTTCACAGACCCCAACTGGCAGGTAGGATTTAGCATCCCTGCGGGTGGAACAGTTTCTTTAGAAGCTAGGGAACGTTTACGAAAAGAAGCGCAAAGGGAGATAAGGGCAGGGGAGCAAGGGGAGATTAATAATCAATACCCAATGCCCAATGCCTCATCCGCAATGACGCCAGTTGCTTCAACGGATAGCGCAGCGTTAGCGAGTACTCGAGCGTCGGGAACCTCCGCAACGCACTGGCTCCCCAATGCCCAAACAGTTGTTGTGCATCGGCAAGAAATACCTGTGATTTCTAGTCGTTTGGGTGCTATGGAACTAGCTTTGCTTCAACATCTGTCACAACCAGAGATAATGCAAATTGATGGTGCTAGAGATTATGACTGGTTATCTGTTGAGCAGATTTTGCGCCAGTATGCTCAGTATCAATTAGGTCGCCCTATTCGCTCTGCTACCTTGATCGACTCTTATTTTGCTGCCAACCATGATGCAACCGTCTGATTTGGATAAAAAAATCCTGCCTTTGTCACCAAGCCTCGCCAAAAAACAAAATAGGGTATCAGATCCTACAGTCAAGAATCACTTGAGCGCTGTTCCCAAGTCTACACCTAGTCAAATAAATGGCCAAGAAATGTCCCCAAAAGATGTTTCTAATAACGATCAAAATTGGACAGAGGAGATCCCAAAAACTGATCTTCCAAGTCAATCAGAAACACAATCTGAGGACAAATTAACCACTGCTGAGGTAGATAGCAATGACGTTCGGAATGGGCAGAATTTGCCAGTAGCCACTATTCCAGAAAAAGAATTACCGAAATTAGATGCCTCTGGTTCAGGTGGAGAAGCTATTGCAGGGAATGTAAAACAGCTAGGATTTTTACCTGTATTAAAAAATCCTAATTTTTTGGCTCTTTGGGGCGGTCAAGTTTTCTCCCAACTAGCAGATAAAGTTTATTTGGTGCTGATGATTGCCTTGATAAATACTCAGTTTCAAGGAAGCAATCAGAGTATTAGTGGTTGGGTATCAGTCTTGATGATGGCTTTTACTATTCCAGCCGTATTGTTTGGTTCCGTTGCTGGTGTGTTTGTCGATCGCTGGTCGAAAAAGGCTGTGCTGGTGGCAACAAATATTTGGCGTGGCATCCTGGTTTTGTCAATTCCCTTCCTGCTGTGGTTGACTCATGACTGGAAACCCATAGGATTGCTGCCAGTGGGTTTTGTAATTATCTTGGGTGTGACTTTTTTAGTTTCGACTTTAACGCAGTTTTTTGCACCGGCGGAACAGGCGGCAATTCCCTTAATCGTAGAAGAACAGGATTTACTCTCGGCAAATTCGCTTTATACGACAACGATGATGGCATCGGTGATTGTTGGGTTTGCTGTTGGGGAACCATTATTAGCGATCGCTGATGGACTTTGGTCGCAAATTGGTGGTAGTGGTAGTTTGGGCAAAGAACTTTTAGTTGGTGGCAGTTATGCGATCGCTGGACTAATTTTGTTCCTCCTGGCAACTAAGGAAAAACACCACCACCCCGATACAGAATTCCCTCACGTATTCTCTGACTTACGGGACGGTTTTGCCTATCTCAAAGCAAATCATCGCGTCCGCAATGCTTTGCTTCAACTGATTATCTTGTTTTCTGTCTTTGCAGCATTAACTGTTCTAGCCGTTCGGATGGCGGAAATCATTCCCAACATGAAAGCTTCCCAGTTCGGCTTTTTACTAGCAGCTGGCGGTGTTGGGATCGCGGGTGGAGCAACAATTCTCGGTCAATTTGGTCAACGCTTCTCCTATACTCAGCTAAGTCTGTGCGGTTGTATGGGTATGGCCGCATCCCTGATTGGTCTGTCAGTATTTACAACTCAACTGTGGCTCGTATTGTTACTGGTGGCGCTAGTGGGTATCTTTGGGGCACTAGTGGGAATTCCCATGCAAACTACAATCCAAACAGAAACACCTCCAGAAATGCGTGGTAAAGTTTTTGGCTTGCAGAACAATGTAATTAATATTGCCCTTTCCTTACCTTTAGCATTAGCTGGTGTCGCAGAAACCTTTCTGGGATTACAGGTTGTTTTTTTGGGATTAGCTGCGATCGTCTTTTCAGGAGGTATATTAACCTGGTATAACTCCCATAAGTAGTTATCAGCTAACAGGAGTTATTATTCATTACCTTGACGTAATTAATAATTTACTTAAAGCTTTTGTGTTCGTGGTAAACTGTTGCCAGTGAAAATTTATCACATACTTGCCGGATATAAATCTGACATTAGTCAGAATAAGTTGTTTAAATATCAGAAATTAACAACTTATAAGTAGAATAAATAAAGCCATAAATCCACTGGTTTAATCAGCTGATAATAAGCTTTTAAACCAGTAGAAAGTTGTGGAAATTTTTAATAAATAAAAAAACCAGCAAGTATAGCTAGATAAAAGAAAAATCACAAAGGACACACAAGTAATAGATTCAACCCGCTTTTCTTACAGCTAAATAAAGAATGCGTATAGCCTGGATTGGAAAAAAATCACCATTTTGCGGCAATGTCACCTACAGTCGAGAAATTACAAATGCCTTGCTAGATAGGGGACATCAAGTTAGCTTTCTTCACTTCGCCCAGGAAGAGTCTGAACCTGATAATTGGCCAAATCTTCGAGAGGTTTCCTTACCTTTCATTTATAAGTCCCAGGTTTACACAATTCCCACTTTTAAAGCCACCAAAGTTTTAACCGATTCACTGCGGGAAATCAAACCAGATGTAGTCCATGCTTCCTTGACATTATCTCCTCTGGACTTTTTTCTACCGGAAATCTGTGAAGAACTGAGGTTGCCCCTAGTTGCCACTTTTCACACACCATTTGCTGGTAAAGGGGCAAAGCTGGTATCGGGAACACAACTTTTGGCTTATCAGCTCTACGCACCTTTTTTGGTTAACTACGATCGCGTGATTGTATTTTCTCAAATTCAGCGAGAATTATTGGCAGGGATGGGCGTAAGGGAAGAAAATATTGCCGTAATTCCCAACGGTGTTGATACCACGAAGTATTCTCCAGGACTTTCTAAAATCAAAGCAGAATTTAAAGCCGAACGCTTATTTGTTTATCAGGGTCGCATAGCGCCAGAGAAAAATGTCGAAGCTCTCCTCCGGGCTTGGAAGCAGTCGGCAATGGCGCCTGGTAGTAAGTTGCTAATTGTTGGCGATGGCCCTTTGAAGTCTTCCTTAGAGCCGTTTTATGGTTCAGAATACGGCATTATCTGGTTGGGATTTGTCGCTGATGAAGACCGACGCATCGAAATTTTGCGGGGCGCAGATGTATTTGTTTTGCCTTCATTGGTAGAGGGTTTGTCCCTATCTCTGTTAGAAGGAATGTCGTGTGGGTTGGCTTGTTTAGCAACAGATGTGGGTGCAGATGGAGAAGTATTGGAAAAGGGTGCAGGTGTAGTTATTAGTACCAAAACAGCGCGATCGCAATTGAGAACCCTCTTGCCAGTGTTGCAAGACCATCCAGAATTAACAACCTTACTGGGGCAAAAAGCCAGACAGCGTGTATTAGACCGCTATACCCTCAGTAAAAATATTAGTCTGCTGGAAGAACTTTATAAAGGAGTTTTAGCACAGCGACCTTTACCACTAAGTCGCAGAGCGTAGTTTAAAGAAGAGATTCACCTTTTCAAAGGAAGTATATGAGATTCCTGAAGATGTTGAAATTTGTGCATCTTTACCTGAATTATGTCCTTATACCTTAGAGCAAATTTTGGATAAAAATTGGTTGCCTTAATCTTAAATTTTGATTTTTTACACAAAACATATTCATATTTTAACTCAGCAACACCATAAAATTAAGTCGCTGAATTATCCATTAAAGACCATCCTAAACTGGTTGGCTGTTCATAAACCCGCTTTAGAGTATTTATATCTCTGGCAGAAATAGGCGACGGGTTACGAACTTGAGAAAAATATAAAGCATCCGTTTGTAGCGGACTATGACCCCAAATTCCTAGCGCATGACCGAATTCGTGGCGGGCTGCTGCAATGAGATACTCACCTGTTTGACTAGGACTTAGCAAGATGGTGAAGCGGTGGGATAAAACTTTGTTACTGGTGTATAACTCGTAAGTAGTTTGTGCCGATCGCGCACGAGGTATATTACTACCAGAAGAAATTTGTAGAGGTGGCGCTTTTCGCACAATCGTAATATCAGCAATTTCGGACTGTTCGACTATTGTCAAAGGTAAATAAGTACTCCACTCCTGTACACCCTGCAAGACAGCATTAACCCATGCTTGAGCTTGTTTTTCACTGACAGATTTTGGTGGTTCTACGTAAACTCGAACAGGAAATTTTGACCAGACTAAATAACCAACTTGGGTTGTTGTAACTTGGGAAAAGTAGTCACCACTGTTAGTGCTATCTTGCCACTGTGCAAGTGTAGGCGGTAAAGGATGGGATTTTAGGGGAGATGATAGAGGGAAAGAGATTATTAAGTCTGAATATTCATATTTTGGTGTTATTGTAAACCCATAACTCGACTGAAGATTAATAAAAACGATTAACAGCCCTGTGCCAATAAATAAGGCAAGAGCTGTAATTAACCGTCGTGAAATTAAATTTATTAGGGTGTTAAATATCGGGTGTTGGGTTCTTTTCCCCATTTACCTATCCTTATTTAGGCAGCCAACCAGCACTTAAAACTACTGTCAAACCGAGAAAAATTACTGTCAATGCCCAAGTAATTCGGTTTAAGGTATTTTCTGCGCTTTTGGTACTGCTAAATAGCTGGGCTTGTCCGCCAATCGCCCCAATGCCATCACCTTTGGGGCTATGCAGCAAAACTAAGATAATCAAACCAGTGGCGGAAAATGCCCAAATGCCTTGCACGATATTAGTAGCTGTCATGGTAGGAATCTCATTTATAACAAGTTTTAAAAAACAGAATTTAGGAGTTAGGAGTTTTTAGTGAACTCCTAACTCAGGACTCAGCAATCTTTTACAGCCCTACTTGCACGGGAGTGCGAGTACGTTGCAACTCATATTCTGCTGTTTTCAGCAGCGATCGCCCTGTCATTTCTGGTGGCTGAGGCAGCTGTAAAATCTCTAAAATTGTAGGGGCAATGTCGGATAGCTTGCCATCGCTTCGCAGTTCGACATTTGTACCATATCCAGGGATTTTAACTTTCTCTCCTTCCACCAAGATGAAGGGGACTGGATTAGTCGTGTGAGCTGTCCAGGGATTACCCTGATTATCTAGCATATACTCAGCGTTACCGTGGTCGGCAGTAATAATTGTTGTACCGCCGGCTTTGATAACGCTTTCTAGTAGGTGTCCCAAACAGCGATCGACTGTTTCAACTGCTGTAATCGTAGCGTCGATTTGACCAGTATGCCCTACCATGTCTGGGTTGGCATAGTTAATCACAACTAGAGAATATGTACCCTTTTGAATCGCAGCGATCGCTACATTTGTAACTGCTGCTGCTGACATCGCTGGGGCATGATCGTAAGTTGCTACCATCGGGCTGCTTACTAGTTCCCGATCTTCACCGACAAAAGGTTCCTCCAATCCCCCATTAAAGAAATAAGTGACGTGGGCGTATTTTTCTGTTTCGGCGGTGCGGAACTGCTTCAAACTATGATTGGCTATCACTTCTCCCAGAATGTTATTGAGATTCTGAGGCTCAAAGGCTACAGCCACGGGTAAGTCTGAATCATACTGCGTAAAGGTCACGAAGGACAGCGGTGTGATTTGCTGTCTTTCAAAACCGTTAAACGTGGGACTGACTAAAGCTTGAGTCAGTTGTCTGGAGCGATCGGGGCGGAAGTTGAAAAATATCACCCCATCCCCTGGTTGTATTGCGCCGGGAGCAATTCGGATTGGGTTGACAAATTCATCTTTTATCCCTTGGTCGTAAGATGCTTGCAAGACTTCCACAGCCTTGAGACCATTACCAACACTATCTTGTATCATCATGTCGTAGGCGCGTTTGACCCGATCCCAGCGGTGATCGCGATCCATCGCGTAGTAGCGACCGCTGAGGGTAACTATGCGCCCAATTCCTGTGCGGTCTATATAATCTTGCAGCAGCGCGATCGCTCTTATACCGTCAGCTGGGGCGGTGTCACGACCATCGGTGATAGCGTGAATACAAACTTCTGGAATTCGCTGGTTTTTGGCTAAGTCAAGTAGTCCGAATAGATGGGTGATATGCGAATGTACCCCTCCCTCAGAACAAAGCCCGACTAGATGCAGCTTGCTATTCCGAGAACGAACTTCCTGGCAAATTTTGACGAGTGCTGGGTTTAAGGCAATAGAACCGTCTTCGACCGCATCGGAGATGCGTACCAGTTCTTGCGGTACCACTCGCCCAGCACCAATGTTCAAATGACCAACTTCCGAGTTGCCCATTTGACCTTCTGGCAACCCTACAGCTTTTCCTGAGGTGTGGATGAGGGTGTGCGGGTAAGCTGCCCATAAAGTGTCCACAATTGGAGTTTTAGCAGCAACAATAGCGTTTCCTCGTTTTTCCTCGCAGTAGCCCCATCCGTCTAAAATGACTAGCACCACAGGAGCAACAGGTGCTTTGGTCATAGTAAAATTGCCCTTTACTTTTTGTAATACCCGAATGATACCATTGCTAATCCACGCCGCAAGGAGAGATATGCTTATTAAATTCTTTTATTAATTACTTTATAGTTTTCTTAGATTTTTCTTAAGCTTGTTAAATCTTGTGTATTTTATGATTTTTAAATTATTGATTAATTTAGGAGTAGCAATTGCTACTCCTAAACTAAGGTAAATCATTTTTGTTTTGCAGTAACTTTAGCAGCATACAAAAATAACCAAACCAAAAAGGAACATTTAATCATCTTCTAAAAGCTCTTTAGCAGTCTCATCCAGTCTCTTGTTTGCATTATCACAGAAGTTGAAAAACATTTTGCTCACAACTCCAGAGGTAAGTCCAACAGCTGTTGTCGCTGCTAATACATTTCCCAAGCAAACTGATATAGCAGTTACAACGCCAAGTATAGTAGTTGCTGTTGCTAGGCTAATAGCTAAGTTAAAACTTGCACTGGCTTGTCGGGAGCGTTTTTGATACCAGTGTATTGAAATATCCTTTGGCTGCACTTCTATGTTAGTTTTAGATTGTTTGTTCATTTGATTTCTGAAAAAGTAGGTTTTTTTGAAAGTCTGCAAGGTAGCTGCGAACTACCCAGCAGCTTAAGAAAGGCTAGCCCTACAAATAGGCTGCCATCTTCTAAAGACCACTTTAAGTCAGTAGTGTTTAATAACCTGCCTGGAAGCTGAAAACTAATGGGCAGGTTTTTAACATACTGAAAACTCTCAGCTAGAGAATCTTAGCTTGAGAATAGCTGTGTTTTATTAGCACAATACAGTAGCAATACTTAAGTAAAAATGGTCCAAAAAGCTTTCTTGCTTTCTGATAACCGAATGATACCATTGCTAATCCACGACGCAAGTGAATTTTTGCTTATTAACTTATTTGTATGAATGACTTGCAGTTTTTTGAAATACTTTTTAAATTTTAGTAATTTTTCTGTGATGTTTTTAAACGCTAATAAGGAGTTGTTACTTAGTAGTAGCATTTTCGCGCTACTACTAAGTCCTTTTCTAGTTTTTCATTTCCTTTTTGTAGAAGCTTTAGCAGCTTTAGCAGCTTTTTTCGCTGCTTTTTCGGCTTCTATTGCAGCTAATTTTGCCTGTTCTTTTTCTTCAGCAATTTTCTGGAGATAGTAATGATAATCTCCTAAATAGACGCGGAATTCTCCATCACGAATTTCGACGATTTTATTTGCTACTTGAGAAATAAAGTAGCGGTCATGAGAGACTACAATTGCCGTGCCATCATAGTTTTGTAGCGCCTCTTCCAGCATTTCTTTAGCTGGAATATCTAGGTGGTTTGTCGGCTCATCTAAAATTAGTAAGTTTGCGGGACGTAAGAGCATTTTTGCCAACGCTAGACGAGCTTTTTCTCCTCCACTTAATGCCCCAACTGCTTTAAATACAGTATCACCAGTGAATAAGAAGCGTCCCAACAGCGTGCGGACTTCTTGATTATCCCAGTCGGGAACTTCATCATGGATAGTTTCCATGACAGTTTTCTTCAAGTCCAAAGCTTCAGCTTGATTTTGCTCAAAGTAACCAGGAATAACATTATGAGCGCCTAATTGAACGCTACCTTCTGTGGGTGGTTCCATGCCCATAATTACGCGCAGAAGAGTAGATTTTCCAGCACCGTTGGGGCCAAGAAATGCAATGCGATCGCCTCTTTCAATTAAGAGATTTGCTGCCAAAAACAATATTTTATCACCATAAAGATGAGTTAAATCTTGAATTTCTACTACCTCGCGTCCACTGCGGGGTGCAGGGGGAAAACGGAAGTGTAGAGTTCTTACTCCAGCAATGGGTGCTTCAATGCGCTCAATTTTGTCGAGTTGCTTTTCCCGGCTTTTTGCCTGAGTACTGCGGGTAGCACTGGCGCGAAATCTATCAACAAAGGTTTGCTGTTTCTCTAATTCTTTCTGCTGGCGTTCGTAAGCACTAAGCTGTGCTGATTGACTTTCGGCTTTTTGTTCTAAATATGACGAGTAGTTACCAAGGTAAGTACTGGAAACGCCACGTTCAGTTTCCACAATTTGGGTACAGAGGCGGTCAAGGAACTCCCGGTCATGGGAGACTATTACCATCGGCGTAACTAGCCCTCTGAGGTAATTTTCCAACCACTCAATGGTTTCTAAGTCTAGGTGGTTAGTCGGTTCATCCAGCAGCAACAAGTCGGGTTTTTGCAGGAGAATTTTACCCAAACTCATCCGCATTTGCCAACCACCACTGAAGGCACTGACGAGGCGATCGCCATCTTCTAGCCCAAACCCCATCTCTGGTAAAATTTTCCCGATGCGTGCATCTAAGTTGTAGCCATCTAAGGCTTCAAATTTACGCTGCAAGCGATCCAACTTGTCGATCAGTCGATCCAGTTCATCTGGGTTAGCCGTTTCCATCTCTCGTGGTATATGCGCCAGAGATAACTGTACTTCGTTGGCTTCTTTGAAGACAGTCCAAAATTCTTCTCTAACGGTGCGGGTGGGGTCTACTTCAAACTCTTGGTTGAGGTAGGCTATATGTAAGCTATTGGGACGGATAATTTCGCCAGCGGTAGGTTCAATTTCCCCAGAGATGATTTTCAGTTGGGTAGATTTTCCAGCACCGTTGACACCGACTAAGCCAATGCGATCGCCTGGTTTAACTTCCCAGTTGATATCTTTGAGAACTTCGCCTGTGGGATAAATTTTACTTATATGTTCTAGTCGCAGCATTAAGTTTCTCTCAGGTAGGGAGTGGGTGGTTGAGGACGAAGTACTAACACCGCCTCTAATATTAACAAAAATTAACTATAAATTTGTCGCGATCGAGTTTGGAGAGGCGCAAACAAAGTTTACCCTCACTCACACATAAAAACTACGCATCCCTCTTAAGGCTGATTTTGTGTTACTTGTCTGACTTCTTCAACACTCAAATCTAACGCCTCTGCTACTTGTTCTACAGTCAATCCTGCTGTCAACATTGCTGGTACTGCTTTTAGTTTACCTTTAAGCTCACCTCTAACCTCACCTTGTTCAATGCCTTGTTCAATGCCTTGTTCAATGCCTTCCTGAAAGGCTTCTTGATAAAATCTGGTTTGCTTTAACTCGCTTAAGCCAAACATTTCCTCCATCTCCTCCCTACTCATTGCAGGAAACTTATAAGCCAAAATAGTCTCTATAAATTGTAATAATTGCTGCTGTTTTGGTGGTGAGCTGATCTCTGACTTGGTTCTGTCTATCAACACCCTTGCTTTAGCGATCGCTACATCGTCGGTTGCAATTACTAATTTAGCAGTTGCAATGCCAAGTGGAAGCGATGCAGCTTCACCTAATTCATCAAGATAAATCCGTTTGACGCGCCCACTTGTGAAAAACTCATGGTAATGTTTGATATCTCCTGTATCTACATTCCTGTTTGGGTATAAAACCACAGCACCCCAGTCATTTGATGGTTGATTCTGACGGAGGTATAAACATATTTCTGCAATTAGCCGTGAATAAATTTCTCCATCAGCCTGAAATTGCACTTCAACAAAATAAATTTGGTTCTCACTTCCTTGTGTAGGCAGAAATACACCATCGATTCTGAAGGCTGTTTGTTTGATTTCAACTGATGAAAATTGATAAAGGCTAGCTTCTTCTGGAGAATTACCAATAAGTTCAAAGAAGATATCAGGTAATTCTTGAAACAGGCGATAAAAGATGATGTCTGTTTTCACAACTTTATATCAATTGAAAATTTTGATTTACTGTTTATATGTTGCTTGATTATTCAGAACCATCTCGCACTTTCAGCAATTGCTCTTTTGCTATCCCTAATATACGTGAAAGGGGCGCTAATAAACTATCATCAAATGCTTCTCCAGTATAAATATTATTCAGTTCGGTAGGGGATAATTTAAAGGTGTCGCAGAATTTAGCAAACTCCTGATTACTCAAGTCAAGCTCTTTTTGCCTATCGTGAAGTAAAACTGCGATCGCTCTCGTTCCATGCTTCGGACGTTCGCTAGTTTTTACATATTTTTCCATTAAATAATATACTTTCCTCGTATCGCCGCCCATCTTTTTAATTAAATCAGTACAAGCCATTTTTAGTGCTTTTTTTAAAACTTCTTCTTCATTTAAAAACTTAATAACTTCACTGGCATATTCTGGTTTAAAAAATCCTACTAAATCACCTTGATGATAAATCGGTATATAATGTTCATTTGATTCAAAATGCCAATCTAAAGGCTCATTGCGTAGTGACATAGCTGCACCCCTAAATATTTTAAGATTGCACCATTTTAAAACCATTTATTCTTTAACTGCCAGTAAAATACCCTAGCCCTGGCAATTAGAAATCGCAGCTATGGAAACAAAACCCACAGAGGTGGGTTTCAACTTCCTGAAGTCCGCGTAGATAGACTTAGTTTGTGTAGCTGTTATGTATTTCTATCAGAACCTCGAACTCAAGCAAAATTAGTGATCTCGCCTTGCTCATCACCAAGTAGCTAAAGGCTTACCAGAGATGGGGTTGGTGGTGTTATAGGGCTGTTGTTAGATATTTAACCATAATGGGCATACTGTAAATATCAAGTAAATAAGCATCGAAACAGGGTAAACAGTATGTTGACAACAACGTGGCAAGAAGAGATTGCATCCTTAAAACAAAACTTGAGAAAGGAAATAAATAAAATATCAGGTCATTCTGAGATTACTATACCTAATCATATTTGCATCAATAACCTGAAATCCAAACTAGAAAGATTAGATGAAATAGAAAAAATTCTTAGTATAGAAAAATATAAAATTGCTTTTATAGGTACTATTGGGCAAGGGAAGACTACAGCTATTTGTCATCTTTTTAACTTAATAAGCAACTTTACTGTTTCTAAAACTCCCAAAGAGTTACTATCAACGGGATCAGGCAGAACTACTATATGTGAAGTAATTATCAAATCTGCGGAAAAAACTTACATAGAAATAGAGCCTTATACAGTTGATGAGATGGAAAATATTATTTTTGAATTCTGCGACTATATTGCAGATAAAAACAATAATAAACCAGATCAGAAAATAATTATTTCTACAGAACTTGAAAGGGCTATTAGAAATATCATAAAAATGAATTTTTACAATAAAACAATTTCTGATGGTATTAGAAATAGACCTAAAAGAATTGACCTAGCTAAGGAAAATATTGATTTATTAGGATTCGATGAATTTAAAAAAGTTGTTTTTAATAATGCAAATCTGGAATCTAGGACTACGAATAAGATTGAATTTGATAATCAAAAAAATGAGCAAGAATGGATAAAAAATACATTTGCTGCCATCAATAATGTTGAATTTGAGGAGTTTGCTATTCCTAGAAAAATATATCTTTATGTGAGCTATAATATTTTATCTGGCTCAAACTTGTCTCAGTTCGATTCAGTTGTGGATACTAAAGGACTTGATGAAAATCCAATTCGTAAAGACTTGCAGAAATATATTGAGAATCAGGATACTATCTGTCTTTTTGTCACTCCCTTTAATGATGCTCCGGAAGCTAATATTAGGAATTTAATAGGTTATCATCTTACATCTAAATCCAAAGATTTTCATCATAGATTTGTAACTTTGGTATTACCTCACAAAAATCAACCTGAACAAGTGAATGGATGTGATGGAGATTGGTATACAGGAATTCAAATTAGAAAAGAAGAAGTTCAAGCTACATTCAGGAATTTGAATTTAGATTTTTTTCTAGAAAACATTTTGTTCTATGATGCTTTTAAGTACTATAGTGATGATATATACAGTGAAGAATATGTACAGGCCGATAAAAATGAATTTATCGAAGCCATAGCCAGTGTAGTACAACGTAGACGAAATATTTTGTTGGGCGAAATAAAGAATATCCAAGAAAGCTTTACGAGAATAAAAAATGGTGATGCTTTGACAGTAGCAGAAATTAAGGCAATTGAAAATGCCATTTACAAAATAAAGGATTTACAGGATTTAAGTAAAAGAGTACAAAGTTTTAATTATAAAGACCAAGGTCAAGATAAAGGTTTTGTTACTAAATATGTTGAATATTATCGTAAAGTTTATTCAGCATGGAATACTAAACACGCTATTCATAGAAACTTTGGTTTTTACGATCCAAGGAATATAGATATATATTACGATATGAGAGTTGTTGCTGAAGGAATAAATGAAGATGAAATGTTGAAGAAGTTTACAAAACAACCAAAGCAGGAATTAGAAAATATCCTGAATGACATGACATCGGCAAATGAATCTTTAAAGACATTTATCCCTGAATTAATTATACAGCTTAACTCATTGTATGACGATTTTATAAGTGAAGTAGGAAAACAGATTCAAGAGGAAGCTCAAACTAAACTATCACCTCAAAGCGAAGATTCTAAATTCTGGGAGGCTCTAATTAATGAGAAAGGTAAGGTAAGACCTCCAGATCAAACTTATACAGACAATGTATGTCAGACATTGAAGCACGAACTTGAAAAAGAGAAAAATTTAAACAATTTTTTAGAGATTCAAGCAGAAAAGTCTTGGAAAAAGTTAGTTATTAAACTATTAAGCTTTTTCGGAGAAAAATAGACAGATAGCGATTGAAAATTGCATAGTAAATACAGAGGACACAATATTATCGCGTCCTAACAATTCCTTTTTTATCCAAATAAAACTTACTATCTATGAATAGCTTAAGTGAAGAAATATCCATCCAACTAAAGATATACAAGAGAAGTTATACAGAATATACAAAATGCTTGATTAGAGGAAGAGAAATTGTTATTGGTGGAAGACCAGAAGAAAAAGTTAGGCAAATATTTATCTACTTTTTGGTAAATAAAAGTTGTTTATTTCCAAATGAAATTGATATCAAAGTTGAATCTAATAATCATGATATAGAACTATATAAAACTGTCAGAAATAAATATTTTAAACCATATCACCCTCCTCTGATGATTGTGGAAGTGAAGCGAGAAGAAGAAGACTTACAGAATCATGAGGAACAGATTGAAAGATACCTAAAAAAATCTGGTTCAGAAATAGGTATTTTATATAATTATCATGAAATTATTGCATATACGAAAAAAGACGCAGTATTTACGAGTAATTATCTCAATAGTCTTAAAGATATACCACCGTTAATTTTACAAAATTCTAATAAGTTAGAGAAGGATATATTAGAATTTGAAAAAGCTGTAAATGGAAGTTTTGATAGTTTTATTTATCTTGTTAAAAAGTATGGTGAATATAAGCTGAATACAATAACTTTTAGACTTAAAGGTGAACAATTACCTGTATCAGGCACTTTCTTTGAGTCTCAAGATCATCAGGTGAACTATCTTAAAAATGGTAAAAGGCGGCAAAGCTTAAATTACCAAGATTTTGAAAAGCTAGTTTCTATTATTTATTGACAAATATAACATGTCTCCAAATAACAAATAAGCGTAAGAAAAATGGTAGGAATTATCCTTCCCAGTCTTGACTAGTCTCGCACAGGAAATTGTCTGCGATCGCATCATCAAATAAATAGGGGCAATCCTCTGGAAAAGTTCGTAATGGTAAGCTAGTTTCTCGTAGCGCCAAATCCACTCCCGCTTCAAAGCCATCTAACAACGCTTCTTCTATTCGAGATTTTAAACTAGGGTTCTGTCGCAGATGCCTGTGGATAGCGCGACGCTGTTCTCGAATCGTTAAAAACCAACTCCGAGAGCGTTGTTCGGGTTGATACTCCCACTTCAACAGATGACCGAGTAATACACTCAGACGACTTACGAGTTCTCGATACTCCTGTCTCCCCAAAGCTTGAATTTCCTCTTGCAGGTGTTGCCAGTCTAGTTCCATAACTAGCCTCTGCTCTAACGCTTTAGCCTGCTGCTGTGTCCAGCCATAGAAGTCTTGGTCATACAAAAAAGGTTTGTCCATAAAATTGAATCTTAACAGCAAGAAACCACGAGCTAGTTCGATCCGATTTTCTGCTAAATCGCCCTTAAAAAAGCTACCGGATTTTTGCACCTTGGCAAAAGCAAGTAGAAAAGTTAATTTATACCTGCCAAACTCTGAAGAATGGGCGAGGCTAAATTACCTTATGAAGTACAAATTTGCCTATTACCATTATCCTAGTGAAATGGAAGATGCACTCTACGCGATATTAGAAAACCAACTGTATGTGTTAAAAGCAACAATACAATAAGTGGTTTTACAGAAATATTAACAGCAAAAATTAGTTAGCGGCAGAAGTCGCTAACTCCGCGAGACGTTCTTGCTGGTCTAGAGATATACAAGATTGGATCAGCGTCTCTAAATCACCTTCCAAAACAGGGTTAAGGGAATAATTCTGACCTAAGCGGTGATCGGTAGCTCGGTTATCTTTATAATTATAGGTGCGAATTTTTTCCGATCGCGATCCAGTACCAACCTGCGATCGCCGCATGGAAGTTACAGCCTCTTGTTGTTCGCTTAACTTGATTTCATACAACTTCGCCCGCAGAATTTGCATTGCCCGTTCTTTGTTTTGCAACTGGCTGCGTTCTTCTGTACAGAAAATGCGTATTCCCGTTGGTTTGTGCATCAAGTCAACGGCTGTTTCCACCTTGTTGACGTTTTGTCCACCAGCACCGCCAGAACGAGCTGTAGTCATTTCAATATCTTTCGGGTCAATGTGAATTTCCACATCATCCACCTCTGGCATAATCGCCACGGTAGCTGTGGAAGTATGAACCCGTCCCCCGGATTCAGTTGCCGGCACGCGCTGCACACGATGCACTCCAGCTTCAAACTTTAACTGGCTGTAAACGTCATTACCTTTAATTTCGAGAATGACCTCTTTCCAGCCACCCATTTCTCCACGAGATTCGCTCACTAGAGAAACTTTCCAACCTTGAGTCTGGGCATAGCGGGTGTACATCTGCATCAAATCGCCAGCCCAAATACTTGCTTCATCGCCACCAGTACCTGCGCGAATTTCCAACATGATATTCTTTTCATCATTGGGATCGCGTGGTAGCAGTAAGACCTTCAAGCGAGACTCTAAGTTTTCTATTTTTTCCTCAAGTTCCTTTACTTCCAGTGCCGCCATTTCTTGCAACTCTGGGTCACTCGCAGATTCTTTGTAAACCTGACGCGCTCCGGTCAAGTCTTCTTGGGCTGCTTTCCAAATTTCATAAGTATCCACTACCTCTTCCAAAGAAGAACGAGACTTAGCAATTTCTTGATACTCATCAGGATTACTAGCGGTATCGGGGTCGCCAAGACGACGTGTTAATTCATTAAAGGTTTGTTCAACAGATTTTAGTTTGTCCAGTAAGTATGATTCAGCCATGACGAGTGCGATCGCTCCTTAAAAAAATAACAAATTGGCTCGAGCATATAAATGAAAATCGACCCAGCTGATGCAGGGCCGTCGTTAACAGCAGAGCCAACCCGCTACTTTTTGGTTTGATCGTCGCCAGCTGTTTGAGTGCTGCTCATGCCGTACTTGCGGAGGAAGCGCTCTACTCGACCCTCAGTGTCAATAATCTTCTGAGTGCCGGTGTAAAATGGGTGATTTCCAGACCAAACATCTACGTGCAATTCTGGCTTAGTAGAGCCAATGGTCATAACAACTTGACCGTTGCAGTAAACTTTAGCATCTGGATACCACTTGGGGTGAATATCAGCTTTAGCCATTGTTCTTTTTGTGATGAATCTATATAAATTATAACTTTCAGCGTTCAGTTGAAGCTAGGGAGTGGGGAATGGGGACTAGGGATTGGGGACTGGGAAAGAGATAAAAAACGGACTTTTCTTAATGCCCAATATCCAATACCCAATACCCAGTACCCAGTCCCTAATAGCTTATCGCTTAGAGTACTGAGGCGCTTTCCGAGCTTTATGTAAACCATATTTCTTCCGCTCTTTTGCTCTGGGATCGCGAGTCAAATAACCTTCGGTTTTCAAAGGTGGGCGGTTGTCTGGGTCTAGTTGGCACAAAGCACGAGCAACTCCCAAGCGAACAGAATCAGCCTGTCCGGTCAAGCCGCCGCCTTCTGCTTTCACCAAAATGTCATATTCGTTTTCAAGTCCCAGAGTTTCCAGGGGTGCTTTGATCACTCCCAGATAGTTGGGGTTGAATTGGAAATACAAGGTTCCATCTTTACCGTTCACAATCAGTTGACCAGTGCCTGGAACCAAGCGTACCCTTGCTACTGCGTTCTTACGACGACCAGTACCCCAGTATACGGCGCGACCGCTATTAGCATCTGCTACTACCATTAATTTTCTTCTCCAGGAATTGTACTAACTTTTAGTTCTTTAGGTTTTTGAGCATCATGGGGATGCGTAGGTCCAGCGTAAACTTTCAGCTTGGTGAACAACTGCTTACCGAGGCTATTTTTAGGTAGCATACCTTTAACAGCTTGTTCTAAAATCCGTTCTGGTATGCGCTCTTGCAGTTTAGCGAAAGTTTCCGTTTTCATCCCGCCGGGACGACCAGAATGGCGGCGGTAAAGCTTTTGAGTGCGCTTTTTGCCTGTGACTGCTACTTTCTCGGCATTGATGACGATTACGAAGTCACCTGTATCTAGATGGGGTGTATATTCGGGTTTCTTTTTGCCTCTCAATACCTGAGCGATTTCACTAGCGAGGCGACCGAGGCGTTTATCGGTGGCATCTACTATGTACCACTCACGCTCAAGGGATGCTTGAGAAGGAAGGTATGTTTTAACTGTTGTCATTTGTCATTTGTCCTTTGTCATTTTTAATTTGTCATTAGTCATTTGTTATTTGTCATTTGTTATTTGTCCTTTGTCCTTTGTCAGTTGTCCTTTGTTATTCACTAATGACCAATGACTAATGACCAATGACTAATGACCAATGACTAATGACTCTTGACTAGCGACGAACTTTGGCAAGGTGTCGTACCAAATCTCTTGTGGAAAGGGAAAATCTGGATAGCCGACTCGCAACAAGCACAAGCCTTGGGGCGGTGCGGCGTATTTCACTTCTTCCCGGCGTTGTTCTTTCCATAGTTGGGTGAAGCTAGAAAGTGTTCGTTGTCCAGAACCTACTTCTACCAGCATCCCTACCAACAGCCGTACCATGCCATACAAAAATCCATCTGCCTGTATTTCAATATGGATAAATGGCCCACTGCGACGACACTCTGCTGCTTGCACCTCTACCCAGGAATGCGATCGCTTTGAGCCTGCACGATGAAAGGCAGCTAAGTGATGCTTTCCCAATAGAGGTTTCAAGGCAGCTTGAATTAAAGATTCATCCAGGGGTGCATAATAATAATGCCAACTGAAGGGTCTTACAAACAAGTTAAGTCGATCTTCAGTGTATATTGTGTAGCGATACCGTCGATAGGCTGCACTAAAGCGAGCGTGCCAACGGTTATCGACACTAGCTGAAGCCCTGATTAATATATCTGGCGGCAGATAGCTATTTAGGATTGTTGCCCACTTGTGAGGCGGAATTAAACCTGTAGCTTCAAAATGGGCTACTTGAGCAGCAGCGTGAACTCCAGAATCGGTTCGCCCTGCACCATGTAATGTTACATGATGCCCAAGAATAGTAGCGATCGCAATTTCGATCTCTTCTTGGACTGTCCGGTGTTTTTTTTGCCTTTGCCAGCCATGAAAATGAGTGCCCAGGTATTGGATTACCAAGGCTACTCGATGAGTTTGTGTAGGCTGGTGGCTTTCTAACATACAGATTTTGTCCTTTGTCATTTGTCTTTTGTCATTTGTTCTTTGTTATTTGTAAATAACCAATGACTAATGACCAATGACCAATGACTAAATGACCTAAACCAATTCAATTATTGCCATTTTTGCATTATCACCCCGACGCGGTACGGTACGCAGGATGCGGGTATAACCGCCCTGGCGATCGCCATATCGAGTCGGAGCTTGCTCAAATAGAGCGTGAACCAGTTGTTTGTCGAAGATATAGCCAAGAGCTTCGCGGCGTGCTGCCAATGAGCCATTTTTGGCTAGGGTAATCATTTTTTCCACTTCACTTCGTAGAACTTTCGCTCTAATTAAAGTGGTGGTGATCTTACCATGACGGATCAGCTCGGTGGCGAGCGATCGCAGTAAAGCACGGCGTTGATCTGCTGGTTTACTGAGTTTTTTGACGCGACAACGGTGACGCATAATTATGCACTATGAATTATGAACGGTTTTTCTTAAGGGTGTTTAGAGCCTCTTTCCATTGGCAGGGTGATGCCCAAGCGTCGCTGCAAAGCTTCCACGACTTCTTCTGCTGACTTCTGCCCAAAGTTCTTAATTTCTAAGAGGTCTTCTTGGGTATAATCCAACAAATCTGCCACAGAGTTAACTTGTGCCCGTTTGAGACAGTTATATGCCCGTACAGAAAGTTGCAACTCTTCGATGGGTATCTGGGCAGTTGGGTCGTCTGGAATGTCCGAACCTGTGTCTGTTGGTTCTAGGGAGATATCTTTCAACGGGTTGAATAAATCTACCAAGATTGCAGCGGCCGAAGATAGTGCTTCTTGAGGGGAAATACTGCCATTTGTCCAAACTTCTAACAGTAGTCGGTCTTTTGGAATCAAGCCTTCCCCACGAGATTCTTCAACACTGTAGTTGACTTTTCGCACAGGCATAAATATCGAGTCGATTTGGAGAAAATCCAACGATGTGGCTTCCTCGCGTCCTCGCTCTACAGTGCGATAGCCTTTGCCTTTCTCGATCCGAAATTCCATTTCCAGCTTTCCACCCTCAGCGATGGTGGCTACATACTGGGTAGGATCGATGACTTCTACTTCACTGGGTAAATCAAAATGTGCCGCAGTGATTGTTGTTGGGCCGCTAACGAGTAATCTACCAATCTGAGGCTGCGAAGAATAGTTTTTCAGGATAACTTCCTTCATTCTCATGAGGATTTCCAGTACATCTTCCCGCACACCTGGAACTGTAGCAAACTCGTGTGAAACGCCCGCAATCCGCACAGCTGTAACTGCTGTACCTTCTAGGTTAGACAGTAAAACCCGCCGCAGTGCGTTGCCAACAGTTGTTCCTTGACCACGCTCTAGAGGTTCTAGAACAAATTTACTGTAATGGTTCCGACTTTCTTCGGTATTCGACTCTACACATTCAATTTGAAACTGCGCCACGGATGAGCCTCCCTTTTTCTAAGGTGCTGCTAGCAGACAAATCAATTGCCTCCAGAATTGAATTTATGTCCTGTAGATTATAGGTATATCAAACTTTTACTCCAAATTTATGGTATAGTTTGATACTTCTATTTCGCTTGCAGGCGCTAATAATATTTTGGGTAGCCCGAAGATTAACAGCTTTTCCAGCGGGAAAATCTGACGTGCTTCTGGTCGCCCAAGCTTTGAATCAATGACAGTTTGCACGTTAAACGCTCAAGCGGTCATTACTGGCTGTAACTTTTCGTCCTCACTGCCCAAGTCTTGGTATTTAAACTCGACGGCGCTTGGGTGGACGACAACCATTGTGAGGAATCGGGGTAATATCCCGAATCAGTGTAATTTCCAGTCCTGCTCCTTGGAGTGCCCGAATAGCGGTTTCTCTACCTGCTCCTGGTCCACTGACCATTACCTCGATTTGACGCATTCCTTGATCGATAGCTCGACGGGCTGCACTTTCAGCTGCGGTTTGCGCTGCAAAGGGAGTTCCCTTTTTTGCTCCCTTAAAACCGCTAGAACCAGCACTAGCCCAGGAGATGACATCTCCGTTTTGATCGGTAATGGTGACAATGCTATTGTTGAAAGTAGACTGGATGTAGGCCATCCCACTGGGTACATTCCGTTTCTGCTTCTTGCTCCCGGATTTTTTAGTTGGTTGTCTCGCCATACTTGTTTAGTTGATTTAAGGTAAAACTTGCTCGGATTAGCAAGCGTTGCAAAATTATTTCCCTGGAGCCTTCTTCTTCCCAGCCACTGTCTGCCTTCTGCCTCTACGGGTTCTGGCATTTGTGCGAGTTCTTTGGCCTCTGACTGGTAAGCCCATGCGATGACGACGACCTCTGTAGGTTCCAATGTCAACTAAGCGCTTGATGTTCAAAGACTCCAAGCGCCGCAAGTCACCTTCAACTTGATAGTTGGTTTCTATTTCCCCTCGTAGGGCTGTCACATCGGCATCACTTAAGTCCTTAACGCGAGTGTCTGGGTTCACACCAGTAGCCGCTATAATTTCTTGAGAGCGTGATAATCCAATTCCGTAGATGTAAGTCAGACCGATCTCGACGCGCTTATCGCGTGGAAGGTCTACTCCGGCAATACGTGCCACAATGAACTCTCCCTATTGTTCTCGCAATTACTGTTAGTTGGAAAAACGTGATTAATCGCGTCTTTTCGTTTTAATGATGATATGCGTGTTACAACTTACTCTGTTGGTAAGAGTGTTATCCTTGACGTTGCTTGTGCTTAGGGTTCACGCAGATCACCATGACGCGACCACGACGTTTGATCACGTTACACTTTTCACAAATTTTCTTGACTGAGGCTCTAACTTTCATGCCTTTTATTTTTTGACTCCAAATATAAAATTATAGCATTTCTAGGGAAATTAATCCAGTTTAATGACTAATAACACAGCCAAAAAAATGGTTTTATGGTAAAATTCTCTACATATACTTACTTCTTTCGTAGTCGATAGGTAATTCTGCCTTTGGTCAAGTCGTAGGGGGTTAACTCCACCTTGACGCGATCGCCGGGCAAAATCTTGATATAATTTCGGCGAATCTTGCCGGAAATGTGTGCTAGCACGTTAAAGCCATTGTCCAAGTCAACGCGAAACATCGCGTTGGGCAAGGACTCTGTAACCGTGCCTTCCATTTCAATCAAATCTTGCTTAGACAATTTGTTTTTTCCTCAACTCAACAATTTCGTGTTCAGTTGCAGCGCTTCATCTGCAAAAGAACACATTTTAAGAAATATATCAACAGTTTATTAATATATCTTAGCTAAAATTGATCTTCTTCTTGGTAGGGGTAGTGGGGAGCAGGGAATTCTATACTCCCTACTTCCCTTCTTTTCAGGAAGCGATTACCTTTTGTAATTCACCAGTGACATCTTCTTGGGATTGATTGCCATTGACTGTTAGGAGTTTTTTGCGATCGCCATAATAATCAATTAAAGGTGCAGTTTCAGCGCGGTACACTTCTAAACGACGACGAATCACCTCTTCGGTATCATCTTTTCGTCCTCTAGCTAGCAAACGCGCGATCACAATTTCATCTGGTGCATCTAAATTGACTACCCTTTCGCCACCTTGATGTATTGCTTCCAGTAACTTCTCCAGAAAAGCTGCTTGGGTCACTTTTCGGGGAAATCCATCCAGAATCCAACCATTTTTGGCATCTGGTCGATTGAGGCGCTCCTGTACCAAGTCCTGCACTAGCTGGTCGGGTACTAACTCGCCGCTATCAACATAGCTTTGAGCTTTGATTCCTAAAGGAGTCTGCTCTTTCATAGCTTGTCTTAATATTTCACCAGTAGAAATATGGGGAATATTCAAGTGTTCAGCCAAGGTTTGAGCTTGTGTTCCTTTACCCGCTCCAGGTGGCCCCAAGAAGATTAATCGCGTCACTATTATTTCACCATTCCTTCATAGCGCTGAGAGATGACATAAGTTTGGACTTGCTTGGCTGTCTCAATTGCCACACCAACTAAAATTAACAAAGAGGTTGCACCTATTCCCCGGAAAGTTTTCACATTCAAAGCGCTTTCCACGGCTGTCGGGATAATAGCAACGAAGCCTAAAAAGATCGCACCCAAAAAAGTGAGTCGATTGGACACGCGTTCGATATACTCGCTAGTTGCCTTGCCGGGACGAATTCCAGGAATACTAGAACCCATTTTCTTCAAGTTCTGGGCTACATCTACTGGGTTGAGAATCAACGAAGAATAGAAGTAGCTAAAGAAAATAATGGAAATCATGTAGACCAAGGCATAGACCCAGGAGCTAGAACCGCCTGGACTCAAATAAGTGTTAACTATATTCGCCAAGTCGGCATTTTTAGTAAAATTGGCGATCAGCAGTGGCAAACTGAGGATGGCAGCAGCAAAAATAATTGGCATCACGCCGCCTTGATTGAGCCGCAGGGGTAGATAGCTACGCTGCTCTGCCAAAACTCGCCGACCTACTTGGCGACGAGCCGAAATAATTGGGATGCGGCGCATTCCTTCTTGGACAATCACAATACCAACAATTGTTGCTAGGAAAACTAAGATCAGTACGATCACTCGACCCACTGCTTCCCGACCACCGACTTGCACCAAGTCGATGGTATCGCCTAAAGCTTTTGGTAATGAAGCGACAATGTTGACAAAAATCAACAATGATGCTCCGTTCCCTATGCCTCGTTCTGTAATCAGTTCTGATGCCCACATGACGAACATAGAACCAGCAGTCAGAGCGATCGCAGTTTCAGCTACAAATATGGGCCCTGGCTTTAGGGCGAATTGCTGGAGGAATAATGCCGAAAAAGCTGTACTTTGTAGAATTGCCCAACCTACAGTTACATAGCGGGTAATTTGCGATATTTTTCGCCGACCGGCTTCCCCTTCATTTTTCTGTAAATTTTCTAAAGATGGAATTGCAGCTGTGAGCAACTGAATGATAATAGACGCATTAATGAAGGGTAAAATCCCTAAAGCAAAGACTCCCAAAGTCGAAAGTCCTCGCCCAGAAAATATATCCAATAAGCCAAATATGGAATTACTCCCCGATATGGCTTCGGCAAATCTCGGTCTATCAATCCCTGGCACGGGTAAGAAGATACCCAGGCGAACCAAAATCAAAATACCGACAGTGACAAGCAGCCTACCTCTGAGGCCAGCTGCCTGTGCCATCTGCATAAAAGTTTCTTGAGCCGTTGGGGCTTTATCTCGACTGATCATAGAGTGCTACCTTTATAGTGAACCAAGCACTGGCAGCGAGTTGGCTTGCATTTAAGTGCGCTGTTCCGGCTCACTCATAAGACTTCACAACTCCCCCCAGCTGCCTCAATTTTGCTACGAGCTGAACCTGTGAAAGCTGCCGCTTGTACTTTGAGCGGAATGCTCAATTCCCCGTTACCTAAAATTTTCAATGGCCCTTTGACAGCAGTCAGGATACCTGCGGCTTTCAATGAGGTCAAAGTTACTTCCGTATTAGCGGGAAGGGAGGCTAGCTTCTCTACATTAATCGTAGTGTAAATCTTCTGATTAATAATCGGAAAGCCCTTCAGCTTAGGTAAGCGGCGGTACAATGGCTGTTGACCACCTTCAAAACCTGGTCGAGTTCCACTACCAGAACGAGATTTTTGACCCCGCATACCTAGACCGGCACTAGCACCTTGACCAGCAGAAATACCTCTGGCTACGCGCTTCTTGCGTTTCTTTGAGCCTTTTTGCGGCTTAACATCATGGAGTCTCATAAGCTAAAAATGTCATTTGTCATTTGTCATTTGTCATTTGTCATTGTCGTTTGTCATTTGTTCAGAACAAAGGACTACTGACTAAGGACAAATGACTAGTTAGATGTAGAGATTTTGAATAGGAATACCGCGATCTTCGGCGACTTCAGAAAGGGTACGCAGTGTAGATAAGGCATTAACTGCGGCTCTAGCATTATTGAGAGGATTATTGGAGCCTAGTTGCTTGGCTAAAATGTTACGAACTCCTGCTAATTCCAACACAGTTCGCACAGCACCACCAGCAATTACCCCAGTACCAGGTGCTGCTGGACGCATAATCACTTTTGCACCGCCACCGACACCATTAATCGGATGGGGGATGGAGTTGGATTTGGTGATTGGGATATCAATGAGGTGTTTTTTGCCGTCGGCTACGCCTTTTTTAACTGCGCCAATTACATCTGAAGCTTTGCCTACGCCGACACCAACCTGACCGCGTTCGTTACCAACGACAACGATCGCTCGGAAGCTGAGTTTCTTACCACCTTTGACGACTTTACTTACGCGTCGGATTTGGATAACCCGCTCTTGCCAAGTGGTTTCTTCTTTTTTGGCACGCTTTGTTCTACTTTTACGCTCTGTTGCCATAATTTATGCCTCTTTTGTCATTAGTCATTAGTCATTAGTCATTAGTCATTAGCTCTTATACAAGGGACAAAGGACAAATGACAAAGGACAATTTAGAAATCTAAACCAGCTTCGCGTGCTGCATCAGCTAGTGCTTTGACACGACCATGATATAAGTTACCACCGCGATCGAAGACTACTTTGGTAATGCCTTTTTCTAGCGATCGCACTGCGATCAACTTCCCAACTTGCACCGATGCATCGCGGTTTGCACATGACGCTAAACTAGATTTCAACTCTGGTTCTACAGTCGATGCTGCCACTATGGTTTGATGCTGAGTATCATCAATTATCTGGGCATAAATATGCTCATTAGAACGAAATACCGCTAAACGCGGACGTTCTGGGGAGCCAATCACTTTGCCACGAACGCGTCGATGACGACGGTTTTTTGATTCTCTACGAGTAAGTTTCATTTCTACTTCTTACCACCCTTACCAGTCTTACCAGCTTTTCGTCTGACCACTTCACCGGCATAGCGAATGCCTTTACCTTTGTAAGGTTCTGGTGGACGAACGGCACGAATTTTGGCGGCTGTGTTACCTACAATTTCTTTGTCATAGCCACTGACAATGACGTTAGTGGTACCTTCTACTGCAAACTGAATTCCATCTGGTGGTTCAATTTGCACCTGATGGCTGTAACCCATATTTAAAACTAGGTTACGCCCTTGAATTTGTGCCCTGTAACCAACACCTTGGATTTCCAAACGGCGCTGAAAACCTTGGGAAACTCCCTCGACCATGTTGGCAACTAAAGTCCGGCTCAAGCCGTGCAGTTGCTTTGAGGTACGAGTTTCATCTCGACGGTTTACTTGTAATATTTCTCCTTCTTGGGAGAGTGAAACATTCGCTGCTAGAGTGCGAGAAAGTTCTCCTTTCGGGCCTTTCACCACAATATTCGTACCATCGATCGCCACTTGAACTTTGGCAGGAATAGTAATTGGACGTTTACCAATACGAGACATGACTTTTTGTCCTTTGTTATTTGTCCGTTGTTATTTGTCCTTTGTCCTTTGTCCTTTGTCTTTCACTAATAACAAATGACTAATGACTAATGACAAATGACTAATGACCAATGACTACCAAACGTAACAAAGTACTTCGCCACCCAAGTTCTGACGCCGCGCTTCGCGGTCAGTCATAATGCCACTGGATGTAGAAATAATGGCAATGCCAATGCCGCCTAGTACCCTTGGTAATTCTTTTCGATTGGAATAAACACGCAAGCCAGGCTTGCTGACCCGCTTTAAGGCGGTGATCAGAGGCTGACGGTTTTTACCTTTGTATTTCAGGGAAATCACCAGATTGCGTTTTACCCCTTCTTCTGCTTCTTCGATTTCAGCAATAAAGCCTTCCTCCCGTAGCACTTTGGCAATGCTCCGGGTCAATTTTGTCGCTGGCACTTGTGTAGTTTGATGCCGCGCCAGGTTGGCATTGCGGATGCGCGTCAGCATATCTGCAATTGTGTCGTTAGCCGCCATCGTTCCCTCTATAGATGAACTTATTGATCGCGAAAGGGCATTCCTAATTCTTTAAGTAAGGCGCGTCCCTCTTCGTCGTTTTTTGCTGTGGTGATGATGGAAATATCCATCCCACGCACTTGATCGATGCTGTCGTATTCGACTTCTGGAAAAATTAGCTGTTCTCTCACACCCAGAGTGTAGTTACCGCGTCCGTCAAAGCTTTTAGGGCTAACGCCGCGAAAATCTCGAATTCTGGGTAGTGACAAGCTAACTAACCGATCGAAAAAGGCATACATCCGTTCAGCTCTGAGTGTCACCATGATCCCCACAGGCATCCCTTGACGAATCTTAAAGCCAGCGATCGCCTTTTTCGCCCGTGTCACCACTGGTTTTTGACCTGTTACCACGGCAATCTCGTTGATGGATGCCTCTAGTGACTTCGCATTTTGAGCTGCTTCACCCAAACCTCGGTTAATCGTAACCTTTACCAACTTCGGTACTTGATGAACGTTGGTATATTGAAACTGATCGATCAGTTTGGGGACGATTGTCTCTTGATATAAGGTTTTGAGTCTTGTTGTCGCCATAGTTTTTTGTCCTGATATCCCTGGGCTTGGTCAGGGAACTTTTATTGTCCTTTGTCTTTTGACTAATGACCAATGACCAATGACTATTTATCCAGAATTTCGCCAGTTTTTTTGAGTTTCCTGACTTTTTTGCCTTCTGAGGTAAAGGTGTAACCAACACGACTGGCAACGTTTTGCTTGGTGGAATAAAGCATCACATTGGAGCTATGAATCGGGAATTCTTGGGTAATAATTCGCCCTGATTCCCCTTCTTGCTGGGGTTTGACGTGCTTGGTCTTTATGTTGACACCTTTGACGATGACTTTACTCAGTTGAGGAAGTGCTTGGATAATTTCACCAACCTTTCCTTTGTCTTTGCCAGCAATCACTTGTACGGTATCGCCAGTTTTGACGTGCATTTTGTGGAATACTTTGGGCGTACCCTGTTTGGCTGCCATTAAAGCACCTCCGGAGCCAGAGAAACAATTTTGGTAAAGTTTTTATCACGCAGTTCCCGTGCAACTGGGCCAAAAACCCGTGTGCCTCTGGGATTACCGTCTTTGTTGATGATTACAGCGGCGTTATCATCAAAGCGAATGCTCATGCCGCTGTCACGACTTACAGCTTTCCGAGTTCTGACAATTACTGCTTCTACAACATCAGACTTTTTTACAGCCATGTTGGGTGTAGCATCTTTGACAACTGCGATAATTTTATCGCCGATAAAACCATAGCGGCGGTTGCCTCCACCCAAGATGCGGATGCACATCAGTTTGCGGGCGCCGCTATTATCTGCGACATTCAGGTAAGTCTGGGGTTGAATCACAATTATTCTCCCTTGTAATGTTGTTAGAAACTAACAACGATGAGGTTTATGTAGGCTTGACGTTCAGGACTTCTGTGATTTTCCAGCGCTTGGTTTTACTCAGGGGTCTAGTTTCCTGAATGCGAACGCGATCGCCTACTTTACACTGATTTTCTTCGTCGTGAACCTTATATCGTTGGGTGTTAACCACAATCTTGCCGTACTTGGGGTGAGGAGCGCGGTTTTCTATGGCGACTACCACAGTTTTTTGCATTTTATCGCTCACTACCAAGCCAACTCGTTCTTTGACTGCCATAATCTCCTACTTTTCTTCTTTAGCCGATTGACTTGCTGCCCGTTTGCGTTCTGTTTCTAGCGTCAGCAATTGGGCTAGGCGGTGGCGCATTTGTCGGAACTGGTGGGGCTTTTCTAATTGTCTGGTGGCTTTTTGCAAGCGTAACTGGAATAGCTGTCTTTTGATCGCGACAATTTCATCAGATAGCTTCTCGTCACTTAATTCTCTAGCTTCTGAAATCTTGGGAAGAGGCATAAGCTACTCCTGCTCCTGTGGTTGAGAACGCACAATAAACTTAGTTTTAATGGGCAGTTTAAATGAAGCCAAGCGCATAGCTTCACGAGCGATTTCTTCAGAAACCCCACCGATTTCAAACAAAATTCGCCCTGGTTTGACTACAGCTACCCAAAACTCTGGCGAACCTTTACCAGAACCCATCCGGGTTTCAGCAGGACGCATGGTTACAGGTTTATCAGGGAAAATCCGAATCCAGATTTGTCCACCCCGACGAATATAACGGGTCATTGCCCGACGAGAAGCCTCGATTTGCCGCGAGGTAATCCAAGCAGGTTCTTGCGCTTGGAGTGCAAAATCACCGAAGTTGAGAGTGCTACCACGGGTGGCTAGTCCCTCCATCCGTCCGCGCTGTTGTTTGCGGAATTTAGTTCTTCTAGGGCTTAACATAGTTTGTTACTTGTCATTTGTCATTTGTCCTTTGTCTATTTGTCATCTGCCATTTGCTAATGATTAATGACTAATGACTAATGACGATTTATCCTTCGTTCGAGCGGTCTTCAAATTGCTGGCGACGACGTTGTTGTTGACGGCGACGGGGTTCGCGTTCGCGATCGCGGGGTTCGCGTTCGCGATCACGGCTGGCTGGTGGTAGGGGTGTTTCTTCTTGTCCAGGAATAATTTCCCCTTTAAACACCCATACTTTGATACCCAAAATGCCGTAAACAGTTTTTGCTGTGCAATAAGAGTAGTCAATGTCAGCCCGTAAGGTATGTAAAGGTACTCTACCTTCACGAGTCCACTCTGTCCGGGCAATTTCTGCACCGTTGAGCCGACCGCTGACTTGGATTTTAATACCTTGGACACCAGCGCGTTGGGCACGCTGAATCGATTGCCGTACTACCCGCCGAAAGGAAACCCGGCGTTCCAATTGTTGAGCAATGTATTCGGCAATTAGGTAGGCATCAGCATCAACTCGTTGCACTTCAACTACGTTGATGCGAATTTGACGATTGCTACCCAACAATCCTTGGAGTCCAGTACGTAAGGATTCGATACCTTGTCCACCACGACCCACGACTACGCCTGGTCTAGCTGTGCGTACTTCTAAGTCGATTTGGTCAGCTTTGCGCTCAATCCGCACCTCGGAAATTCCGGCGTTGTTTTGAGCGAGTCTACCCAGCTTTTGTTCTATGTATTGACGGAGTTTGTGGTCTTCTTGGAGAAGTTCTGGATAGCGATCGGGAACAGCAAACCAACGGGATTGATGTTCATGTGTAATACCCAGGCGAAAACCAACTGGATGAATCTTTTGTCCCACGAATGCTTCCTCTAAAATTTCTGACTTTACGCAATTTATTCCTGTAAAAAAAGCTTATTTTTCTGGGGCGGCTGCAACAGCCACAGTAATATGACACGTCGGCTTGCGAATTTGGTAAGCTCGACCTTGCGCTCTTGGCTGGAACCGCTTCAACGGCGGCCCTTGATCGGCATAAGCCTGAGTAATCACTAGTTGAGTCCGATCTAACCCAGCGTTGTGTTCGGCATTGGCAGCAGCGCTTCTGAGAACCTTCAATATGGGTTCAGTGGCACGATAGGGCATGAATTCCAGGATGATTAATGCTTCTCGGTACGATCGCCCCCGGATTTGATCGAGTACCCGACGCACTTTATAGGCCGAGATGCGGATAAAACGAGCGATCGCTTTTACTTCAGTAGTATTAGTAGCCATAATTTTCTCCAATTTTGTCATTTGTCACTGGTCATTTGTCACTTGTCTTTAGCTAATGACTAATGACTAATAACTAATGACTACCTACCCGCTTTTTTGTCGCTTTTTCCATGACCCCTGTAAGTACGTGTTGGGGCAAATTCACCTAACTTGTGTCCTACCATCTGTTCATTTACAAAAACTGGAACGTGTTGGCGTCCGTTGTGAACAGCTATGGTATGACCTACCATTAGGGGCAAAATTGTCGAAGCTCGTGACCAAGTTTTAATAACTTCTTTTCTGTTGTTGTCGTTGAGCTTTTCAATTTTCTTTAGGAGATGATCCGCAACGAAGGGACCTTTTTTTAGAGAACGACCCATATTTTTAAGTGCTGAGTTCTGAGTGCTGAGTTTTGAGTTTTAAGTTTCGAGTCTCAAGTTTTGAGTCTCAAGTTTTGAGTCTTGAGTTTTAAGTGTTGAGTTTGAGAATTCCACTCAGCACTCGTTACTCGGTACTCATTACTAATTAAGACTCACGACCACCGCGACCGCGTTTAGAAGACTTACGACGACGACGCACAATCAACTTGCTACTAAGTTTCTTGCGATTGCGTGTCTTCGCACCCAATGTGGGTTTACCCCAAGGTGTAACAGGCCCCGATCTACCGATGGGCGCTCTACCTTCACCACCACCATGTGGGTGATCCACTGGGTTCATGACGCTACCCCTAACTTTAGGACGGCGACCTTTCCAGCGATTTCGTCCGGCTTTACCTGCACTCAGGTTTCTCGCATCGGTGTTGCCTACTTGCCCAATGGTGGCGTAGCACTCACGTCGAATCAAGCGGACTTCTCCTGAGGGCAACTTGAGAGTTACGTAATTACCTTCTTTTGCCACAACTTGGGCGCTAGCACCAGCAGCACGTACAATTTGACCACCTTTACCAGGAGTGAATTCTACGTTGTGAACACTAGTACCCAAAGGAATCTTTGAGAGCGGTAAGGCATTACCATCTTCAAAAGGAGCTTCCGGTCCAGAAATAATTATTGTTCCAACTTTCAACCCGTTGGGGTGAAGGATGTACCGTTTTTCGCCGTCTTGGTAATACAAAAGGGCAATTCGGGCGTTGCGGTTAGGATCGTATTCAATTGCTGCAACTTTGGCAGGAATATTATGTTTATCCCTTTTAAAATCGATGATCCGATAAAGCTGTTTGTGTCCGCCACCCCGGCGACGACTAGTAATCCGTCCGTGATTATTCCGACCTTTGGCGCGATGCTTCGAGGTTGTTAGGGATTTCTCTGGTTCGCTTCTGGTAATTTCGGCAAAGTCAGAGATTGTAACTTGGCGAGTGCTGGGGGTATAAGGGCGATAAGAACGAGTACCCATATTTTTAAGTGCTGAGTGCTGTTAGCGGAAGCGGGGCGTTTAGCCCGTGTTGAGTGCTGAGTTTGAAATTTTGAGTGCTAAGTTTTGAGCGTAGTAACTCATAACTCTTAACTCCTAACTCACAACTTTTTTAGACTTCTGGGAATAGAACTTGTCTAATCTTGTCTTCATCCCCAGGTGCGACCGTGACAATGGCTCGCTTATATTGGGGTTTATAACCAATAAATTTACCAACGCGCCGCTTTTTACGCGGTGGTAGGGTGGTGTTGACTTTTACAACCTTGACCTGAAACAAATCTTCGATCGCAGCCTTAATTTCTGGCTTAGATGCCTTTGGAATTACTTCAAAGGTGTACTTGTTTTGCTCCATCAAGATGGTCGCTTTCTCGGTGACGATTGGGCGACGTACTAAGTCGGCAAGGTCGCGGGGGTCAAAGCTAGGCACTGTAGACCTCCTGAATTTTTTCTAGGGCTGATGCCGTAACTACAATTTTGTCAGCGTGCAGTAAATCAAAAACATTTAGCTGGTCGGCTGCAATTAGTTTTAAATTTTCAATGTTGCGGGCTGATAAATAAACGTTATCTTTATCCGCAATTTCAGACAAAATTAACAGTGACTTGCTTTCTGGTACTACTCCCCAACGGGCAAGCGCTGCCACTAATTCTTTAGTCTTCGGGCGAGATAGCTCGGTACTAAATTCTTCTACTACGATCAAGTCGTCAATGCGGCTGGCAAATGCTGTCCGCAGTGCTAAACGTCGCTCTTTGCGGTTCAACTTCAGGTTGAAGTCTCTGGGCTTTGGCCCAAAAATCACACCACCACCACGCCACAATGGTGAACGAATAGACCCTGCACGAGCGCGACCAGTACCTTTTTGTCGCCAAGGTTTACGACCGCCACCTCTGACTTCCGAACGAGTTTTTGTACTGGCATTTCCTTGACGAGCATTAGTCAATTGCCGTACTAAAGCGCGGTGCACAATATGAGACGCTGTTCCTTCCTTGGCAGTGCGCAACTCGAAGGTCGTCTCGCCGACCTGTTCTCCTTGCCAATTTTTAACTACGCTTTCAACCATGTTTGTTATCTGTCCTTTGTCATTTGTCTTTTGCCATTTGTCCTGTGTCATTTGTCCTGTGTCATTTGTCCTTTGTCCTTTAACTAATTGACTAATGACCAATGACTAATGACCAATAACTAATGACTAATGACTATCCCACTCTTTTTGCAGGCACAACACTTACTAGAGCGCCTGGTTTGCCAGGAATGGCTCCCTTAATTAGCAATAAGTTGCGTTCTGGGTCAACTTGCACTATGGTCAGTTTGCGGATTGTAATACGTTTTCCACCTAAACGCCCTGCCATCCGCTTACCTGGATAGACACGACCGGGTGTTGTACCAGCACCAATAGAACCGGGTGCTCTGTGGTTTTTGGAACCGTGTGACATTGGCCCGCGACCAAAGTTGTTGCGCTTCTGGTTTCCCGCAAAGCCGCGACCGATGCTTGTACCGACGACATCAACAATTTGACCAGCGCTAAAAATATCTGCTTTAATCTCTTGACCTAAAGCATAATCACTAGAGCTATCGGTGTGATATTCATTTAAGTGACGCAATGCTGGGGCAGATGATTTAGCCAAATGGCCCAATAATGGTCTGTTTAGTGCCTTGGGTTTGACTTCGCCATAACCAACTTGAATGGCAAAGTAACCATCGGTTTCTTTCGTTTTAACTTGTGTAACGGTGCATGGCCCTGCTTGAATGACAGTTACAGGAATAGACACTCCTGCTTCGTCAAATATTTGGGTCATACCCAGCTTGGTGCCGAGAATACCTACAGACACAGTAACTGGTTCTCCTTTCTACTTGCTGACCTTGGAATTGGACTCTAGAGGACACGCTTTGTACGCATCAGTTTAGCTTGAGTTAGCCTGCGAAATTTGGAATGGCTTTAGTAAACCGCTCCAAATGCTTTCGGACACAACAAACTGTGTCCCTACTGCTTGGTGAATCTGTTTAGCTTCACTCATTAGATCCCTAGAACAGCCACAAGTCTCTTCCCGTTGGGAAGGAGTAACTTCTGGAATCAATGCAAGGCGCTACAGTTTTAAGCTGTGTGCAGCAATGCTTTCGTCCAAGCAATTGCTCTGGCACTTTCTAGAGGCAGCGCTGTCGGCGGGTTTTCCGATTTTTACACGCCCAAAGGGCGGCTTCCCGGAGATTGGCTACTGCCGTGTTGCAGTTGGACTTAAGCGGTTATTACCGCCCAGTATCCGTTAACTGAGACTGACGTAATGCCATGAAACCAACATTGCTGCTCAGTCTTTACTTCCTTAAACACCTTAAACTATTGTTTAAGCTTTTGCCTGCTTTTTTAGAGGCATAGGAGTAAACGTACCTTGGAGCTTAGGATTAACTTTGGTTATTCTTCCATAAGCTCTAATGTTGACCTGAAAGCTTTCTTAGTTTACCAGTCTACGATCGCTCTGAGTTAGATTATCCAATTTGGATTAAGTCATCAGCTTTTGATGCTAACACTACTTCAGAATGACAGTAAAAAGTCAACCTAATTTGCGTGTTTGGTCACAATCTAATAATATAAATTATTTATTTATGTTTGTCCAGTAATTTATAGAGCTATTTTTAGGGAGTGTGGGAAGAGGCAGGGGAGCAGGGAGCAGGGGAGCAGAGAGAGAATTCCTAACTCTTGACAAATGACAGATGACCAATGACAAATGACCAATGACAAATGACCAATGACAGATGACCAATGACAGATGACCAATGACAAATGACTAATGACCAAAGAAAATGCTTTTAATCTATCAGTTCAGGGTAAATAATAGAGATATCTAAGTGGGATAAGACGAAAATCTATGGCACTAATTACCACTGGCAACGGTTTAATCCGCGATCTGGAAAAGTTTGGCGCTCTTGGGGTGTATGTACCTCTGGAAGGGGGTTATGAAGGTCGATATCAGCGCCGACTACGGGCAGCTGGCTATACTACCCTCCACATTACTGCTAAAGGACTGGGTGATGTAGCTGCGTATCTCACAAGAATTCATGGAGTCAGACCTCCTCATCTTGGTAAAAAAAGTACTGGTAGCGGTGCGGCAGTCGGTCAAGTGTACTATCTGCCACCAATTCTCAATTCTCATTTAGAACAGCTACCTCCAAAGTCTAAGGGGCTGGTCTTGTGGATTATTGAAGGGCATATTCTTTCAAATCAGGAACTTGAGTATTTGACAAATTTGCCTCAACTAGAACCACGAGTGAGAGTAATTATTGAGAGGGGTGGCGATCGCTCTTTCCGTTGGACTTCTCTAGAAAAAACTCTGTTAGCTAGTTAGTCCTTTGTCATTAGTCATTAGTCATTTGCTTATGACTAATGACTTAATTCAATCAGCATTTCAATAATGCTGAATCGAAAACCACAAGATGCAAATAACCGCCGTGAAGCCTCGTTAGCAATTGCTGTATCTAGACGAATTTGCTTGACGCCCATCTGATGAAAGCGTTCAACACTTAGCATCACCATCTGCCGCGCAATTCCGTTTTGGCGATATTCTGGCTCGACCCAGATATCATGAATAAAAGCAAATTCCTGTAACCGGTAAATTGGTATTTCTCGCTCAACTGTTGCCACCAGAAACCCTACAATTTGCCCTTCATTTTCGGATACTAGAAATATACTGCGTCCATCGCTATTTGCCAAACGCATTAACCATTGCTCATAACGCTGTTCTGGATGCGGTAAAAAACCATACTTGGCGGAATCCCAAGACTCATGCAAAGCACAAATTTTGGCAACCATTGGTAGAACTGCGGGTACGTCAGTTATTGTGGCGGGGCGGATCAGCATAAGCTTTCAAGCACAAAAAGCACAAACAAGAAAGAATGCCTTGCAGTGAGGTATTAGTTTTTATTCACTTACTCAGCCAAGAGTATCGTTTTGTTGACCCTAAGCATCATAAACTTTGGAAAACTTTGTTTTTAGCATTGGGAAAGCGCTGGTTTGGTTAGAACAAGGGTGATGTCTAAGTGGATGTCTGAAATGGTTATAAGGTTTAGAGACTATGGCTAACGGCTGTCTATTTATAACCACCCCAGAAAGAAACAGCGATCGCGATCGCTAGCAAAATCGGTATTGCGCTATGTGCAACTTAAATGCTCATTAACTGGTAAGTTTTTTCGTAACTCCACGCAATCGGGTTAACACTGGCTTCGCCCAATTTCCACCTAGCAAATCGTGCAGCAGAATATAAAAACAGGGGATGATAAATAATGTCAGCATCGTTGCGATCGCCATCCCAAAGAAAACTACAATCCCTAAAGGCTGCAAAAACTCAGAACCCTCGCCAATGCCTAATGCCAAAGGAAACAGTCCCAAGATAGTAGTGACTGTAGTCATGATAATTGGGCGCAAACGTTGAGGAGCAGCTTTCACGATCGCAATTTGGCGAGTACAACCAACTTCATCCCGAATTTGATTCGCCAGTTCCACCATGAGAATCCCTGCATTCACCACAATTCCCACCAGCAGGACGACACCAACAATTACAGTTGCGCCAATTGCAGTTTGGGTAATGTAAAGTCCAAAAATTCCCCCAGCTAACGCTAGTGGTACGGTGAACATAATTACCAATGGGTCAATCAGCGAATTGTATTGTACCGCCATGACTACAAAGATTAAGAACGTTGCCAACGCTCCCAAAGTTTTTAAAGCATTTTGAAGTTGCTGATTCGTTTCTTGGGCAGAACTAGGCACAATTGAAACGCCATCAGGTAAGTCTACATCTTTAAGTACCTCGTTGACTTCTGCGATCGCTTCACCAAGACTAGCTCCCTCACTGAGATTTCCTGCGACAATAAAAGCTTGGCGCTGATTAATCCGTTGTACCTCACCAGGCGCTTGACCTTCTTGAATCTTCGCCACATCAAAAAGCCGGATTAGTTGATTGTTTTCTGTAAATAGCGGTAATTGCTCTAACTGAGAAGGACGCTGAATCGCTTCTTTATTTAGCTGCACCCGCACATCAACTAAACGATTACCGCGTTGAATTTGCGTGGGAACTGAACCTTCAATTGCTGTTTGAACTGTTGCACCAATTTGCCCTGCGCTCAACCCTAAAGCTGAAACCCTTTCCCAGTCGGGGCGAATTTGGATTTCCGGTTGTCGGGGGTCGGCATCTGGTCGGAATGTCGCTAATTTTGCCCTTTCTTGTAATGCTTGCAGCACTTGAGCGCCTGCTTGCGTTAAGTTTTCTTCGTTCTCACCTTGCAGAATCACGTCAACTTCTGACCCTTGCACTGGAGAATTACTCAAAATTAAACCCCGCACCTGACCAGGATTGAGGCGTAGCAGAATTCCTGCTAAGTTGAGTTTGTTAAATTCTTGAGTTACTTTTTTGACGAAAGCTTCGACATCTGTGCCTGGTTTAAGATTGATGGTGCTACTGGCACGTAAAGGATTTTCTGTAGTGTTGCTGCCAAATAAATTACCACCCACAGTTGTGAAAGCAGACTCGGTTTCTGGTTGTTTGAGCAAAATGTCATCGACAATTTGCATAACTTTTTCAGAAGTTGCTAAAGGTGTACCGGGAGGAAACTGCGCTCTCAAGTTAGCTTGACCAGTACTGATACGGGGTAAAATTTCTTGGGGAATTTGACCAAACATAAAGAAGCTGCTGCCGCCTAAAATTAGCAAAGCAGCAGTTACTACGAGGAGCCGATAGCGTAAGACCTTGGTTAAGAAATTACCGTATAAGAGCGTAGCATCTTCAAATCGGTGATTAAACTGTCTAAGCAGCCAAAATTCACTAATCCGACTAGACCAGCGAATTCCCAAGAGTCGAGAAGACAGCATCGGCACTACTGTAATGGCGACAACCAGAGATGCTGCAACTGCGAAGCTAATTGTCAAAATCAGTTCATTAAATAGCAGTGCAATAAAGCCGCCAATTAAGAGAAATGGCACTACAGAAACTAAGTTGGCACCTGTAGCAGCAACTAAAGCAGATTCTACTTCTTGGGAAGCTGCGATCGCACTGTTAATAAAGAATTTGGAATTACCCAGCCTCCCCTGCTCCCCCTGCTCCCCCTGCTCCCCCCTCTCTCTCTGATTAGGAGTCATCCCCGCTTTTTCGGAAATGTTCTCCAAGATCACAACCGATGTATCAATTGCTTGACCGACTCCTAATGTCAGACCTGCCAAACTAAAAACATTCAAGGTTAAACCAAATATTCTCATTAAAGCGATCGCCGCCAAAGTACACAGCGGAATCGTCAAACTGATAATGAATGTTTGCCTGAACGATCCCAAAAATAACAACACTGCTGCTGCTGCTAACAATGCTCCAGAAATCCCCGAAAAGATGACATCATTTAAAGAATTGCGGATGAAGACAGATTCATCTGTGGTGGGACTCAAAGTCATGTCTGCTGGAATTAAACCTGATTGTCGTAATTGTTCAATTCGGCGCTTCACAGCATCTACAACTGTGATTGTGTTGGCTTCAGGCTGCTTTTGGATTGAAAATTTCACCGCAGGCTGACGATTCAGATAAACAAATACTCGCTGTTCTTCTGTATCGTCAATTACCTCAGCAAAATCTCGCAAATAAACGCGGCGGGAAGGTGCAGGGGAAGTAGGGAAGGCAGGGGAGGCAGGGGAAGCAGGGGGAGAGGAGACTTCTAAGGAGATGTTTTCAATTTCCTTGGCATTTTGGAAGCGTCCGACAGTGCGAGTCAATGGCTCGGAATTTTGCCCCAGAATCCGACCACCAGAAGTATCTTGGTTACGGGCCGTTAATTCATTTAAGACATCATTTAACCCGACACCCAAAGCTTGCAATCGGTTTAAGTCAACAAGGACTCGTACTTCTTCCTCTGCGCCACCAGATACATCAACGGAAGCGACTCCTGGCACGACACTGAGTTCACGGGTTAACTCTTCATCAGCAAATACGCGTAACTCTTTACCTGGCAATGAAGCAGAGGTCAGCGCCAATTCATAAACCGGCAATTGAGAAGGATCGACTTTGAATAAGCGCGGCTCCTCTATTGTATCTGGCAGTTGTCCTCGATTTCGGTTAAAAGCAGCAGTTGCATCGTTTAGAGCTTGGTCAATATCGCCCCCTGGTTGAAAGTATAAATCGAGGCTTACCTGCCCCTCACGGGTGCGGGAGAAAACTTGTACTACATTCTCAGTTGCCCTTAAAGCTTCTTCTAAAGGTCTGGTGATTTCATCTACTGCTACTTCTGGTGAAATACCAGGGGCTTCTAGCCGAACGCCAATTCGGGGATAAGTAATTGACGGTAGCAGATCGACTTGGATCGTTGTGAGAAAAAATACCCCAATGACAATTACTGCCACAGTGAGCATGAGTGTGCCAATGTGTTGGCGGATAGCGATCGCACTAAGACTAAATCCGCTATTGCCATTATTATTTGCCTGTTGCATGATCCTAAGTGATAAGTGCTAAATGCTGACTACTGAGTACTTTTTTCTTTGGTATGGTGATTATTGCTCACCCTACTATTACTTTTCTGAAAGAATTGAAAGACTTACAGTGTCACCTTCTTTTAACGGCTTACCACTACGAACAACATAGCGTTCTCCCGCTTGCAAACCGGATAAAATTTCCACTTTGCTATCAGCTCTTTTTCCGAAAGTGACTGCACGCGTCGCTACTTTCGTCTTGCCATCTGTGTCTTTCACCACAAATAGCGTCCCCGACGGGTTTTCTTGCTCTTTTCCTGCTCCCTTTGCTGCTCCTGCTTGTTTTTGAATAGCTGTTTGCGGCACTACTACGCGCTGTTGAGTCTGGTTTTCAAAGTTGACTCGCGCCAGTAGTCCGCTGCCAATCTTGCCTTGAGTGTTAGAAATCAACACCTCTACAGGTATCAAGCGAGCTGTGGCATCGGCAGCTGGGGAAATGCGCGTAACTCTGCCAATTAATGCTTCTTTGGGAAAGGCATCTAAGCGCACTTGTACAGACTGCCCAACCTGAATTTGTGCCAGTTCTAATTCGGAAACTTGCACGACAACTTTGACACGGTTAAAGTCGCCAATTTTCAAGACTTCGCTACCTGCTTGCAGCAGATTGCCTGGTTCTGTCACCTTTTCTGTGACTACGCCAGTGATAGGGGATACCAGCCGAGCATAAGACCTGCGCTCTTTGGTTTGAGCAACCAATGCTTGTTGAGCAAGTACTCTACCTTGCGCGGCAGCAACGGCTTGCTGTTCTGTCCGAACTTGTTCTTGGGCTGCCCGGAATGCCTGGGCAGCTGTTTTTGCCTGGGTACGTGCTTGCTGGGCAGTTTGTTCAGCGATCGCTCCAGCTTTGAATAGATTCTGCTGCCGTTCTGAGTCTGCTTGAGCTTGTACTACTTCTAGGCGCGCCCGTTCAACGTCTGCACGGGCATTGCTTACCTGATTGGTTGCCCTAGCTACTTCTGATTTGAGGGCTGCTAGCTCTGCTTCTGTTTGCTTTAATTCGGTCGAAAGTATAGCATCATCTAACCGCCCGACGTTTTGCCCAAGTTTTACTGTATCGCCCACATCTAAGTTCAAAGCCAACAACCGAGCTTCTACTTGCGATCGCAGTGACACAATTCGGAAGGGTGTTGTATTACCTGTGTATTCTGGTTGTGTTTGCAGCGTATCAGTTCGAGCGATCGCCACATCTACAGCCGTTGCACTACCATCACGTTGTCCACTACCAGGACTCTGAGATTGTGCGTCAGCCGGTTCTTCCTTGGATAGCGCTCCACAATTCGCTGTCAGCAGTCCTATGCCCAGCAGACAGGGAATCAATAATATGGATGCAAAAGGGGAAGACACCTTTGTGTCAAAACTATTTTTTACATCTGCAACAGCCACATCAGTCTTCATAACTGAATTTAACAGGGTATTAATTACCTGGTTAGCGGCTGCCAAAGGTGAGATTTTCGCCTGCTTGTGCGGCTTATTTCTGTCCAAAATCATTTATTTTTCTCGTATTTGGTGAGCTTTTTGGGTTAAACAGCCGTGCATTACCAAGTAATTTTGAGACATTATGAATAGTGAAAAGCGGCGAGAGTCAATTGGCTATCTTCTTGCAGAATTTTGTATCAAAAATTACTTTTTCTTTTTAAAAAATTCTCACCACTTTAACTCATTAAATTGAGTCGCCCGCTTTTTAGCTGACGATGCAATTATTAACTCAGTATAAATATTTTTAAATTTCTTGCAATCTGCCCTTAGTAGAAGACTTGTATTTACTGAAGATACGCCACTTTTACACCCCTACTTCTAATCTGGGACTGATTAAATAATTATACTTAGATAAATATAACCAGATTTAATTAGGACTTACGCAAAAACCCTTTCAAACTCTCATTTCTCCGTGACCTCTGCGTCCTCTGTGGTTCGTTTTCCGTTACCTGTGCGTAAGTCCTATTAATATAGCAAAATGCCTAGTAATTTTTACACACAATCAAGTATATTAAGAATGGTAAATATAAGTTGCTTTTTTTGACACCTTAATATTTAGTTCGGGCGATCGCATAGAAAGCAAAGAAAAAAGCGATATATATTACAGCCACCAAATATTAGGTCAGGAAAGTTACAAGTGACATCATTGCTAAAAATTGCACAAACTGCTGATCAAGCCCAGATTTCGGAATTTTTCCAGGAATCGGCGGGTAAGTGGCGATCACGGTTTTGCCATATCCAAACTAGTCACGCCCCTTCTCTGCGAGACGCTACGCGAACGGGGAAGTCAAAAATCACGCATTCAAAAGTCAATATTTAGAAAAGAGAGTGGATTAGTCAATCTCGTGGGTGCGGTTCACTAGAGCCTCACCTGTTTTGAGACTAGCCATCATCTAGCTATTAACCGCTTATATAACTTTTTATAACAGTTTTTCAAGCTTTTTCCCAGAAAGTGAATTGTTATGTGATGATGGGAAGTGAAATGAGAATTAATTCGGCGACAGTGTTTGTTTTTAGTATTGACAGGCTTTTTCCTTTTGGTATTACAGACTTCTCTCCGAAATCTAAATCTCTACAAACTTATGATTTTGGAGACATTTGATGTCAATTTACGTAGGTAACCTCTCCTATGATGTTACACAAGATGCGTTGAGTGCTGTATTTGCAGAATATGGTTCTGTAAAGCGCGTTCAACTACCCACTGACCGCGAAACAGGTCGTTTACGCGGCTTTGCTTTCGTGGAAATGAGTTCAGAAGATGAAGAAGCAAAAGCTATTGAAGCTCTTGATGGTGCTGAATGGCTTGGTCGCGACCTCAAAGTAAATAAAGCCAAGCCCAAAGAAGACAGAAGTGGTGGTTCCTTTGGGAACCGTGGTGGTGGCGGCGGCTACAACCGTAGCAACAACCGCTACTAAGCTTAATTGAATTTAGAAAAGGCTCAGGCAGGAATGCTTGAGTCTTTTTTATGGAAAACTTTGATTCTAAATAATCTTAGGCAATTACTTCTCATACCGCACTGATGATTCTCTAACCAGAGTGCCCTGATGAAAGATCATTTTCCATCGATCGTTGTTTAATTTCCAGATGGAACTTCGCAACGAATGAACAGGTTGTTCGCCAGATATATGTCTGATTATACGATAAGTTACTAAAACAACCCCTGTTGCTAAAACTAACGTTTTGAATTCTGTTATCAATCTTTGAGTCAGGGGTTGGATGGGTTCGTTCTGCAAGCTCTCGATAATTTGCTGTTTATTAAAAACACGCCCTAAGCTGACGAATTCAATGAACTCATCAGCAAGTAAATCCATGATATCTTTAGCTGACTTTCGGACATCGGGTTGAAGCAAACGCTCCTCTAACTCACGAAAAAGTGATTCTTCTAAATAGTCTGCTTTCATATATGTTTTGAAGACTAAATTGGATGGTAGCAGATAGGATTAGGCGATCGCTTTTAACTTTGATTTTTATCCGATCGCACCCTTGAGCAAGTTAATAAAAAAACCCGCTGATTGGTAGGGATTCCAGCGGGGTTAAATAATACAGTTATCTTTTCAGAGAAACCAACACTAAACTTAATTACAGAGCTACTAGAAACTTTTACGACTAATAGTAACTATTTATAAATGTTTATGTATTTTTTTAGCATGACGTCTGTGATGTTTAGTATGATGAACTTTAGCATATTTTCCGCTAGTATGATGAATAGTTTTAGCTTGAGCTTGAGATGCAACGGTTACAGGTGCAGCAAAAATTAGAGCCAAAAGTAAAGCTTTAGCGAACTTATTCACTTGAAAATCCTCATCAGGTAATCAACAATTTAACTATCCAATAGACGTATGTCATAAGTTTGTAATTGATATGAATCTTTCATGTCTATTTTTACATCCGTCAAATATAGGACTTACGTCAATACTGTTCGGGTAAGGCAAGAGACGCGATGAATCGCCGTCTCTACAATGATGATTTATCGCATCTTTAGCGATCTAGAATTTTTATCAAAAAACCTCAACCGAATCTTATTGGAGCTTAGGTAAACCTATCTTACTATTCTAAAAATCCCGACTTTTTGTCGTAAAATGTGCTTCAAAACCTTAATTTTTCGTTTTCATTTCTCAATAAGTTTAAGTTTTGTATAGCAATCCGATTTGATTCCTGAATTATTCGTAGGGACTGGGAAGAAGGAATAAAGGTGTACTGAGTTTTTTTCACGCAATCAAATATGAGTCCTATAGCACAAATATTATTAGTAGGATAGGTTCGTGGAATACTTAGCTAAAAAATACTTGTTGGCATTTCCATTTTAAATGTAACAATTTGGATATCATCCAAATAACTGTAATTTGGCTATGATACTTGGGTTAATTTTGATTAGGAAATGCTGAGAGCCATCAATTCTTCTGCTACGTCAAAGTTAGCTGTGACATTTTGCACGTCATCCAAGCTTTCTAGAGTATCAATTAACTTGAAAAGCGATCGCGCCCGATCGGGATCGGTAACTTCTACACTATTACTAGGAATCCAGCGCAATTCGGCATCAGTTACCTTAAAGCTTTGATTTTTGAGTGTCTGATTAAGAGTTTCTAAATTTGCAATATCAGTAAATACCTCAGCCATCTCATCTTCAGTCATCTCATAAGACTGGGCACCGCCTTCGAGGGATGCTTCTAAAAGCTGTTCTTCGTCAAGTACACCCTGGACTACACAAACGCCTTTTTGTTCAAACATCCAGCTAACACAACCTGTTTCACCAAGATTGCCACCATTTTTACTAAAAGCTACACGCAAGTCAGCAGCAGTGCGATTACGATTATCTGTGAGGGCTTCGATTAAAATCGCTACACCACAAGGGCCATACCCTTCGTAGCGAATGGCTTCAAAGATAGCATTATCGCCGCCAAAAGTGCCTGCACCTTTAGCGATCGCTCGTTCAATATTATCATTGGGAATACTCGCTGCCTTTGCCTTATCAATTGCCGTGCGAAGTTGAAAATTCAGCGCCGGATCTGGTACGCCGCTTCTAGCCGCAACGATAATCGCTCTGGATAACTGAGTGAAGGTTTTTCCCTTTTTTGCATCTACTAACGCTTTCTGGCGCTTAATATTTGCCCATTTACTATGTCCTGCCATAATTTGAGATTATCATAACTCTATTCAAGATTAGGATATACCTAGCTTTTGTCTTAATGCAAAGGTGCATTTAGTAAAAGTTCGCCAAGATAATCATTCAAAGCAACCCAGCAGCACTCGGATTTGATTTTCAAGTGAGATGAGGAATGGTGTCTTCAATTACTTCGCATCCCGTTTAGATAACAAAAGGTTCAAGTTCCGTATTATGCCACTTTTGTTCAAGCCGTTCAGTAATCAGCGGTCTGATGATAAACTTGGGCGGGCTACCATCCAGAACATCAATCCGCACACATGAATAAGGCAGTCGGTTCTGGAAATTGTAGTGATGACGGCCTACAAATAGCGTTGAATCCGCAACTTTCCGAGTGGATTTACCTGCAATCTCAGCAAAAGTTTCCATCAATTCAATCCCTTCTCGCCTTTGATAGCGGGGACGATGACCGCTACCACCAGAGATAATGCAGTTAATGTGCGAGTCTGCAAATCCGGTATCAGTTGTACAAAGATGCTCTAAACAGTGAGCGTGTCCATTTAAAATCAAATCGACTATGGGACGTTCTTTAATTAGAAAACCAAGAGTTTCTGCTACTTGTTCAAACACCCAGCGCAAGCGGTGGCGAACCGCCAAGGTTTGTGCCTGATTCCACTTGGTAGCTTCTGTGACGTAGGGGGGATGGTGGAAAAAGATTACACGTCCGCGCACTTCGGAGGTGTTCCAAGATTCGATTAGTCTGCTTCGCAACCATTCAAGTTGTTCAAAGTCGATCGCAGGCATTTGATGAGATGCTAGTTGTTTTTCAATGTCGATTTTGATCTCGTTTATTTGGTCTAATTTGGCACTAAGGTCATCGAGTTGTTCTGCTTCTGTAGGTTTATCTGGGTTGAGGCGTAGCTTGCCGCCGTAGGCATCGTATATTTTCAAAATCTGTAATTCTTCTCGATCTATTTCCTGGCGACGCTTTTGCAATTGGCGGCGGTAAATTTCCCCCTCTTGAGTTGCAGGTAAAGGTGAAGGTGTATTAAAGGTATTAGAATCAAGTGCAAAAAAGTCAATCCCGCCGTAACGAAAGGTGTAATAGCGATTGGGTAAACGAGTAAACTGTCCAGGTTCATAACGCAAACAGCGCCCTGTGTCGGTCTTTGCAGTGTAGTGCCGATCTAAATGACGTTCTAACTCTGGTGGAGACATCGCTTGAGTGTAGTCCATAAATGCCCGTGCATAAGCATTACCTTGATACGATCCATGCCAGCCAATCTCGATATCTTTGTAGCGGAACAGGCGGCGCAGTGACGATGTTGTGCCAGTAAATAAACGGTACATCAACGGCACATCGTAGTAATCATGATTACCAAGTACTGGCAAGAACGGCAGATTAAACACCATGCGGTCATAAGGAATGCCTTTCGGGTTGTCGCCACCGACGAGAAATTCCCGGTAAGGCTCAATAAAGTTTGTTGAATAATATTCTTGGGAACCCACCACATAGATGACATCGCCAGTATGCAACACAAAGCTGCAATCATCGCGGTGAGTCAGCATCAGTTCGGCAACTTTTCGTTGGGGGTGGTGTCGAGAATGGGATTTAGTACCGGAATCGCCGATAACCATAAAGGAAAATTCTGGATTATCCTGCCTGCGATCGTCAATAACTATACTGGTTTGGTCAATTCCCCGTTGCACAAAACTTGGATGCATCCACCGCACCCGTTCCTTCATCTTTTGAATTTTCACAGGAATCGGTGGATCGGAAATCAATTTCATGGCTGATAACTCTTGAATGCCTAATGCACACGCCGATTGTAACGAAATATTTAATTGTCATTGGTCATTTGTCATTTGTCATTTGTGAATAACCAATGCCCAATATTTCTCTACGAGAGGCTGCGCCCTAAGCGTAGCTATACCGCAGGCTTTACGACGTCGCTCAGTACAGGTGCTTCATGCCCAATCCCCAATCTTTACGGCAAATTTTCTCGCAGTAATGCTCGAAAGCCTGCTTGTTGAAAATGCTCATCAGCAGTCAGTGCTTCAGTGATGCCGCTATATTGCATAACAATAAAAGATACACAATCGACAAATCCCCATTCTTTCTCTGTTCGTTCGCGATATAGCTGGAAAGCACGTTCGTAGAGTTCCTGGGAAAGGGGGACAATTTCTACTTTGGAGTCTGCTACTAAAGAATTTAATAATATGATTGCTGCCTGACGATAAGGTTGTTGGGATAAGGCATTGCCAATTTCCAACATCACCGCCTGTGTTGTCACCAAACGAGTTTCTGCTGCTTGTAATATTTTAGCCAGATGTAAGGCTCGGTTATGCAAGCGATCGCTCGGTGCAGATAAGGCAATGGCAAATGATGTATCAAGAAAGACTTCAGAATGCATGAAAAGTTTATTTACTGTACAAATATTTATCTATATTGGCAGACCAGTCAGGCGGCCCTTCGAGATTGAGCGATCGCGCCGTTTGCAGAAATGATACTGTTTCATGTTCACTTGGCGGTAAAATTTCAATACTGATTCGCACGCGGGTATTAATTGGTAGTGCGATCGGTTCAGCCGGATAGAACACTTTGCCATTAAACACAGCTGTGATTTTTTCTACCATTTTCCTCAAAAATTGTTTCTAGTCTATCCTAAACTGGTTGTGGTAATACGGGTAGAGTAGACGACCCTATAAGTAGTGAAGATACGTATATTTGTCTTACAAATTATCTCGATTTTTCAAAATTGTCTAAACTACCAACTGAATTACACCCCACTGCCCATTTGTCAACCAAGAAGAGTCAGATTTTGCTACTTTCTCAAGAACTTCTGGTTTTAAACCGACTGCTACTTCTGACTTCAGGGTGCGTAGAGCTACCATTGGCACGGGTAAGTAGCAGACTATATCTGCAATATTGGTGGTAAAATTCCAATGGCGATCGCCTAATAATCGGCGATAATTGGCATCTCCTTTGATTATAATCAAACTCGCATTGGCTAACTCATTTTTGAGGTAGTTGGGTATTTCCCAAAAAGCTAAAGGCGATGTCCAAAAGTAATCTTCAGATAGTACTAAACGCCCTGATGCAATATTGTCTTGCAATCTTTTAGCAAAGGATGTAACTTGTTGATTTCCACTAGCGGCTAAAAAACTTGTTGTGTAATGTACATCCTTAATCGTGGCATCAGAGACAAAAGTCGGATGTGGCTTTAAGTGTAGGTAAACCCGATCTGCCAGTCCGCTACTTAACAAAAAATCTACTAAAAATAAATCACAAACAAGTTCAAAACCAGCATTGTCTACAACAAAATCAATCCGTCCTCCTTGAGAGTTGATTAACAATTCCGTGACTTGGGAGGCATCATTTACTAGGATGTGAGCTAGTTGGGTTTGAATATCAAAACGACTGCGATCGCTCTCGGATGCTGACCATAAACTCAAGTCAACTCGATTTCCCCACAAAGCAAAATATAACAGTGCTATTAAAGCTGTTTGATTTGATTCTCCCTTGAGTTGTGAATTATCTAACCAATTGTTAGCCTGACCACACAATAGAATAATCGAATCCAGAGATGCTTCTAAACTTTGAGACTTTTGTAACTCAAATGGATCGACACCTTGCCAGACACCAGGGCGAAAATAATTAGTAATTTCTAGAATTAACCGAAAAAAATAAGTTTCGGCAAAAAACCAAGGAACATCTACCCAACGCCGATCTTTGTATAATTCTAAATATGTATTCCAGGCTGAAAAATCTATAGCAGTCTTATTTAAAAGAGGTTGCACATATCCTGCTGGCAATTCTGTAGCCAGGTTTTCTAAGCTGGTATTAATTTCAGACGAGAAATTATTTTCAGCGATAACTTTACGAGCGATCGCAGGCATTCGTTGAGTAACTGTAAACTCAGAAAAAGAACCGACTTCTGACCCCAAAAGAGACGGTGGTATGGGTAATTTGGGGATGTGGGGTATATTCACTACAAACTTTGATTTTCTTGATATTTTTAGTTATTCTAACCCCGTGTGCGACTTTATTTCAAACCTAATTAACTCAAAAGTGGGATAAATCCACCAATGCTGCAAACAAAGCATTTAAGAAAGTCAGAAAAAAAAGACTGATTATGGTATAGACGGCGATTCCTCGCGTCTCTTGTTTTAACCAATCGGAAGTTTACCTGATGGGTTGATTTGTTATTTACCCGAACTGGTGAATTAAATTCACCCCAATTGGAAAAATGGGGAATTAGGAGAAAGTTTAGTAATAACTTCAAAGAAACAAAGATATGCTCAATAAAATCCTCATCTGACAAGTATTTTTAGAAGATGCATTAGCGTAGTTCGCCGCAGGCATCGCCTATTCACATATCTAGAGATTTTTTGCTTGAGGCTATCAACCGAAATCCAACTTTGTTTTGGCTAATTAACTTTCCATACCAATATGCTAGAAAATCTTGATGATGGAAGCAAATGCTTTTAATTTTCCAATTGATAAAAAAAAGTGATTGCAATTAATATCTAGAGGTAAATCCTCCAACTCATTGCCTTTTCGTGACTTCTGAACTATTTTGGCAGTATCACGGGTTCCATAAATTCACTACAAATAAGCTAATAGTGTCAAAATGTTATATGTATAGTTTATTTACAAAGTCATTTATGCCAAAAGCAATTTGGAATGGAGCTGTTTTAGCCGAGAGTGATAATACTGTAGTTGTGGAGGGCAACCATTATTTCCCTGTTGACACCATTAACAAACAGTACTTTACTGAAAGCAACACTCACACTACTTGTCCTTGGAAAGGTGTTGCCAGTTACTACAGTATTGAAGTTGATGGGCAAGTCAACAAAGATGCTGCTTGGTATTATCCCAGTTCTAAGGAGAAGGCTAAGAACATTGAAGGCCATGTGGCCTTCTGGAAGGGTGTAAAAGTTGAGGCTTAATAAAGGTTTCTGGAAGTATTTTAGTTGCAGGTAATTGATATTACATTCGACTAATTGCCCATAAAATACTTAGCCAGCGCACGCAGGCTAAGTATTTAAATTTATTTGCGAATTTATTTGAATACGTAATTATACCTTCGCCTTGCGAAATGCTGCTTGCTTTCTCTTTGTCAGCCAAACCACACTACCAGCAAGTATAGTACCAGCGATCGCACTTGGTTCGGGTACTCTTGTCAGTAAAACAACGTCACTGGCTGTAACAATTATATTGCCTCCTACTCCTGAATTATTGCTATCACCAGCGATCGCACTTGGTTCGGGTACTCTTCTCAGAATCAGGTTAGGGGTTGTAAGAGTTATGTTGCCTCCTAATCCTAAATTATTGCTACCAGCGTTAATTTCCACGTTATTATTTAAATCAAGATTAGCAGTAGAGATATTTAAAGTGCCGCTGTTGATGATGCCGTTGGGAGTCCCGATGTTACTATAATCTTGGACAATCAGTTGACTAGTATTAATCACAGTATTGTTGCTGCTAAATAAGTGACTATGCTCGGTGAGCGTCACCACATCACTAGCATTAATCTCAATATTATTGCTGCTGATAGTGCTATTGATAAGTCTTAAGTTACTATCTATCTTAAAATTGTCGCCGCTAACAGTGCTATTGGTAAAGGTTAGGTTACTAGAACTGTAAGCATTGAAATTACCAGCGATCGCTAACCCAGAAAGTCTAACATCGGCGGCGTTAATGTCAAACACGGGAAAGTGATTATTGCTACTAATGGTAAGTAAGTTAGCACCTGGGCCATTAATAGTGAGATTTTTAGCGATCGCAAGTGTCCCACTTGTTAGGGTAATTGTACTGGGATTACTACCCAACAGGAACTCTACCACGTCATTGCTAGTTGCAGTGTTGATAGCGTCTCGCAATGAGCCAAAGCCACTATCATCAAGATTGTTAACCGTCAAAGTAGCAGCTTGGGCTGATTCCACTTGCATTATCACCCAACCCAGAGCAACAGCTGTGGAAATAGCTTGAGCGATAGCATTTTTTCTATTGTTTTTTGTCACCTAAAACTCCTCAGATTAATTTTTTAAAAAATAAAAAAAGTCACTTGTACAGTTGATAGATACATCATAATGTTCAAATTTAATTCGCAAGGCTGGTTTTGATAATTTATAGATTCAAAACTTAATTGAATAATTTTTAGAAAGCTGCGATCAACTAGTCTGTCTTGCTAGAAACGCTTCAATATACAGCAAAACTGTTGTGATAAGCCTGTATTTCTGAAAACTATAGTGGTTCTCAATTGTATGGAATACAGACCTAACAAGAACAGCCCCTTCCCTACCTCTCCCTAACCCTCTTTTATGAGGAAAGCGAAGCAGAAAAACTTTTGTTGCTGGAAGAGGAGTAAGAATCAAAGCCTCTCTCCTTTTAAAAGAGAGGTTTGGAGAGAAGTCAGAGCGTATTGTATCCAAACGAGAAGCGCTATATAAGTATCTTTCTATCAATTACTCCCGCAACAATGCCCGATTGAAGAATTTTCAGAAGGCTGTGAAATCTTGCCTGTCTCACTAGAAACGCTTCAGTATGCAGTCAAATTGCACGTAGGCGTAGCCCGTCGTAGATATCGCTATTTACTATAGTTTTGGGATAGCTAAAATATATGCAGGCATGACCGAAAAATTATGACTACAGGTTTTTAACAACACCAAAAACTTTCATTCAGTAATGTTTCTACACCATTAGGAAAAGGACAATTCTCAGGAAATTTTGTTTTATATTCCTTACTCATATTTTTATGTGCATTTTGATAACATTCATCACATATAGTTAAAAAATAATTACACAGACTAGGAGAATCTCGAAGAATACGACTTAATTCCTGTTGTGTGCGGCTAATTGTTGCTTCCCAACCGCCATAACATTCTGGTAAATTTACATAATTCCGTTTTAAGGCGTGTTCAAATAAAGTTGTCAAACGACTTTCTAATTCTCGTCTATCTCTCCTCCCCAATCCTTCTATCTCCTCAATTAAGTTTTCCCAGTCTACATTGCTATAATCTTGGGATTTTAAGCTATTGACAGTCTGCTCAATCCATAATGCAAAGTCTGTTACATAGAGAGTTTTTACTGGTGATTGAGTCATAAAAAACTTTAGAGTGCTTTAGCAACAGTTTAACCCAAGGGTTTAACAAAATATAATTGAAGAATTGGGAAAAGGCTGTGAAATCTTGCTTGTCTCGCTAGAAACGCTTGAGTATGCAGTCAAATCGCGCGTAGGCGTAGCCAGTTGTAGACATCGCTATTTTATCATTTTGGAATAGGTTGGGTTAATGGCTTCTAGACACAGCAATAGCGATATTCTCAAAGCATATTTTTATCTCGAAGAAGCTGATATTTATGAGGCGCTTGCCTATGCTGCATGGCGAGTTGAAGTTTAAAACAAGTTTAGATAGATTTAGACCGATTTTTAGAACTTTTGTAACCAATGACTACAAACACACACTTTAACGCTAAAGTCAACAACGGTACAATCGAAATTCCCGTTGAGTATCAAGACGAGATACGCAACGCCGAAATAGTACAAATTGTGATATTAAAACCTTTGTCAAAAAAGAAGCGTTTTCCACAAACGGGTATCATAGCCCAGCTAACTGCAAATCCTATCCAGATTGCAAGTTTCAAACCACTCACCAGAGAAGAAGCGAATGAACGCTGGTGATCTGACACGATGCTTTGTTGATTCCAATATTTGGCTTTATCGTTTTATCTTGAACCCCAGCGATCTAAGTGCAATACAAAAGCAACAAATAGCTACAAACGTTACAAGTCAAGAAAACCTACTTGTTAGTACGCAAGTTATCAATGAAGTTTGTGCAAATTTAATCCGTAAAGCAGGTTTTGATAACTCGCAGATTCAAAACTTAATTGAAGATTTTTCAGAAGGCTGTGAAATCTTGCCTGTCTTACTAGAAACGCTTCAGTATGCAGTCAAATTGCGCGCTCGCTATTTGCTATCGTTTTGGGATAGTCTCATTTTTAGGGCAAGCAAGTATTTTGTACTCAGAAGATATGCAAGATAGCTTAATTATTGAAAATGCCTTACAGATTGTCAATCCATTTTTGCACGGAAAGACATAACTCTCGAAGTTCACGCCAAGGTATCAAAACAAGAATGGCTATATTTTGTCGTTAATTGATAAGTTTTGCTTAAGCTGTAGTAACGATCGCATAAGCATTTGCCACGAATAGATAAGCATTTGTAACAAAACAAGTTCTATTGTTAATGATCGCATAAGCGTTTGCCACAAATAGATAAGTATTCGTAACAAAACAAGTTGTGTTGGTAACGAACGCATAAGCTTTGGTAACGACAACAACTTTATTCTTAACGTCCGCTTCTGTGTTGCTAACAAATGGACAAGCTGTTGTTACCACGGGAACTTCATTTGTAACGTCGCTGCTACAAAAGTACTTAAATTATTCTTGTGAAGAGGATTCTCTTTAAGCTTTGCATTGCACGAGTAGCAAGGTTATGCTGATGCCAAGCTTGAAAGAAATCGGGGTAAGTCATATTCTGGGCGCATTCCCAGGCTAAATTGTAGTTTTCATCATCCAATCGCCAATAACCACTTAAAGCTTCAACTACCTCAAAGCGATGTTTATTATCCTGTAGAATTTGCCCTAAGCTAGATGCTGCCTGCCTACGGGTGTCGTCATCCACATGATTTGATTGCAGCAATTGCACCAAAGCGGCGATCGCAATTTTATTGCCTGGGTCGATTCTGCCTAAGCTATCTGCTGCCTTACTACGGGTGTCCATGTAGCATCACCAATGTTTTCGCCGATTTTCTCCTGGGCTTTAGTCCAAAGCGTAGTAGCGATCGCAGTAGCAACAGCCGTCAGTGTCACAGTTACCATAAATTCACTACAAATTGAATTGATATAGAAATTTCTCGGATCAATACCTTTTGCAATTTTTCACAGAGAATATCACGAATACCACGCACAACCTGATAAGTTGAATTTTAACTCAAATAATTTAAGTGGTTTGACTGGAATCAGCATTGAAGAATAAGAACACCTAATTAGAACCCAAGCAAACTATCTCCAAGGAGTTTAGCGCTGATGGAAACAGCAGATGTGATTGTAATCGGCAGTGGTCAAGGAGGCATTCCACTGGCGGCTGATTTTGCCAATGAGGGACGTAAAGTTGTCTTGTTTGAGCGGGATGCTTTAGGCGGCAGTTGCATCAACTATGGCTGCACTCCGTCGAAAGCGTTCTTAGCTGCGGCTCATGCAGCAGGGCGGGCGCGTCAGGGCAAGAAGTTAGGCATCCATACGCAGGTTGAAGTGGATTTTCCAGCTGTCATGGAGCGAGTTCGGGGAATCCGCAGCAGCTTTAATCAGGGGATTCGCAAGCGATTGGAGACTGCAGGTGTCAAAGTCATTTGTGCCGAAGCTTCTTTTGTGGGTGAACGGACGGTCAAAGGTGGGGATGTTACCGTTCAGGCTCCTTTGGTAATTATTAACACAGGCACGTCAGCGCTGATTCCTGACATTCCCGGACTTGCAGGAACTCCCTATCTGACCAACCGCAACTTCTTTGACTTGAACACCTTACCAGCCCGTTTATTGGTGATTGGAGGCGGCTATATTGGCTTGGAATTGGGACAAGGACTAGCGCGTTTGGGCAGTCAGACCGACTTAATTGTGCGGGGCGATCGCCTCCTCGACCGGGAAGAGGCTGATGTCAGCAAGGTCTTAGCAGAAGCATTAAAACAGGATGGGATTGGGCTTCACTTTGGAGTCAATGTGAATCACGTCGCCCACGAGAGTAATGTGTTTAGGCTGACCCTGAGCAGTGGCGAACAACTCCAAGGAGAAGCGTTACTGGTTGTGATTGGACGGAAACCCAATACAAGTCGATTAAATGCAGCCGCCAGCAAAATTGAGCTAGACGATCGAGGGTTTATCAAAATTGATGACCAGTTCCATACTACCTGTTCTGGAGTCTATGCGATTGGGGATGCTGCCAAACAGCCTGCCTTTACGCACGTCTCGTGGGAGGACTATCGCCGCTTAAAAGCAATTTTGTGTGGAGAAAACCGGACACGGAGCGATCGCGTCCTTGGCTATGCGGTTTACACAGAACCCCAGGTGGGGCGAGTGGGTATGACGTTAGAACAAGCTCAGAAACAAGGCATCAACGCGCGTGCTGTCACGTTACCCATGAGCCAAATTGCGCGTGCGATCGAGTGGGGGCATGACCTCGGATTTTATCGCATGGCGATCGACAGCGACACAGACAAAATCCTGGGAGCAACCCTGGTGGGGTACGAAACTGCTGAACTGGTGCATGTATTTTTATCCTTGATGGAAGCAGGAGCAACTTGGCAGTTGTTAGAGCGATCGGTTCACATCCATCCCACCTATGGTGAAGCTTTACCCAGTCTGGCACGGTTGCTGCTTGGAGATAATATGCCAGGGTGTCCGAATATGTGAAGAGGTTTTATTGATGCACAACATCAGTTGGCATTAATAAGTAGATATCCTTTGCATCCTTTGCAGTAGTCTGCGGCAAGGCTAAATTGTTGCAAAAAAATTTGTAGGTTGGGTTGAGGAACGAAACCCAACACTCCGATCAATGTTGGGTTTCGCATTGCTCAACCCAACCTACATCTAATGCACTATTTTAGTTGTGCCACGCCACTACGAAAATATCTGAAACCTAATTATGAATTATCAATTTTTAATTAGAAGCTGCCTTTTCTGCAACATTACGAATTATTTCCTCCAGCGTTTGGAGTAACTCTTGCTCGTTATAAGGTTTAGAAAAGTAAGCTTGCGCCCCCAATTGCATAGCTAGTTGCCGATGTTTATTGCTGCTACGAGAAGTCAGCATGGCAACGGGAATATTTTTTGTATCAACGTCTGAATTTACCTTACCTAAAAAGCCATAACCATCAAGGCGAGGCATTTCAATATCGCATATTACCGCCTCAACTTTCAATCCATTATGGAGTTTTTCTAAAGCATCTTGACCATCTTTCGCTTGCTCTACTTGATACCCTCCTTTTTCAAGGGTCAAAGCTAAAAAGCGGCGTACATTAATTGAATCATCTACGATTAAAATTGTGCCTTTCTGCTTAATAGATGCTGCTGATATTTTGTCTTCATCAAATATCAAGAACGGTGTTTTTAACCTTGCTGATGGTAATTGAGTGCCTCTGGGAGTCCGCTGATTCGTAGCAATCCAATACAGTAACTCATTGACATTAACTAGTGGCACAACTCGACCATCACCGAGAATTGTGCAGTTGCTAAAGCCTTCAGGTAAAGGTATATTCCCCTCGACTTGGCGAATTGCAACTTCTTGTTCGCCCCAGCAACGATCTATTTGGATTGCAACTGGCTGATTATTACCTTTGACTACTAACACACTGTTAGTACTAATGGCTGCCGGAATTTCCAACTCTGGGCTATCGTAGCGTAGGCAATTAAATTCTAAATAACCAGTTAGGCGAATCAGTGGCAGCATGGTTCCTTGCCAATTTAAAACTTCGCTACCAGCCATCTCGAAAACTCGCTCGTCTTGGAGTAAAGATATTTCTGAAATCACATCTGTAGGAAATGCTAATAGAATTTTGTTGATTTCTACCAGCAGAACTCGCGCAACCGAAAGTGTAAAGGGTACTGAGAGGGTGAAGGTAGTACCAACTCCTGGTTCTGTATCAACTTTCACATCTCCTCGAATCAGTTTGAGGTTGTTGCGAACCACATCCATACCGACACCGCGACCAGATAATGCTGTTACTTGCTCAGAGGTGGTAAAACCTGGTTCAAAAATTAGTGATAACAGTTCTTCATCGCTAGCATTAGTCAGTAGAGAAGCATCCAATCCCATCGCTAGGGCGCGGGTACGAATTTTTTCCAGAGAAATGCCCCAACCATCATCACGGATGGTGATGATCGTGCGATTACTGCGGTGAGTAGCTGTAATTTCAATTAATCCTTGTTCTGGTTTACCCAAAAGGCGACGCGTGGCAGAGTCTTCGATACCATGATCGAAAGCGTTCCTTAACAGGTGCATTAAAGGTTCGTTTAAAGCTTCTAAAATGCTGCGTTCAATTAAAGTGTTACCACCTTCAATTTTTAACTGGACATTTTTCCCATACTCTACATTTAAATCGCGCAAAGCTCTAGGGAACCGTTCAATTAAATCGGATAGCGGCCGCATTCGGATGTGATTTAGTTTCGTCTGTAACTGTTTTGATGTTTTGTTGAGTTTACGAGCAATATGGTCTGTATCATCTACGCTGAGTTGCACATCTGTTGTAACTTCCTGTACCTGAACAATGGTTTCCATAACTTCCTGCGATCGCAGGTTTAATTCGTTATAGCGATCCATTTCTAAGGCATCAAATTCTGTGTTTATACCTTGTACTTGGTGGCCATTTCCAGCTTGCATCTGTGCCCCATTAGACATGGTAGCTTGAGTGGAAATTTTGTCGGAGACTAGACGTAATTCCTGGTTTTCGCGGTCGAGAACTTGGACTCGCTGGTTGAGGTTACGAACGAGTTTGCGTAATCTTTCTAGTTGTGAGTTTAACCCATTGCGCTGAACAATCAGTTCGCCAAATAAATCATTAATTTGCTCTAGTTGTTTGCTGGGAACTCGGACGCTGTTTTCATGAATTTCTCGTTCTTTCCCAACGGCAACTGGCTCTCCTTTGCCTTCGCTAAATTTGGCATCTGGAGGATTCTCTTCTTTAGCAAATATTGTATTGTGTTCAGTGACATTAACAGCATTTACGTCATCGGTAAATTCTGCATCTACAAATGTAAAATTGGCTGCGGTTGCTTCATTTTTAGTCCAAGTTTCTGGAGTTATCTCTGCTTGCCAAACAGCTGTTGACACTACTTCTGTGTCTAGGACATCTGTGGGGATAAGCTGTGGTATTACTTCTGCTGGTAATAATGGCTGGGATTGCGTATAACTACCCAAATCAATTTCTGTAGGCAAGTTATCTAATTGATTCGTCAGCACCAAAGCTTGCGATCGCCGCCATGCTTGCAATGCTAACTGGGCAATTTCAGGAATGCGCGAGCTACTAACAGTTTCCAAATGCTGCCTTACTGACTCACAAAGCTTCCTAAAAGCTGCCAACTGGAGCATTTCCCCTAAACCGCCTAATTCATCTGCCAGGATCGCAATTTCTTCATGCAATCTGGCTTGTTCGCTATCTGCCAATATAGATTCTAGACGCTGCAAACACTCTTCTACTTCTGTGGCAAATAGCAAAGGGATAACGTCTTGCCCGTCCTCTGGGGATAGCATGGTTGATGCATCTTCTGGGGTAGGGTCGCCCAAGCGATCGTGCAACTCATCAAAAATTGGATAACAAAAAGTTGCTAACCACTGATCTTCAACAACATTCCCTTCTGCAAGCAATTCTACAATCTGACGCAGCCAGTCAACTCCAGATAGCAATAAACTTTGCAACTGAGTATCAATTTCTAAAGAATTTTTTTTAGTTTTTAAAACTTTAAAGGAATCTTCCAGACGGTGAGATAAATCACTTAGCGATCTAAATCCCATCATCCCCGCACCACCTTTAATAGAATGAGTGGCCCGGAGTGCAGCATTGATTTTATCCAAATCGATGCGGTTACTAGTATCGATTTCCAGCAATACCCCTTCTAAGGTATTTAAATAATCTGTTGCCTCTTCCAGAAACTGCATCTGGATTTCTAGTTCTTTGTCTTGTAGCATGGTTTTTGTCCTTAGTCATTGGTCATTGGTCATTGGTCATTGATCGTTAGTCATTAGTCATTGGTCATTGGTCTTAGTAAAACGACAAAGGACAAATGGCAAATGACAAAAGTCATTAGACATTGGTCATTAGTAAAATGACAAATGACAAATGACAAATGACAAATGACAAATGACAAACTTAACTAACTTTGAAAGCCTCGACAGTCTCTTGCAACTGCTGGGAAATGTCCACAGTTTGTTGCAGAGATTGGGAAACTTGGTGAGAAGAATCGCTGGTGCGTTGTGATATTGCAGCGATATCTTTCATCAATTGGCTAACACTTTGCGATGTTTCCACCTGAGATGCAGTTGCAGTAGAAATCGACTGCACTAAGGAGTCAATTTGACACGATACATCCAAAATTTGACTTAGACTTTGTTTCGCCTCCTCTACAATTCGAGTACCTTCTACCACTTGGGTAGTGCCTATTTCCATTGCTTGCACCACTTCACTGGTTTCTCGTTGGATATTTTCAACAATTTGCTCAATTTCTTGGGTTGCTGCGGCACTCCTAACTGCTAGTTCGCCGACTTCTTCAGCCACTACGGCAAAACCTTGACCTTCTTCACCCGCACGTGCTGCTTCAATACCGGCGTTGATAGCAAGCAAGTTGGTTTGAATCGCGATTTGGTTAATCAAGGAAACTACGCGAGAAATTTGTTGCGAAGACTCTCCCAAACGTTTGACTTTCTTGGCAGTTTCACCCACTGTTTCCCGCAAAGACAGGATATTTTGTACTGTCAAATCCATCGCGTGTCCACTCTTGGTGGCGGTATGAGCAGCATGGTTAGCAATGAAGGCAGCTTTTTCGGCACTTTCGGCTACAGCTTTCATTGATTGGGTCATTTGGTCAACAGCATCAAGGGTGTGGTTGATTTCGGCAGCTTGGGTGAGTGCTTCCTCTGCTAGGTGGCGGATGGCTCCTTCGTTAGAGCCAATGGCACTATTTACATGGATAGCAGCTTGTTTAACTTGGGTAACAATATCCCGGAGGCTTTCCACAATGGAGTTGAAAAAGTCGGCAACAGTGCCGATTTCTCCCGCGGTTACGTCTGCACGCACTGTCAAGTCGCCTCTAGCTGCACCTTCTACGTCGTTGAGTAGTTGTAAAAGTTGTTGTTGCAGTATTTCGTTTTCTTGCCATTCTTCGTTTGATCCGGTTACAGCAACATTTCTGATTTTCTCTATCTCTTCTAATAACTTGGCTTGTTCTAAGGCATAGCCGACTTGAGTTGCTATCTGTTGAAACAAGTCCATTTCCGGCTGTTGCCAAACACGAGGAGTTTCGCAATGATGAGCAATTAGTAAGCCTAAAAGCTTTTCTTGGGCAAGAATCGGTACGATCAAATTACCTTTGACAGCAAATTTTTCCAACAGTTGGATGTAACCGTCGGCATTTTTCAGGCTTTGGTCTTGATGAATGTTGGCAACTGCTTGCACCTCTCCATCGCCATAAGTTTCTAGATAATGTTCCCGAAAATAGGGGTGATCAATTTGCACTCCCAGCATTTCCGGCCAATTACCAGTTATCGATTCTGCAACGACAACGCCAGCCAAAGTATCTGGATTCAGACTATAAATGATTACCCGGTCTGTTTTTAGAATTCGCTGAACTTCTTTGACTGCTGCGTGATAAATCTCTTCAGTTTTGAGACTTCTCCGAATCCGTAGGGTAATATCTGCTAGTAATTTTGCCCCTTCAACGTCCAGTTCTTGTTGCTGTTCCTTAACTAAGACCTGCAATTGTTCAGCCATCAGGTTGATATTTGCACTCAATACCCCTAATTCGTCTTCTCTTTCGATTTGCAGACGGGTATTAAATTTACCTTGACCTAACTTTGCTAATGCCGCAGTTGCATTGAGAATTGGCTGTGTAGTCAGTTTAGCTAACCGAGATGCGATCGCACCCACAATCAATGCTGTCACTGCTGTACCAATGGCTATAGTCCACAATAATTGTCTTTGCGGTTCAAATACAGTTGCGGTGTCTGTAGATAAAAGTACCTGCCAGTTTAAATCAGGTAAGCCATCTAGGGTACTAGCTGGTACATAACTAACTAGTTTTTGTTTTTTGTGAGTTTTGGGAACTTCTATAAAACTATCTACCTTTTTAGCTGCTAGCAGCTTAGGTAAATTAGAATACTCTCCCTTGGCCTCTTTCCCTAATAATTCCTTTTGGGGACTTAAGAAAACTGTTCCCGAAGCATCGAGCAAATGGTATTGTTGTCCGTTGGCTGCGTAGTTTTTGATGACTTCCTCTAAAGATTTTCCGGGGATACGTGCTTGTACCACGCCAATAGTTTGGCCCGTCCTTGTCTCTTTCACAGGTGCGGCTAGATAAATACTTACAACACCAGTATTTTTTGCTGCTTCCGGTTTGCTGACCACAGGAGTATCTTTTTGTAAAGCATCTTGAAAATAGGTATGGTCTTTTTGATTTTCCAGGGGTTCGCCTGTGGACTGGACAATCAAGTTACCTTGGCGATCAAAAACAGCAATACTGTCATAAGCTTTGTAGGCTTCGACAACCCGATCTAAGACTGCTTGCTTTTCTTGAGTAGTGATATTGACACCAGCTTGGGGACTTGTCAAAAATAGCAAGTTTGATATTACCTGAATATCACCGTAGCGTCCCAGCATGAAGCGGTTAACTTTATCGCTTAAGCCAGTGGCTTGGGCTTGTTGAGATTGAGTAATTTGCTTAGTAATCGATTTGTTGGCAAAACCAAAAGCGATCGCACCGATGCCCAATACTGGTATTGTACCGATTGCGATCGCTAAAATAGTCGCTTTCTTAACCAATCCCAGCCTTGTAAAATAGGCAATCCCTTGATTCAAATAAGAATTATTAGCAGTTTCAGTAGTCAGCTTAGTTGGTAGTTTTACTACAGTTCCAATGGCTTTTTGGGATGAAATCAGTGATGCTCGATTTTGAGCGCTATTACCTTGATTCGTATTGGTTTTATTAAACATAAAAGTAACTCTCCTAAGTATGTGAATAAGAACACTAAAAATCTTTTTTTAGTAGTAAACCCTAATCACTGCGGAGAATAGAAGACTGCACAATCGCCTGTGCATCTAATACCAATAATATTTCTTCCTGTTGCACAACGCACCCACATAAATAAGGAACTAAACTGGATGCCACTTGTCCAATAGGAGAATGAATCTCATCAACTATGAACTTAGTTGTACCTTTTATTTCTTGTACAACTAAGCCCAACACTAATAATTCCACTTGAATAATTATTACATTGTACTGTCGCAATCGATAATCTAGGGATTCTAAATTGAGCATTCTTGGTAAATCAACTACCCAAATTATCCGACTCCGCCAATTCATTAATCCTAATATGCAGGACGGCATATTGGGCATTGACGTAATAGATTCAATAGGCACAATAATTGCTTCTTGCGTATGCCTTATTGATAAAACAGCAGATGTTTGTTGATTTAGCTGAAACTTCAGATAACCATCTGCTAAATTATTTGGGATTGGTTTTGAAGAAAGAGTAATGTTTGTATTAGTCATTGATTCAAATTACCACTAATTTAATAGTACGTAGGAGATGTTCGCGGGTGTAAGGTTTAGTTATATAGGCATCTGCACCTTGTCTTATTGCCCACAAACGGTCAATTTCTTGATTTTTGGAACTACAAACTACAATCGGCACTTTTGCAGTAATCGGATTTCTTCTCAGAGAACGACATAATTCAAATCCACTCATTTCTGGCATTACTACATCAGTAACGATCGCATCTGGTTTTTCTAACACAGCTTTTTCTAAACCCTCTTTTGCACCACTTGCTTTAATTACGTTGTAACCACTCTCTTTGAGATAATGGCTCATTAATTCCAATTCGCTGGGAGAATCTTCTACAATCAGAATTGTGCCAAGCAAAGTCAGGCTCACTATTAAATCTCCTCAAAAAATAAGTTAAACATATTTTGTTATTTTTATTTACCTTGTTCCAATCAACCAATATGCTTAAAAACCATTTTTAGCAATTCTGATTGTGTAAAAGGCTTGGTCAAATATCCTGACGATCTGACCATTTTCGCCTTTGCCCTGTCGATAAATCCTGTTCTACCAGTTACCATAACAATTGGTGTATTTTTAAAAGCTGAATGTTTCCGTAATAAAGAACATAGCTCGTAGCCATCTAAACTTGGCATTTCAACATCTAGCAAAATCAGATCGGGCTTACTCCGCAGAATTTGCATTAAAGCTTTTACTGGATCGTTGATTGTTACAACTGAAAATGTGTTTTCATCCAAAAAATGCTTGATGGAATTCAAAACTGTTTGGCTATCATCAATGCAGGCAATTGTATATAGTTTTTTGCCAACAGGTGGCTGAGTAGTTTTATTATTCTCAGGAATATCAAAATTGATTGGTATTGGCAATTTTTGCCCAAGCTTTATTTGCAGCTGTGGCTGAACTTGAGAACTCCCACCAGCCGGAATTGATGACTGAATATTTTGCCGATTTCGTAACTGCTTTTGACAGTGTTCAACAAGTAACCGTAAATCTAGGTGGCAGAACTTTGGTAGTTCATCCAAAGAGCTTTCTGAACTGAATTCATAGCTACCTTCTTTTAAACACAGAAATGATTCCATTACTTCTTTTGCTAATTCATCTATCAGGTTTCCTGCTTGCACAGAGGTAATATATTCCTGATTTACTAACCAACAAATAGCTTGGTAATCTGCATTTGGTATTGATTGATGTTCATTTTTCGTCTCAAACATTAGCCGCATCTGTATGCGAGTGGCGCTGTTGAGAGGGGGAATTTGCTGACTCAAGCGCCGTAAGTGACTATCAAGGCGCTCAAATAGTTTATCTGAATAGGAGGCATAAGTAAGTTTACCGTCCTCTAGATAGATTGACCAAGAAACTATCCCGGTAAATACGCTTAAGCAACCTGTAGCATGGCGACTTGTTAATTGTGCCAACAGAGATAGCGGATGTAGTTTCTGGAACAACCTGTAGCTACCTATAGGAGTTGTGCTCATTTTGCTTTCACTTCAGCTAAATTCGATACGTGTAATCCAAATTCGTGTAAAGTTATTCCACAATTAAAATCAAGTAAAAAATATTAAACTTTTGTATTTAAAAATACATCAGTTCACATCTAGTTTTGTGGTCAAACTCAACGAGAGTAGCGTTATTTTCAGATGAGCAAATCTTAATAAGTTCGTAAATTGTGATTAATATACTTACTATTACTGAGATTTATCAACATCTTTCGAGAAATAAGACATAAAAATGTCAAGACTAGATGAAGCCACTTTCCATTGAGTAACCCTAATCTGACCACAGGAATAATACTGATTTTGCAAACGGTAATATGTTTGAACTACCGTATTTACACTTAATTAAAGTCTAGTTTTTAAACAGGTAAGAACTATATGAAGCCACTTTTCATTAAATAGCCCCGTTGTGACTACAGGGATAATACTGATTTTTCTGACAAAAATAAAACATAATTCAGAACGGTTAGCAACTGTACCAAAAAAAGGTGTGAAATTAACCGGCGTCTCCAGGTTAATTTTTCTGGTTGTTCAAAATACACGATCGCACAGCAAAATTATTCCTATTGTTGATGTAGTGTGAGTAGGATAATATATTGGTTTTATCGTGCCCACTTCCTTACTCACCTGGGCGTATAAGCTTGCCTTAATAGAATTGCTATATATACCTGAATTTATGGAACAGGTTAGATATAACCAAAAGTCGATCAAAACTTATGAATTTACAATAAAAACCCGCCATTGGTAAGCAATACAATACAATGACAAACCAATAACAAAAATTGAGTAACATTATGCGTTATTCTGTATTGGCTACTGATTACGACGGTACACTAGCAACTGATAATCATGTAAATAAAAATACTTTGGCAGCACTTTCACATCTGCGAAGTTCTGGTTACAAACTCATCTTGGTGACAGGTAGACAGCTAGATGAATTGCTGCAAGTTTTTGTACAAGTAAATTTATTTGATTATGTAGTAGCAGAAAACGGCGCTTTGCTGTACTCACCAGCTACCCGTAAAGAGAGACTATTAGGTTCGCAACCATCAGCAGAATTTATTAACGCATTGCGCGATCGCCAAGTCAAACCTCTGTCAGTTGGTCGTGTAATTGTCGCTACATGGCATCCCCATGAAACCACAGTTTTAGAAACTATCCGCCACTTGGGATTAGAATTACAAGTCATATTGAACAAAGCTGCGGTGATGGTTCTACCGTCAGGAATTAATAAAGCCACAGGGTTAGCCGCCGTTTTGGCTCAGATGCAGTTATCATCTGAAAATGTAGTCGGGATTGGCGATGCAGAAAATGACTGTGATTTCCTGAGTTTTTGTGGTTATTCAGTAGCAGTTGCCAATGCTTTACCGATGCTCAAAGAGCGCGTGGATTTTGTGACTAATGGTAGTCGGGGGGATGGTGTTATCGAACTAATTGAAAAACTCCTCACCTCAGATTTAGCTTAATTGTACAGTGACTAATTACAGCAGTTTGCAACAAGCGTGAGGTACAAAACCGAGGACTCAAAAATTAAATTATTCTTCTGCCTCCAGCATAACTGCCTCCTGCCTCCTGCCTCAAAACTAGTGACTTTGTACTTCATCCAAACGAAAACTGCTGTAAATGTCGCCGTGACAAATTAAAGCTAGGTGGGAGCGATTTCATTTTAATCCTCGTCCTAGCCAAAAAGAGCTGGAGGCGATGTCTGCGACGGGCTTCGCCTATGCATCTGTAGTAAAGCTAGATGCCAAAACTACCCATCTCAGGCAAAGTCAAATGCTCTCTCTTTTCTCTCCCTTACTCCATAAGCCTTACATCCAAGTGTTTCTTCAGAGTTACAAACTATCTGAGTCAATACCGCGCTGTTTGAGACGATTTTGCAAGTCTTGTAGAGCTTGTTCTGCTTGTTCGGCTCGCTGTTGAGCTTGTTCGACTCGCTCATCTGGACTAGAAAAGCGATCGCCAGCTCGATCAAACCAAAACAACCATTCCCGCTCCCAACCTTTGTAAATACCCGCAGCTACACCAATCGCCAGTTGCAATTCCGGTATCCAAAACTTCTCTTGCGATTGCAAAATAAACTTATCGTCAAATCGCTGGTACACTTCAAAGGGAGCATGATTATCTCGCTGCCAATAGTCAGGATTGTAGATCGCGTAATACAACACTCCCAAATCCAGATATTTGCCTAGTTTAATGTCGTATTCTCCGTCATAGGTTTGGGAAACAACTTCTACAACCAAAGTTGGTGGAATCCAATTCTCTTCCCACAGCACGTAACTGAGTCTTCCACTCGGTTGTCGCCGCCGTTCCACACCCAAGCTCAAAAAACCATCGGGGACGATGGCTTTCCGTGGCGCAGTCGGTAGGTAATAGATGCCCATATCCACACCAAAGAACCAATCCTGGCGATCGCTCCAAATAGCTGACAAAATAGCCAATAGTAAGTTAGGAACTAGGTTTTGCAGTTCGTTATCCACAGGGCAATCGTCAGAGTCGGGAAGTTCAGCCGCCGTTGGGAGCAGAGGTAGAGCAATGGGGTTTTCCACAGGATTGATTCTCTGGCAACAGATAAGCCGATTCTATCAAAGGATGGAAACGAGTAATACCTTAGCTCGACTTTATTCATTTTCTTCGCAACGCGATCGCTTGATTTCAAAATATGCGTTGGTGTACCCAAACCCAGGCATCGTTTAATGACAGTTTCAGGTAAAAAGAGGATGGATGCCTTGGCGTAGCCCGCACTTCTCTGCCAGTTGCAAAGGTTGTTCGTGCGATCGCGTGGATAAGGCTATTCAAAAGAATGGGCTGAAGTTGCAACCGTCCTCTCAGCAATGGGAGGGTTGAAAGACAAACAACCGTCCCCACGGGTAAAGCAGCATTGCTTGCAACCGTCCTCTCAGCAATGGGAGGATTTAAAAATCTTTCAAACTGAGATTAGAGCTAGGTTTTAGTAATTATTAAATTTAGGGATGCGTTGAAAGCAAATCCTTTCATCCGCTTGTTTTAATTGTTCTGTATGATAATTACAGGGTGTATTATCTTAACGAGATTAAATTTGTCTCTAGTCCTTAAGCGACACTAATTTGTCATAATGACATTTTAATTGTCATTATGAGATTAATCTGTCACCGACGATAAATAATTAGTCCTTGTATAACAGATGAGCCTGTTGACTCATGCGATTTTCCACAATTACAAGTGCGGATGAAAGGACTTGAACCTTCACTCCTTTCGGAACTAGAACCTAAATCTAGCGCGTCTGCCAATTCCGCCACATCCGCATCAGTTTATTATATTACCATAAGAAATTATTTTTGGGAATAGGGAATAGGAAATAGGAAGTGGACAATAATAAAGCAGAGCAAAAGTTGCAGTAAGTCTTCTTCCAATGCCCAATGCCCTTCAGGAGTGCTGAGTGCTGAGTGGGGAATCTCACTTCTTTACTCAGCACGGGCTAAACGCCCCGCTTCCGCTAACGGAACTCGAAACTCGGAACTGTTTTGTCCCATGCCCAATTACATAACTGCAACACGAGGCAGACGATGCTTGAATCCACAGAGAATTTCCCAAGAAATAGTGTTTAATTGTTTTGCCCAATCGTCTGCTGAAATTTGTTCTTTTCCCTGTTCCCCTAGCAAGGTGACTACTTCCCCTTCTTGGATATTGGGTATGGCACTCACATCCAGCATCAACTGATCCATTGTAATTGTCCCAATTTGCGACACCCGCTGACCGCGAATTAACGCCTGCATTTTGTTGGAAAGACTACGGGGAACACCGTCAGCATAGCCAATTCCCACGACGGCGAGGCGAAGTTCACGTGGGGCAATAAATTGATGCCCGTAGCTAACAGCAGTTCCTGCGGCAATTGTTTTGACTTGGGTAACTCGTGCCTTAAGTTCCAAAACAGGCTTGAGGTCGATCGCATTTTGTAAATGCGGTGCTGGATATAATCCGTAAACAGCTAAACCTACACGTACCATGTCGTAGTGCAGTGCTGGATTTGTGAGTGCAGCAGCTGAGTTTGCCAAGTGCAAACAGCGTACTTGAATTCCCATTGCTTTGATTTGAGCGATCGCATCCTCAAATCGTTTATGCTGTTCTTCCATTGCCGTGGTATCGGGATCGTCTGCTGTCGCCAAATGAGAATAAATACTGGCAATGTCAAGATGTGGTAATCGCTGCACTAATTGCACAAATTCGCCAGCTTGCTGCCAATTAGTTCCCAATCTAGACATTCCCGTGTCTAATTTGATGTGTACGGGTACTGGAGAATCATGATTCATCGATTCTAGAGTATCAGAAAATACTAAAGCTTGTTTAGGGCTACAGAGTGTGGGCTGAAGTTTCCATTGAGCGATCGCATGAATCTGCTCTAGTGTATGAGTTGCCCCTAAAATCAAAATGGGCGCTTCAATCCCGCCTTCTCTCAATTGAATAGCTTCTGGAACTGTAGCCACTCCCAGCCAACTAGCTCCCGATTGGATGGCAATTTGGGCGACTGTTACCGCTCCATGTCCATAGGCATCAGCTTTTACTACTGCCATCAACTGGGTACACGGCGATAAAAACTCCACCAATTGCTTTACATTGTGCGACAACGCCTCTAAATCAATTTCGACCCAAGCTCGTTGCGAAAACCATGCGTAGGTATCGCACTGCTGATTAGGAACTACACCAGGGATTTGTTTGCGACTTAACATTTGTACTGACTCCTATCCCGCCACGGCTAAACTTTCAAGTTATCTATCTATACACGCTCCTAAAAGCGAGATCAGATTAAATAGGAAGTTTAACCTTCAGATTGGAATTGATACAAGATGTTGCGGCGCTAAAGTTAAGAGTTATGAGTGAGGAATTAGGAGTTAAAAGTAAATCTTACGGCTTCACTTTTCACTCCGTTCTTCTCTACAAGACGCTGCGCGATTGCGTCAGTCTACGTAATAATTTTAATCAAGTTATAAATTTTACTTCTAAACTCCTAATTCCTCACCCCTCACTCAATTTCCAAATTCTCTCCAAAGTATAATTTCTTCTCATTTCCCTAGCAGGGTGTATTTGTGTTAATATATTGTAAAACTCATACCCTGAGCGCAAATAATGGGGAAGGTTTTAGTCTTAAACGCCTCTTACGAACCTCTCAATATAACGAGTTGGCGTCGTGCTGTAGTTCTTTTAATCAAGGGCAAAGCAGAACGCGTGGAACACAACGGTAAATTTCTGTATACGGATTTCCCGTTGCCGACCGTGATCCGGTTGCGTCATTATGTACGCGTTCCTTATAAAGAAATCCCTCTAACTCGCCGAAATATATTGCACCGTGATGGTCATGCCTGTCAATACTGTGGTTACACAGGGGATGAGTTGACACTAGACCATGTAATACCGCGATCGCGCGGCGGGGGCGATGCTTGGGAGAATATTGTTACCGCTTGTGTCCGTTGCAATGTCAAAAAAGGCAGTCGGACTCCCCACGAAGCTCACATGCCTTTGCGTCATCCTCCGCGCCAACCTTATAGCAGTCTCTATTTCGAGGTCAGCAAACATCTTAAGAGTGGACTGCATACAGAGTGGCAAAAGTATGTTATAGGGCTTTGAACAAAAAATCAGAGGAGCGGAGGAGAAAGAAGAAATACCCTTTTTATTTGGGAGATAGCCAATAACTTTAGTTATGGAGTGTTGAAAAATTGGCGGCTATATGGCTTTTGACAACGAAGGCGCAATGCGTCAACGCTCAAGCCTTTACATTTGTTATTATAGAGTTTCCCCTTTGCTCCTCATTTCCCCTGTATTTTGCCCTTTTTTATTAGAGTTCACTCTAAATTTTCAAAATTTTTGAAGAGGATACGAAACACGCCTTGTTCATCAAAAATAATTGTTAATTGCTCAATAGTCACAAGAATGAGAATATTAAGCATAAGAATATTTCAAATATCAAGGACTAATCCTAAAGTACAAGATAGAAAGTATACCTTAAGTTAGATAAAAATCCCTCTGATTCAATTTACGGAAGAGAAAAAACTCCTAAAACATATTTATGCTGCCAAATACAGCTTGATAAACTAAAGTTCCTTGCTGTACGCCCTCTAGTAGGATTGAGTTGATTGTTGAGCGCTGTCACTGATAAGAAATATACTTAGATGTATAGTGCAATGTCTTGAGATTTTTGCGAAGATCATAATTATGTGGCTAAATTCAGTGAATTGCTGCTCGTAGTATTTCTGAATGAAAGGAGCCTCACACTTTAAAAAAGTTCCCTATGTACTTTAATTCTCCCGTTACTCAGTTTGAGAGTTTGTCATTGACCACAGAGCCAAACCCAGAGGAACCTGAAATCGAGAAAGCGCCAGTGGAAGTTGCATTTAAAAGTCCGTCATTACCGCCATCGGTAGGTGATGGGGCTATATATCTTAGTCAGCGTAGTAATTCTCTGACACAACAAAAGTCAGAAGAACTGCAAAAAACCCTTTTGGCACACCGACACGATCGCCAACTGATAATTCTGCAAGACTTTCCTGACCCTGATGCCCTTTCCTGTGCCTGGGCTTACCAGTTAATTGCCCAGCAATATGATATCAAATGTGAAATCATTTACGCTGGCGCATTGAGCCATCAAGAAAATATTGCCTTGGTAAGGCTGACTAATTTACCTATCCAACGCTGGACAACGCAAACCTTGAAAACTAAAGATTTGTCATCTTATCAAGGTTTTGTATTAATTGACAACCAGGGAACCACTTCACAACTACTGTCAGCGGTGCAGCAGGCTGGAATTCCTTTAGTGGTACTCATCGACCATCACAGTATCCAAGGCGATTTGCAATCAGAGTTTGAGGATATCCGTCCTTATGTAAGAGCGACAGCAACAATTTTTACTCAATACCTCCAAACGGGATTATTGGCATTAGATAGCAGCATAAATCAACACGTCAAGTGCGCTACTGCTTTGATGCATGGCTTGCGTTCAGATACAAATCGGCTCATGCAAGCGCAAGAAGAAGATTTTATGGCAGCTGCGTATTTAAGCCGATTTTATGACGCCCAATTGCTGAACGCCATTTTACAGGCGAACTGTTCCAAGCGGGTAATGGATGTGATCGAGCGATCGCTAAAAAATCGCATCGTCCAAAATAACTTTTCCATTGCCGGTGTTGGTTACTTACGCTACGAAGACCGTGACGCCATCCCCCAAGCGGCTGATTTTCTCGTCACTGAAGAAAATGTTCACACCGCCGTAGTTTATGGCATTGTTCACGACGAAGACGAAGAACTAGAAATAGTCATTGGCTCCCTGAGAACCACCAAACTCACCCTTGACCCCGATGAATTCATCAAAGAAGCCTTTGGACAAGATAGTGCAGGGCGCTTTTTCGGTGGTGGAAGGACAAGCGCAGGCGGCTTTGAAATTCCGATGGGCTTCTTATCTGGCAGTAACGAAAATTCTGCATACGCGAAAATGAAATGGGAAGTATTCGACACTCAAATTAAGCAAAAACTGCTGAGGTTAGTTAATCCCAGAGATAACCCGATTCAGTCAGAATAGAGGGAGATGATAGAGACGGGAAGAACTTCTAACTCATGCAGCAGTCAAAGTGTTTGGTCAGATAGCATCCCTAAATCATTCATGATAAACATATTTCCCGACTTTTCTAAAAGGCCGGGAATTTTGGTCTTTTCACAGAGGCTGAACTGATTGAGAATTTAGTTCGTGCTTAATGTTAAATAGGTAGGCAAAAATAAAATTAACTCGCGCCTACCTATTTTATTTGCGAAGAAGGAGCGCCATGAAGTCTATAGAACTGCAAATGTTACAAACTCTCTATGAGCAAGATTTTTGTGCGTGGGTAGAGAAGACAGCAGAGCTTTTGCATTCGCACCAGTGGGACACGCTGGATTTAGAACACTTAATCGAGGAAGTGGTGGACTTGGGTAAAAGTCAACAACGGGCGTTGCAAAGTGCGTTGCGGTTGGTGTTGTCGCATTTGCTAAAGTGGAACTATCAACCCGAATGTCGCAGTCGCAGTTGGCAAGTTATTATTACCCGTGAGCGACTTAATATAGATGAATTACTGCAAGAAAGTCCTAGCTTGCAGCGTTTGTTAAATGATGCTGAGTGGATTAATACTATCTATCAAAGAGCGCGGCGAGAAGCAATGGTGGAAACTAGTTTATCAGAGGATAACTTTGCGATCGCCTGTCCTTTTTCTGTAGATGAGATTTTAGACTTAGACTTTTATCCTAACGCTGAGGAATAGCTATGCAGAAATTTTGTATAAGTGTAGATATGCCCAATATCATGAGGAGTCATCTGTGAAAATTGCTGTAAGTTTGTTAACTAATTATCAAGATATGCACTTGGAATGCGAATAATACCTTTTGAATTTCTCATCCCCAGACGACCTGTTTCGTTACAGACAAAGAAAAGAGAAAATCTTCAGGCATGGAAGAATTTTGTGCGCGTTGAAGCCCAAAAGGTTTGGAAAGATAATAGTCCCATCACAAAAGGCGATCTACAGTTAACGCTAGTTTATCTTTGTGATGAGTATCCGGCTGACATCAATAACATTATCAAGCCAATTCAGGATGCACTTGTAGACTTAGTTTTTGAAGATGATAGCTTAGTCTCAGATGTAGATAGTCATCGTCGGTTTCTGTCTGAGCCGATTGAGATTAAAAGTCTACCTTCCTTATTACAGAGTGCTGTCATCACAGGTAAAGAGTGTGTTTATGTAAAAGTGAGTGAATCTCAATCACTGGAAAAATATTTATGATTAACAATACTAAAACTCTACATGATGAAAAAATAAAATCTCTGGCAGATAAGTATGTTAGTGAAGGATTTCACGTTTTGATTAAACCGAAAACGGATGAATTACCCTTTTATTTGGATAACTACCAGCCAGATATCATTGCTACTAAGAATAACTCAGGTTTAGTAATCGAAGTAAGAACCAGCTTCAGCCGAATTTCTGTGGAGCGTTTACAGGCTTTAGCAGAGCAAGTTAGTACGCATCCAGGTTGGCGTTTTTTATTGGTAACGCTTGAAGACATCGAAGCCAAGTCATTACCTGGAACATACGAACAACTTCCTTCATGGCAAGAGCTAACCAATCGGTTTGTCCAAGCACATAAGCTTATTGAAAATGATGAAGTTGAGCCTGCTTTTCTTTTTATGTGGAGTATATTTGAGGGAGCTTTAAGAAAGCGAGCAATCGATGTTTCAATTCCTATTGAACGTTTCCCAGTCATAGGATTACTAAGACATTTGTATTCTTTGGGAGAATTATCAATTTCTCAATTTGACCTTGCTCTAGTTTGCTTTGAAATTCGGAATCCTCTTGCTCACGGATACATTGAAAGGCTAAATTTGCAAGTTTCGCATGATTTTGACAATTTAGTTCGTGAATTGCTAAAGGAATGGGTAAATGAAAGTGAGATAAAAAAAATAGCGGCGATTCTGATGAAAAGACTGACAAAAGATTATCAGACATTTAACGAAATCGTTGCTTCAGAATTAGGGGATATTGACAAAGAAACAAAGGGTAAAATACTCTTAAGTATTAAAACTCGTTTACAACAAGAAGGTTTAGAAAATCAGTTCAATGACTTACAACACTTAATTGATGAGTCTTTTGACTCTTCTATTGTTGAATCAAATAACCAGCAGTTAAAGACAAACCAAATAGTTGAATCTGCCTATCAATCACCTGATATTGACTTGATAAATGATAGCTTTATTGGGATGTGGAGCGATCGCCAAGATTTAGCTGATAGCACTGCTTGGGTACGTGGTGTTCGAGAAAATCAGTGGTCAAAGTCACATGACTAACTCAACCATCGTTGATACTGATATTCTAATTGATGCAGGTCGCGGTGTTCTGGAAGCAGTAAAGTGTTTGCAAAATCTGAAAGCTAGTTCTGGCATAGCAATTAGCATAATCACACAAATGGAACTAATGGTTGGTTGTGCTAACAAAGCAGAGCTACAAACACTAGAAAACTTTCTCAAGCAGTTTTACATCATTAAGATTGACCAGGCTGTATCTGACACAGCAGTTGATTTATTGCGGTCTTATCGGCTCAGTCATGGTTTAGTCATTCCTGATAGTCTTATTGCAGCTACAGCAATAGTGGGAAATTACCCGTTTATCACAAAAAACCAACGTGATTACAGATTTATTCAAGGTTTAAACCTATTGCCATATCCATAATACTTAGAATGTCTAACACCGTACTGTAAAGGACAGATGGCACGACGAATACGTAATAATGATTAAGATTAGGATAGATTAAGTCACACCAGACTTAACTCCTAACTCAGTACGGGCTATACCCCGCTACGCTAATAATATTAAAAATATGGAACTATACTTAATTCGTCATGGCATCGCCGAAGACAAGGGATTAGGCATCAAGGATGAAGAACGCAGCCTTACCAAAGAAGGAAGGCAAAAAACTGAGAAAGTTGCCCAGAAACTTGTTAAATTAGGTTTAAACTTTGATTTAATTCTCACCAGCCCCTTAGTGCGGGCCCGCCAAACGGCTGAAATCCTGATAGCAGAAAAACTAAGCTCCCAGTTAGAGGAATCTAGCCACCTCGCCCATGACGGTCAAATTTCTAGTTGGCTAAAAGACTGGTTAGAACCGAGAAATTATTCCCAAAATACCCAACTGGCGCTCGTTGGACACGAACCTGATTTGACCAATTGGGCAGAAATTCTCCTGTGGGGGGAAGTCAAAGCAAGCTTAGTCTTGAAAAAAGCAGGTATGATTGGGATAAAACTACCAGAAACAGGATCTCCTCTGGGTCGTAGTCAGATGTTTTGGTTGACACCACCCAAGTACCTGCTATAACAGTTTTTCAACATTTTCGATTGTTGTTAGAACGGCTACTGTTATGGCGACAATAAATTTCTGGTAAGTTAGCTCCAGCAGATATTTCAAAAAGCAAATGGTGTTGCCATGATGGTGTGCGAATACAAGCCTGGTTTAGAAGGCATTCCCGCCGCTCAATCAAGTATCAGCTATGTTGATGGGCAAAAGGGAATACTAGAATATCGTGGCATTCGGATTGAAGAACTAGCAGAAAAAAGTACATTCCTAGAAACTGCTTATCTCTTAATCTGGGGCGAACTTCCAAGCAAAGAAGAGCTGGAAACATTTGAGCATGAAGTTCGTTACCACAGGCGGATAAAGTACCGCATTCGGGACATGATGAAATGCTTTCCAGAAAGCGGTCATCCAATGGATGCCTTGCAAGCCTCCGCTGCTGCTTTAGGCTTGTTTTATTCGCTTCGCGATTTACATAATCCTGTCTACATTCGAGATTCGGTGGTGCGCCTGATAGCAACCATTCCCACAATGGTGGCGGCGTTCCAACTGATGCGAAAAGGCAACGATCCGGTACGTCCCCGTGATGACTTAGACTATTCCGCCAACTTTCTATATATGCTCAATGAGCAAGAACCCGATCCCCTGATGGCGCGGATTTTTGATATCTGCTTGATACTTCAGGTCGAGCATACAATGAATGCTTCCACTTTCAGTGCCAGGGTGACAGCTTCCACCTTGACCGATCCTTACGCTGTGGTTGCTAGTGCTGTGGGAACCTTGGGCGGGCCTCTGCATGGTGGAGCCAATGAAGAAGTAATTCAGATGTTGGAAAAAATTGGCTCTGTGGAAAATGTCCGTCCCTACATAGAGCATTGTCTGCAAAGTAAATCTAAGATTATGGGCTTTGGACATCGTGTTTATAAGGTAAAAGACCCACGAGCCACAATTTTACAAGGACTAGCAGAGCAACTGTTTGAAAAGTTTGGGCATGACAAGTTCTATGACATTGCTCAAGAAATGGAACGAGTGGTAGAGGAAAAACTCGGTAGCAAGGGAATTTATCCTAACATTGACTTTTACTCCGGTTTGGTGTATAGAAAAATGGGAATTCCTACAGACTTGTTTACGCCAATATTTGCGATCGCCCGCGTTGCCGGTTGGCTAGCCCACTGGAAAGAACAACTAGCAGAAAACCGGATTTTCCGTCCTACACAGGTTTACAACGGTCATCACGAAGTTACTTATACCCCCATTGACCGACGGTAAATGGGCATGGGGCAAAAGAGGCAGAGGGGCAGGGGGCAGGGGGCAAGGGGGAGAATTAAAAATTACATCTTTCCCCTCTGCTCCCTGCTCCCTGCATCTCCTCAATAGCCAATCTCAATGCCAACCATAAGTAGGAGTTCTCATCTCGCTTCAGGGTGGGCAAACCATCCAACGATATACTAGGCATGGGAATTGGCAACAAATCTTCAATCGGGCGTCATTACAGCAAAAATTAAAAATGGGTGAATTTACAGGTATTAATTTAACTAATAGTTGTAACTCGCCATGACTCGATGTCTTAAAGAGCACCAAACATGAATTCAGGAATTGACCTCCAAGGAACTTTTATTGAATCCCTCCGGGATTTAGGTATACCAGCAGGAACAGCCAAAGCGATTTGGATGCCGCTGCCAATGATACTGATGCTGATTGGGGCAACAGTGGGGGTATTAGTTGCTACTTGGCTAGAACGGAAAATTTCTGCCTCCGCACAGCAGCGAATTGGGCCAGAATACCAGGGACCTTTTGGGTTGCTGGTGCCTGTAGCCGATGGTCTGAAGCTGGTATTTAAAGAAGATATAGTACCAGCCAAGTCTGACCCCTGGCTGTTTACTCTCGGCCCAATTATTGTTGTAATTCCGGTGTTTCTGTCGTTCCTGATTGTGCCCTTTGGACAGAATATCGTAATTAGTAATGTGGGCATGGGCGTATTCTTGTGGATTGCCTTGTCAAGCATTCAACCCATTGGCTTGCTGATGGCTGGCTATGCATCTAATAATAAATACTCCCTCTTAGGGGGCTTGCGGGCAGCAGCGCAATCTATTAGTTATGAAATTCCTTTGGCGCTGGCAGTGTTAGCGATCGCTATGATGTCTAACAGCCTCGACACCGTTGATATTGTCAATCAACAATCTGGCTACGGTATTCTGGGCTGGAACATTTGGCGACAACCAATCGGTTTTCTGATCTTTTGGATAGCCGCCCTCGCTGAATGCGAACGATTACCCTTTGACTTACCCGAAGCGGAAGAAGAAATCGTCGCCGGCTATCAGACTGAATACTCAGGTATGAAATTCGGTCTGTTCTACCTGGGTTCCTACGTTAACTTAATCCTTTCTTCCTTACTAGTAGCAATTCTCTACCTGGGCGGTTGGGACTTTCCCCTTCCCCTCAACCTCATCGCTGGTTGGCTGGGAGTCAGTGAAGTAAATCCCGTGTTCCAGATAGTAACTGCTTCTTTGGGGATTACGATGACCGTCTTCAAAGCCTATTTACTAGTGTTTGTCGCCATCCTGTTGCGCTGGACAGTGCCACGGGTACGGATTGACCAACTGTTAGATTTAGGATGGAAGTTTTTGTTGCCAGTTGGTTTAGTTAATCTGCTATTAACCGCCGCCCTGAAACTAGCCTTTCCCTTCGCTTTTGGTGGTTAGTCATTAGTCATTGGTCATTAGCATACACAAATGACTAATGACGAAAGACAAAGGACAAGGGACAAATAAGGCTGATAGCTTGAAAAGAGAGAGTGAAACACAATGCTAAAGTTTCTAAAACAAGTTGGTGATTACGCCAAAGAAACAGTACAAGCTGCGCGTTACATTGGTCAGGGACTTTCTGTCACCTTCGACCACATGCGGCGGCGTCCAATTACTGTACAGTACCCTTACGAGAAACTAATTCCTGGCGAACGGTTTCGCGGTAGGATTCACTTTGAATTTGATAAGTGCATCGCTTGCGAAGTTTGCGTTCGCGTTTGTCCAATTAACCTGCCTGTAGTAGATTGGGAATTCGACAAAGCCAGCAAAAAGAAAAAACTCAACCACTACAGCATTGACTTTGGAGTTTGTATTTTTTGCGGTAATTGTGTGGAATTTTGCCCCACTAACTGTCTATCTATGACAGAAGAGTATGAGCTTTCCACTTACGATCGCCATGAATTGAACTACGACAACGTAGCGCTAGGTCGTCTGCCTTATAAGGTAACAGACGATCCAATGGTTACACCACTGCGCGAACTAGTTTACCTACCCAAAGGCGTCCTCGAACCCCACGGACTGCCTGCAGATGCGCCACGTGCAGGTGCGCGTCCAGAAGACTTGGTAGAACAAACAGAAAAATAAATGTCATTTGTCATTTGTCCATTGTCATTTGTTATTTGACCAATGACTAATGACTAATGACCAATGACTAATGACCAATGACCAATGACCAATGACCAATCCAATGACTAAGGACAAAAAACAGTGAATCTAGCAGAAGGAGTACAGCTTGTATCGCTTGGCATACTGGGCATGATGATGATTGGGGCGGCCATTGGTGTGGTGCTATTCTCCAACATTGTCTATTCTGCCTTTATGCTGGGGGGCGTGTTCATCAGCATAGCGGGAATCTATCTGTTGTTAAATGCTGATTTTGTTGCAGCTGCACAAATACTAATTTACGTTGGGGCGGTTAACGTGCTGATTTTGTTTGCCATTATGTTGGTGAACAAACGGCAGAATTTTGTAGCATTTCCCAACTCTTGGGTGCGGAAAGCACTTACGGGTGTAGTCAGTGTAGGATTGTTTGGTCTTTTAAGTACGATGGTGCTGGCTACTCCTTGGGCCTACTCAACTGCTCCTGTGGCGGGTGGTGAAAGTTCTATAGTTTTAATTGGAGAACATTTTTTCACTGACTTTTTACTACCTTTTGAACTAGCTTCCATTTTGTTGCTGATAGCAATGGTAGGAGCAATTATTTTGGCACGCCGTGAGTATTTGCCAGACCTATTAACACCATCCCAACTGGGGCAAACTGTTTTGACTTTGCAAGAACGCCCTAGAGAACTAGTATCAACAACCAGTGAAACAAAAGAGTAATATTTGCGACCTGAGTCGCAGATAAATAGCGCAATTTTTTCGGGAGGGATACCCAGATTCATGCAACTCCAGTACTTTTTATTACTAGCAGCAGCTTTATTCTGCATCGGCATCTACGGTTTAATTACCAGCCGCAACGCTGTGCGGGTGCTGATGTCAATTGAGTTACTGCTCAATGCTGTTAATCTGAATTTAATGGCATTTTCCAACTTCCTCGACTCAACATTAATCAAGGGTCAGGTTTTCACAGTATTTGTGATTACCGTGGCCGCAGCCGAGGCGGCGGTGGGTTTAGCGATTGTGCTGGCCATTTATCGCAACCGCGATACCGTCGATATGGAGCAGTTTAATCTCCTGAAGTGGTAATTGTGCGTGCAACTCAAGCAGGTAATCATTGCTTATAAAGCGCGGGATGCCCGAAGTAAAGAATGGGCAGAAATCTGTGCTAAACAACTAGAAAGTCGCGAGTGCCAAGTGTTGATGGGGCCTAGCGGGCCGAAAGACAATCCTTATCCAGTCTTTTTGGCTTCGGCGGGTCAACCAATCGATCTCGCTTTGGTACTCGGTGGCGATGGTACTGTTTTAACTGGTGCCAGACATTTAGCCCCAGCTGGTATCCCAATTCTGGGAGTGAATGTGGGAGGTCATCTGGGGTTTTTAACTGAGTCAGTGGAAGAGTTTCAGGATACGGAGAAAGTTTGGGATCGGCTGTTTGAGGATCGCTATGCTATCCAACGACGAATGATGTTACAAGCTGCTGTGTATGAGGGTCATGGATCTAATTTAGAACCAGTGAGCGAACGTTACCTGGCTTTGAATGAATTCTGTGTCAAACCCGCCTCCGCTGACCGAATGATCACCTCAATTCTGGAAATGGAAATCGATGGTGAGGTAGTCGATCAATACGTTGGGGATGGATTGATTATTTCCACTCCTACAGGTTCTACAGGTTATACCGTTTCTGCTAATGGGCCAATTATGCATGATGGTATGGAGGCGCTTACCATCACTCCTATTTGTGCAATGAGCCTTTCTAGTCGTCCCCTCGTTTTACCCCCTGGTTCGGTGGTGAGTATTTGGCCTTTAGGGGATTACGATTTGAGTACCAAGCTGTGGACAGATGGGGTTTTGGGAACTTCAATTTGGCCCGGACACCGCGTTGATGTGCGGATGGCAGAGTGTCGGGCTAAATTTATTATTTTGCGTGAGAACAATTCCTACTATCAGACGCTACGGGAGAAGTTGCTGTGGGCAGGTACAAGGGTTCACTATAGCAATAATCACCGTAATTAATTAAGTATTTTAGAGTGCATTTACCGCAGATAGCGATCGCGTACCCGCCCGCTTTATAGCGATCGCAACCAAAATTATCCCAGCCCTTGGATTCATCCGGGGGCTTTCTGCTCTGATTGTGACTTTCTTTGCTGATACCGTTTATTGGCTGAAAATTTAGAGTAATGTGAAAAAAGTCAAGTAGGGAAAACCTCCTTTGCTTCCACCTCTTTTTAACTCAGCCGCAACTGTTTCTTTAAGGCTTTTGGCACATTCACTGCTGTATCAAGTCCTTCCACGTTTTCCCAGTTTGTATTTTCATCCCAGTCCATATCTCCCCAACTCTTCTGGCTAAGATTTGCGCCTTTGAGGTTTGCACGGCTGAGGTTTGCACCGCTAAGGTTTGCGCCTTTGAGATTTGCGCCTTTGAGGTTTGCACGGCTGAGATTTGCACCTTTGAGATTTGCGCCACTGAGGTCTGCGCTGCTGAGATTTACGTAGCTAAGGTCTAAGAAGATAAGGTTTGCGCGGCTGAGATTTGCGCCGCTGAGGTTTGCTTCGCCAAGGTCTGCGCCTCTGAAGTTTGCACCCCTGAGGTTTGCTTCGCCAAGAACTGCGAAGAAAAGGTTTGCACCAATGAGGTTTGCGCCGCTAAGGTTTGCGCCGCTAAAGTTTGCGCCGCTAAAGTTTGTACCATAGAGGCTTGCAGCACTGAGGCTTGCGTAGCTGAGATTTGCACCATAGAGGCTGGCGCCGCTAAAGTTTGCGTCACTGAGGTTTGCGTAGCTGAGGTTTGTACCACTGAGGTTTGCGAGGCCAAAGTATGCGCCACTGAGATTTGCGTAGCTGAGGTTTGCTTCGCTAAGGTTTGCACCTTTGAGGTCTGCGCCGTTAAGGTTGGCGTCGCTGAGGAATTGCCCAACTACACTACTAAAAGTTCCAAGCTGAAAGCAATCACTGTAATTGATGACACGAGTTAATTGGTATTCTTCAAAATTGTCTGCACCAGTTTGACCAAACGGATAGAAAACAATTTCTTGTTTGAGATCATCTCGCCCTTTAGCATAACGGTGCAACACCAAAAGCAAAATCATCACATTCAACCCAGTATAAATATCCACCTCACGCTGACCTAGCCCTTGAATCCCATACTGTTGCAACTGTTGTAGTTTTTTCTGAGGCAAAGTCTGTTTCGCAGAGTCAATAAACTTCCCCTTACACCATTTATAGTAAAAATTTTCTAAGCGTTTAAATAATTGCTCCCAATGGAAATCTTGTTTTTTAGTCAGCAACCCCATCAAATATTCCACAATTTCTGGTGTGAGTCTGCCAAAACCCAGCAAATCATAAATTTGCCAATTCATTTCGCCTTCGAGAATAACTAGTTGTCTTCCGTCTTCTGTTTCTTCGTATTGTGTCCACGCTTTTAGGTGTTCAGCGGCTTCCAAAACTGCCTTGCCAGTCTCAACTGTGGTGTTCAGACTCTCTTCTCTTGAGAGGGATTGCTGAAACTTCTGCCAGGTTTGCGATAAACGCTTGTTCATTCACCGGGACTCGTATAATTACTGGTTATTTAGAGTTTAGTGTAAAATTTGGGGTTGATGGGTGTGGGAAGAATGACGTAGACGCGCAGCGGCTTGCCGTAGGCTACCACAGAGGTGCAGAGGACACGGAGGAAGAGAAAAGGCGATCGCATCAAGCTTGGGTTTTACCTTTCTCCTCATCTGCCTCATCTCAATTCAGTCCCAGTTCTTCCTTCAACGCCTCCGGTACATTAACTGCTGTCTCTAATCCCCGCACACCTTCCCACTGCTGCTTTTTACCCCAGATCATTTCTTCTAGATTGGCGTCGCTAAGGTCTGCACCACCCAGAATGGCGTAACTGAGGTTGCTATGGCTGAGATCCGCGCCGTTGAGGATAGCACCACTGAGGTTACTGCCACTGAGGTTAGCACTGTTAAGGTTGGCATAGCTGAAGTCTGTGCCAAACAAGATGGCGTCGCTGAGGTCAGCACCACTGAGGTCGGCGTCGTTGAGAATCACGCCGCTGAGGTCAGCTTCGTTGAGAATCACCTGACTCAGGTCTACGCCGCTGAGGTCAGCGCCTAAGAACATTGCACCGTTAAGTCTGGCATTGTTAAGTTTGGCACCGTTAAGTTTGGCATAGCTGAGGTCTGCGGCAGCAAGGATAGCATTGCTGAGGTTGGTACTGAAAAGAATTGTGTCACTGAGGTTAGTACCGTTGAGGATGGCGTAACTCAAATCAGCACCACTGAGGTCGGCGCGGCAAAGGTCGGCATGGCTAAGGCTGACGCTACTAAGATTGGCTTCACTCAGATTTGCACCGAAAAGGATGGCGTTACTTAGGTCAGCATGGCTGAGGTTAGTGCTGCTAAGGTCGGCGCGGTTGAGGTCGGCGCGGCTAAGGTCGGCACGGCTAAGGTTGGTATTGCTAAGGTCGGCGCGGTTGAGGTCGGCGCGGCTAAGGTTGGCACAGCTAAGGTTAGCACCGCTGAGGTTGGTGCTACTGAGGTCGGCACCGCTGAGGTTGGCACCGCTGAGGTTGGCACCGCTGAGGTTGGCATCGCCGAGATTGGCACTGCTAAGGTTAGCACCACTGAAGTTTACGCCAGTTAAGTTGGCATCGCCGAGATAAGCTTGACTGAGGTCAGCACCACTAAAGTCTGTCCCCGTGAGGTTGGCATCGCCGAGGTAAGCATTGCGAAAGTTACCGCCTTTAAGGAATTGTCCAACTATACTGCTAAAGTTGCCAATTTCCAGGGCATCGCTATAATTGATAATCCGCAGCAGTTGGGATGTAAAAAAATTGTCTGTGTTCGGTTGGGCAGATGGATAAAAGGTAATTTTTTGTTTGAGTTCATCTTGCCCTTGGGCGTAGCGGTGTAACTCTAATAGTAAAATCAGTACGTTCAGTCCTGTATATACGTCTACCTGTCTCAACCCGATCGCAATATTTTGTGCCGCTAGCTTTAACTTTGTTTTCTGAGGCAGGTTATCATCTGGTGTCTCATCGATAAATTCTCCCTGACACCAGCGACGATAAAAATCTTCTAGCCGCAAAAAAAGCAATTCTGGACGAATTTTTTGACCAGTTACAACCAATTCCATTAGTTGCTTGACTATTTCCGGCTTCAGGGCACCATTGCCCAATAAATCATAAATCTCTTCATGCATCTGGCGATCGCATACTCTAAAGCAAAACCCAGTGGGTAAAGTTCCCAATGTCCGATCGTCTATCTCAGAAGTCAAACCGTTTTTTGGTATTGTCCATTTTTCTAAGCTTTTTTGCAGTCTTGGAGAGTATAAATATTCCTGCAAATTATTTTGAGCCAATTTAACGCTTTTGTCTGGTTCTTTAATATTTTTTCCTAGAGGTAAAACTGCTTCAGTTTCTGGCGATGTGGTCTTTGGCATCTCTTGTAACCTTGTACCCCTCACATAATTTCTCAGCAGCTGCCAGACTTGAGATAAATATGTTGACATTTTTGTTTCCGTTGTTACATTTAAATAACTGTTTTTGATAATCCTGAATTAAAAACTTTTTTATGCTAGTTTGCTTTTCATTTCCAACAATCAATAGTATAAATAAATACTATAGTAAAAAAATCATGAGTTAGCGATGTTTACGGCGGGCTACTTCTGGTAAATTTGCCAAGAACGTTCTTGGATGGCGGCTTTTGGCTCACCTGTAATAGCCTTAAGCTTCTTCTCATGATGTAAACAAAGTGTTAACTTAAAAATTCTTTCAAAAATCAAGTAATTCCATGCTTTGCCTAATTTGTTAGACTTTTTTCCCAGAAATTTACTAATCTGATGTAAAAATCATACTTACTGTTTGTTGGAGATGCAATTGTTAGGAAAAATCCTACACTAAAACAGCACAACAAAGCTGAAAAATTGCAATTAAAATTAAAATTGATTTGTTGCCTAATATAAAGCAGCTAAGAGAGAGAATTGCCAGAAGGCAGGCTATTTGGCTTTGCAAAAGTTAAAAATTAACCAGAGATAGTTATCAGGTCATGAATGCGATGAACAGATTAACCTTTTATATGATTTTGTTACATAGTTTGTTTTTAGGGATAGCGACAGCTAGCGCTAAGTCACCGTTTGTTAACAATGTTGATACAGCCAAGCATATTCTTGTAGAAGATGTCGTTACAGCTAGAAGTGGAAATAAATCCAATAGTAAGTTATCAACAGAAACTTCTTCAACTAAAATTTCAGCCTTATCATTAAAGGATATTAATATTCCTCAGAAGAGACTACCGTCAGGGCAAGTTTGGGTAGTTAATCAAAATAAAGACGTACAGCCTCAACCGTTTATTTGGATAGTAGAAAACCTGAAAAAAGCAGGTCAGCAACCATTTTTACAAGTTGCAAAACCCCCAGAAAAACCGGATGGAAAGCCCAATACTACTGCTAAACCAGCAGCAAAGGATGATTTAGAGCCATTTAACGAAGTAATTAAAAACACCCAAAAGTCAGGGGGATTGTTCACACTTTATCGCAATAAAGAAAAGAATAAGATTTATCTAGAAATTAAGCCAGAACAACTTAATAAAAATTACCTAGCTACGGCAACCCTGGAATCGGGCATTGGCGAACAAGGTATTTACAGTGGTATGCCTCTGCAAGATTTTTTGTTTTATTTCCAACGGGTGGATGATAAACTACACTTTGTCATCCGCAATGTGAATTTTCGCACTCGTGAGGGAGATCCGCAAGTGCGATCGCTGACGCGATCTTTTAGCGACTCTGTTCTCTACAATATTTCCATCAAAAGCATTCATCCAGAACGCAAAACTATTCTTATTGACTTGGGAGATTTGTTACTCACAGACTTAGCTGGATTATCTGCAAGTTTAGGAGTCCCCGCAAGCACAGACCAGTCATATTTTGGTACTGCTAAAGCCTTTCCCCAAAACTTAGAAGTCGAGTCAGTTTTGAATTACTCTGGTAGCGTTGAACCCAACAGTGAAGTGGCAAGCTTTGCGTCGCTAGCTGACAACCGTGGCTTTACCCTGCGCGTTCACTACAGTCTCTCCCAACTACCCGATCTAGATTATCGACCACGCCTTGCTGACGATCGCGTCGGCTATTTCATCACCGCCTATCAAGATTTATCCAAAGACGACGATCGCGGCGATTCTTTTGTCCGTTACATCAATCGCTGGCATTTAGAAAAACAAGACCCGAAAGCAGTCATTTCTCGTCCCAAAAAACCGATTGTCTTCTGGATTGATAACGCTGTACCTTTAGAGTACCGCGATGCCATGAAAGAAGGCGTGCTGATGTGGAACAAAGCCTTTCTCAAAGCCGGATTCAAGGATGCAATTGAAGTTCGCCAAATGCCAGATGATGCTACCTGGGACCCGGCAGATATTCGTTACAACACGATTCGCTGGATTAACACAGTCGATGGATACTTTGCAATGGGCCCATCCCGCGTTAACCCATTGACAGGGGAAATTTTGGATGCAGACATTCTTGTAGATGCTAGCTTTATCCGCGCACTCAAGAGTGAATATCGCAAAATCGTCCAACCCAGCCAAACAGAAAATCGCACTACCTTATCAGCTTTGATGCAAAATCGTCTACTTTGCGCCAATGGTTTAGATGCGAAAAACAATGGTGTGCCCCAGAAGATGCCAGGACAAGAGGGGTTGTTGAATCGCTTATCAAAAATGGCAGGCGAATACGATTTATGCTACGGGATGGAAGCTGCTAACCAGTTTGCTTTAGGTTCACTGGCAATGTCACTGCTGCCTGATACTATGGCTACTCCAGACCAGGTGAAAGAATATATTAATCAATATTTACGTTTAATCATCGCTCACGAAGTTGGACATACTCTTGGTTTACGTCATAACTTCCGTGGTAGTACGCTGCTACCACCACAGGAGATGAATAATACGGAAATTACCAAAACTAAAGGTCTGACAACTTCCGTAATGGACTATATTCCCCCAAATATCGCCCCTCAAGGGACAAAACAGGGAGATTATTTTCCTAGTATGGTGGGGCCTTATGATGAATGGGCAATTAAGTACGGTTACACAACAATTCAGACATCAACTCCTCTAGCAGAAAAGCCAATTTTGGAGGAAATTGCTGCACAATCCTACAAGCCAGAGTTGAGTTATTCCACAGATGAAGATGTGTACGATCTTGACCCCACAGCTGATGCTTGGGATAACAGCGGTAATGTGCTGCTTTATTCTCAGTGGCAGTTGAATAATTCGCGGGTGATGTGGGAACGTCTTGATAAGCGTTTCCCAATGGCTGGGGATAGTTACAGCGATGTCAGCGAACGTTTTAGCACAGTATTAGGTAACTATTTCCAGCAAATATATTTCACCACAAAATACATCGGGGGACAATCTTTTTATCGCATTCACCCCAGCGAGATACCTTCTGAGAAAGTCTCTGGAGTCCCCCAACACCGTTTACCATTTGAACCAGTGCCAGTTGAAGAACAACGGCAAGCTTTAGAAACGCTACAGAAATATGTATTTGCAGAAGATGCCCTCAGTTTTTCACCAGAATTACTGAATAAATTAGCACCTTCCCGTTGGCGACATTGGGGTAGTTCTCCGCAAGTTGGTCGTTTGGATTTTCCCATTCATAACTTGGTGCTACTGATGCAGGGTTCTGTGTTACGAGATTTACTCTCAGGCGATCGCCTCTCTCGTCTCAAGGATATTGAACTCAAAACTCCCGAAGGAAAAGCACTGACCCTGCCAGAACTATTTGACACTTTACAATCAGATATTTGGACGGAAGTCATTAAACCAAAAGGTAAATCAATGAAGATTGCCAGTTTGCGGCGAGGCTTGCAGCGTCAATATTTGGACATTTTGACTGGTATGGTATTGCGAAAAGAAAATGTTCCAGAAGATGCTCGCACTTTAGCTTGGTATAAACTTAAACAGCTTGATGAGAAGCTTAAGGGTGTTAATTCTGAGGATGAATACACCAAAGCGCACTTATTAGAAACACGCGATCGCATCGAGAAAGTCTTGAATGCACCATTGCAAGCGAATTAAAAAAGTTAGGAGTTCGCACTTTCAAATTAGTGAGTGGTGTTAAAAATGACCTATAACCCCAACCCAAAAAACACTATTTGTTTGAATTTCATGCGACTAACATCCTTTATTCCACTTACATTAGTCTTTTTTTCAACACTTATACCGATTAATTCTGTCTTTGCTTATCCATCTGGCTGTACTACTCCCCCAGCCGGTTCACGCTATTACATGGGTGGTCTTCAAGGTTTATCTGTAGTATGGGGTTCTCAAGCTACCATCGAAACTCAAGATATAGATATGTGTGCTGGTACTTCAGCAGAGTCAAATCAGAATGCCATTTGGGTTGGAATAGATAACCAAAATAGTGGTTGGGTACAAATAGGCTACCGTAGGTTATCTAACCAGCTTAGTAATCACGTTTACCAAGAAGCTCGTTCTAACGTTACCAGCAATTATTACTTTAGAGAAGATGAAGTACCGAGTGGTACCAATACATACAAAGTCGATTTAAGTTGGGGAGGTACTAATACTACGTCTCAATGGAATTATTACAAAAATGGGGTATTACGTCCAGGCTCTCTAGCATATACCGATGTACAAATTACCCCGAATCTTTTACAGGTACAAGATGAAATGAATAACCCAGGAAATCAAGTTGCAGGAACGATTAGCAATCCTGTTAGCTGGTCTGGAATATACATTAAAACGTCTCTTACTGGTTCATATACGTCAACTTCTGTAAATAAGAATATCAGTTCAGGAATTTCATCTCATGTTGGAACTAATATGTCTAATACAGATAATGCTTGGGAAACCTGGGATACAAGATATCCATAAACAAAACATTTAGTAAAAGCAAAGTTAATAATAAAAATAGATACAAAGAAGGTGGCAAATGCAACACAAATGGATAGTTTCACTCGTCGTTCTACCTTTATTAACGGTTAGTTGTATTTATGCTGTACGTGGACAGTCAACTCCTCAAGTTGTGCAACCAGGAAAACCTGTACTTACAGTAGGATCTGATATACCTGTAATTATCTCTCCTTTAGCAGAAAAAGTTTTACAAGGAAGAGATGGGGTTCAATTCCTGCCAATGAATCCTCCAGATAATTTACCTGTTTCTGCTACAGAAGCTCTTGAATTAGCAAATAAAACAACGCTTTCACTTTTAACTAGAAAGCCAATTAAGACTACGGTTGAGTTTATGAATTATACAGACGCTTCCCGAGGTATGCAGAACAGAATGGTATGGAAAGTTACTTATTGGGGTGCTCCAATGGTAATGGTTGGCCCTGCTCCTAGTAGAAATATTTCTCAACCTCAAGTTCAACAACCAAATAGCCAAAGGGCAATAACTTATGTTCTAATAGATCCTCTCGATCCTAATCCCAAAGACGACTTTATTTCTAGGGTTTCAGCAGGCCCAACCAGTGACTAACAAGGGGGTAAAAGTAGTGAGAAGCTCAGATCCCCGACTTCTTGAAGAAGTCGGGGATCTTTTTGTTCGTAACTCCTGCAAGGATTGCTATATTATCCAGCGCAGTCAAATCAATCTGATAGTTTATGATGTGGAAACGGAGGAAATTATCTGATGGCAGATTTAGATAGATATCGAGAGTGTATTCGGCAATTACTTACAGAATATGCTCAACGCGCCTCCTCTAATAATGAAATTGAAGCTCAAACAATTTTTGACGTAGAACAAGACCATTACCAACTGATATATATTGGTTGGCAAAATAGACGTAGGGTTTTTGGCCCTGTGATGCATTTTGATATCAAAAACAGCAAAATTTGGATTCAGTGGAATGGTACGGAAGAGGATGTAGGTGAGCAACTTGCGGCGATGGGAGTACCAAAAAACAATATTGTAGTTGGATTTCACCCGCCCTATATCCGGCAGTATACAGATTATGCTGTGAGTTAAAGGCTTGTTGCTAAACTACTTGTAAAAATATCATTCGCTCTATGTGTGTTACACCCTTGAAAAACTGTACGCAATACACATCTGGATTGCTCAGTTTTTCCCATTTAGTATAACCAATGCGATCGTCAAAATGCTTCAGAATCAGCGCCATTAAATTGCCATGCGTCACGATCGCAGTTGTGCTTGCTTCTTACTGCAATACTTCATCGACTACGGCGATCCCACGCACCATAGCAGCTAGCTAGTACACTGTGACGGAAGTTTGCCTACGTTTAAGGGGGGCTTAATCAATTGTCTGGTTGATTGAGACTGACCCACCCGTAACTCGGCTAATGATATTTTGAATATCTACAGCATTATTAAAGGAGGCAGTGCCATCAGTAGGCACAGAAAACTCCCTAAAACTGTGAAACAAATTATTTCCTGCTTGCGTTCCTCCAGTGATATTGAAGATGTTTCCATCCCTTGCAACGTTAGAATTATTAGGCAAGCTGGTATCCGGGGGAATTTGGTCAAAAACACGCTCTTGTAAGGAAGCAATTAACACACTTCCCCCCAAGCAAGTGATTGATATTACAAACCTACTACACCAACACCGCCAATTTTGAGTTATCCCTGACATAGCACCCCTAATAAATCAGTAACTCGACCGTGTGACCGAATAATTATTAATTCATAATTCCTAATTAATGGTCACAGAGCAAATAAATTTATTTATGGAAATGATGCAAAGCGCAGCATTATTCTCTTACAAAGTTATGATGCCTGCTGCGGGCTGCGCCAACGGAGTCAGCTTTATCTGTGACTTCTCTTCAAATGAGCAACTTCGTGCGTGGGATACTAATTATGAATTATTAATTATGAATTATATAGTGCGATCGCCTAAGTTGTTGCTCTGCCAAAGCAGCGATATCTAGCAACAAATCGCTTTGCGTCTACGCACTCGCCAACAAACTGAAGCGGTCTTGCTCGTGACGATTTACTATCAAAGGATAAATAAAAAACTCAAAATGAGGCAGCAGACGATCGAGTTTCCTCCTGCTACCTCTGCTTTATTTCCTTTCTCCTAACTACTCAACGCTTTTAAGAACCGTTGCAAACTCTTAAAGACATTGGGCTTTCTCGCAGGTGTCGCATCTGTTGTTTCCGGTTGTCCCTTCATCAGGATGAGATCCAAATCATCACCCGCTGGTTTTGTGGGTAATTCGGCAATTCTTTGATATTCGCCGCCAGTTTCCAGCCAAACTTCCCACTGTCCTGGGTAGCAGCGATATAGTGCACTTTCATCGTCTATGGGGCGCACGTAATAGGCAGATTCAATGGTACTGATAAAACGATCGCGGATTTTTCTCGCTGTATAACCAATGCCCACGGTTCCAGAATCTTCTAAACGGGGATTTAACAAGACTAAAGGGCGATCGCCTATTACTTCACACAACTTTTCCAACTGCGGCACTTCTACGGATGTCGGGGCAATGAATAAGAAAATTTCATCCTCCGGCTGAATTTTTGTCTGCAAAGAAGCAGCCCTACCCGTACCAATATCCAAAATTTGAAATGGTGCATCTGCCCAATCACGTCGGGCTAAGGCCGCAGCCCCAGCGTCAGCAAAGAAAATCTTCAAACGGGAATCATAAGCTGTAAATGCCGGCAGAAATTGTTCCGCCACCGGCATAAACTTCAGTTCTGGGAACAGGAACTCAACTTGTAAGCGAGTACAGCCATCTGCAAGGGCAGCTTGGACGGCTACACGAGATTGGGCGATCGCATCTTCAAGACTATTTGGAAGTTCACTCATAATCTGCATGGTTCAGTAGTGTCTACTCCCATTGTTTCAGTATTGGCTCTTAATTAGGACTTACGCAGAGGAGATCGCCTCAACCAGTTGAAAAAATATTTTATTTCAGTACAGTGTCTTGTTTTTTACAATTTTAGTTATATCTCTATTGATTATTAATAAGGTTCAGCTTCAGTCTTTCCCTAATAATAAATAAATTTTCAAATATCTCCATTAAACTCAGTCGCCAGCAGGAGGATACTTAGCACAATATTTTTTACACTAGTAAATAAACCTTATAAACAACTGTAGGAACAGCGTATGCCTCTTCATAAACTTGAGCATTTTGACCAAAATTATCGAGATACTTTTGGCGGAGACGATCTCAAAGCGCTGGATCTTTATACTGACGGAGGGGACAGAGTTGGCTCAGTTGCCGATGTTTTAGTTGATGATGATGGTCATTTCCGGTATTTAATTATTGATATCAGCTTAGATTTTATTAGCAAAAAAATCTTACTACCAATTGGTCTTTGCCGGATCAGTTATCCAGAAAGACGCGTCTATGTTGATGGGTTAAGCAGACAGCAAATAGAAGGTTTACCCGATCATACAGAAGACGCGATCGTTAATAATGATTACGAAAAAAAGGTACGTAGTGTATTTCGTTCTCCAACTAGCGGTGTGACTTCCGATCGCGATACATACAATTACCAAGAAGATCCAGATTTATATGGGTTGAATGAGCAATCTCATCAAACTTTTAAACTCTATGAAGAACGATTAATTGCCAACAAACACCGCATCAAAACCGGAGAAGTAACTGTTGGTAAGCATATTGAAACAGAAACTGTACGCATTACAGTACCCGTTCAAAAAGAACGAGTTCTGATTGAGCGAGTTACGCCAACTGAAGCAGGAAAGGTTGTAAATCCCAATGAACTTCAGTTTCAAGAAGGCGAAGTAGCACGCATAGAAGTGTATGAAGAAACGCCTGAGATACATAAAGAAGCGTTTGTGCGTGAAGAAGTCCGGGTGAAGAAAGTAGTAGAACAAGACACTGTAGAAGCACAAGACACTATTCGTCGAGAAGAGTTAGATGTTGATACTGCGGGGAATTTACATCTGCAATAATATGGTTTTACTGCACATGAAGCTATTTAATTAGCTGGTTTATATTGTTTGATAGATTTATCTGAAAATAATCATGCAGGCAAAGTTAATTTTTATCGTAAATAAAAGGGTTTAAGACCCCTACCTCTACAGGTAGCCCTAGTTTCAGTCGGGGTTTAAATCCCCGTCTGAAATTGTCTTTAATTTTGAATTTTGAATTTTGAATTGTTAACTCTGCCTGTATTTTTTATTCAATAACAAGATTCTCGACTTTCTAAGAAGTCGGGAATCTTAACATTTAAAAAAAATTACATTTTGAGAAACCGCGTACAGATCCAAAAATACAAAACTTTGCGGTAATAATCTTAATATATCTGGTGAATACCGTGTACTCAAGCTAGACATATCTTGACAAAAATAAAGTGAGAGGCTCTCAATTTCATATCTTTTTCATGTCTTTAGTTAGCTATATCGATCAAAATTCTCTATAACTTTCGATTATTTAACTCTGGAAATAATTCATTCGGCAGATGGATGTACAAAAATAAATAAATGTCTAGTTTAGTTATTAAGAGATTGACAAAAAAATATTTGAGGTTTAAACATAATGGTTCTTTACAAACTAGAAGATTTTGAGCCTAGCTATCAAGAGAGTTTTGATGGTCATGACATTAAGGGGTTGGGTGTATATACACAGGGAACTGATGAAAAAGTTGGTACTGTTAGCGATGTTTTAGTTGATGAAGAAGGTCATTTTCGCTATCTAGTTGTTGACTTAGGCTTCTGGATTTTTGGTAAAAAAGTATTACTACCAATTGGCCGCGCCCGTATCGACTATAACGTTGATCGCGTTTACACAATTGGCTTGACTAGAGAGCAAGCTGAAGATTTGCCTGAGTTCAATGAACGTCAAACGCTTGATTACGACTATGAAGAAAGGGTGCGTGGGGTATATCGCCAACCCACAGACTACAACCTTCCTGTAGAAGCTGCAACACCATTAGACCCTTTAGTAGGATTAGATCCTTTAGGATCGCCTGTAACACCATTAGGTACAACTCCCACTTACGCCCGTGATAGCTACACTTACGAAAATGAGCCTGCTTTATACGGGTTAAATGAGCAAGATCATCAAACTCTGAGATTGTATGAAGAACGGCTGATTGCTAGCAAACAACGCCGAAAAACTGGAGAAGTAACGATTGGCAAGCATGTTGAAACTGATACTGCACGGGTTGCAGTGCCAATAGAAAGAGAACGAGTTGTGATTGAGCGTGTAACTCCAGCAGATGCGGGTACGGCTGTTTCTGGGCGTGAAGCAGACTTTCGTGAAGGCGAAGTTGCTCGCATAGAAATCCACGAAGAAACTGCTGATGTTCGCAAAGAAGCATTTTTGCGTGAAGAAGTCAGAGTTAGAAAAGTCGTCGATCAAGACACAGTTGAAACTCAAGAAACCGTGCGTCGTGAAGAGTTAGATGTGAATTCTGGTAATCTTCCGATTGAAGAACGCTAACTAAACATAGTCATTAGTTACTAGCTAATGACTAATAATTAATTATACACAGTACAGGTGAGGCTGTTGAATTAGCTTTACCTGTGCTTACAATAGCTGATACCACTTAAGTTTTTTGATTGCAAATATTACTCTGGATATGAGTTGGATAAATCCATCGATCGCAAATGTTTTCTAAATGGTATCCAGATGATTAATACATTTAATTTAGCCAAGTAGAAAGCAGTTAGTAAACTTCCCAGATGAATAGCCAAACTATGGCAAAAAACACTTTAAATGCAAAGGGTAATTCTCGCACCATTTCCTCGCTGGCAGATTTAAGAAAGAAGGTGAACAATTATGCTGTGTTTGATAATCAAGGTCAGCTAGTAGGAGTAGTTCATGATTTAATTGTGGATGGTAATCGTCGGCTAAACCTCGTTATATCTAACCAGGCTAATCAAAAAACTGCTGAATATAGCCAGCACTTAGCTGATAAACATCCTTCTTTATTTCAATTGCAGAGCCAGAGAATAAAAAAAATAGACAAGCCGACTCAATCTGTTTTCATAGACTTAAACAAATCAGAAATTGAATATATGCCTGAATATTTAGAATCAGAAACACCAGGCGATTTTAACTCAACTGAGCAATTAGCTAAAAATCAAATGACAAATAGTCCAGTTGAGTCATTAAATAATTTAGAACAGGTTCCTGAAGAACAGATTATTCGTCTAATAGAAGAACGACTAGTTGTTGAAAACAGTAAGCGTAAAGTTGGTGAGGTAATTGTTCGCAAAGTAATCGAAACCCGGATGGTACAAGTTCCTGTCCGGCGTGAAAGGCTGATTGTGGAACAAATTAGCCCAGAACACAAACAACTCGCAGAAATTGATTTAGGACAAGGAGAAATTCCTGGCGTTGATTTGACCGAAGTAGAAAGACTTGAAGCTACACATTTCAACAACGGTTTAACGGTAAGCGGCGAATTTAGCTCGCCTAAAATTGCTAATTTATTGTTGAATGCGATCGCACTAGAACGAAATCATGGCTGCAAGCAGGTGCGTGTTACCATTGCTGTTGAAGATGAGTCGCACCAGAAAAAATACCAGGAGTGGTTTGATCGGTGTTCTAAAGGTCAATCACTAAAGCCATAACAATAAGTTTCTAGCAGATAAATTAGTAGGGTGAGCATTGCACACCCTATTTTTTTGCTGATTTAAGAAAAGAAAGTTTAAATTTCCACTCCCTACTCCCTAATTGTCTAGAGTGAATGTCTCTAAAGCAACTTAATTTACAATACTAAGTAGTTGCCGTTCTTTTGGCTACTTGCAATGAAATTTCGACTGAAGAGACTTTTACCGAAGAAACGACAGCGTTTGATCCCACCTATTCAGATTAAAGTTCTAGATGGAAAATTTGAGATTATAGGTATGGGTGCATGGCATTCCTACTGGCGCGATCCTTATCATCTGCTGCTAACGATTCCCTGGACTGGCTTTCTGTTCCTGATTTGTACTTTCTATGTAACTATTAATGCTCTATTTGCCCTAGCTTACTTGAGCGGAGGAGATTGTATTGCCAACGCCCGACCTGGCTCTTTTTTTGATGTCTTTTTCTTTAGCGTGCAAACCCTAGCATCCATCGGCTATGGGGCAATGTATCCGAAAACAACTTACGCTAACATTATTGTCACCATCGAAGCAATGATCGGTTTGGTGGGAATTGCTGTGATGACAGGACTAGCATTTGCTCGATTCTCTCGGCCTACAGCCCGTGTACTCTTTAGCCGTGTTGCTGTCATTACAGCTCATGATGCGATGCCGACTCTGATATTTCGCAGCGCTAATAAGCGTCGCAATACAATTCTGGAGGCGCAGATGCGAGTCTACTTGATGCGCGACGAAATAACCCAAGAAGGACAATTCATGCGTCGGTTCTACGATCTCAAACTGCTGAGGAACCAAACACCTAGCTTCACGTTAAGCTGGTCAGTGATGCATGTCATTGATGAGTTTAGTCCTCTATATGGGATGACACCAGAATCGTTAACCCAGACAAATACTATGCTGATTGTCTCTTTGAGTGGCATTGATGAAACGGTTGTCCAGGTCGTCAATGCCCGTCATAGCTATAGTGCTAATGAGATTTTGTGGAACAATCAATTTGTCGATATCTTTCACCACACACCCGATGGACATCGCTACATTGATTACAACCGCTTCCACGATGTTTTACCTTTAGAGTGAAGAGGTTAAATTTCTGAAAGTTACTCAGAAGTCTGATTGAGTGGTGGTTGTAAGGGTTTAACGACCACTCGACCATTTTCAATTACAGTGCAACTTTTAACCATGCTCTTACTGTGGTTAACAGGCACATCCTGGCACTGCTTTTGGTGGGAGATATTTTGCTCTTGTTGTTGGTTGAGGACGACAACAGAACAGGCGCAGGAAGTAAAGGACATATAACTTAATTTTGATCTCTATTTCTATTATCGCGCTCCTGATGCCGTTTGGCTGAAAAATTTGCTACCCATGTCTTTTGATCTTTCAAAGCTCTTGTCAAATTTTTGGTAAGTACTTGCTTTATTATGCTTGTAGCCTGTTTGATATATCTAAACCAATTAAACAGGAAAGCGGTTATATATCCCGCCCCGCTTTCCTTCCTGCCCAAACTTATTTGCTAGGGTTAGATAGTGGGTTTTTCTAATGAAAAAATTTTTGAGATATCTGGGTTTAGGTTTGCTATCTACGTTCTTGACTGCTACTCCCGGATTGGGGGCTGAACGCATTAGCTTTTATTATCCTCCCTTCGGCGAATTTTCCTTATCGGTGAACTCGCTGGAAACCTTTGCTAAAGAAGGTAAAATCGATCAAGATTTTTCATTTTATGCTAGTCGTGCGACTCCCGAACAACTTGCTCAATTGCGGGATCTACTCCAGCAGCGCTTTAATGTCACTCCTACATTAGTATCTCAAGTTACCTACTCACCGATAGGCGAGCAGCTGGTGCAACAACTGGGAAAATTACTTCTCACTGAGTCTCGAAAGAATGGCTTCTATGCCATACGTGCCTCTTTAATTTTGTCTGCTGCCGATCAACAAGAGGGTTTGACGGTTGTGAATTTACTGCGGAAATTTCCTAGCGATACTATCCGGGTGAATTTCACAGAGGGGTTAAGGATAGTCGATGACTTGTCGCAATTGATTAAAAAAAAGGATGAAGTATTTGCCTCTCTGCAAAAAGAAGCGATCGCTCAAGCAGCCACTTCAAAAATTGATTTCTCCCAAAAACCAGATTTGCGATCGCCAGGAAAATTCACCTGGCAGAAAAAAAGCCTGGAGTTAAATGACATTTCTCGCTCACGCCGTCTACCTGTGGATATCTATCTGCCGTCAGCCGGTTCACAAAACACTAGTGAATTACTCTCGCCTCCCTTTCCCCTGATTGTAATTTCTCACGGACTGGCCTCAGACCGCTCTACCTTTGTCTACCTGGCTGAACATCTAGCATCCTATGGTTTTGCCGTTGCTGTACTAGAACACCCTGGTAGTAATGCCGAACGCTTTCAGCTATATTTTGCGGGTTTGGCAGGACCGCCAGATGCAGCAGAATTTATCAACCGACCTTTGGATATAAAATATCTACTCAATGAACTCCAGCGTCTAGATAAATCCGATCCCACCCTCCAGGGAAAATTCAATTTTCAGCGAGTTGGGGCGATCGGTCAGTCTTTTGGTGGTTATACTGTTTTGACTTTAGCAGGAGCGAATATTAACTTTAGCCAACTGAGGCAAGATTGCAATCCCGATAATTCATCTTTTAATTTATCGCTGTTTTTGCAGTGTCAAGCAAACGATTTACCTCCAAAAAATTACGAACTCAAAGACGATCGCATCAAGGCGATCGTTGCGATTAATCCCATTGACAGTTCAGTTTTGGGTCAGGGGGGAATCAGTCAAATTAAAATTCCCGTCATGCTGGTAGCAGGTAGTCAAGATGTTTTTGCACCACCCGTATTTGAGCAAATTCGCCCCTTTACCTGGCTTTCTGACTCCAATAAGTACCTGGCTTTGATTGAAAATGCCACCCACTTTTCAGCGATCGCCGAACCTACTCCTCAAAATGATGTCTTACCTGTGCCACCTGCCTTACTGGGCCCCGATCGTGCTGCTGTTTATTCCTATCTCAACGCCCTCAGTGTAGCTTTTTTAGAAACCCATCTCCTTAACCGCCCTGAATACCGTTCCTATTTGCAGCCTTCCTACGCCACATTTATCAGCAAAGAGCCGCTTAATCTCAGTATTTTACAGTCGTTGTCGGTAGCTCAGTTCAATCAAGTTTGGAGTGGGTCAACTCCCCAGTCAAGCAAGCCATCAAATTCTCAAACTATCCCTACCACTTATCAGCCTTTGAGGCAATGAAACAGCCCTGTTGCTTTTACAGGGGGTTGGAGGGATCAAAAACCTGTGGTGCAACTCTCAAATACTTGTGTGTAGACACAAGTATTTGAGGAGAATTAGGGAGGATCGAGGTTTCCGGTTTTCAATAGACTTCTTGCATAAATCAAAAGCCCTCACCCTAAATCCCTCTCCCAAAGGAGAGGGACTTTGAAATGGACTTTAAAATTGGCTCCCCTTCTCCCAAGTGTGGGAGAAGGGGTTGGGGGATGAGGGCTAGTTTTACATTCGTGCAAGAGGTCTAATGCGTAAATCCTGAGTGGTTCTCAATGGCATGGAATACAGAAAGAAGCCTACAAATCTGTTAGCAGCCTTGCTTTTCTCAGAATAAATGTCATTACGGTTTCTTTTTTAGAAATGATATCAGCTGTAACTTCCATCCCTGATTGAATGGGATAGGATTTATCGCCCTTTTTTAAATAAAGTCTCTCTGCCTCAATTGTCACCTCATAGTAAGGTGCAATTGGATTGCCGTTACTTTGAGATGTAATCGCGTCGGCGGTTATGGCTCTGACAGCACCTTTGAGGATGCCATAATCTGGGTACGGATAGGCAGAAAGCCGCATTTGTACCTCCCCCTCTGAACATTTTGTTACTTGTACGGCTTTACATACCTGTACTTTGCTAATATCAGAAGCGGCAACACGGGCTTTGATCACCAGAGGTGCTTTACTAGGAGCAATTTGAGCGATCGCATCCCCAATCCGCACGACTTGCCCAGGATTTCTTAATTCTAGTTTCAGGATAGTACCTGCCTCTGAAGCCTGAATTACAGTTTTTTGCAGTTCTGTTGAGAGTTGTTTTAGTTCTTCTTGAGCGCTGCTGATTTGATTTTGAATTTCTACTTGACGCCCAATCAGTTCTTGTCTTTCTTTGTTCAATGCCGCAACCATAGACTCACCCTTTGCCCGTTCTTGGGCAATGCGTTCTTGGGCGATCTCCACATTTGCGCTAGTGGGATTGAGTCCAGTTTTGATCCCTTCTAATCTGGCAAGTGCTGCTTTGAAAGCTTGTTCTTTTTCTTTAATCTGTAAAGCTGCGATCGCTCCAGTATTTGCTAGCTGCTGATATCGCTTCAGTTCCTCCCTCGCTAACTCCACAGAGGCTTCTACTTCATCCACTTCTGCCTTAGTGGTAATTCGCTTGTCTCCATAATCCCGTTGATTACGACTCAGATCGGCTTGCGCGGAGATAATCGCCTGTCCCATCGAATTGGATTCAGCTGTGATTTGAGTCTGTAGCGCTCTTAGTTGTGCATCGATTTGGGTTCTTTGTAAATGATTCTGCCGGATATTTCCGGCAACTTGGCTTTTTTTACTTTGTAATTGGGTGTCGTAGAGCAGTGCAATCTCATCTCCCCTTTTCACAACTTGATTTTCTTTCACCCTAATGCTTCTAACCGTCCCCTCTGCTGCTGCTTGCACTAACCGTATTTCTCCTGTTGGACGGACAGTACCATCTGCTTTCACTACTATGTTGTATTGAATGACACTTGCAAGGCTGAAGGCAGCGCCAACAGCTCCAATTAAAAATACTCCTCCGAGCCTTGTCCAGATGCTGATTGGCGGAAGATATTCATCGTTTTCAACTGGGCGGAGAAAGTCTGGTTGGGGGTCAATAAGCATGAGCGCTAAAAAACATTTTGGTTGTGCAAAATAGCTAGGCAATCCAAAAAGGTAGTCGCGATGAACTTTGTACACTACCAAATATGAAAATGCCGAGCGAGATTTATCTATATATATAGATAAATATTTATTGAAAGAACAATTGAACGAACATTTTTAAGGCAAGAGCCTGTTTTCTGACTCTTAATAAGTAGAAATACTCTGAGGTTAGGGAGCCACTTGATTTGACCTGAGTCCACGCTAGTGGAATACTTTGCGGCAAGCAAGCTACGTTCCTTAAACGCAACTTTGTTCAAATCTCTTAGCCAGAGCACATGAGTGTCTCCCCAGCCTACCCCTAGATTCATCAAGCGAAAATCAAGGTTTTTGATTTTCGCTTGATGAGAATACTAGATAGGGCTAAAAAGTGAGTATAGCCTAAGTCTAAATAACAATTAGTGCCTTTTACTAAAAAGACCAAATCTTTATAATTTTTTCTAAAACTTTACCATTTCTTTATTTAATTGCAAAAATTTTCTATAATTAAAAAACCTTCTTTCTAATTAATAAGCAATTAAGCAAGTTTAAAAGTGTTACTATGATAATCTTTTATACTTTTTTAAAGTGTTTCTGTCAAATTAAAATCAAAGATGAATTTTACTTACGTGATAGTACGTAAGATAAAAAAGTAAAATAAAACTTTTTGAGTTCTCTAAATTTGCTTGTTAACAATTTGTATAACAAAATACTATTTAATTTCTTCTCTATTTTATCTTTATCGCTCTTTAATCACTCTTCCCAGAGAAAAAAACAATAATTCTTGCTAAACAAGACATTTCAGGCAAAAGGGATGATTTTAGCCATAATGTTAGAAAATAAAGCTCCAAACCTAGTTTCTGACTCTTGTTTAAAAGTTGGCTGAGATTTTTCTTTGAGCAGAGTGATGGAAGAGCGTTATTATCAATCAAAGTATGTACTTTTCAGATTTTTACAGTATTAATACGTATTTACTCTGTTTTTGTTGCTAAAAAAGACATAAATTATATTTTATAACTACTTAATTTTATACATCCTATCAGTGCAAATTCTATCTAAAAGCTCTATGCCTTTAGATAGAATAAAATGTATATATTTTCTTAAAAAGAGTATAAAGACTAGCTCAGTAGTATCTTTTTTAAAGAACCGTAATACATATTTCTTAAAAAAATAGTTGTTTTATCACACTAGTTTCACCCATATAATGTTCTTAACGGCATATAAACAAGCAGTAAATATGATATTTGATATTTACTACTTTGATGTGACGTTATCTAAATTCCAACAATCAAGTGAGAACTAAAACTATGGAAAGTACATTGTTTACTGCATTAAGCACCAACGAAGAAGCCAATCTGTCTGGTGGTGGTTACTTTAACGTGTCCAATAATAATGTAGTAGTAGCAAAACAAGTTGCTGTTGCTAAAGCAAAAGGTTTTTATCCAACTGCATATGCTAGCAACACCATTGTTATCAAAGACTAGCACTAGGGCAATAGGCAATTTGTATGAACTTTAGTAGAAGGTAAATAATGAACGTCAAGACATGATTAATAGAGTCCTTACAGAAATAAAGCATTGCCTCTCAAATAATTTACCCTGTTGACGCAGGTTAAATTACTTCTGTGTATGACTTTATTGCTAATCGGCTTAATCTTAGCAGCCATTAAGTGTTTCTGTATCGTAATCATGTTAACATACGTTTATTCCTACCCACCTACTTTTCTTCAACAAACTTAACAAAGTCTTATTGATGATTGCCTACTAGCAATTGTCAGTAGGACTTTGTGCGGCTTTTCCTTCAAGATATTCATCACCTTTGATTACTTGTAAAGACAGGTAAGAATAATAAAAGTTGATACAAGGTGTATCAACTTTTATTTAACAAAGCGAATTTAATATAACTAATGTAAGTTGCTGGTTACATTCCTCTGAGCATCAAAATCTGATATTTTGTCTAGTGTATTAGAACTATAGTATGACTAAAGTATGGGCTACATTTTTAACCATGCAGGGATAAGACCCTGCTATTTTTTTGGGTTTTGTCACGATGTTATTGGATACTGGAGTGCAAAATGAAATACCAAGTTGTTACACAACATAGTGAAGAAGATTGTGGAGCTGCTTGTCTTGCTTCCATTGCCAAACACTATCGGCGCAACTTTACACTAAATCGCATCCGGGAAGCTGTAGGCACTGGTCAATTAGGAACAACATTGTTAGGACTGAGGCGGGGAGCCGAGGCGCTTGGTTTTAATGCACGCTCAGTCAGAGCATCTAATGAAATATTAGACCGGATGAACCAAGCACCACTGCCAGCAATTATTCACTGGAGAGGCACGCACTGGGTTGTTTTGTATGGTCAAAAAGGTAAGAAATATATAGTAGCCGACCCAGCCGTTAATATCCGTTATGTCTCTAAAAAAGAGTTAATGGAGGGTTGGTCAGATAAAGTGATGCTTTTACTAGAGCCAGATTCGGTTCGCTTTTATGCTCAACCTGATGATAAAATAGACGGCTTTGGGCGCTTTATGCGGCGTGTATTGCCTTATCAAGGCATACTATTCGAGGCTTTTTTGTGCTCTCTACTTATCGGTCTGCTTTCATTAACTTCTCCATTCCTAATCCAAATTCTGACGGATGATGTACTAGTTCGGGGTGACACCCAGCTTCTTGCTGGTGTAATTATTGCCGTTGTGGTGATGAATCTTGTGTCAAGTAGTTTTAAACTAGTTCAATATAACCTGATTGCCCATTTTGCCCAACGGCTTGAGTTAGGATTAATTTTAGAATTTGCTAGGACAATCCTGCGGTTGCCTTTGACTTACTATGAATCGCGTCGTAGTGGCGAGATTGTGAGCAGATTGCAAGATATTCAACAAATTAATCAACTAATTTCTCAAGCAATTATTAGTTTACCAAGCCAATTATTGATTGCAGCAGTTTCTTTAAGTTTCATGCTGTTCTATAGCTGGAAACTTACCTTAGTTGGTGTGATTATTGCGATTGTAATGAGTTTGTCTACGATTATTTTTCTGCCTACACTTCAACAAAAAATTAGAAGTGTATTAGTCTTAGATGCAGAAAATCAAGGTGTTCTAGTTGAAAGCTTTAAAGGCGCCTTGACACTCAAAACTACTACCGCCGCTCCCCAGTTTTGGGAAGAATTTCAGAACCGATTTGGTCGTTTAGCAAATCAAACATTTCGTACAATTCAGATTGGAATTATTAACGGTATCTTCTCTAGTTTAGTTTCTAGTATTGGCAGCATTAGTCTGATTGGTTTCGGCAGCATCCTAGTTATTAACAAGGAACTCAGCATCGGTCAACTGCTGGCATTTAACGGTATGAATGGTAATTTTTTAGCATTTATTAGTACTGTGCTCAACTTTATAGATGAATTCACTCGTGCCAAAACTGCCACACAACGCTTAACAGAAGTTATCGATTCCACACCAGAAAATGAAGGCGATACTAAAAAACCTTTTACGAAGATTCCTAGCAACGCTAATATTATTTGTACAAATCTCAACTTTCACTACGCTGGGAGACTAGAGTTACTGCAAGATTTCTCTCTAACTATTCCTGGCGGTAAAGTTATTTCCCTAATTGGTACATCAGGATGTGGTAAAAGTTCTCTCGCTAAACTGATTGCAGGATTATATACACCTAATTCTGGTAACATTCGCATTGGTATTTATAATCTGCAAGATTTAGCCCTTGATTGTTTGCGACAACAAGTTATCCTTGTTCCGCAAGATGCTCATTTTTGGAGTCGCTCAATTATTGAAAACTTTCGGTTAGGTTCTCCTCACGTCACCTTTGAGCAAATTGTCAATGCTTGCCAAATTGCGGAGGCAGACGATTTTATTAGTAAACTACCTGAAAAATATCAAACTGTATTAGGTGAATTTGGCTCAAATATTTCTGGTGGACAACGGCAAAGATTAGCTATAGCAAGAGCCATTATCAACGATCCCCCTGTCCTGATTTTAGATGAATCAACAGCTGGACTCGATCCAGTTAGTGAAGCTCAAGTTTTGAATCAGCTGTTGTTGCATCGCCAAGGCAAAACTACGATTCTGATTAGCCACCGTCCGAGAATAATTGCCCGTGCTGATTGGATTGTGCTACTAAATCAAGGCAAATTACAAATTCAGGGAACTGTGGAAGATTTGCGTGCCCAACCAGGAAACCATTTAGACTTTTTAATCCCTTAATTAAGCTAATGGACTTTATAGCATTTTTTAGGTACTTAGACCACAACTTAGACGAAGAATAGGGAGTGGTGTCAATACTGCGCTGCGTAGGTTTTGCCTAAAAAATAGAAATGTGTAGCGACTATTTTAAAAGTCAAGCGCTCGCTTTGTTTGTGAAGATTTATGAAAGCGATGCCTACGGCGGGCTACGCCTACGCACTTGTGTAGTTGATCGCGGTGCGACAAAGTTTGAAGTACTTCAACACGACTTCGGAGTACCTCAACACGATTTTCAAGTACTTCAACACGACTTCGGAGTACCTCAACACGACTTTGGAGTACCTCAACACGACTTTGAAGTACCTCAACACGATTTTGGAGTACCTCAACACGACTTTGAAGTACTTCAACACGACTTCGGAGTACCTCAACACGACTTTAGAGTACTTCAACACGACTTTGGAGTACTTCAACACGACTTCGGAGTACCTCAACACGACTTCGGAGCACCTCAACACGATTTTGGAGTACCTCAACACGACTTCGAGGTATCTGTTGCTTATATATAGGACTAGTATTTGATTTTTAAAAAAACTCAGCACAATTTCAACAGGCTTCTTTCCTGTTCCCTGTTCCCTCCCTACACAAATAATTTTAGAAATCAAACCGGATTCCTATATAGGACTCATATTTGATTTTTGAAATACACGTAGGGTGCGTTATGCCAAAGGCTAACGCACCACTCCGAATTTTAGGTGCCGTACTCTCGGCGATAACACAACGCCAGTCCGCTCAAGTCGGGAAACCCGCCCACGCGGCTGGCTCCCCTACACATACTTAGATTTTTTCAAAAATCAAATACTATTCCTATAGCAGTCCTAAATCATTCGTGAGAATTTGAGATCGTTTTAACCCCCCTGTAGTCCTCCCTTACTCAGGGTGGTTTCATACAAGCAAAGAAAAATTAAAACTGGGTTTCAAAGCCTCTCCCCCCGTGGGGGAGAGGAATGGAAGTGAGGGAAAAAACCATGCCACTTTCACGAGAAATCAAGACTTATGTATTTTTCTTTTTTCGTATGAAACCACCCTGCCCAATTTATCGGGGGATTGAGGGGGATCTACAAGTCTCGAATACAATACCAAAAAGTTTTCAGATATCCTCTAAGAAGTTGGGGGTCTTATTGTTCATGAATGATTGAAGTTTGCGATAGACAAAGCAAGTCTCAAGCATTACTTTGATGAACTCAAAGCTAAACCTAAACAAATTACTATTTATCCTAAAGTTTTGGCAGATAATTTCAGATAACAATCTAGCCTTTTTTGATGTCTGGGTTATAAATTTCTGGACAAGTCTATTGCAACCATCAGCCAAAATACTATATGTCTTTTTTCTTTCTAAACTGTGAATTAGATATCACAATTTCCTAAAACAAGGCTATTTGTCAGGAAAATGAGATATTTATACTGAGGGATTCATAAAAACTTATTTAATAAAATCTTTTGTATATATATACTTGTCGTTAAGAAGTATTAAGAAATACTTATTAAAGAATATTGCAATAGCTTGATTTAATTGCTAACGTGTGTATGACAGCAATGCTGATGAACGCTCGGATCTAGGAGAAATAAAATCTATGAGCTATACCCATTCAGCCAAGTGTGTTAGGCTTTGACGGGTTAAAAAGGAGAAATTTCTGCCTCGTATAGACAATTATGAGGGATTGCAGATTAACCAAGAAATATCTCGTTGCTAAAGGCTTAGTTTCAGTTTGATTTCAATTACGATTGATTATTTGTCTTACTTTGTGCCGACAAGCAAGTAGCTCTTGATTGTGTGTATCGGCAATAACGAAGAGTTTGGTAAGACTTAAATTTTAGGGGATAAAATCAATGGAGATTCAAGGTAAAGTTGCCCTAATTACAGGGGCTTCGCGTGGGATTGGACGAGCGATCGCCCTCGAATTAGCGCAACAAGGCATCAAGCGGATGATATTGGTAGCACGCGATCGCCGCAAGTTAGTGGAAGTAGCCAACGAAATCGAGGCTATGGGTACAGAAGCTGCGATCGTGGCCTTAGATTTGACGCAGACAATTGAAGTAAATATCGCTGTTGCCCAACTGTGGCGCAATTACGGACAGATTCACCTGCTAGTTAATTGTGCGGGAGTCGCATATCAAAGTTCGTTTTTGCAATCTAAAATGCCTCAAGTTCAAGAAGAAATTTCTGTGAACTTGTTAGGAATGTACAACCTCACTAGTTTGATTGCTCGACGCATGGCTAGCCAAAGACAAGGGACAATTGTCAATGTATCGAGCCTGATGGGGAAAGTGGCTGCACCAACGATGGCGACATACTCAGCAACCAAGTTTGCCATCTTAGGATTTACCCAAGCTTTGCGCCAAGAACTAGCCGAACACAATATCCGCGTCATTGCATTACTGCCTTCTCTGACAGACACAGATATGGTGCGCGACTTAAAATTATTTCGCTGGGCGATCCCCATGACTCCCCAGCAAGTGGCTAAAGCACTCGTCACCGGAATGCAGAATGATTCATCAGAAATTTTAGTCGGATGGCAAAGTCATTTAGCCGTGTTGTGTCAACGCCTCGCCCCTTGGTTGTTAGAGCTAATTTTACGAATAGCAACACCACCAGCACCAAAAAGACAACGGTTTATTGAAAAACTTACCCCTTCGCGTAGCGTCTCGTAGAGAAGGGGAGACGCCGAGGGCGATCGCTGACTCAGCACTCCTGAACAAACTTGTCCGAAATCTTCAGTCCTTTGGCTTTACGCTTGTGCAAAAAAGTAACGCTCACAGTGCCAAGAAATGCTAATAAGCTGAAAGTAGAAGTAGATTCAGGAACAGACTTGGGATTCTCTATTTTGATAACTTGTCCCTGTCCAGGGCGATCGCCTCGGTTTGTCACGTAAATAGCATCATCAGCACCAATAGTTAAAGCAGTAGGAGACTCTAATCCATTGCCACTAAGGATAGTTGTGCGAGTCCCATCCCTCGCTATTTTAATTACAGAACCATCTAGATTACCTTTCCAGAGTGACTGATTAGCGTACTGCAAAGCATATAAATTACCCTCACTATCAAAATCTAAGTCAGTAAGTTGGGTAAAGCCATCGGTATAGACTGTTGGTTGACCATCAGTACCAACTCGGTAGATTTTTGCTTCACCTTCTGGAAAAGGAAAACCAGTTAATTGGCTAATATAATAAGCGCCATCTGGGCCTTTGGCGATATTTGTAGGTACTGCTTGGATTTCAAATGGCGATGACGATGCACCAGAGGGAAAAACTGGATTAGTTAATGTCTGGCGGGGAATTGTGGCGATCGCCTTTAAATTACTTCCATCAGTACCTACGCTGAGTAACTCATTAGCACCAGTATCAACTGCAACAATATTATTTCCATCTAAAAGAAGAGAGAAGGGATTGCTAATTAGATCGCCTCCATCGGGATTATTTGCAAGTTCATAATTAGCTAAATCAGCCACACTAGTCCAGGAATTTGTATTGAAATTAGCAGTGATGATTTTTCCTAAGTCAGTGTTACCTAATGTGGCGCGAAATGTGGGATCAGAAGCATACCCAATTGCAATATAAGGCTTGCCAGTAGCATCAAATTTGATATCATGAGGCCCAGCAGTATCAGTACCATTTGGTAATGCTAAAGAAGGAAGTCCTGTAAGTACACGTTCTTGCGTACCATTTCCAATTTTGGTGACTGCACCAGTTGTGCCATAACATAAAGATTGACCTGCGGCACTCGGTGAAGGAACACAAGCTCCACTTCCGCCTGTTCCTGCCTCTGTGACGTAGAGACTGCCGTCAGGGCCAAAACTTAGACCCCGTGGATTATTAAGATCGTCGGCAATTACCGAAAATGATGCCGCTTCTGCTGCTTTTATTCCCGAAAAAGCAGCAATACAAACACTCAAAAATGTAATTCCAAATTGCTTTAGTTTCATTAGACATCTCCAGAAATTAAATTTGCGTAAAGATAGAATAGAAAATTTTATCTTGATAAATACTAATATTTACTGTGTTTTTAATTTCTTAATTTCGAGTTGTATCATACCATTTTCAAAAATTTTTGCAACATAATGAATCGGCTGTAGGGGCGTACAGATGTACATTAGTGTCAACTTAACGTATAAGCTAGATTTGGCGAACTTTCCAGGTTTTACCCTCACCCCCAAGCCCTCTCCCAATTTTGGGAGAGGGGAGCAAATTCTCTAGTTCCCCTTCTGCCAAGTTGGGAGAAGGGGTTAGGAGATGAGGGCAAAACGTCCTCTCAAAGCAGATTTTTTCTTGAGTTGACACCAATGACAGATGTACGGCTATATCAACAAAATCAAATAGGAGTGCTGTATATTTCCCAACACTTTATATATAAGTAGAATATCCAAATTGTTGAATTACACATATATTGTGGGACTAGAAGACGATCGCAGTTTGCATCAATACATAAAGTTGTAGATCAGAAATTGCTGTGCGATCGCATAATTAGACATACCTTGTTTCGGAGCAATCAGAAATGCTTTCCTTCCCCACAACCCTGACTCCTTTGCCCGAAATCATTGATGGCTTGCCGAATATTTCTGGTTGGGAAACAGAGGTTCTCTCTGTAGTTAACCACGATCGACCAGTATTTTTACCAACAACGAATATCCGCTTAGAAGACGTAAATGCTGTGTTTGCGATCGCCTTACACATGCACCAGCCAACTATACCAGCTGGAAATGGCGGTACACTGATCAGCAATCTGCAATATATGTTTGAACATCCTCATGAAGGGGATAACCACAATGCAGATCCTTTTGCCCATTGTTACAGCCGCATGGGTGACATGATCCCCGAACTTGTAAATCAAGGTTGCAATCCTCGTGTGATGTTGGATTACTCTGGTAATCTTCTGTGGGGACTGCGGCAAATGGGACGCGGTGATGTTCTGGATAATCTTAAACGTATCACTTGCGACCCAACCTACCAACCTTATGTAGAGTGGCTGGGTACAATGTGGAGTCATGCAGTTATTCCTTCCACACCCATAGCAGATATTAAATTACAGATAGTTGCATGGCAACATCACTTTGCAGCAATTTTTGGCTGGGAAGCACTAGCGCGAGTCAAAGGATTTTCACCCCCAGAAATGCACCTACCAAATCACCCTGATGCTCTGTTTGAATTTGTGAAAGCGCTGAAAGAATGTGGATATCGCTGGTTACTTGTTCAAGAACATTCTGTAGAAACTCTTACTGGTCAATCTCTCACTCATAAACATTTACCACATCGTCTGATTGCCCGTAATTCTCAAGGTGAAACAATTAGCATCACAGCTTTAATTAAAACCCAAGGTTCCGATACGAAATTAGTTGCTCAGATGCAGCCTTATTACGAAGCTAAAACATTATCTAAACAACAAATTGGCAGTGTATTTGTACCACCAATAGTTAGCCAAATTGGCGATGGTGAAAATGGCGGCGTGATGATGAATGAATTTCCTAGCGCTTTTAAACAAGCTTGGTGGGATATGGTAAATAATGGGGGAGGAAAATCAGGTGTAGTTGGGATGTGTGGTACAGAATATTTAGAATTAATTGAAGCTGCTGGATGCAAACCTGAAGATTATCCAACTTGTCAGCCAGTGGGACAACATCAAATTTGGGAGCGAGTTTCACCAGAGAATATTCAACCGCAAGCTGTAGAGAATGCGATTCAAGAATTAAAGCAAACAAACTCTAATTTTCACATGGATGGAGCCTCATGGACAAATCATATTAGTTGGGTAAAAGGATATGAGAATGTGTTGTCTCCCATGTATCAATTAAGCAGTTTATTTCATCAAAAAATTGATCCCTTACTGCAAACTGACTCAGCAGAACCGATTACTAGACAATCTCAATACCGTAACGTTCTCCTACATAACCTTTTGCTGCAAACTAGTTGTTTTCGTTATTGGGGACAAGGTTCTTGGACTGATTACGCACGGGAAATTTATCAACGTGGCGAAAATTTATTGCAGATGAATTGAACAGGGGACTGGAAACTAGGGAGTTGATTTTGTAGAAAATGCTCCCCAAGTTTGTTAAGTAGATTTTGTATCGTCCGATACAGCAAAAAAGAAACAATTAGATGAATTGAGATTTAGTTCAAGGAAGTGGGAAGTCTAAATGTAGGTTACTGGGTGCTGATATCGGAATTGAATTAGCACGCTGGTATTCAAACTTACAATAAGGTAGCAAGTAGTTGTGTTTCGAGTTGTTGTAGGTCATAGTGACGATCCTGATTCTCAAAATGCGATCGCTGAAGTTCTTCAAGAATGTAGCCGTTCCCTTGCAGGAGCAATTCCTCAGGCTGGACTTTTATTCACTGCTATAGATTTTGACCATGCGTTAATTTTGCAACGCATCCAGGATGCTTTCCCCGGAATTGAGTTGATTGGTGGAACTACAAATGGAGAAATCTCCTCAATTCTGGAGTTTCAGCAAGATTCTCTTACCTTAATGCTGTTTGCTACGGATGAAGTGGAAATTCGGGCAGGTATTGGACGAGGAGCATCCAAAAATCCAGCTCTTGCAGCCCAAGAAGCGATCGCCCAAGCAAAGGCAAAGAGTGCCTCCTTGCCACAATTGTGCCTTACCTTTCCTGATAGCCTGACGAGCAATGGGGTCTTGATTTTAGATGGTTTAAAACAAAGCTTGGGAGAGGATGTTCCGATCGTTGGAGGAATGGCTGCCGATGACTATACCTTTGATAAAACCTACCAATTCTTCCAGGGTGAAGTCTTAAGTGATTCAGTGCCAGTGCTGCTGTTCTCTGGACAACTATTATTTTCCTACGGAGTTGCCAGCGGTTGGACTCCTATCAGTCAACGTAGCCGTGTAACTAAAGTTAATGGCAACGTAGTCTATGAAATTGATGGACAACGTGCCTTAGATTTCTACCAGCACTATCTCGGTGAGGAACGATTTGCGGCTAACTTTGCGATTCATGCCTTGGCGGTTTTTGAGGATCGAGACCATTTTTATATGCGGGCACCCAATGGTTACGATCAACAATCCGGTAGCGTTACCTTCTTCTCTAATATTCCTGAACAGGCAGTTGTGCAAATTACCGATGCAACTCGTGACAATATTCTGTCAGCTTCTGAGGCATCCCTAAAGAATGCTCTTGCCGATTATCCCGGTGTGGAGCCAACAGCAGCGTTACTTATTTCCTGTGCAGCCCGACGGCGAATTTTGGGAACTCTGACAAAACTTGAGTATCAGCTTGTGAAAACTCATTTACCAGAAGCTTTGCCTTGCTGTGGTTTCTATGCTTACGGTGAAATTGCTCCTTTGGTCGATAAAGGTCAAACGCAATTTCACAATAAAACCTTTGTCACATTGTTAATGGGAACAAAGTAAGTAGTGTATGGATAACCAAGACTATTCCATACAAATCCAAGAGTTGGAAAAGAAAAGCCGTATCTTGCAAAAAAAGCTGGAACGCTGCGAAGCTGAACGCCGCCAGCTAGAAACTGACATTAGCACAAAGGAATTTTTATTGAAGAAAGTAATTTGTGAGTTAGAAGACTCTCGCACAAACTTGCAGTACAGAAGCCAAGAGTTAGAAAATACGTTAGATAGTTTGCATAAAATGCAAGCTCAAATGATTCAAAGCGAAAAGATGTCTGCCTTGGGTCAAATGGTGGCAGGCATTGCTCACGAAATCAACAATCCCGTTAGCTTTATTTACGGAAACCTCAGCTATATAAAGCAATATACCCATGATTTACTACGACTGGTCGAGCTTTATCACCGTTACTTCCCCAACCCACCTGCTGAAATTCAAGCCGAAAGCAAAACCATCGATTTAGACTTTCTAAAAAAAGATGCGATTATGGTATTGGATTCAATGAATATTGGGACGGAGCGTATCCGAGATATTGTGCTGTCACTACGTAACTTCTCACGCTTAGATGAAAGTGAGTTCAAAGCAGTAGATATTCATGAAGGCATCGACAATACTTTGATGATTTTGCAGCACCGCATCAAAGCCAGTGACAAAAGTCCAGAGATTCAGATTATCAGAGACTACGGCAATTTATCCAATGTAGAATGCTACGCCGGACAGCTAAACCAGGTATTTATGAATATTCTAGTAAATGCTCTCGATGCCCTTGAAGAACTCAATACCAAACGAACTTATCAAGAAATCCGGGATAATCCCAGTTGTATCACGATTCGTACCTCTGTCGTTGATTTGGAATGGGTAAAAATTGCGATCGCAGACAATGGCTCTGGGATTCCCGAATCGATTCAAAAACAGATTTTCGATCCCTTCTTCACAACCAAACCTGTTGGTAAGGGAACAGGAATGGGAATGGCTATCAGTTATCAAATCATCACCAAAAAACATGGCGGCAAGCTAGAATTTTTTTCGACACTGGCAAAGGGAACGGAGTTTGTGGTTCAAATTCCTATCCAGCAGAAAATTTGTCTAATAATCTAACGCAACGTTATGATGCGTATTCTGAATTCTGAATAAATCAAACTAAAGGTAATAATATTTCAAATTTTGTACCTATACCAATCTGTGAATGGAAATTTAATTTTCCGCCATGTCTGACGGTGATAATTCGGTAACTTACTGCTAAACTAGTATTTTTACTATTCTTTGTCTCCAGAGAAAAAGACTCCATAATTTGCTGTTGCAATTCTTGAGATATTCCAGATCCATTGTCAGCAATGCGAATTAATATCCAGCGAGAATCTGGTGCATTTGGGCTGCTTGCTTCTTGCGAAATAACTTCTGTAGTAATCTCAATTCGGGGTTTTTGAACAGTATTTGTCTCTTCTAAATGCAACTGCTGTCGCACCCCTTCATTGAGTAAAGTATCCACCACTTCGCTTAAAATATTCATCAAAACCTGGTTTAATTGCCCCATAAAACAATACACTGGGGGTAATTGACCGTAGTATTTGACAATTTCAATTTCTCCTTGAAGACGGCTATTAATTAGTAAAATAATACTATCTATACAGGCGTGTAAGTCTACTGGCTTGGGATAAAGCTCATCAATATGACAGAAGTTTTGCAAGCTAGTAACAAGTTTTTTTAATCTTTCTGCTCCCGTGCGAATACTAGCAAGCGATCGCGACAAATCTTGTTCTAAAAAATCAAATTCAATTTCTTCTTTAATCTGATTAATTGTCTGAGGAACTGATGGTAACTCTTGCTCATAAGCCGCTATGAGTTTGAGTAAATCTTGGCTATAGTTTGAAACATAAGTTATGTTACCCCAAATAAAACCCACTGGGTCTAAAATTTCGTGGGCTACGCCGTCTACCAAACGCCCCAAATTTGCCATTTTATCATTTTGAATCATTTGGGCTTGACTGCGTTCATAGCGGATCAAATTGTCGATCCCCCGAATTTGCCAAGAAATAATATTTAATTCTTGGACATCTAACAATCTATAAGCGCCAGATTCCGTTTGTATGACAATTGGTTCTGCCAATAATTCAGGCGATCGCTTTAAGCTAAGTTGCATTGTTGTTAAAATCGATGTTGTATCACTAACAAGCAACATCGGTGTCCGCACATAGCTGTAGAGAACAGCTAATGGTTGCTGAACAAATAACTCTTGTCCGAATGGACGAATCAAAAAGTCCAGTAGTCGCCGCCGCGAAATCATTCCAATGAAATGTCCTTGTTCTACCAAAATTACTCCTGGTAGCAAGGGGTATTTCTCCAAAAAACTAGCCACTTCCATACCAGTGTGGTTGATTTCCACCGAGAAGTTATACATTGGTAGTTCTTGGAGGGTTGAATTTAAACCAAGATCGCGATCGCTACCCTCAGACAAAAATGGCGGTGAAATTTGGTAACTAAATTCTTCTGGCACTAGACACCCTGATTTTTTCAAAGACAGGTAAAGAATAAGTTAATATTTTACATTCTGCCACCCTCAAAATCCGGTTTTAGTTTAGGTATCTAATAAAACTAGTGGTCTGTCAAGCTAAAAATCTTTCTCAGGCGACTGGAAGTAATTAGTGTGCAATTTATAATCTGGGTGGAGAATATTGAGAAAGCGATCGCAAGCTAAACTAAAAATAACCTTTACGAAGAGTGCAAAGGTAGCGTTATGACCTCTGTAACCAATCCACCCAATGCCCTCGCTCCTTTCCCTTTCCCGGATCATACTCAACTTCCTGAGTCTAATGGTACGTTCGTGAAAAATTGGCAAGAGCATCCCCAAAGCCTCCTACTAACTGACTCAATTACACCCATCCTCAAGCAATTAAATCCTGAAGGTGAATACTGTATAGGGCAGGACTTAGGCATTTACTGGCGCTTGACCGATCCCCCTGAAAAAGGCGCAGAAGCACCAGATTGGTTTTATGTACCGAATGTACCGTTTTTGCTCAATGGACAAACACGACGTTCTTATGTGTTGTGGCGAGAATTTATTGCCCCGTTGATTGTCTTAGAATTTGTCTCTGGGGACGGTAGTGAAGAACGGGATAAAACTCCTTTGAAGGGTAAATTTTGGATTTATGAGCAAGTCATTCGTCCTCCCTTCTATGGCATTTATGAAGCGAGTAAAGCCAGCTTAGAAGTTTATCATCTGATTGAAGGACAGTATCACGTTTTATCAGCAAATGAACGAGGACATTATCCTATAGTTGCTTTGGGTGTTGAATTAGGTTTATGGCAAGGAGTTTATCAGAATGTGGAATTACCCTGGCTGCGTTGGTGGGATTTACAAGGTAATTTGTTGCTGAGTGGCGATGAAAGAGCAGAACAGGAATCCCAAAGAGCAGAACAGGAACACCAAAGAGCCGAACAGGAACACCAAAGAGCAGAACAGGAATCCCAAAGAGCAGAACAGGAATCCCAAAGAGCCGATCGCCTAGCTGCCCAATTGCGATCGCTCGGCATTGAACCAGAAGCTTAATATTTTAATAAGAATTACGAATTACGAATTAAAAAGGGCTGGTGTAAAAGAGTCATCTGTGGCTTAATTTGTTTAGACACAAATTTTACTGCTACCTGGGTAATCATGATGACAAATAGACCTCCTTCCGAACCGGAGTCATCCCCAAAAACTGCCCTTGGCTTTGATGAATTTATAGCCATTTTGGTTGCCTTCGCCACTATCGGAGCGATTCTTTTTTGGTCATTGTCTGGCAGGGATTCTAGTTGGAACTTAAACGGGCTGCTGTTGCCTTCATCTACTCCATCTCCTAGTGTTCGACCAAATCCACTATTGCCCTCTCCTACTGCCAAGGTAAAACCTTATGCAGTCCCCCAGAACGTTTTGCCCTCTTCTCCACCTGAAGCTGTTGTTGAACCCAAAACACCTTCATTCCCAACTAACAGCGCAACTCCTTACCGTGCAATGTTACCATCTATTCTGGTAATCCCAACTCAATCCCCACAAGCACAAACACCTGTATCCTCTCCAATAGAACTTGAGTCATCAGTTAAATCATCAGCGTTGCCTTTAGTAACTCCGGCAAAACCAAAATCAATCATTCCGCCGCCAATTGCATTTAACGATGTGCCCAATGACCTTTGGAGTCGGCGTTTTATAGACGTTCTTTCTGCCCGTGGGATTCTCAAAGGGTTTCCTGATTATTCTTTTAGACCAAATCAGCCTGTAAACCGTGCTGAATTTGCTGCCATACTAGAAAAAGCTTTTGACCAAGAACCGTCTAAGACTGCGATCGCATTTCAAGATGTACCAACAAAATTCTGGGCAACTCCAGCAATTGACCAAGCCATCAGTGCGGGATTTCTCAAAGGCTACCCGAAAAAAACCTTCAAACCACAACAAAATATTTCACGAGTGCAAGTTTTAGTTGCCCTTGTCAGTGGGTTGAATTTGAAAGCACCCACTTCCCCAAATCAGATTATCAGTGTCTATAAAGATGCTAAAGATATTCCACCTTATGCTATCGGCAAAATAGCCGCTGCTACAACCAATGGCTTAGTAGTTAACTATCCAAATCCCCAAGTCCTCGATCCCAACAAAGTAGCTAGTCGGGCAGAAGTGGCGGCCATGATTCATCAAGCTTTAGTCAAACGAGGCAAACTGGCGGCAATTACATCTCCTAATATAGTGCGTAGCCGTAACCTGCCGCAGGCATCGCCCAAAATATCTCCAGAACTTCCACAGACTCCAAAACCGAACCCAAAGGGTAAATTGCCCACCAGAGGTTCGTCTCAACAATAATTACTAATTTGTAATTCAACCAAGGATTCAGAAGGAGCGAGTTTTATACGAAGTGTTAATCAACTTCGTAGGGAATTTTGAGAGAAGTCTGAACGCCGTAACTCGGCGTTCAGACTTCGGTAATTTGGAATTACAGCATACTTCTACACAGGAGCAAGCTACGCGTAGCGTCTGGTAGAGAAGCGATAATTAGATACTAAGCTTCTGGAATTTCTTTACCGACAACTTGTGATTTAAGAGTAGTGATTTCACTAGTTAACTCTTTCCTCGTTGAGGCTTTGAGTAAATAGCGGTAAACAAACCAGGCAGAGTAACCAATACCGATCAACTCAAAAGTAGGTGCTACCAAGGGGATATCATTCAAAGCATCTAATATTGCCAAGAGTACTTTAACCCCAAGAATTGATCCTACAATTAAACCAACTGTTACCAGGGGTTGCTTATATTGATTAAAGAAGCTTCCCAGATATTCTGGCAATGTTGCTAAAAAGGTAGAAATTTGCTCTCCGTATTTTAGCCATTCGTCTTGAGACTGTGCAGGAGGCTGAAGTTTGGTGATGGTTCCCGTTTGAGTGTTGATCTCTGCCACTGTAGTATCTTTGGATGCGGTTTCGGTAAATTCTTGTTCTGGCATTTTCACTCCTATAAATTTGACAGTTGAGTTTTTCTAATTTGGATAATTACAACCAAAAGGTTGTTGATTAGTTAATGCACTTGTGCATCAGTTCAATTAGGTGAAGGGCACAAAAGGGTTTTAGTGTCCTATAACCATAATTGACCCGTACTATCTACTGCATCAACTACAAGGTAGACAGTCAGTAGGAGGATAAAACTCAGAAGGCAGCAGGATGTATTATAATCAACTTCCTGAGTTCTATTTTTGGAATCAACTGGAATCCTCAGGTTGTGATTATCCCATTCATGTCATTTGCTCATAATCCTACTAAATATTAAGTACAAATCATGCAAAAATCAGTCTACCTCTAATTTATATAAGCCTAGAAGCCGATTTTACCTGATATTAAAGCTATCTTAAGCCGCGTTCGTCAATTAAGGCATTCGTATTGATTTTAATACGTAATAAAAATTTTTGTGTGTTAACATAGACTAGACTTTTAACCTGTTTTATGATATGTACGCCTGGATGAGGGAGAAATAATCAATGCCCAATATCCAATGCCCCATCCCCAACAAGTATCAAACCTTTTGTTTTTTTTCCTGATTGTATTAATTTTATGGAGAAGCAGTAAGGTAGAGTAGTGGCGTCGGCGATCGCAAGAACTCATTGCTTGCTATCAATCGCATATTTAGGAAAGGAGTGTGGTAAGGATAAGAGGCTCTCAGACGGGTCTTTAGTGCAGGAAACTATATCGTTGATCCTAAAAAAGTGAATTTCTATTAAATCCAGTAATTATATTTAGTAAATTTGTTATAAAAGTTACTTATGTAATCTCAGGTGATGCTAATTATCTAGCAAGCAATGATTTGCTCTTGCGATAAAAGAAGATAATGTAGATGTTAATGACTAAATTAAAGTATTTTGACAATCTAGACTAATTTGATTATTTTTGCGGGAAGGCAAGGAGGTTTGAGAAATGCCAACTCAAAAGCCAACCCCTATCTACAGCAGTTCAGAAAGCAAAAAAGTGTCAGCCGAAGAGCTATCGACAGACGAACTCCCAACTATAGAATTTCCTTCACGAGGGAAACTCAAAGCTAGTTCTTGGCGTATCCATCAAAAAATTGGCTATGGGTACTTTGTAGCTATCGGAATTGGCTTTTTTGGCTCACTGACTGGGTTAGTGATTGCTAATTACTACCGGGGAAGGGAAGTTAGACAATTCAATCAAGCTTATGAACAAGGACAACTACTGAGTAATTATAAAGATGCAGTAGTAGGGGCGCAATTACATAGTTCTAACTTAGTTGCTGTATTAGAAAATTCACAACAACTGCAAAGCAAAAAAGCTGATTTTCTGAAGAATGTTGAAAAAGCCAAGCAACTAGAGTCAAAAATTGGCGGATTTATCGATAGTAAACCTAAAAGACTAGCAGCAACAAGTTCGACTTTACAGACCTTATTGCTGGATTATAAGACTAATTTAAAAGCCTACGTTGACCAAATAGAGGCCGTATTACGGAAAATTGACTCTTCAAAAGTACAACCTCAGAAGATTTCCTCTGCCCGATCGCAGTTATTGATAATTATGCGTGGTCAAACAGCCACACGGCTAGATCAGCTTTCTCAAAGCTTGACTAACATCCTGCAAACTGCTGAAGATCAAGAGCAAGAAAGGCAAAAAGCCGTTGAGCAGGCGAGAATAGTTGAGCGATTCATCGTGATTATAAGTATGCTGGTTTCGGTGGCGATCGCAGCCATTGTAGCTTGGCGTACCAGTCGGGCGATCGCTGAACCAGTCATCACTGTAACCCAAGTAGCTGAACAAGTTGCAAGGAAACATAATTTCGATTTGCGAGCGCCCGTCACGACTGAAGATGAAATTGGTCTACTCGCCAAATCTCTAAATCGTCTAATTGAGCGCGTATCCGAGCGAACAAAAGAACTACAACAAGCTAAAGAATTAGCCGAAGCTGCTAGCAAAGCAAAAAGCATATTTTTGGCCAATGTCAGCCACGAATTACGCACACCGTTAAATGCTGTTATTGGCTTAAGCCAACTACTAGAAGACGACGCTACCGATCTTGGTTTATCGGCAGATTTCATCACAGATTTAGAAACAATTAACGCTGCTGGTAAGCATCTACTGCACTTGATTAACGAAATCCTCGACTTGTCAAAAATTGAAGCGGGGAAAATGACTCTGTATCCTGAGACATTTGAGATTGCAACGCTGATTCATAACGTTGTCCTCACAGTCAAACCAGCTATAGAAAAAAATGCCAATGTTTTAGAAGTAAATTTTGATGAGCAACTTGGCACCATGTACGCCGATCAAACTAGGATGCGGCAGGTGTTGTTAAACTTACTCAGCAACGCTAGTAAATTTACTACAAACGGCAAGGTGATGCTGACAGTCAACAGAGAAAAGGATGAATTTCGACCGGAGGCTCCTTTGGGCAGCATCATTTTCACCGTTACCGACACAGGTATCGGTATGTCTAACCGTCAACAGCAGCAGTTATTTCAACCTTTTACACAAGGTGATACTTCAACTACGAAAAAGTATGGAGGTACGGGACTGGGGTTGGCAATTAGCCGCCACTTTTGCCAGATGATGGGTGGTGAAATTATTGTCAAAAGTCAACCAGGAATTGGCTCTACTTTCACTATTCGTCTGCCAATGACTGTGCAGGATTGAATTGGGCATTTGTCATTTGTCATTTGTCATTTGTCATTTGTCATTTGTCATTTGTCATTTGTCAAAAGTTAGGAATTCTCTCTCTGCTCCTCTGCTCCTCTGCCCCTCTGCCCCTCTGCCCCTCTGCTCCCCCTCATCTGGGAATCCTTTGCCAAATTAAGTAATAATATTCACCCTCCCTGTATCCAAATCATAACGACCCCCGACAATTTTCAATTTGCCTGACTCCATCTGCTCAGTTAAAAGCTTTGAGTGCTTCAACTGTTCAATTTGATATTGCACATTTGCCACCACGGCATTTTCAACTGCATCACCCGGCTGATCCTTGACTTTTTTTACAGCTGGCTTAATTGCCTTAACAAAAGTACTAATATCACCAAGCAACGATTCATTTTGTACAGCAGCGGTTACAGCCCCGCAACGCTCATGACCCATCACCATCAGTAGCGGAGAACCTAACAAGACGACCGCATATTCAATACTGCCGATCGCTTCATGTGTAGCAATATTTCCGGCAATCCGAACATCAAAAATGTCCCCAATACCTTGATCGAAAACAATTTCTGCGGGTACTCGTGAATCCGCACAACTAAGAATAGTTGCAAATGGATGTTGAGCTTGAGCAACTTCCTGCAACCGCAGCGCAGATTGATCGGGGTATTGAGGATGATGCTGAATAAATCGCTGATTTCCCTCTATCAGCTTTTGTAAGGCTGCATCGGGACTGAGGGATTCAGGAGAAGTTGAAGGTATTTCGGCAGCTTTCGCCTGTTCAACGCGCCAGAGTAAATCGCTGGCAGATAGCATTATTCCAAATGCCCCGGTCATTCCTAACTTCAAAAAGTCACGACGTTCCATGAAATGCTTCATTGAATTTATAACTCTCTTACATTGACGCAACACATCTGACAGAGCGAATTTCCATCACATCGGAAACGTAGCAAGTACCTCCGAACTTATTGAGAAGTGGTTTGATATTCTCTACAACACGCTTGAGTTCTTCTGGCATACAAAACGCGAGGATGTAAACATTATCAAGCATGGTCATGTCTAAATCTTCTGTCGTTCCTCGTAATCCTTTACCAGCAACATTTCGGATTATGGCATGGTTATGTACACCCGACTTGTCTAATTTATCTAAAATTTTGGCAAGTTCAAAGGAGTTAGCGATAATTTCTATCTTTTTAACTACGTGCATATTATTACCTCCAAAATAGGTTAATTCCGTAGAGATATAACGGAATTCCCACAATAATATTGAACGGAAATGTCACCGCTAGAGCGGTAGAAACATACAGGCTGGGATTTGCTTCTGGAACAGTCATCCGCATCGCTGCTGGGACAGCAATGTAAGAAGCACTGGCACACAATACAGCGAATAACAGCGAATCTCCGCGAGGCATACCAATCAATTTGGCGATCGCTAACCCAATGCCTGCATTGACTATTGGAATTAGTATGGCAAATAAAATCAGGAAAACTCCGGTTTTTTGCAAGTCTTTAATTCTTCTGGCTGCGACTAGTCCCATGTCCAGTAAAAAGAAGGTGAGAACGCCATAAAACAACCCTTGAGTAAAAGGTTCTAATACGTGCCAACCGCGTTCTCCTGTCAAGACACCGATCAAGAGACTACCGACTAGGAGAAAAACTGAACTATTAAGAAATGCTTCTTGCAAAACTTCCGGCCACGAAAAGTCCCGCTTTCCATCGGCGGTGAATATATTCACCAAAATTAGACCAACTATAATCGCTGGGGATTCCATCAGGGCAAGAGCTGCCACCATGTAACCATCAAAAGTAATACCAAGCTCAGTTAAAAAAGCACTAGCCGTGATGAAAGTGACGGCACTGATAGAGCCGTAGGTTGCTGCGATCGCAGCAGCATCGTAAGTATCCAGTTTCAACCTGAGAATAAAAAAGGTGTAAATTGGAACAAGGCAAGCCATCATCATTGCTGCCACGAGTGTTAGAACTACTTCCTGAGTGATGCCACTTTTGATTAGTTCTACCCCTCCCTTAAAACCAATGGCAAACAGTAGGTACAGCGAAAAGAGTTTGGGCGCTGGTGCGGGAATTTCCAGATCGGACTTGACAAAAACAGCAGTCATGCCTAAAAAGAAAAACAGGATTGGCGGATTCAAAATGTTGGATACAATTAAGCTAACATCCATATCCCTCCCTCCTTGTATTGGTTAAACCTGAAATTAAAGAAATTTTTCATCTTTAAAAATTTAACGGTTGAATCATGATGTATCGTGTATTGCTACCCTATGTCAATTGGGTACTCAAGGAGTGAATAGTCCGATTGGTGACAATACTCTCAGCTAAGTATTACAGCGTTTTTCACTTCAATAAACTATGGGCTAGGGAACATTGCTGTGTCCCTACGAAAATCCGTAGTTAAATTAATTGAAAATAGCTGTGAAGCTCTGTTAACAACAGAACAAGTGAGAGCTTGCCCAATATTTTTATGATGTTTGATTCCCCGTCGCTGATTTTACGACAGAACGTGCAAGAATAACTCGTGGCTAACTTATCTACGTAAAAAAGTTAACGTATTGTCGGGGCAATTCATGAATTGCCACACAATCTTTATTGACCAAGTTTCGTTAGGATATTGTAACCTGGGCAATAGCCACTCTCTATTGATGTGACACCAGGCGTAGGCGTAGCCCGTCGTAGACATCGCTTTTTCACATCCATGACAACAACCATCGACTTTCTCAGTCACCTTAACCCCAGCCAACGTCAAGCTGTCGAACATTACTGCGGCCCGTTGCTAGTTGTTGCTGGCGCAGGTTCCGGTAAAACACGAGCGCTGACTTATCGCATTGCCAATCTAATTCTCAAACACCGAGTCGATCCAGAAAATATCCTGGCGGTTACTTTTACCAACAAAGCCGCGCGGGAAATGAAAGACCGGATTCAACGGCTGTTTGCGGAACAACTGGCAATGAAACAACACGGACAACGTTTTGATTTGTTGACAGAATACCAACAAACATTACTGCGATCGCAAGTTTACAAAGATACGATCAAAGACTTATGGTGTGGCACTTTCCATAGTCTATTTTCTCGCATTCTCCGCTTTGATATTGAAAAATATGTAGACGAAAAAGGACGGCGTTGGAATCGCAATTTCTCTATCTTTGATGAATCAGATGTAATCAGTCTGATCAAAGAAATCGTTAATAAAGAGCTAAATTTAGACGATAAGAAGTTTGACGCCCGCTCTGTCCGCTACGCTATTAGTAATGCTAAAAACCAAGGTTTATCACCCCAAGAATTTGAGCGAGATCAACCTAATTATCGCGGACGGGTGATTGCCCAAGTATACAATTTATATCAAGATAAGTTAGCACAAAACAACGCTCTTGACTTTGACGATTTAATCCTTGTACCTACGAGATTATTTCAACAAAACGAGCAAGTATTGGGTTACTGGCATCGCAAGTTTCGTCATATACTCGTAGATGAATATCAGGATACAAACCGCACTCAGTATCAACTTATTAATTTATTAGTGACTAATGGCGAAACTAAAAAGAGCGAATGGGAATGGGAAAATCGCTCAGTTTTTGTTGTCGGCGATGCAGACCAATCAATTTACAGCTTTCGGATGGCAGATTTCACCATCTTGCTAGGATTTCAGGAAGACTTTGGCGATGGTTTGGTAGATGATGACACCCGGACGATGGTTAAGCTGGAGGAAAACTATCGTTCTTGTGAAAACATTTTGCAAGCGGCTAATGAACTGATTGAAAATAACACCCAACGGATTGATAAAGTCCTGAAAGCGACGCGGGGGACGGGCGAACAGATTACTTGTCACAAAGCCGATGAAGAACTTGCAGAAGCGGCATTTGTAATTAATCAAATTAGCACTTTAGAACAGCAAAATCCAGAGTTGAACTGGGGTAGTTTTGCCATACTTTATCGGACGAATGCCCAATCTCGTCCCTTTGAAGAATTGTTGGTGAAATATCAAATTCCTTACACAGTTGTGGGGGGAATGAGGTTTTACGATCGCAAAGAAATTAAAGATGTCGTTGCTTATTTAAGAGCGATAAATAATCCAGCTGATACAGTCAGTTTATTACGAGTTATTAATACTCCCCGGCGGGGAATTGGCAAAACCACTATTGACGCTTTGGTAAACGCCTCTCAGCAACTAGGGACAACTCTGTGGGAAATACTTAGTGATGAAACATCAGTTAATACATTAGCTGGACGGGCGACAAAAGCTGTAAATAGCTTTGCCGAAATGATTAGCCGTTGGCAAGGACAAGTCGCTACGCTTCCGGTAACTGAGGTTTTGCAAGGAATATTAGAAGACTCTGGTTACGTTCAAGACTTGATGAATCAAGGCACAGATGAAGCCACAGATCGGGTACAAAACGTCCAGGAACTTTATAACGCTGCACTGCAATTTCAAGAAGAAAACGAAGAGATTTCTCTGCGAGATTTTTTAAGTAGTGCCGCCCTTAGTTCCGATTTGGATAACTTAAAAGAAGGACAGACAGCCGTTTCTTTGATGACTTTGCACGCTTCCAAAGGTTTAGAATTTCCCGTAGTATTTTTGGTAGGATTAGAACAAGGGCTATTTCCCGGCTACCGTTCCCTAAGCGATCCGGCATCTTTGGAAGAAGAACGCCGCTTGTGTTATGTGGGGATTACTCGCGCCCAAGAGAGGTTGTATTTATCACACGCGCGGGAACGCCGTTTGTATGGTTCCCGCGAACCTGCTGTGCGATCGCAATTTCTCGACGAATTGCCAGAAGAATTATTAACTACTCAACGCCTGAGTCGTCAAAGTTATACTAAAAGTGCCTCTACTCCCAATGGAAAACAAGACACAAAGCAGAATTGGCAAGTAGGCGATCGAGTATTACATAAAACTTTTGGACTTGGTGAAATCACCCATGTCTTCGGAACGGGTAGTAAGATGTCTGTAGCTATTAAATTTGCTAGCTTAGGACAAAAAATTGTTGACCCCAGAGTAGCGCAGTTGCAACGAGTAGAGTAAGAGGTTATAAACGACCAAATAGACTACTATATTTTGATGGTGCGTTGCTACAGAACAAGCTGTGTCAACTACAGAAGAAGCATTTATAGTTCCAGAACATCCTGTAGTAACTAAAACTAGTTCATTTGTAACTCCAGAACCTGCTGGACTAACTAAAAACTTGTTCATTAATAAGTTAGGAAGAAGTTTTATTAACTGAAATTCCTATTTTACTTATCATTTTTGGACTTTTTATAATTAATCATTAAATTTATTAAATCCAACTTTAGTTTTACTTATCTAAAAACGAGTTATTTGTAACTAAAACACCAACATTTATAAGTTGAGCTTAGGTTGTATTAACTCTAGCTTTTTCTGAACTTATCAATTGTTTTTCATATTTCAATTTCTTCAAAGTGTTCAACAGTGGGAAATGGCTCATAAAAATGATGCAGAAGTTTTTTCCACTCTTGATACTCAGCAGAACTTCTAAATCCTACAGTATGAGATTCTAAAGTTTTCCATCTAACAAGTAATAAGTATTTACCTTGGACTTCTATGCATTTATGCAATTCATGGAATAAATATCCGTCCATTGAAGAAATAAAATTAGAAGCTTTTTTGAAACTAGCTTCAAAATCGGATTCTAGACCAGGTTTAACAAGAAGCATCACTGCCTCAAGAATCATAAAGTTTTACGGTGATAATTAAGCTGATGTTATTTAGTATAAAGTAAACGTGATGTCTAGGACGATTTGCTAGATTTTTCCAAACGGTAAAACTTTCTGGCTCCGCACCTTTTTTAATATATTTCACCGCTTCAAAATTTCTTTGCGTCTAATAGATATACTTGCTTTTACTAATTCTGGTTCATCTTGTCCAATAATATCAGCAATTTCCTGAGATAATTGCCTAGCACCATCAAGATTTCCTTGATCAATGAGCCTAAATAACTCATGTAGACGATCTTTAATTTCTTGTGGACGTGCTGGGACACCCATGAGGTCTTCTAAAATACGATTGCTATCTCTCCCAAAAGAACTCTCTGGTCTTTTAGCAACAACACCTTTGTCTGTTTTTTCTAAAATGTAAATTCCTTCAGGCTTGACTTGGCTGATTACTTGAGGCGAATGGGTAGTGACAATAAATTGGCAATTGGGGAATGTTCTTGTCAACGCCGGAATAATTTCTCGTTGCCATTTGGGGTGTAGGTGGAGTTCAATTTCATCAATTAAAACAACACCACTACCTTGGAGTGGATCTGGTAAACTGGGGTTAGTGATCGCCAATCGTCTTGCTAAATCTCCCACCATTGCCAACAAGCATTTCTCGCCATCAGATAGCTGATTGATTGTAAGTTCTTCACCTTGTTTTCGCACAGTCATTCGCAGGGGTGAACGCCGTACCCGTAAGTTAGAAAACCCTGGAATTAATGAATAAATAGATTGTCTTACTGCTTCTAGCTGGTGGGTTTTAAATTCAGGGTTATCCCGCCTTTCTTCATTTTCTAAATCTTCCAACGATCTAAACCATTGAAAGAATCTATGGAAACTAATTTGTACTCCGTTTAGTGCTTGAGCGTAAGCATCTATCTGTTTCAATAAATGCGTTTCTGTAATCTCCATGTCAATCCCAAGAACCGAACGTTTAACCGGGTAATAAACTGCTAGAGGCAAGTTAAACTTAGGATTTGCTTTCAACTGACGGTAAATATCTTGAGAAACTGCATTTAACTCTGCATTTTCTTTGTTTGGCTCTTCACTGCGTTCTTTACTAAAGTTTGTAAAAAACCAGCTTATTTCCCTTGATTGCAAAAAAACTTTAATCTCATTATGCGTCTCCTGATGTCCGTTTGTAATATCGTCTTCACTGAATGAACGCTCTTTTATATCCGGTTCTCCCGGAATAAATTTCTCGTATTCATTATGATTGTTAGAACGGGAATACAAGTTACTTATAAATAGCTGGGTTCCCTTTATTGATTTTGGATATGCAATCTCCTTTAGGAACTGTGACAAAAGAATAGCCAGACAGTCAAGAATACTAGATTTTCCCACGCCGTTAATACCAATCAGTGCCGTTGGAATCGTTTGATCGAACTCTAGCGTTAAATCGCCGATTCCACGGAAGGATTGCATTTTCAAGCGCTTGACTTTCATAGTTTTAACAACGCTGAATGTAATTTACTAAAGCTAATCAAAAGCAGACTTGACATAATCAACTGCAAAAGGGGTGATTTTTTCGACAAGATTATTAATCACAACTCGTTCATATTCAGTCCAAATTCTGGGATGACCAAAAATGCAGGGTTGTAAAATTCCCCAAAGTTGACTATCCTGGCGGATATGGGCATGAATAAGGGCGCGATGTCCAAAATTTTTCTGTTCAAATTCCCGATTCAATACTTGAGGTTCAGCAGTTTCTACATCTTCGACAAAGATTGAAGGTTCAGCACGTAGCGCAGCCGCAAACATCGGATCTTCATCTATTAAAGATGGGGGTTGTGCTTCCCATTTTTCATTATAAACAGTAGGTACATCTGGAGTACGAATCCAACAAAAGGCAACTCTACCAAGGTTATTCTGTGGATTGTGCAGGTAGATAAAACATCTATCAGATTGCAAAAAATCGCTTACAGCTGGTAAAAGCGCAGAAAATATAGCGTCTGGTTTTTGAGATGATTCTACAATATTTTTGAGTTCAGAAGGAAGTTCTTGCTGAGTCATATAACTAAGCTGATTTTAATTGAATAATACCTTTATCAAAAACACGATTATTAGTAGCGATCGCACTTATTTCTATTCTATCTTTATACACTTCATAAGAGGCAAAACTTAAGTCACTGGTAGAATATCCTGTCCACTCAGAACGCCCTACAGGACGATTACCAGCACCCGCACCACAAATTAAGTAAGTTGTACCATCAATAGCATGAGTGCGTTCATAACTATGTTCGTGACCATTGATGTAAAGTTGAACACCGTATTTTTGAAATAGAGGAGTGAAAGTTTTAATAAAATCTTGATTATTCCCATACTGACCCGATGAATAAATCGGATGATGACCAAACACTACTTTCCAAGGAGCATTACTCAGACTTAATTCTTTTTCTAACCAAGATAGCTGGTTTTTCCAATCAGCATTACTGTTAGTATCTAACGCAAAAAATTGCACAGTTCCACGGCGAAATGTATAGTAACGTCCCTTCATATTAAAGCCAGCATACTTGACTTGGGGATCGCCATTGTCAGTACGAATATCGTGATTACCTAAACAAGCCTGAAATTTCACACCTTGTTTCAGTAAAGGTTGATAAGGACGCTCAAAAACTGCATTAATTTTCTCAATTTCGCCGTTATTGTAAATGTTGTCTCCAGCTAAAACGACTAAATCATAAGGATTTTTCTGATGATACGCATTCATCGCTCTAGCTACAGCATACTGTCCTTTAGCCCCAGTTCCCGTATCTGCCACAGACACAAAACGTAATAACAAGTCTTTTTTGGCTGGGTTAGCGGCTATAGCTGTTGTTGAATCGCTAATATCAGCACTTTGATGATTTTGATGAGCAAACATCCAGCTTAAAAATCCTGTACTAATGGCGCTGATGCTACTTAAAAATACAAATTGACGGCGTTTGAGTTTCATAAATCACCAAATTTAATAAATAGTCAGTTTAGCGGAAACAATGAGCAATGAAGTGATACATTAAGGCAAAAGAAGGCAGCACCAGTAATAATGTACGTTGTTTGTCTTTGATTCGCTGCTTTTGGTGAAAGTTCCATGTCACAAGACAATCAGTCAAAACCGACGGATGAGCAGATAACTCAACCTCCCCAAAAACCTTACCAGAGAGTTCAGCCATTTTGGAAGACTAAAATTATCCAACTTCTCCAAGGAACGATTGGGGTTTTAGAAGTAACGGTGGAGAAACTGGAGACAGCACCCCCACCTGGTACTGAGGAAAAACCTGGTTTTTTTCAGCAGCTTCAGTTGTGGTGGGGTGGGCTGTTAAGGACAATCCGCTTGTTTTTACCATCAAATTTGTCAACAAAGTTATCAGATACAGCTTTGACGGGAATTGTTACTGGAATTGCTGTAATTCTCGTTTGGACAACTACGACTATCTTTACTGGTAAACCTACGGAAGTAGCAACTGTTCCTCCGGTTGAAGAGGTTCCGATACCAACACCAACGGTAACTACTCCACCGGAGTCAGTCGCACCAGAACCACAGCCACCAGAGGAAATTACGCCGCCGCCAGAAGTACAAACTACGCCACCAACGCCGGAACCGGAACCGGAACCAATTCCTACGCCAACGCCAATCCCGACACCAACGCCGACACCAATCATAGAATTGACACCTGAACAAGCCTTGATTGCGGCTATTGAAAATCAGGTAGTCGAAATTAGCGATCGCATTGCCTCTGGTCTGATAAAGTCAATTCAAGCTAACTTCCGTACAAGTAACTTGACTGTCAAAATTAGTGATGATTGGTACACTCTCAATGAATCTCAGCAAGACAAACTAGCTGCAAAGATATTACAACGCTCTCAAGAACTTGATTTTACTCATTTAGAAATTCTCGATTCCCAAAATAGGCTAATAGCTCGTAACCCGGTTGTTGGGACTGAGATAGTGATTTTTAAACGACAAACAGCAAGTTAAAATAATTCGTAATTCGTAATTTAGACGTTTTACTTTAAGGATTTATGTTAGACAACGTTTCGCTATTGCTCAAAGCTTGTGAAAGCTTAAACATCAGCTATGAAATTCTTCATCCATCTGAAAACTTAATCAAAATAAAATTGAATAGTAAACAGCATTATTTTTGTAACTATAGCACTCCGTTACTTAATCAAGCAGTAGCACACCTTATCAAAGACAAAGAATACACTTATCATGTTTTAAATAAAAAAGTTAACCTTCCTCGGACAGTAGGTTTTCTTTCCCCTTTTTGTGACAGCCAATATAAAATTTACTTAAAATTTCCAACTATTCAAGATATCGTATTAAAAATAAAAGAAAATTTTGAAACACCAGTGATTATTAAAAGAAATTCTGGTGCGAGCGGACATAATGTCTTTTTATGTGAAAATACAAATGAAATTGAAACTGCTTTAAAAGAAATTTTTAATATCAATAATAAGTATGATTACGTCGCTCTTGCTCAAGAATTTATTCACATCAAATCTGAATATAGAGCGGTTTTCTTAAATAAAGAGTTAGTTTTGCTTTATGAAAAAGATATAACTGACGCCAAATTTGTCGGTAATCTCAGTCCTCTACACTGGGATGGTGCGAAAGCCAAATATATCAACGAGCCACAAATACTATCAGAGATTGCTAATTTTGCTCAACCAGTTTTTGAAGAGTTAGACCTTGATTATGGTGGTTTTGATATCGTATTAGATCGAGATAATCAATATTGGTTAATTGAAATCAACTCTCACCCAAATTTTGGCATTTTTATTAGAGACAATGGAGAGGAGCCTGTGTTGAAAATTTTTGAAAAAATGCTCATTAGCCTAGCCTCAAACTGAGGAAAGAGACAAGGGGATAGGCAATACTATTCGGTTAAGGTTGTTTGATGAAAATTCTAGATCGCAAAGATACGATAAATCATCACAAATACGCGATAAACCGCCGTCTCTACGAAAGACTGATTATTGTAAAAACGGCGATTCATCGCGTCTCTTGCTTAACTCCTAACTCACCACTCTCACTGCCTGAGTTGGTATCCATACAGTAAAAATCGAGCCAATACTTACAGTTGATTCTACTTCAATTCGACCTCGATGGAGTTCTACAAGTTGTTTAGTTAAAGCTAGTCCCAGCCCTGTGCCTTCGTAGCGGCGGCGATAGGGTGTATCGAGTTGCTGAAATTTCTCAAACAGTAATGGTAATTGTTCTTCAGGAATGCCAATTCCAGTATCTTCCACTTGAAAAATAGCAGTATTATCTTCCACCCAAAGACGTAAGGTAACGCTGCCACTTTCAGGGGTAAATTTAATCGCATTAGTTAACAGATTCCAGAGAATTTGTTTTACTCGTTCAGCATCGGCGGTAAAGCGATCGCGCCTAGTATCGATTTGCAAATCAAGTTTCAGATTAATTTGTTCGCTTGTTGCTTTTTTTCGCAGTGACTTTATAGCATTTTCGGCAACATTCACCAAAGAAAATTCCGAAATATTTAAAGCTGTTTTACCAGCCTCGATTTGCGATAAATCAAGAATGTCATTAATCATTTCTAATAAATGTTCTCCACTGTCGTGGATTTTTTGCAGATAACTCCGTTGTCGTTGACTCAATTCACCCAAAGGCCAGCGTAATAACGTCGAAGACATCCCAATAACATAAGTTAAAGGCGTGAGCAATTCATGACTGATAGTAGCGAGAAACTCACTTCTGATTCGGCTAGCAGCTTCAGCAGCGAGGAGAGCATCGCGTAAGGCCAATGTGCGCTCAATAACTCGTTGTTCGAGATTTTGTTTTTCTTGGGTGAGGGTTTGCATTAATTCAGCTTGGTGAATAGCGATCGCTAATTGTTCTGCGATCGCAATCAGCAAGTTTTTTTCGCTATCATTCCACTGATGTGGGCGATCGCACTGATGAGCAATCAGCAATCCCCACAGTTTATCCTCAAACATAATCGGTGCAGCCAACTTAGCCCTAACTTGGCATTCCCTTAAAAAATTTAACAAACACTCTTCCAGAGCATAAGTTTTTTCGACATCATCCACAGCTAAAGTAAAGCCTTGGCGATACTTCTCCCAACACTGAGAGGTGCGGATAAAGCAATTTTTTTCCGTGTAATTCAACACCGATGTAATAGCATCTGTAGCACGGGCTTCATAGACAATATAACCTCCATTCTTTTGGCAGTCTCTTGGTAGAGGTTGATTATTGACTGATACAAAAGGTGAGTGTTTACCGTTGTTCTCGTGTATAGAAAAATAGATTTCAGCAGGTTCCCTAACTGATAGTTCCATATCTGTTGGTAGTGCTGTTTCATTGAGGGGAATAGTGTCAGACTGATATTGTTGAGCCTTAACTTGGGAACCTGCAAATTTATAGATTACTAATCTGTCTAATTCTAGAAACTCACGCACCTGTGTAATTGCCGTTGCCATAATCACGGGCAAATCCAAGCTTTTGCGGATCTGTGTTGTTACCTGATTTAATAGCCGCTCTTGGGAAATCTGTTTTTTTAAAGCATCTTCCACTGGCTGACAGATATAAACTGCCGGCCCAATTGGGCTTGGATCTGCTATTATTTCTTGGTTTGGCTGAGTTAGGAGATATTCTAATAACAACAGCGAGAATTGACTTTGAAGCGTAGCATCATTAGGTCTAATAATTTGCCGATAGCGTTCGAGATTTTGGTGAGTATAAGAATCGCACTCAAACAAATCTCTCAATTCGTAGATAAAAGAAGCGATCGCCTCCAAATTAAACGTCAACTGAGCATTGAGTGCTAAGTGAGTGCTGAGTGGGGAGTTAGGAGTGCTGAGTGGGGAGTAAATTCCTTGCTCCCCTATTCCCTGGCTCCCCTGCTCCTCCTCAAATCCTACCAAGAGCGCACTAAACTGCTCAGAAACCACTAGCGTAAACCTTTGCCTTTGCCACTCCACAGGTATGCAAATCCGCATCAGCACAGCTTCTGTCAGTACCACGGCACTTTCCACCCTTTGAGCCATCTGTTCTAACAATTCCCCAAGCTGATTAAATACAACAATAGGCAAGGTTCGAGAAAAGCTCAAATCAGGAGAACTAAGCATTTTCAATCATTTTGGTGAGAGGGGGCTGAATCCGGGGAAAAAAGTTTATTTTGATTATCTACTAACCAACAATTTTAAAACGGTAAGACAGGATTATGCATCGTACAAGTAGCACATCGGGTGGATGGAATCAGTCAGAGGGTTTAATTTTTCTAGAACAAACTCCAGCGCCTTTCGTATTGATTACGGCTGCTGATACCGACATTCAAACCTTGGCAGCTGCGGTTACAAAGTTACCTGTAAGCTTTCCGGCATTAAGAGTCGCCAACCTGTTGCAGTTACAGCAACAATTAAGTATAGATACCTATGGAGAGCAAGTTTTAGAACTTGCCCAAGTAATTATTTTGCGCCTAATAGGAGGACGCTCCTACTGGAGTTATGGCTTAGAAGTAGTACAAGAAATTGTGCAACGTAATGGTAGAACTCTTATTGTAATGCCAGGGGATGACGCTTTTGATCCCGATTTAATTTCCCAGTCTACTGTGCCCTTGGGTGTTGTTAACCAGGTATGGCAGTATTTTAGCGAAGGTGGCGTAGAAAATTTCGTTAATGCTTTGCAATTTATCTCTGACAGTTGCTTGTCAACTGCATACAATCCCCTGCCACCGCGGCCAATTCCGCGTGTGGGATTGTATGAATGGGGAGTGGGGAGTGGGGAGTGGGGACAAGGGAGACAAGGGGGACAAGGAGAATTAGAGACTTATTCATCCGCCTCGGAACTGGATTCATCCACCTCAGAATCTCAAATCTCTCAATCCCCAATCCCCAGTCCCCAGTCCCCAGTCCCCAAAATTGGCATCCTTTTCTACCGCGCTCATTATTTAGCGGGAAACACTAAAGTAATTGATGCTTTATGCGAAGCTTTGGTACAGAAAAATTTACAACCAGTGCCAGTGTTTGTTTCCTCATTGCGCGAACCAGATGTACAAGTTGAGTTGAGTGAATTTTTTCAACCCAAAGAAGCTGAATCAATCGCTGTGCTGCTAAATACCACCAGTTTTTCTCTAGCACGCTTAGAAAGCGAAACACCCCAAACCGACCTGTGGCAAAAATTAGATGTGCCTGTGTTGCAGGTAATCCTCAGTGGCGGATCAATTGAGCAGTGGGAATCACAGTTTCAAGGGCTTTCTCCCCGCGATATTGGGATGAATGTGGCGCTACCAGAAGTAGATGGGCGGATTATTACTCGTGCTGTGTCTTTTAAAGCATTGCAAACTCGTAATCCTCATTTAGAGACAGATGTGGTAATTTATGAACCAGTGAGCGATCGCATCGAATTCGTTGCTAAACTAGCAGCAAATTGGGCGCGTCTACGTTCCAAACCACCCCAAGAACGGCGAATTGCCCTGATTCTGGCAAACTACCCCAACCGCAATGGCCGCCTCGCCAATGGTGTGGGACTAGATACCCCAGCTAGTTGTGTAGAAATCCTGCAAGGTTTACATCAGGCTGGGTATGAAGTAGAAAATCCACCTGTCCAAGGAGACGAGTTGATTCAACGGCTGACAGATGGTGTAACTAACGATCCGGAAGGTAGAGAATGGCTTCCGGTACACCAAAGTGTTTCTTGGGAAGAATATCAAGAATATTTCGCTTCATTACCGCCAGCAGTGCAGCAGGGTATTAGTGAACGATGGGGACTGGGGCAGGGAGCTCTTAGCTGGGGAGAAGAGTTTTCACCTCTGCCCCCTGCACCCCGCCCCTCTGCCTCTTTCCCCGTTCCCGGAATTCAACTCGGCAACATCTTCGTGGGAATTCAGCCAGCAAGGGGTTATGATAATGACCCCAGTTTGAATTATCATGCGCCGGATTTAGAACCAACTCATGCTTATTTAGCTTTCTACTATTGGGTCAGAGAATGTTTTGGTGCTGATGCTGTAGTTCATGTGGGAAAACACGGAAATCTAGAATGGCTACCGGGTAAAAGTGTGGCTTTATCGAGTAATTGTTATCCAGAAGTAGCTTTCGGCGCGCTTCCCCATCTGTACCCGTTTATTGTCAACGATCCTGGTGAAGGTTCCCAAGCCAAACGTCGCGCTCAAGCGGTGATTATAGATCATCTCACGCCGCCGATGACTCGTGCGGAACTTTACGGTTCTTTGCAACAGTTAGAAAATTTAATTGATGAGTATTATGAAGCAGACAGTTTAGATCCTTCGCGTTTGCCAGTAATTCGCGATCGCATCCACGAACTGGTAATTAAAGAAAATTTACACCAGGATTTGGGGATTCAAAACGAAGAAATTTTGAATTTTGAATTTTTAATTTTGAATTCCATAGGTGGCTATCTTTGTGAATTGAAAGAAGCCCAAATCCGCGATGGATTGCACATTTTTGGGCAATGTCCCCAAGGACGGCAACTCCGAGACTTAATAGTAGCGATCGCTCGCATACCCAATCGCCATTCTTCAGGTATTACCCGTGCCATAGCTCAAGATTGGGGTCTAGACTTCGATCCCCTCACAGCAGATTTGTCAATGCCTAGTGGTGAATACTCAATAGTGAATGGCACAGAATGCCGTACCATCGGCGATATTGTCGAAGTCTTAGAAGAACACGCCGCCCTTTTAGTAGAAAAACTAATAAATCAGGACTCAGAATTCAGAATTCAGAATCCAGAATTTAGAAATCAGGAATCTTGTAGAGACGCGATTTATCGCGTCTCTACCTGGATACGCGATCGCCTACTTCCAGCTTTACAAAAAACCCACGAAGAAATCACCCATTTATTACACGGACTCGATGGCGGATATGTCCCCAGCGCTCCATCTGGCGCACCCACACGTGGCCGCCCAGAAGTTCTCCCAACAGGAAGAAACTTTTATTCTGTCGATATTCGCGCCATTCCCACAGAAACAGCTTGGGATATCGGGAGAAAAGCCGCTGAAACCTTGGTTGAATATTACACTCAAGAGCATGGTGAGTATCCCAAAACACTAGGTTTATCAATGTGGGGAACAGCCACCATGAGAACTGGGGGTGATGATATAGCCGAAGCCTTGGCTTTACTCGGAGTTCAACCTGTATGGGATGGTGCAGCACGGCGAGTAGTAGATTTTGAAATTTTGCCTTTAGCGATTTTGGGGCGTCCCCGTGTAGATGTCACCTTGCGAATTTCGGGATTCTTCCGCGATGCTTTTCCCAACTTAATTGACTTATTCGATCAAGCGGTATCAGCAGTGGCAGACTTGGATGAACCGCCAGAACAAAATCCCCTAGCGGATGCAGTTCGCCAAGAAACTGATTTGTGGACAAGCCAAGGTTTAACTTTAGAACAAGCCGTGGTGCGATCGCGCTATCGCATCTTTGGTTCTCGTCCAGGTGCTTACGGCGCCGGACTCCAAGGTTTAATCGAATCGCAAAACTGGACAGATGACCAAGATTTAGCCCGCGCCTACATTAACTGGAGTTCTTACGCCTACTCTTCGGGAGCAGGGGCAGGGGAAGTAGGGGGGGCAGGGGAAGTAGGGGGAGCAGGGGAGGATAAAATTTCCCCCCAGTCCCCAGTCCCCAGTCCCCAGTCCCCAATGCCCAATACCGAAGCCTTCAAACAACGCTTGGCCCAAATGCAAGTTGTCCTGCACAATCAAGATAACCGCGAACACGACCTACTTGATTCTGATGATTATTACCAATTTCAGGGTGGCTTAACAGCGGCGGTGCGTTCTCTACAGGGAAAAAATCCCCAAACTTATTTTGGTGATAATTCTATACCCGCCCAACCACGAGTCCGCCAACTGAAAGAAGAAATTGCACGGGTGTATCGTTCTCGCGTAGTTAATCCTAAGTGGATTGCGGGAGTCATGCGCCACGGTTACAAAGGTGCCTTTGAAATGGCGGCGACTGTAGATTTTTTATTCGCCTATGATGCAACAGCTAAATGTGTCGAAGATTATATGTATCAAGGCATAGTAGAAGCTTATTTACTCGATCCAGTTGTGTCAGAATTTATTCAGGAAAAGAACCCTTATGCTCTGCGTGATATTGCTGAAAAATTATTAGAAGCACACAAGCGCAATTTGTGGGAGGATGTAAATATAGGAACATTAGAAGCTTTGAGGAACCTAGTACATCAAGCTGAAGCAGTTATCGAAGAAAAATCAATGGTGTAGGAAAGAAATATGGAGAATCTTGCGTATTTGCACCTAGCTTTCGCCTACGAAGACAGCACACCCAGTGAATTGGTCTCCCTAAGTTCTTTGTTTAAGGACGCAGCTGCACCAGACTGGAAACGGCTTTCAGGTAGGGCTTGGAAGTATATGTTGCCCCTTGCTCTGTCTTTATCTATTCTTGGCGCTGTCAGCAGCGTCATGGCACTAGAAAAAGGCGATCAAGGCCCTTCTGTCAGAAATCTACAACAAAAGTTAAAAACAGCAGGTTTTTACCAAGCTTCTGTTACCCAAGTATATGACGTATCCACACAAGAAGCTGTGCGGCGCTTCCAAAAGGCCGCTGGTTTACCAGTGGACGGCGTTGTTGGAGCAAGCACCCTGCAAAAATTAGAAAGTTGGCAAGCGAAAAAGGCTACAACTGTGGCTACACAAGCTAAAAGAACTACTGCTGTAAGCGCACAAGCCAAAAATTCCAGCACTGCTAGTTCAGCCACCAGCAAGCGCCACAATCCCAACTACCTTGCTAAAGGAGATGAAGGTGAAGATGTCAGAGCTTTGCAAGAACGGTTAAGAGTCGCAGGCTTTTATTACGGAAACGCCACAGGCATATTTGGCCCAATTACCGAAGAATCTGTGAAGCGATTCCAAGATTCTTACAAATTAAGCGTTGATGGAATTGCAGGCCCAGCAACATTAAGTAAATTGCCGGGAATTGGCATCGGTGATGGAGAAGAGGCTCCCAAAAAGGTAGTCAATCGAGACAAACTTCGTGTAGGCGATCGCGGTGAGCCAGTTAGAATTGTTCAAGAACAATTGATCCAGGCAGGATATTTAGAGGGAGAGCCAAATGGCTACTATGGCCCCTATACTGCTGATGCTGTAAAGAGATTTCAGGCAGCTAACTTCTTGACAGCAAGTGGTGTTGCTGGCCCAACTACGCGAGCTAAGTTATATAGCTCAGTTAATACTACTAGTAAAAGCGAATTTAATACCTTAGAAATTCAAACCCGACTACGGGAGCGGGGATTTTATAAAGGCAAGCTCAATGGTGTGATGGCAGATGACACCAAAAAAGCGATTAAACAAGCCCAAGAATTCTACGGCATCAGTCTCAAGGATCTTAAAAGCGGACGCTTTTAACATCCGCTTTGGTGTCGTTAGTATCAGTTCCCAACTGGTTGCTTGCCTCCAATAACAGCAAATTACGAACTGCTCAGATTCCATTTATTTGGTTAATTTGAGTAGTTTCGTCTTATAGCAAAAGCCTTGGTGATTAGGACATCAACAGATGATAAAACTTAGACACAAAAAGACTTTTCACCCAGTCCCCAGTCCCCAGTTCCCAGTCCCTTGCTATATTTATTCACCCAAGTGCTAAAGCGGCATCAGCGCCCGTTGGCACTTGGGACACACTGCATGAATGGTCATTTGACAGTCCAGTAAGTGAAAACCTTCTTTTTGAGCGGTTTTTGACCCAATTTTTAAAATTGAGTCATTTTTAAACTCAATAGTTGAGTTGCATCGAACACAAATTAAGTGATGGTGATGGTGGGGATAGGGCTGGTTGATCTCATAATGCTTATGTCCCTCGCCCAATTCTAGTTCCCGTAAAATTCCCATCCTTGCCATCAACTTCAAAGTTCGATAAATAGTTGACAGACTGATCCCTTCACCATCAGTTTCTAGCCGATGATAAAGATCCTCCGCACTCAGATGTTCACCTTGCGGAAGTTCTTGAAAAATGTGTAAAATTGTTTCGCGCTGGGGAGTTAAACGCCAGCCTCGGTCGTTCAATTCTGCCTTAAGTGAAGTAGTTGTGTAGACAGTCATACTAATATTTCTCAACAAATATCGTTAATTGAGAATATAACAAATCTTTTGAGCAATTTGCAACAATCATTGCTTATTGACAATATTTACTAAATAATTAAGAATAATTTATAAAATCTTGCTCAAAATTCAAGTAATAAGCTGTAGTGCATTTAATTTGCATACAGCTAATAGTTAGGATGTTTGTAACGATTACATCCCTTGACTTTGAATTTTGAATGAGTGAATTTTGAATTGCTGAGTTTATCCCCACCTTTAAGATATCTGAGCAAAGGTTTAGGGAAACTCTTGTACAATTAAATACAAATTATTTGCTACAAGCTTCTAAGAGACTTTTGACCTGGGGATCAAATCAGCCCTTTGTCCTTAGTCATTTGTCAAGTGTAGTTTTATAATGACAAATGACTAATGACAAATGACTAACTTAAAGACTCCAAATAGTCGCGGATGAGGTTGCGGCGCTTGGGTTGACGTAGCTTTTGCAAAGCCTTGGATTCAATTTGGCGGACTCGTTCGCGCGATAAGTCAAGAGCGCGGCCAATTTCCGCTAAAGAATAAGGATGACCATCTGCTAAACCAAACCGCATCAGAATTACATCGCGCTCCCGGCTAGTCAAATCTGACAGAAGATGATGCAAATCTCTTTGTAAAGATTCTCGCATTAACATCTCTTCTGGAGTTACACTGTCAGTTTCGAGCAATTCGCCTAACTCAGTGTCTTTATCTTTTCCTACTTTGGTTTCCAAAGAAACGGAGCGAGGTACCCGCAACAAAACTTCTCGTACTTGGGTCGGTGTCATCTCTAACTCAGTTGCTAAATCTTCCAGAGTTGGGGTGCGACCTTTTTCTTGAGCAATTTTGCGTTGAGCTTTTTTGATTTTGTTTAACTTTTCGGTGATGTGAACTGGTAGGCGAATCGTGCGACTAGAAGTAGCGATCGCCCGTGTAATACCTTGACGAATCCACCAGTAAGCATAGGTACTGAAGCGATAACCCTTAGTTGGGTCAAATTTTTCTACAGCCCGCTCCAAACCTAATGTACCTTCTTGGACTAAATCCAACAATTCCAAACCACGATTTTGATACTTCTTAGCAACAGACACAACTAAGCGAAGATTCGCCTTAATCATGTGTTCTTTTGCTTGGAGTCCTTGGGACTGAACTTGCTCCAACTCTTCTACAGTCAACTTGGCGATTTCAGCCCAGCGACGTTTGCCATCTGCCAAAGTCGGCCTGAGATCGGATAAAACTATATCAGCAGTAGCAGCCCATCTTTCCAAAGATGGCCGATGTCCAAGTTCCGAGGTAAGACGTTCTTGAACTTCAATTAACCGAAGATAGGGCGTAATCACTGCATCCCCAAGCTTTGCGGCGTTAGCAAGTACTATCCGCATCCGCAAGTAGCGTTGGACTTTTTGAGCTTCTGAAACCTCTTCATCGCGCCCCAACAAGCGAACCCGACCAATTTCTTGAAGATATAGACGTACTAGGTCTGTACTCCGACGGTTAGTGCTAGCAGCAAAGTTAGCATTGTCAACAGAAGCCATCTCTAGCTCCTGTAGGTCATCTACCGATAACTCACTGTCATCAACCGTGAGATCCGAGTCCAAAGCCTGGCTAGACTTTTTGGTGTTGTAGGGGGCGTCTGCATAAAAAGATGTTGCTGGCATAAAGATCGTCTCAATGGCTCCAGGTAACAATAGATTTCGGTCAGCTTAGATTACGGTCAGCTATTCAACTGTTGCTATTGTTCCCGCGATTAACGATGAACTAACATGGTTGAACGTTCCCTTACAATTTTTTTAGAAATTAACTGTAAGGGTTTTATTGGATACAGGATTACTGAACTTAATCGGCTGCTAAACTTTTGATTAAACCAATAGCTATTTAAATCCACAGCTAGGTTTTCAATATTTCAACTACTTAGTTAATATTTCAACCTTGATGGTTTTTTGATAGTAACTTTTGTAACACAGTATAAACATCCTTCAGTGAATGTCATCTTTATAATTGGCATAGTCACATTTACATGGCTAAAAAGTAATATCCTGACGATTTACCAATTTTTTCTCAGGATTATTCAGGTATAAGTAGAACTAATAGAAATCACGGAAGTGATTAGCATTAACGGCAAAAATTCTCTCGACACGGAAATAGAAGATGCGGATAAATTATCAAATCCTCTCTCCGTGTCCCCGCATCCTCTTGTATGTCAGCTTTAACCTGCCAATTTCAATTTGACAGACTACTACAGCAAAGTGCTGAGTTGTGAGTTCTGTTAGCGGAAGCGGGGCGTTTAGCCCGTGCTGAGTTCTGAGTAACTAGTTGTTTCAAAACTTTGAGCAATCAACACTGTTTTAACCGATTGTGACTACAGCTATAACTAGTAGTTGTACTCTGGCTTGATATCTCGCAACATCAGTTCATCAAGTGCTTGTCCGGGTGTGATTTCGCCTTGAAGTAACCGATAAACTTGCTCGGTAATTGGGACTGCGATGTTTTGTTGCTTGGCTCGTTGCATCAAAACTCGGCAAGTGTTTACTCCTTCAGCAGTTCCTTGTAAATTTGCGAGAGTTTCTGTAAGTGACTTACCACCAGCTAGCTGGTAGCCGACTTGGTAATTGCGACTTAAGGGACTATTGCACGTTGCTAACAAATCTCCTAGACCCGATAAACCATAAAATGTTTCCGTCTTTGCACCCCAGTTGTTGCCGATGCGAACCATTTCTGTAAGTCCACGGGTAACTAAAGCAGCTTTGGCATTGGTTCCCAGTTGTAAACCATCGCACACACCAGCTGCGATCGCAATCACATTTTTCAGTGTTCCCCCCAGTTCCACGCCCAAGGGATCGGGATTGGTATATACTCGGAAACGATGAGAAGAAAATACTAACTGCACTACTTCCGCAGCCGTGGGAATATTACTGGCTACCACCGTGGCTGCTGGTAATTCCATTTGAATTTCTTTTGATAAATTAGGCCCAGACAAAACAACCACTGGATGGTTAGGGAATATTGTTTGCCAAATTTGTGACGGCGTGCAGGTGGTTTGGGGATCTAAGCCTTTCGTCGCTGTCACAAAAATTGTTTCTGGAGAAAGGGGGAAAGACTCAACTTGGGAAGCAACATCTCTCACACCAATCATTGAGATAGCGGACAGGACTATTTGGACATCTTTTAAAACTGCTTGGATTTGGGAACCTTGACGCGACCACACGCGCACCTGATGACCATTTGCAGCGGCGAGATTTGCCAGAGATGCACCCCAAGCACCTGCACCAAGAATTGCAACGGAAAGTTTTGTGTTGGAGTACATCTGCTCACTCATAATTCCTAATTCCTAACTCCTAACTTTTGAGCGTGGGTAACGTTCCATCAATTCCCTGACTTGTTCTGCATGATATGAGCTTCTTGTCAATGGTGAAGAAACAACTTGTAAAAATCCGATTTCTTCGCCGAATGCCTTCCAGTCAGCAAATTGTTCTGGATTGACAAATTCGTTTACCTGCAAGTGTTTTTGACTGGGTTGGAGATATTGCCCAATTGTCAAAATGTCGCAATCCACAGATCGTAAGTCTTGCATGACTTGGCGGATTTCGGCATCAGTTTCACCAAGTCCAACCATGATCCCGGATTTAGTGTATGTGCTAGGAGAAAGTTTGCGAGTGCGCTGCAATAATTCTAATGTGCGATCGTAGTTTCCTTGGGGACGCACCCGGCGATATAGGCGTGGAACAGTTTCGGTATTGTGGTTTAATACCTCTGGCGCCGCTTGTAGAATCGACTCTAGAGCATTCCAATTACCGCATAAGTCAGGAATTAGCACCTCAATTGTGGTGTTGGGTGAAACAGAGTTAACTGCATCAATACACGCCATAAACTGAGATGCACCACCATCAAGCAAGTCATCTCGGTTTACAGAAGTGATGACTACATGATTAAGGTTCATGCGGCGAACAGCTTGGGCTAGTCGTGTAGGTTCCGTAGGGTCTAGTGGTTTGGGTTTTTTCTCAAAATCAATATCGCAGTAGGGACAAGCGCGTGTACAAGCCGGACCCATAATCAAAAACGTGGCAGTACCAGCATTGAAGCATTCACCAATATTCGGACAGGACGCTTCCTCACAAACTGTATTGAGGGCTAAATCCTGCAAAATATCTTTAACGTTACCAATGCGCTCACGTCCAGGAGCTTTTACCCGCAACCAGTCTGGTTTTACAGTCACAATCCGCTTTTACCACTAGAGTTATACAAACTTAATCCTAGCAAGCAAAGTCTTTGATGAAGCGATCGTGTATGGATGTAATTCTGCTATTTGTCACAGGTTGTGATATTCTTAATTTACAATGCCGTTTTTATGGCGGGATGTGGCGCAGCTTGGTAGCGCACTTCGTTCGGGACGAAGGGGCCGCTGGTTCGAATCCAGTCATCCCGATTGTACATTTGTAGAGCGACAAATTATTTGACCGTGGCGACAAGTTATTTGTCAAATTCTCTCCTATGAACTTAAATATAGCTGATTTTATTTAAGTTTAAGCAGTACCGCCCAAAGTCGTGTACTTAAAGATTTCAATCCCTAATAGGGATTTTATTTGATTGCGATTTAAAGTAAATGGCATCTGTCAACCTCACAATTCAAGTTTCAATCCCTAATAGGGATTTTATTTGATTGCGATTCCACCCGATATAAGAGAATTTCCTGTTGATGTTTCAATCCCTAATAGGGATTTTATTTGATTGCGATAGTTACCGCCATTGGCAGTACGTATGCTAATTAGTTTCAATCCCTAATAGGGATTTTATTTGATTGCGATCTCCAACATCACCACCCATATTAGACAAAGAGATGTTTCAATCCCTAATAGGGATTTTATTTGATTGCGATTTGGGGCCTGCAATTCGATTTGTAACTGAACTAGTTTCAATCCCTAATAGGGATTTTATTTGATTGCGATTTAAGAAAGATGCTGGAAATGTACGGACACTTTTGTTTCAATCCCTAATAGGGATTTTATTTGATTGCGATGGAAAATCTACTCTCCAATCAGGCTTATTATTCTTCTGTTTCAATCCCTAATAGGGATTTTATTTGATTGCGACTTACCCTGAGCGGGTTTCGGCGCTTCCATTAGATGTTTCAATCCCTAATAGGGATTTTATTTGATTGCGATGTTATGGTTGATTGGTTAAATGTGTGGGGTTATCGGTTTCAATCCCTAATAGGGATTTTATTTGATTGCGATCCTGCCCCCCTGCCCCCCTGCTTCCTTTACTGGCACAGTTTCAATCCCTAATAGGGATTTTATTTGATTGCGATTCACGGTTTGCACAAAACAAAATTGGGCGGCAGGTGCGTTTCAATCCCTAATAGGGATTTTATTTGATTGCGATCATAAGTTTCCCACTTCAGAGTTTTAGCAAGTGGGTTTCAATCCCTAATAGGGATTTTATTTGATTGCGATGGTGCTTTTTCTCTATGTTCAAAAGGAATAAATGTTTCAATCCCTAATAGGGATTTTATTTGATTGCGATGCAAGCGTCTGAAAGCCCTGTATTATTTTGTTTTCAAGGTTCAATAGCGCGAATGCAAAATCATAACATAGGGACTGGCAATTGTGCTAACTGTAAATAGCTGAAAGTCAGTTTATATAAGGTGCGCGGATGGTTTCAAGTGCTAAAGCTCTCAAATTCTTGCAGATACGGCAATCTAGCCATTTTTGTAGTTACCCCTTCACCAACACCTACCCATTCGCGCACTTGGCAAAAAACTAGTCTAAATTACTTAAAATTTTTCCTTAGCAGCTAACATCTGTAAAATCTTTTCTACACGATCTAACTCTCCAACAATTCGCCGAATTGGGTGAGGCCAAACCTTGACAAGGGTAGGGGTTGCAGAAACCTGATTTAGTTCTGCTTGTTCTGGATGACTTAAAACATCAATCACCTTCAGAGTATAAGGGTGTCCGAGCGATCGCTCTAACAATTCGTGTAAATTTTGCAGAATGCGTTCAGTAGAACTGCTATGTCCTGCAACAAACAAGCGGAGAACATAGCCTTGGGTAATGGCTTCTTTTTTTTGTACTATTACTGGTTGGTGATATTTTGGCACAGGTTCAGAAAGGTCTAGACGGACAATTAAATCGTGATCCTCCCAAAGCTGCCCAAATGACGAATGATAGGTTGTTAACACCATGCGATCGCACAATCCCTCTTGCCAAGGAGCTGCTTGCCATACTAATTCCCCTGTGCCAAAAATAGCATTAAGCAAAGTTTGGTGTCTAATTACAGCCGGATAAGCTTCAGCAAAAGTTCGCACTTGTTGAGTACGCGGATCTAACCAATTGTCAATAGTTGCAGTATAACAAGGCACTAAAAAGTGCGGTGGCTCTGGTAAATCTAAGATTTCTTGCAAAGCCGAGCACAAATGCAAATGCCATCGACCTTGCTTGCTAGGGTCGATGCAGTAAATTAAATCTCCTCCAGGTGTAAATAGCGCAATGCCTTTAAACAGCTGGGGTGTAGATAGTTTATTTGTCGTCAATTTATTCACACAGGTTAGGGAACTAAAAGTAAAAATTCTCTCTTTTACCTTTTACCTTAGCTATAACCTCAACCAGGATCGCAAAGATATTTGGGATTAGATACTCGAAGATGAGGGAGCAGAGGGGGTAGAGGGGGTAGGGAAGCAGGGGAGCAGGGGGATAAGGGAGACAAGGGGGAATTATTGAATAAATCTTTCCCTTGTCTCCCTTGTCTCTTCTCAATGCCCAATGCCCTTCAGGAGTGCTGAGTGCTGAGTCCTGAGTGGGGAATCTCACTTCTTTACTCAGCACTCGGGAGAATCTAGAACAGTACAAGCGTACTCAACCTGAGTGGGGAATCTCACTTCTTTACTCAGCACTCGGAACTCGAAACTCGGAACTGTTTTGCCCCATGCCCAATGCCCAATCGTTAAACTCGACCTCGGAGAAACTGTGCCATTTCGTTAGGAGTTGGTGACATTTCCAAAGCAGTTTCTTCAGTGATTCGTCCGTCTTGATAGAGATTCAGCAATGACTGATTCATCGTAATCATGCCGTCAAAACCAGCTTGTTTCATCAGCTCGCCAATTTCATCATACTTACCGTCTTTGATCCATTCCTTAATCGCCTCAGTATTGATCAGCACATCATGGAAAGCAGCCCGCTTCCCGTCAGTTGTGCGACACAAACCTTGAGCAATTACTGCCACTAAAGACTCAGAAATTGCCACCCGCATTGCATCTTGTTCATCACCAGAATAAAGGTTGAGAATCCGCTCAATGGTTTTGACAGCGCTATTGGTGTGCAGGGTTCCCATGACTAAGTGACCGGTCTGAGCAGCTTTTAGGGCGGTGTTAACTGTTTCCTTGTCCCGCATTTCCCCCACCAGAATCAAATCTGGGTCTTCCCGCAAAGCTGCTTTCAAAGCGTTGTCAAATTTCCGGGTATGCATTCCCACTTCCCGCTGTTTGACTAAAGACTTGCGACTTTGATGGACAAATTCTATTGGGTCTTCAATGGTGATGATATGTTTGGCCATTTCCTTATTGATGTAGTCAATCATCGCTGCCATTGTGGTGGACTTACCAGAACCAGTGGGCCCCGTCACCAAAATTAAACCTTTATGGTGATGACAAATATCCCGAAAAATTGGAGGTAATCTTAACTGTTCCATAGTTAAGATTTTTAGCGGAATCAACCGCAACACCATTGCAGGCCCTTTGAGAGAGCCAAAAACATTAATCCGCACGCGAGCAAATTCGTATTGAGTTGCTCCGTCAAATTCTAAGGATTCTTCAAAGCGCTGAATTTCTCCCTCACTCATCACCTCCCGCAACCAACTCATAAAAGTTTCTTTATCTGTTTCTGGATAATCTCCTGATTGAATTTCTCCCCGGCTGCGAAAGCGGGGTGGTTCACCCACACCCAAGTGCAAGTCAGAATATCCTTGATCGTAAGCTTCTCTGATTAACTTCTCTAAAGTGAGTTCTGAACTGCTGTTTTGAGGGCGAACTGAATTAGGTATTGGCGGTGGACTACCCGGACGATGACCTGCAACAGGCAAATTAGTACCCCTATCCATTGACATATCGAGTGTTTGTGTCATCTGCCGCTGCGTACTAAAGGTTGGGGTTGGCGGTGGTGGTGGCGGCATTGGTGGTAGATTACGTCCGGCAGCAGAGTTAGAATTTAATGGAGACTGTGATTCTGTCATATATCTTCACATTTGGCAGTTAAAAAGTTGAATTAACGAGAAGTAAAGTCACTTGCTTTAATGACTTTTGGAGAATGCTTGTCTGCAAGCCTTAGCGGTGATAGAAGGCGATTGAAACTCTAGAACCACGGTCAATCTATCTCATCCACCTCAATTGGTATCTTTTATTTCCTAAGATTTCATACTCAGAATATTTAGATAGATTATTTAACCTGTGTAAACTGGTTTAACACATCTAAGGACTCAAAAGACCTCAGGAAATAAACGGAGATAAATGAGTATTTTTTAGCACTTTTATTTTTAAAGTAAATATTCTCGTGACTTAGATGAGAAATTTATCCCAGGCATGGGCACGAATTGCCAGCAATTAACAGCACAAATACTAGCAGATCATTTATTCAGCCTGTATAGGAATTATGAGAAAGACTACTATTTTTTATAAGAAATGTTAAGTTGAATAGGAGTGATATCGTGGGGATCAAGGTGAAAAGCTCATACCTTTTAGGTTCTATACCTGAAGGTAGATGCAGTAAACAAGTTTTTTTAATAAATAGAAAATTGATTTTATATCTATAATTACAAAAAATTTACTGTAAACTTTAGTAAACAAATGCTCATTTTTCCAATTAGTTTTTATATACTAAATTTCAACTGAAACAATTCAGTTTACTCGCAAAAAGTGAGATATTACTGAAATTAAAATTTGTTGTGTATTTTTGGGAGGAAAAGTCATGGTTTCTGCTCAAAGCTCTAATCAAGGAAAGACCTACTCCTTGTTGATGATTAAAAGCTTTTTAATATGGACTTTTACATTAGCAGTATGTTTGTTGGTTGTGGGTTTTCCACTAGTTGTCTTGATGGCTACGGTCGGATGTCTGTTGTCGATTATCTTGCAATCTGTGATGCCTGTTAGTGCGGTTTTGCTTGTAGCAGGCGCTCTAATAATGTTTAATGTTATGGCAGTTGTATTGGCTGCGGGTGTGCTAACTGTTAAGGGAGTTCATCCTAGTGAAGTTAAATGGTTAAGCTGGCTGCATGGAGAGGCAGACCAAATGCAGGCTACTGTTTATGCTGCTTGCCCTCTAACTTGTGAGATTAAATAGTTATTACAGGTTAATTAGACAAACAGTGCGTCTGCCCGGTTAAGCCGGGTTTTTTCATGGTTTTTATAATTTGAACTTTTAAATAGTCATTACAGGTTAATTAGATAAACAATGCATTTGCCCGGTTAAGCCGGGTTTTTTTATATCTTGTGTGATTTATCCATTAATATTTATGGTTTATGTGAGGATTGACCGCCGACTATTGACCATAGACCATTGACTGTAGACCATTGACTATAGATGGTAAATTACAGATGACTAATGACTAATCAAAAACGCGTTTGCATTATCTTAGGTACTCGCCCAGAAGCGATTAAACTCGCTCCAGTGATTCAAGTTTTCCAAAAGTCTTCAGAATTTCAGTTGCAAGTAATTCTAACTGGACAGCATCGGGAGATGGTTGAGCAAGTTATGCAACTGTTTAATATCAAGTCGGATTATAACTTGGAAATTATGCAGGTTCAGCAATCTCTAAATGATATTACCTGCCGTAGTTTACAAGGGTTAGAAAAATTATTTAAGGTAGAAAAGCCAGATTTAGTAATTGTGCAAGGAGACACTACCACAGCTTTTGCCGCAGCTTTAGCAGCTTTTTATCAAAAAATTCCTGTTGGTCATGTAGAAGCAGGGTTAAGAACTGATAATATCTTCAATCCTTATCCAGAAGAAGCTAATCGCCGATTGATTTCTCAAATTACTCAGTTGCACTTTGCGCCGACTCCTTGGGCTGTGGAAAATTTGCATCGTTCTGGTGTTTTGGGTGAAATTCACATGACGGGCAACACGGTAATTGATGCATTGTTAAATGTTGCTGCAACCCAAGTAGTTTGTGATGTCCCAGGCTTAGATTGGGAATCATATCGGGTTTTATTAGCAACAGTTCATCGTCGGGAGAATTGGGGAGAACCTCTGTTAGCGATCGCTCAAAGCTTTTTACAAATTTTAGACAAGTTTCCCGATACAGCTTTACTGCTACCATTGCACCGCAATCCGACAGTGCGAGTCCCATTGCAGGAACTTTTAGGGAATCATCCCCGAATTTTCTTGACAGATCCTCTAGATTATGGGGAATTGGTAGGAGCAATTGGGCGATCGCATCTTTTGCTCACTGACTCTGGTGGCTTACAAGAAGAAGCCCCCAGCTTGGGAAAACCAGTACTGGTTTTGAGAGACACCACCGAAAGACCAGAGGCTGTTGTCGCTGGTACAGCCAAACTTGTAGGCACTAACAGTGAGAATATTTTTGCAGCCGCTGCTGAGTTACTCAGTTACTCAGATGCTTATGAAACGATGGCAAACGCCATCAATCCCTTTGGGGATGGTCATGCAGCAGAGCGCATTTTGCAGATTGTACAAAATTACATTTATGGGTAAGGAAGTTCGTAGTAAGGGCTAAAGTCCTTATTTTCTAAGCACTAAAGTGCTTACTACAAACCCTCAAAACTAGGTTAGGCATTGTACTAGCCTTTACCAAACCACAAGATTTTCCAAGGGTAGCTTCTGGCTAAATACCCAGAGCGGATCGAGTTTCTTCCTCCTGCCTCCTGCCCTCTGCCTCCTGCCTTGTAGCTTCTGGCTAAATACCCAGAGCGGATCGAGTTTCGGGGCCCACAACACCATCTGCAAGTAGACCTTTACTTTGCTGAAAGCTTCGGACTCGGCTAACAGTTTCTTGACCGTAAATTCCATCAACTCTGAGATTACCTAAAGCTGTTTGAACGTCTCTGACGAGCAGACCTTTAGAACCAGGAGTAAGAATTATCGAACCGCCAACACCACCGGGTCTAGTCACAGGACGATTGTTAGGTCTATCACCAATCCATCGGGCAAAAATGTATCTACCCGTAGAAAGTCTGGCAAAACCGTTTTCATATCGTTCAATTGCTGGAAGTGTTGCGCCATTTGGTACGCAGTCCACATACGAGTAGTTGGTGCTTGGGCCTGAACGGACGCGTAAACAACTGCCGTTAGTCTTTACATAGGCAGCCGAACTCATTTGAATTTGGGTTACAGCAGCAAATAATACACCGACACCAGCTAAAGTTAACCAAGCCGAAGATTTAAGCAGTTTTTTCCAATTGAATTGAGGTTGAGGAAGATGATAATTAGTGTTTCCAGATGCCTCTTCTTGAGCAATAAACATGTGAGAATATGCAAGATATTCCATAATACGCTCCTTTATATGAAAAAATGAGTACTCGCAGAGAATTACTTGGTCGTTCTCTGTATTTATTCTTAGTATATTTTATATCACTATGTTTTCAAAGTTTTTTATTGATAGCGAAATTATAGCAAAGTGCTGAGTGCTGAGTGCTGAGTGCTGAGTGCTGAGTGCTGAGTGCTGAGTGCTGAGTGCTGAGTGCTGAGTAAAAACCCAGTTGCTTTAAAGCTTTGAGCAATCAACACTGTCCTAACCTATGTGGCTACGGCTATAATAAAAAATAAAATTAGTCAAACAATTCCTGAAAAAATGCGATGTCTACGACGGGTTAGCTCGTCGTAGACATCGCATTTTTAAAATAAATAAAATTTAGTTAAAACTTTTTTACTTAATGGCTTGTCTCTATTTACATCTAAATATGTCAAGCGTATTGTTTGAGTCCAACTAAACTAGCAACCATAGAAGTTAACTCGTCTAAGTCTATCGGCTTGGATTGATATATATCATAACCTGCTAATAATGCACGTTTGCGATCGCCCTCTAAAGTAGATGCTGTCAGAGCAATTGCTGGAATCTTTCTACCTCGCTTTGCTTGCAAATTTCTGATCTTCAAGAGCAGTGAGTAGCCATCTTCATCGGGTAAGCAAATGTCACTAATTAGGATATCTGGTTTAAAAAATGACATTATTTTTAGAGCCTCATCTGCTGAAGCTGCTGCGACCACCTCTCCTTCCTCTAATTCAAAGAGGAAGGTAAGTAATGTTCTCGTATCAGCGTCGTCATCAACAACAAGCAATCGCAGACCTTTAAAAGACATCGATTGATTAGACATTATTCTCACCACTATCAAGCTCAAAGAATTTAAGTAGCAGTTACATCAAAAGGCACGTATTTGTAAATACCATTTGATGCATACTTTACTAAATCTTAAAGGAATTTATTAGCAAGTGTCTGTCCGGTTTCGGACATAGTAACTGTAAAATGATTCATTGGCGATCGCGCTTTGGCTAACTCCCCAGCAACCGAGCAAATTCGTTTTGGATAACTCGATAACACTCGCAGGAAGTTGTTGACAAATCCTCTCGGTTCAGGATGTTAATTTGACCACGCTGATAGCGAATCATTCCGGCTCGGCTGAGGTTGTTAGCCGCTACTGTTACACCGGAGCGCCGTACACCCAGCATCTGGGCGATAAATTCTTGCGTGAGTGGGAATTCGTCTGATTCCAAACGGTCAGATACTGTCAGCAGCCAACGAGCCAGCCGTTCCTCTAGGGTATGAAGACGGTTGCAGGCACAGCTTTGTGTAAGTTCGGTATATATAGCTCGTACATAGCGCAGCAAGAGGTTTTGAATAGCTTTGGCCCGATTGAACTCGGTTCTTAGGACATCTGCATCCATCTGCATTCCAGCGCCCCCAATTTGGACAAACGCTTTTGTGGTTGTTGTATTGCCTCCTAAAATTACTGGGATACCCACCATGCCTTCATTACTCACTATCCCAACTTCCACCGTCGATCCATCTTTCATACAAGTGACTATAGAAATCACTGCATTTTGGGGAAAATAGACTTGTGTAATGGGTTCTCCTGGTTCGTAAATGACTTGCCGAGTGGAAAGCGAAACTAACTTCAGGTGCGGAACAAGGCGCTCATAATCATTAGTTGGCAAAGCCGCGAGTAACTTATTTACTTGCGGCTTAAGAGTGTTGTCGCTCACTGAACATTAAAAGAGAAATTTGATCCTAATACTTTAAATCAAGTTAATTTTGCCAGTCTGTCCGGTTTCGCACACATAGCTCAAAAAATTTTTTTGGCTCGGTTACTGGGCATGAAGCCCAGTAACCGAGCAAATTCGTTTTGTATGACTTGATGACACTCGCAGGAAGTTGCTTCTAAATCCTCTCGGTTCAGGATGCTAATATGACCACGTTGGTAGGTAATCATTCCGGCTCGACTCAGGGTGCTAGCCGCTACTGTCACACCGGAACGACGTACACCGAGCATCTGGGAGAGAAATTCTTGGGTGAGTGGAAAATGTTCTGATTCGAGACGGTCAGAAACTGTGAGTAACCAACGAGCCAGCCGTTCGTCTAGTGTATGGAGACGGTTGCAGGCAGCTCCTTGCGCTAGTTCAGAGTATACAGCTTGTACATAGCGCAGCAGCACGTTTTGAATAGCTCCGCTCCGATTGAACTCGGCTCTCAAGACATCTGCATTCATCTGCATACCAGCGCCCGCAATCTGCACAAAGGATGTTGTGGTTGTGGTGTTGTCTCCTAAAATTACTGGGATACCCACCATCCCTTCATTGCTTACTATCCCAACTTCCGCCGTTGAGCCATCTTCCATAGTGGTGACTATAGAAACCACTGCCTTATCAGGAAAATAGACGTGTGTAATCGGTTCGGCTGCTTCGTAAATGATTTTCTGAACTGGGAGCGGAACTAGCTTGAGATGGGGGACAAGACGTTCATAATCACTCGCTGGTAAAGCTGCGAGCAGCTTATTTGGTGGTTGCTGAAAGAGGCTTTTATCTAATGACATTAGAAGTCACTCTCCTTAAGGTAGGTGACTTTAGAAAAGCCAACTCAGGGCACAAGGAAAGAACTTCAGAATTTAATCCTAATGTCGAAAGGTGTATTCGCTAAAGAAACACGGGGACAATCTAAAAAGCTTAAATGAACAGACTTGTTAGAGTCTGTGCGGTTCCGTACATAAAAGCTTCAAAAAAATTATTTTTGCCGTTTATTGGGCAATAACCCCAATAAACGGACAAATTCATCTTCTATAATCTGATAACATTCGCAGGAGGTTTTTTCTAAAGCCTCTCGATTCAGAATGTTAATCTGACCACGGTGGTAGCTGATGATTCCGGCTTCGCTCAGGATGTTAGCTGCTTCAGTGACACCAGCGCGACGTACACCCAGCATCTGCGAGATAAATTCTTGCGTAAGCGGAAATTCGTCTGATTCCAGACGATCAGAAACTGTTAGTAGCCACCGAGCCAGCCGCCCCTCTAGTTTATGAAGACGATTACAGGCAGATCCTTGTGCTATTTGCGTGTATACAGCTTGTACGTAGCGAAGCAGCACGCTTTGAAGTGCTGTACCCCGATTGAACTCGCTGATGAATATATCCGCATCCATCTGCATTCCAACGCCTGGAATCTGCACAGATGCTGTTGTGGTTGTCGTGTTGTCTCCTAAAATTACGGGCATACCCACCATGCCTTCCTTACTGACTAAACCAACTTCCACAGTCGAGCCATCTTCCATTGTGGTGACTATAGAAACCACTGCCTTATTAGGAAAATATACCTGTGCGATCGGTTCGCCTGGATCATAAAGGATTTGCCGAGTGGAAAGCTGAACTAGCTTTAGGTGGGGAATAAGACGCTGATAATCACTGACTGGCAAAGCTGCAAGCAACTTATTTGCTGGTTGCTCAAGGGCATTTTTGTTTAATGACATTAAAATTCTCCTAAATATAGCTGTCTCTAGAAAAGACAACTCAAGGCATAAGGAGAAAATCAAGAGTCTAGCCCGAATGTCAGAAGGTGTATTTCCTAAAAAAGTTATAGTAATAAATTCAGGTTTTTATACTCATATTTATAATATAACAAAATGAGTTGTTTATAATCAAAAAAATCCAACTAAATTAACTTAATTACATTTGCGATCGCATAAGTAAATGAAATTATATTCGTTAGTCATATTGTTATAGACATGAGCATCGTTGTCAGCGATCGCAGCAAAAAATTCCTGGTTAGACAAGTCCTTAAAATCCCAAGTCTTTGTCATTCCTATCAACTATTGTAAGTCTTTCTAAGTACAACTGTATATTTTAATTAATCCAATAAATAAATTACTTAATATTTAATATAAACATTTATTAAGACTCAATTCCAGAAGAATCTTAATTTTTTGGAAATATTACTTTAACTGGACTGATTTACCGTAGTATTTACTCAGGCTAAAACAGTCTATTTCACAAAAACTCAATAAAAGCAAGTGTTTTCTATTACAATGTTAGATTTTTTATCTACTCAAAACTAGCTTACTTATCCGGTTCATCTATGCAATAATAAAAAACTGTATCCTTAAAATACAATTAATCTATCGATTTTTAGTGGTATAGCAAATTAATATTTGCTGAAAAATTTATATTGGCTTGGTACTAAATTCAGTGTTGTTTGAAGCTAATTTACTTAAAAAATAATAACGCCCTTGAGAAAATGCAAAATCTCCAACAAAAATATCACTGTTCGATTGACTAAATCACAACGTAGAAATATGAAGTATAACCAACTTGGCAAGAGTGACTTAAAAGTTTCGGAAATTTGTCTTGGTACTATGACCTATGGACAGCAAAATACTATTGAAGAAGCCCACGAGCAACTAGATTATTCTATTGCCCAAGGAGTCAATTTTATTGATGCAGCAGAGATGTATCCTGTTCCAACAAGTCATGAAACTTATGGATTAACTGAAACTTATATTGGGGAATGGTTAAAACGTCAACAAAGAGATCGAGTTATTATAGCTACTAAAATTGCTGGCCCTGGTCGAGGTTTTAAATGGGTACGTGGAGGAGCCAAAGCAATCGATCGTGATAATATCAAACAAGCTGTAGATGATAGTTTAAAAAGATTGCAGACAGACTATATCGATTTATATCAAATCCACTGGCCCGACCGCTACGTGCCACGATTTGGGCAAACGGTATTCGATCCAACTCAGGTGAAAGAGACAATTCCTATTGCTGAACAGCTAGCAGTTTTTAACGACGTAATTAAAGCAGGGAAAATTCGCTATCTTGGTTTGAGTAATGAAACCCCTTGGGGAGTCGCCCAATTTAGTAACGCTGCTAAACAATTAGGATTGCCCAAAGTTGTTTCGATTCAAAATGCTTACAACTTGTTGAATCGAGTATTTGATGGAGCTTTAGCAGAAGCAGTTTATTACGAAGAAATTGGGTTACTAGCTTATAGTCCTTTAGCATTTGGCTTCTTAACTGGCAAATATCTAAACGGCAAACCAGAAAAAGCAAGAGTAACTTTGTTTGAAAATTTCGGTCAGCGCTATCTGAAACCGAAAGTCAGTCAAGCCGTATCAGCTTATGTAGAAATTGCCAAGCGCCATCAACTAAGTCCAGCGCATCTAGCCTTAGCATTTGTGCGGAGTCGTTGGTTTGTGCCTAGTACAATTATTGGTGCTACGACATTAGAACAACTTAAAGAGAATTTAGAAAGTGTGAATGTAGTTCTCGACAAAGAAATTTTGGAAAAGTTGGATATAGTTCATATTCAGTCGCCAAACCCAGCACCATAAACAATTAAAAATTAAAAATTAAAAATTAGAGCGTGAATCTGTGAAAGCGATCGCTCACTCTAAAGAATTTTACATCGAGCGATATGCTAAATTCGCTGCGCCTACTCTCGCTGCTGTTTAAACGTAATTTATAATTATGTTTCAAGTGGGAATTTAAACCCCACTTGAAACATAAAATTAAACTTTTTAGGGATTTCCAAGAAATAAATTCTCCCAAAAAACGAACCACAGAGACGCAGAGAACACAGAGAGAGGAGAGATTAAGAGGATTTTTGCGTCAGTTTTGGAATATTTTTTTATTTGGAAGTCCCTTAAAATTACGAATTACGAATTACGACTTTACCGAAGTGAGCCGCACCTTTGAGATAATGATAAGCCTCTCGTGCTTCAGTAAAGGGAAAAACTCGATCGATAATTGGTTTGATTTGATGCTGTTGCATCGCCTGATTCATCGCCTCAAACATTTCTCGACTGCCAACATAAATTCCCTGAACTGTTAAACTCTTAAAAAGTATTGGCATGGGGTCGATCTCATTTCCTCTGCCAGATAAGACGCCAATCAAACTAATACGTCCCCCAATACGAACTGCTTGCAGTGATTTTGGCAGAGTACCTGCACCGCCTACCTCAACTACATGATCTACACCTGTGCGATTGGTTAATTGATAAACTTGCTTTTCCCAATCTGGTGTTGTTTTGTAATTGATTGTCTCGTCAGCACCAAGCTGTTTCGCTCGTGCCAACTTTTCATCACTGCTGGAAGTAATAATCGCTCTAGCACCATGTATTTTGGCAAACTGGAGAGCAAAAATTGAAACTCCTCCAGTACCGAGTAATAAAACACTATCACCTGCACCAATATTGCCTTTTGTCACTAGTCCGTGCCAAGCTGTGACTGCTGCACAGGTTAAAGTTGCGCCTTCGATGTAGGATAAGTGGTCAGGTAATATTATTAAACCATCTTGGTGTAATAAGACATATTCAGCCAGCATTCCATCGATACCACCTCCCAAATCGGATTTCATTTTCTCTTTGGTTAAAGAGGCATAAATCCAGTCTTGAAAGAAAATACCAGCGACGCGATCGCCTATTTTCACCCGTGTCACACCTTCCCCTATCGCCACAACTTCTCCCGCACCGTCAGACATGGGAATTAACGGATATTTCTGTCCAGCACCGTAAGCTCCTTGGGCGACAAGCAGATCGCGATAATTTAAAGATGTTGCCTTCACTTGAATCAGAACTTGTCCAGCTGCGGGTTTTGGTTCAGGGCGATCGACTAATGCCAGGGCATCAATTCCGGCGTTGCTTTGAATTTCGTAAGCTTTCATGGATGTACTTGTTCTAGCTACAACTTTGGTATTGTAGCTAGGGTAAAAAAGAATCTAGAGACGTAGCAAGTGCTACGTCTCTAGAGCATCGATTCAGTAATCAAAAACCTAACCCCCCAGCCCCCTTCCCTACTAGCGTTGGGCAGGGTGGTTTCATACGAAAAAAGAAAAATACATAAGTCTTGATTTCTCGTGAAAGTGGCATGGCTTTTTCCCTCACTTCCATTCCTCTCCCCCCGTGGGGGAGAGGCTTTGAAACCCAGTTTTAATTTTTCTTTGCTTGTATGAAACCACCCTGCTTCCCTACTAGCGTTGGGGGAGCTAAACTCCCCTCTCCTACGAGGAGAGGGGTAGGGGGAGAGGTTCTTCAAGGATTACTGAATTGGTGTCCTAGAAGGGTTTTGGATAACGCATATTTAATTTCACTAGTAGGGTTGCCCTCATCCCCTAACCCTTTCTCCCATATTGGGAGAAGGGGAACTGGATGCTACAGAGAATCTATGAACTGCTGTACTTTTTCTAAAAGTGGCTGATATTCAATTTGCTCTGCTAACTCTTGGGCATTTTGGTAGCACGATCGCGCCATTTTTTTGCGTTTCGTCGTGGCGTAAACGTTTCCCATATTTAGCAAAGTTGAAATTTCTCCGAGATTATCGCCCAGTTCTTGATAAATCACAATGCCTTGCTTGTAGAACTTCATTGCTCGGCGATGCTCTGCCAGGGTGCTGTAGGTAAAACCAATGTTGTGAAGGGTTGTTGCCTCACCAGAGCGATCGCTGATTGCTCGACGTGCCAAAAGAACTTGATTGTAGAGCAATAGCGCTTGTTTCGGTTTTCCTAAATCACCATAGATTGAGGCAATATTATTCAAAGTGGTTGCTTCTCCAACCAAATTCTTGACAGCTCGTTGAATTGGCAGTGCTGCTTGAAAAAATTCTAGAGCTTGCTCAAACTTGCCTAAGACATTGTAAGCAAACCCAATACCATTTAGTGTTGTTGCCTCACCAGAAAAGTCACCTAACAATCGCCGCATCCTCAAAATTTGCTGTTGTAGCAACAGTGCCCGTTTCGGTTCTCCTAAGCGGGTATAAATTAGGGCTATATCATTAAGAGTAGAAACTTCATTTCGGGTATCTTGCGATCGCCTAAAGATTGGCAGTGCTTTGTCAAAATATTCCAATGCTTGCGAAAAGCGTCCAAGACGGCTGTAGGTAGAACCCAGATTGCTAAGTGCAGCTGCTTGTGCTGGCGCGTTGCCAATTTCAACAGCAACCGAAAGCGCCTGATGAAAGCGTTCTAATGCTTTTTGAGGTTGCCAGCAACTGAGGTGAGTTAAACCGAGGTCGTTTAATGTATAACCTTCTCTGGCTCGGTCTGGAATTGCTCTAGCCAAGTCTAAATTCTTGGTTGCAATATCGAGAGACTCTTGAAATTTCCCCCGTTGGTAGTAGCGGTTTGCTTCGTCACGACGTTGTTCCCATTCTTTGACTTGATTTAAAGGTTGCGTCATCTGACCTCAGTTGCATTCTGCGATAAGTAGGTAGGACATCTCTTGGGAATGAACCCCTCTTAGGTTTCCCAAATTTTAACCTCGATCTTCTATCTTTAGATATAAGACGTAAACAGATAAGTATGCTATTTTTTCATATTTACAGGAATATTTATGAAGCAATTAATACAAATGCTGTAGGGGCGCATAGCAGTGCATACGTGTCAACTTAAGCCGAAAACTATATCAGACAGGCGTTTTGCAAATCCCTCACGCCCTCATCCCCTAACCCCTTCTCCCTTGTGAGAAGGGGAATTGAATGTCTAGCTCCCCTCTCTCTTGGGAGAGGGGCTGGGGGTGAGGGCAAAATGTTTTCACCAAGCGGGTTTAGCGTTAAATTGACACCAATGATAGCAGTGCGCCCTCAGATTCCCGGTTTATTTCAAAAGTCGGGAATCTTGTTGTTACATTGGTATTTTGAACTCAATCGTTGCCGCAACCACAAGGCCAGTAAAGGCAATGCCAGTTAATAACCTTGCTCGGCATTATAAATCAAGCCTTTGGGCTGTAACCCAGTTAGTGCAACCTGAAGACTTCCACCCCTTGAAAGTCCTTATGTTTAGCAGTTGGTTCGCCAATGATTCTGTAGGCTGCGGTTGTGAATCGTTTTGAGCCGCCAAATTAAATTAAACAGTGGCAAGATTTTTGGGTAGGAGACTGATAGTTTTAAGATTGCAAAATGTAAAGAGAATCATCCAAATCTTGAGGAATATAGAGTCTTAGTAGTAGTCTTGCAGTTTCTATCTCAGGCATGGTATCAGAGTAGGAAGATAAACGCTACTTTAAACAAGCGTGTTTTTTTCCAAACATTAATATAATGCTCTTACTATGAGCATCTACCAATCTCTGAAAAAATCTTATACACCAGATCGTCGGCGTGAAAATGACTGGCGGTTATTTTTGCGTTTGGTGCCTTATGCCCGTCGTAACGGGCGGCTACTGGCGCTGTCGATGTGCCTACTCGTACCGATCGCACTAGCTAATGCCTTACAACCTTTCTTGATTGGCCAAGTAATCTCCCTAATTCGTAACGAACCAAGCACTTACGAATTTTTCAGGAATCGTCCCTTCTCGCAAGGGCTAAATATCCTAGAGGGATCACTGGTAATTGCGATCGCCATCCAATTGCTGTTGACAGGTTTCCAAGGTTATATAGTCCAAAAGTTAGGGCAACAAATCACCGCAGCAATTCGCCAAGACTTATTTCAGCATGTAACATCTCTAGCAGTGCGCTTTTTTGACCGCACACCTGTAGGTAAATTAATTACCAGAATCACCAGCGATGTGGAAGTGTTAGGCGATGTCTTTTCTACTGGGGCAGTTGGCATTATATCTGATTTGTTTTTAATGCTGGTGACTTTGGGTTTAATGTTTTCCATCCAGTGGCAACTTTCTTGCTTGCTGTTATTGATGCTGTTACCAACTAGCTGGGTAATTGTTTACATTCAAAAACAGTACCGCAAAGCCAATTACAAAGGGCGAGAAGAACTTTCGATCCTGAATTCACAGCTACAAGAAAATGTGCTTGGTATTAACGTCGTGCAGTTGTTCCGTAGAGAAAAATTTAATGCCGAATTGTTTCGTGCTACGAACAGCAACTACACTGAGCAAATGGATAAAACCATCTTTTATGATTCATTTGTTTCAGCAACCTTAGAATGGATTGGACTGATTGCGATCGCAGGTGTTTTGTGCGTGGGTGGTTGGTTGCTGTTAGGAAAAAACTTGACTTTCGGGACTTTATCTACATTTGTATTGTATGCCCAGCGATTATTTGACCCTTTAAGGGCTTTTGCGGAAAAATTTACAGTAATTCAAGCTGGTTTCACTGCCATTGAACGCGTAGGCGATATATTAGATGAACCAATAGAAATTCGCGATCGCGCCAATGTCCGCTTCTCAATATTTGATGCTAAATTTGGCTACATCGACGAAATCCTGGCAAATCTAGAATCCCCAGACCTCACTTCCCCCCCAGAACTGGGAGAAATTCGTTTTGATCGCGTCTGGTTTGCTTACAAAAATGATGATTACGTAATTAAAGACTTAGATTTCATTATTCATCCTGGTGAAAAAATTGCATTAGTTGGTCCCACCGGTGCGGGTAAAACTTCGATTATCCGTCTTTTGTGCCGCCTCTACGAACCCACCCAAGGACGCATTCTCATAGATGGCGTAGACATTCGGGAAGTACCGCAAGCAGAACTGCGGCGTTACATGGCAGTAATTTTACAAGAAGGCTTTTTGTTTGCTGGCGATGTTAAAAGCAACATTTCTTTAGGAGATGGCTATACCATTGAACAGATTCAACAAGCAGCCGAAGAAACCAACATTGCTCAGTTTATAGAAGAATTACCCCAAGGTTATGATACTCAACTTCGAGAACGGGGCACAAATATTTCTAGCGGTCAAAAGCAACTTTTAGCCTTTGCGCGGGCTGCCATTCGCAATCCGCAAATTTTGGTATTAGATGAGGCTACCGCTAGTTTGGATGTTGGCACAGAAGCTTCAGTACAAGAGGCATTAAACCAGCTTTTGCTCAGACGTACCGCCATTATTATTGCTCACCGCTTGTCAACAATTCGCAATGTAGACCGGATTTTTGTTCTCAAGCGTGGCGAATTAATCGAACAAGGAAGTCACGATCAACTCCTGCAACAAGGAGGGCTTTATGCCACTTTACATAACTTGCAGATGTTGGGAAGTTAGACGAGAGATAGTCAAAAACTCACATTTACTACAAAAATGACTTAATTTTGCGGAATATGTAACAGAGTTTGTGTTGACAATAAAGAAAAGCCTTGTTGTGACGTAGTTAATGAAACTGGATTTACAGAAGTTTTATCAGGCTTGCAACCCTAGCAAGACTTTGGCTGTCGAAAATGCTGAGGATCGAAAGTACTATATTGATTTTTCCTCAGTGCGAGGTGGCAGGATTATTGAGGAGTTAAAGGAGAATATTACATTTTTCTCACCTGAAGGCCCTACCTGCGAATTATTTACAGGACACATCGGCTGCGGGAAATCTACAGAATTGCTCAGGCTGAAAGCAGAATTAGAGCAATCAGACTTTCATGTAGTATATTTTGAATCCAGTCAAGACCTAGAAATGGGTGATGTTGATATCAGTGATATTTTATTAAGCGTAGCTCGCCGAGTTAGTGAAAGTCTCAATAGCTTAGAAAAACTGGAAATTCCTGAACCCCAAGGTCTGAAAAAAATCCTTCAAGGAGCCGCTAAACTGTTGATGACAGAAGTTGAAGTTTCTGCCGAAGCATCAATTCCTGGCATTGGTAAAGTTTCTGCGAGTACTGAGGGTAAGTTTGCCGCCGAAGCGAAAATTCCAGGTATTGGAGAACTGAAAGCAAATGAGAAAGAAGGAGTATCAGTGGTGGCACTAGGCATTGGCAAAATTACAGCCAAAACCAAAAATAGCCCTGAACTTCGCAACAAGTTAAGAGAATACTTAGGGCCGCGTACAAAAGGCATTATAGATGTAATTAATGACGAACTACTCGAACCTGCCATCATTAAACTGAAGCAACACGGCAAAAAAGGACTAGTGGTAATTGTCGATAATCTCGATCGCGTTGAGACTGCTAACAAGTCTTGGGGACGACCTCAGCCTGAATATCTATTTGTAGATCGGGGAGAACAATTAACTCAACTCAAGTGCCACGTGGTTTACACCATGCCTTTAGAGTTGATGTTTTCCAACGACTTGAGCAGGTTAACACAGCGATTTATGGTCTATCCAAAAGTGTTACCGATGGTGCCAGTACAATTACGCGATGGCAGTGAATGCGCTGAAGGTATGGCACTATTGGCACAGATGATCCTAGCAAGAGCTTATCCTGATAATCAGCCAGAGGAGCGCCTCGGCTGGATTGCAGAGATTTTTGATACTCCAGAAACATTAGAAAGACTCTGCCGAATTAGTGGCGGTCATGTCCGCGAATTACTCAGACTGCTCAACGATTGGATCAAAAAGGAAAGAAAACTGCCTTTATCGCGTGTGGGGTTAGAAACTGTAATTAGAGCCTACTGCAATCAAATGACCTTAGCAATCACAGATGATGAGTGGAACTTGTTGCGCCAAGTACAACAGCGGAAATGGGTAAGCGGCGATGATGGATACCGAATTTTGGTACACAGTCGATTCGTCTATGAGTACCGAGACACTCAGGGGTCTTGGTTTGAAATTAATCCGATTTTGGCAGAAGCACCAGGGTTGCAGCTTTAAGTTAAAAGTTAGAAGTTAGGAGTGAGGAGTTAAGAGTTATTATTCTCCTCCTGCTCCGACTTTCCCCATCTATAAGCGAGGTCTAGTCATGAGTCATCCACAGCCACTCGCAACCAATAACGAAAATTCTTTACAGGAATTAATATGGGCGATCGCTACTTCTCAAGAAGAATTTTCCCTGATTTTAGCACTTTGTAATGGAGCTAGTTTGCGAAGGCGTTTGGTGCAAAGTCTGCAAGCGTCGAGCGATTTGAAAATTCGGGAGATAGTTTTAGATAAGTCGATTAAGACATTTTTCCAGACTATCCAAAATTTACTCGGTTCTGAGCATCCCCAGGCGCTGGTAGTATCTGGTTTAGAATCGGTCAGCAAGCTAGAACAAGTGCTGAGTGGTGCAAATCAGGTCAGGGAGGAGTTTAGAAAAAATTTTCACTTCCCGTTAGTGTTGTGGGTAACGGATGACGTGCTGCACAAACTCATGCGATTAGCACCAGATTTACACAGTTGGAGTACTATCGTTGAATTTGCGATCGCCACTGATGATTTAATTGATTTTATCCAGCAAACTGCTGATGAAGTCTTTGAAAAAGTTTTAGCGGCTGGTGCAGGCAGATATCTCGATAGTACGGCGCTGAATTTACAAGTTGGCTCTCCACGCCGAGTTGAGTTAGAGTCAGCATGGCATGATTTACAAAATCGTCGTTTGAGTTTGAATCCAGAACTGGAAGCGAGTTTAGAATTTATGCTCGGTCGAGCGAATTCTAGTTCACTGGAATTGTCAGGGCAATATTACGAGCGTAGTTTAGCACTTTTTGTCAACGATTCTCCATCACCCCGCTTTCTAGAACGACGCGCCTGTTTACTTTACTCTCTAGGACTTTGGTGGCGTACCTATGCAGTGTTACATCACCCCGAACGCGATCGTGCTACTGGTTTTGCTAAAAATTATTTTCAGGAATGTATTGAGGTATTTGAGCAAGCTAATCGCCAAGATTTGGTAGCAAAATTTATCAATGCTTTGGGTTCTGTACTGCAAGATTTGCAACAGTGGGAAGAGTTGGAGGCTGTTGCTAACAAAGCAATTGCGTTGCATCAAACCTATCCTAATCAGTTTAAACTAGCCAGAGCTTATAGCTTTCTGGCTGAGGTGCTAATTGCTAAATTCGCTTGGAATGAGGCAAAGCAAACAGCCGAACAAGCGCTTTCTCTGCTGGATAGCGTGCAAATAGATACATCTGCGCCAGTCTCAGAAGAGATGAAAGCAGATTTAGATTGGGAAAGGTCGTATCATCAGGGTTGGTATTTGTTTGCGTTAGCGCGATCGCAATCTGCACTCAATCAACCAGAAGCAGCACTGCAAACTTTAGAAACTGCCAGAACAGAAACCAAAGCACAATACGATCCAGAGCTTTATATTCAGATTTTGGCAGAGTTACGAGCAAACTACTTTAAAAAAGGTGAATATGGAACTGCATTTCATCTTAAACAAGAACAGCGATCGCTTGAACAGCAATATGGTTTCCGTGCTTTCATTGGTGCAGGTAGGTTACAAGCACAACAAACAGTAAATAACCCAGCTTTAGCATCCGTTGAACAACAAGAAACAGTAGCCACAGAAATTGCTGCTTCTGGAAGACAGCAAGATATTAATCGCCTGATCGAGCGCATGGGTCAACATGACCGCAAACTAACAATTATTCATGGGCAATCAGGTGTTGGTAAAAGTTCAATTTTACAGGCTGGATTAATCCCTGCATTGAAACAGAGATCCATTGGTGTTCGTGATGTTTTGCCTGTTTTACAGCAAGTTTATCCAGATTGGATTATAGAATTAGGCAACAGTTTACGAGATGCTATTTCTGATTTACCACGTATTCCTTATGAAGGCAGAAGCTATGAATACTCTCCTCCCTTAAGAGAAGACACAGCAGGGGAAAAGTCTATTCTCAAGCAATTAGAAAAACATGATGATTATAACCTGCTAACAGTTTTAATCTTCGATCAATTTGAAGAATTTTTCTTCATTTATAATGATCCAAGCAATAGACGAAAATTTTACGAGTTTTTACGTAACTGTCTAGATATTCCTTATATAAAGGTTATCTTGTCTTTACGCGAAGATTATCTCCATTATTTATTAGAATGTAATAATCGGCTGGCAAACTTTGATGTTATTAGTAACAATATTTTAGATAAAGATATTCTCTATTATTTGGATAACTTTTCATTAGAAGACGCTAAATTAATTATTCAAAACTTAACTCAAAAAAGCCAGTCAGTTTTAGAAGCACCATTAATTGATGAATTGGTAAAGGATTTAGCTAGAGACTTAGGCGAAGTACGCCCCATTGAATTGCAAGTAGTAGGAGCGCAATTACAAACAGAAAAAATAACGAAGCTAGAACAGTATCAGCAACATGGCCCTAAAGAAAAGTTTGTTGGGCGATTTTTAGAAGAAATTGTCCAAGACTGCGGTTCTGATAATGAACAGATAGCCAAACTAGTTTTATATTTGCTTACAGATGAAAAGAATACCCGCCCTTTAAAAACTCGTGCTGATTTGGAATTAGAGTTAGATGTAAAAACTGAAAAACTCGACTTAATTTTAGAAATTTTAGTGAAATCAGGATTAGTGTTAAGAGTGCCAGCATCACCTGCTGACCGCTATCAACTAGTACATGATTATTTAGTGCCATTTGTGCGCCAGCAACAATCAGCTAGCTTAATTGCTGAGTTGGAAAAAGAGAGAGAACAACGAAAGTTAACAGAAGCGAAGCTGAATGAAGTTCTTAAACAGCAACTTCTAGAAACACGTAGAGGCTTAGTCTGGAAAGTAGCATTAGGTGTAATTACTGGTGGATTAGCAATATTCTTACCACTTTTGTGGATAAATCAAAATAATGTCCAACTGATATCATTGAATAATGAAGCAAAAGGGCTGCTAAAATCGAACCAAGATTTAGAGGCACTGGTAAAAAGTTTAAAAGCAAGCAGACGATTGCAACAGTGGTGGTCAGTTGGGGTTAAGCCTGAAACCCAAATGCAAGTAGTTACGACACTACAAGATATAGTCTATACCATAAAACAACGTAATACTTTAGAGGGTTATAACGATAGTGTAACCTGCGTGAATTTTAGCCCTGACGGTGAGAAAGTAGTTTCTGGAAGTGAAGATGGGACAGTAAAACTGTGGAGTCGAGATGGCAAAGAAATTAAAACTTTCAAAGCACATGACAAGAAAATTACTAGTATCAGCTTCAGCCCTGATAGCCAGAAGTTTGTTTCAGGTAGTGAAGATAAAACTATAAAAATTTGGAGTTTAGACGGTAAAGAAATCAAAAAATTTGCAGGGCATACAGAAGAGATTACTAGCGTTAGTTTCAGTCCAGATGGGAAGAAAGCGATCTCTGGTAGTAAAGACTGGATGATCAAACTGTGGAGTCTAGATGGCAGAGAAATTCAAAACTTTGCTGGACATAAGGGGAGTATCACCAGTGTTAGTTTTAGTCCAGATGGCAAGCAAATTGTTTCTGCCAGTGAGGACAACACCATAAAACTATGGGGTCTGAATGGTAAAGAGATTAAAACAATTGATAATAATGTAAGAGTTACTAGCGTTAGTTTTGTCCCTAATGCTCAGGGTCTTCTCTCATTAAGTAATAGTTATTCAGTAAGTAAACTGTGGCGACGTGATGGAACTTTAGTGACTAACAAGGACATATATATACTAAATGGAAGGTATCCTACTTCTCCAAATTTGATAAATGTTAGTCCTAATGGTCAGATTTTTGCTTTAAGTTTTGAGAGTTTTGTACAAGTACAACCTTGGAATAAAGAAAATTGGTGGGACACAGAGAATATCTTAAAGCTTGAAGGGCATAAAAATAATATTACTAGCATGAGTTTCAGTTATGACAGCAAATGGCTCGCCTCTGCCAGTGAGGATAAAACCGTGAAACTTTGGAGTGTGGAAAACGGGGATTGGAAAACCCCTGATAATGGTACACTCAGAAAAGTCAGAAAAGTTAATTTTAGTCCAGATGGTAAGCTAATTGCCTCTATTAATGAAAACTATAAAGTCAAACTCAGGCAGCGTAATGGCACTCAGAAAATAACCTTGCTAGGCAGTAATTCCGCAATCGGTTTCAGCACTAACAGTCAAATTTTAGCCTCTGCCAGTCAGGACAGTACAGTGCAACTGTGGGGGCATGATGGTACTTTTATCATAACTCTCCAAGGTGAGCCTGTTAAAGGGAGTTATAGTCCTGATGGGCAAAAAATTGCTCTGGTCAGAAATGATAACACAGTACAACTATGGGCAAGTGATCGCAAAGCGATCGCAACTTTTAAAGGTCACAAAGATAGCATCTATGAAATCAGTTTCAGTGCAGATGGACAAACCCTTGCAACACGCAGTCAAGATAAAACTATTAAAATCTGGCGAGGGGATGGCAGTTTAATCACAACCATTAAAGATGATAGTCAAATTACTTTTTCTGATGATCAAGAGCAAAGAAAAAGTATGGATTTAAGTCCAAATGGCAAAAATTTAGCTATTTGGAACGCTGAGAATACAGTAAAATTTCTTCGACAAGACGGCAAAATAACAAGAACTATTAGGTCTGATAACCTTATGTCGGTTACTTTTAGCCCTAATGGTGAGATAGTAGCTATTTCAAAAAGAGATGATGATAATCAGAGAGTAGAACTGTGGCAGATTGATGGCAGTTTGCTCACAACCTTGAAAAAACAGAACAAAACAGACTACATAAATGTCACAGGTTTTACTTCTGACAGTCAAACAATAGTCACTAAAGAGCAAAATGAGAAAGTGACTCTCTGGAAGCTAGATGGCTCTGTACTTTCAACTTTTGATAAACAAGTAAATAGTTTCAGCCCTGATTACCAAACTTTAGTGACTTTTGAGGATAATAATAGGCTAAAACTTTTGCGGCGCGATGGCAAACTAATCAGCAATATTCAACTTAAAACAGAAAGGTTCAGTCCAGATATCTATAATCAATATCCAAAAATCAGTTTTAGCCCAGATGGACAAATATTAGCCATACAAACCAATGAACACACTTTAGAAATCTGGCGAGCTGACGGTACTTTCCTCAAAATTTTCCCTAGTCTAAGTAATCCAGAGATTGAGCGATTTAACTATTTTTCCCTTGAGCAGCACATGAGTTTTAGCTCAGATAGTCATACTATAGCTATCCGCACGGGTGAGAATGCCGTACAATTCTGGAAACTTGATCACAAGACAAGTACAAAATTATCCTTGCTAAATACTATCAACGGCAAAAACAATTGGGTTGAACAGGTAAAATATATCTCCAACAACCAGACAATAGCAATTGTCGGGGGTAATGACACAGTAAAACTTTGGCAGCTGACTCGTGAACTAAACAAAGAAGCACAATTGTTAAAGACTTTGTTAGGTCATAGTAATGAAATCACAAGTGTGAGTATTAGCCCCAATGGCCAGTTAATTGCCTCAGCCAGTAAGGATAAAACTGTAAAACTTTGGCAGCGTGATGGCAAGCTACTTTATACCTTTAAAGGGCATACCAAACAGGTTAACGATGTTAGTTTTAGCCTAGATGGTAAGCTGATTGCCTCAGTTAGTGATGATAAAACTGTTCTACTCTGGCGACCTGACGGTAAAGTAATTAAGACCTTTAACGAACACGGTAATGCAGTCACAAGTGTGAATTTCAGTCCCAACGGTGAGACAATAGCCTCTGCTAGTAAAGACAACACTGTGAAACTCTGGAGCGTGAACGGTAAAGAAACCAAAAGTTTGACAACTTTAACCAGCGATGAGCCTGTTACTAGTGTCAGCTTCAGCCCCGATGGCAAGATAATAGCCTCAGCTAGCGCTCAAAAAGTGAAACTCTGGAGTTTGGATGGCACTTTATTAACAACTTTTGAGCGCTTTGGCAGTCAGAATGTGACTTTTAGTCCAGATGGTAAGAGTATTGCAAGCGGGGGTGATAGAGCTTCAGTTTGGGATTTTGACTTAAATCAACTTCTCAAACGCGGTTGTGATGAGGCGCATGATTATCTGAAGAATAACCCAAAAGCGGGGAGCGATCGCTATCTTTGTGACGACATCTACAAAAAAAAGTGAAAGCTCAAGGTGTCTTATTTAGAGTCAAATAAAACACCTTTAAATTAATCTAAAATTGATTGACCTACCACTTTTGGCGCATCAACCCGCAAACTCAACTGCTCACAGCGCACATTTAACCAAGGCTGACCTAAGCCTATTCCAGAAAAAGGACTTTCGACAGGGATTTCTAACTTAGAACCAATCAAACCCAACATAGACTCAAATTCAGCAGGGAATATTAGCAAATCAGCACCCTTAGTGCTGAAACTAGAAGCACTTAATCGCTGTCTCCATGCCAAGCTTTGTTGATTATACTTAAGACTGCACAATTTCCGGTTTTCCTGATGCACAGTAACATACTTTCCTTGTTCCCATGTAAACTTGGCTAGTTCCTTTGGTAGTCCCCAAATTTCTCGACCACCAGCCACCGAATCAGCATTATCTACATAAATGTGAGAAATCCAAGCGCCGATTTTTCTCTGGTAATTAACCAAAGCTGGGACAACAATTAACTCGCTGTACTCCAGTACCGAGCCTGACTTGTAATTAGATAAATACACGCTAGCAAAGGTTTTACCAGGCCATACAGAAATAATTTCTAACTCTAAGGGAATCAAAGGGCGCACTTGGTCAATATTTACCAAATGTAGAGTTTGGATAGCATAACCTTGAAGTGTCCAAGGTGCTTGTGGATATGGCATAAGAGATTAACCGGACTTATATAACTACCTAATTCCTAACGCCTAACTTATTAAAAAAAATCCCCACTCAGGCATTTGTCTGAGTGGGTAATTATAAGGTGGGACAAGATAATCTTCCCAAAAGAACTAGAGGAATTATTTGCTCTCTGTAAAATCAGCGTCAATCACATCGTCGCCGTTACTAGAACTAGAGGAACTGCTACTATCTTGAGGTTCACCACCAGATGTAGCACCGGCACCAGCACCGGCACTGGCACTAGCACCAGCTTGTTGATAGATGTTGCTACCAACAGCGAATAACGCTTGTTGTAATTCTGGGGTGAGCTTCTTGATTTGCTCATCGTCTTCTTTAGCAACTGCTTCCCGCAGTTCTTTTACTAAACCTTCGACTTTAGTCTTGTCAGCATCAGGAACTTTATCGCCCAACTCTTGTAACTGCTTTTCAGCTTGGTATGCCAAAGAATCGGCTTGGTTCTTGCGTTCAATCTTTTCACGCCGCTCTTTGTCAGATGAAGCGTTCTGTTCAGCTTCTCTTACCATCCGGTCAACGTCATTTTTATCCAGGGTAGAAGCGCCAGTTATGCTGATGGACTGTTCTTTACTAGTACCTTTGTCCTTAGCGGTGACATTAAGGATACCGTTAGCGTCAATGTCGAACACCACTTCAATTTGAGGGACGCCACGTGGTGCAGGAGGAATACCATCGAGGCGGAAGGTTCCCAAGCTCTTGTTATCGTTAGAGAATTCGCGTTCACCTTGAAGGACGTGAATTTCTACGTTGGTTTGTCCATCCACAGCCGTGGAGAAAACTTCAGATTTTTTGGTGGGAATTGTGGTGTTGCGGGGGATAATTTTGGTCATCACGCCGCCCAATGTTTCCACACCCAAAGATAGAGGTGTCACGTCTAACAGCAAGATGCCAGTTACATCACCAGCCAGTACTCCGGCTTGAATAGCTGCACCAACTGCTACGACTTCATCAGGGTTAACGCTTTGATTGGGGTCTTTACCCAATACCTGCTTCACAATCTGTTGGACTGCGGGAATCCGCGTAGAACCACCAACTAACACCACTTCATCAATATCGCCTTTGTTTAACTTGGCATCCCGAAGGGCGTTTTCCACAGGAATACGGCAACGGTCGATTAAGTCAGAACAAAGTTCTTCAAACTGAGCGCGAGTTAGGGTTGTATCCAGGTGCTTGGGCCCATCCTGGGTTGCAGTGATAAATGGTAGGTTGATTTCTGCTTGGGTAACGCTAGAAAGCTCAATTTTGGCTTTTTCTCCAGCTTCCGTAAGACGTTGTAAAGCTTGTTTATCTTTCCGTAGGTCAATACCTTCAGCTTTCTTGAACTTCTCAGCTAAGAAGTCAACTATTTTTTTATCGAAGTCGTCACCACCAAGGTGGGTATCACCAGATGTGGCTAGTACTTCAAAAACTCCGTCTCCTACTTCCAGCACGGATACGTCGAAGGTACCACCACCAAGGTCAAATACGAGGATAGTTTCGTTACTCTTCTTGTCAAATCCATAAGCCAAAGAAGCAGCTGTAGGCTCGTTGATAATCCGTAGAACTTCAATCCCGGCAATTTTCCCAGCGTCTTTTGTCGCTTGCCGTTGCGAGTCGTTGAAGTATGCCGGAACGGTGATTACAGCTTGGGTTACAGTTTCACCCAGGTATTTGCTGGCATCTTCAACTAGTTTGCGAAGAACTTTTGCAGAAATTTCTTCAGGAGCAAACGGTTTACCAGCTATCGGACAATCTAATTTGACATTGCCATTGCTGCTAAGAACTTTGTAAGAAACTTCTGTAGCTTCGTTACCCACTTCATCGTAGCGGCGACCGATAAAGCGTTTGACTGAGTAAAACGTATTTTCGGGGTTCATCACCGCCTGACGTTTGGCGATTTGACCAACCAAGTTGTCGCCATTTTTCGCAAATGCGACTACTGATGGCGTTGTCCGAAAACCTTCAGCATTAGCAATTACCGTGGGTTTACCACCTTCCATCACTGCCACGCAGGAGTTCGTTGTTCCTAAGTCAATTCCAACTACTTTTGCCATTTTAGGTGCTGGCTCCGTATAACTACAAATGAATGAATGAGAATATAAAGCACTAAATTTTGAACCAACAGGGTCAAGAAATCAGCTAGTTCAGCATCAATACCTTTGGTTTGGCTTTCCTGGGGTTAGAACTCCAGATTATGCTGATATATATACTGAAGCTTAGTGATAGCCAGTCCATGAAGGGTGGTTTCCCGAACCTTGCTTGGGACGGTTAAACTAACTAAATTTTGTTTTTAGTTGGTTCATGGATTAATTTGTCTTCACTCTGTCTAATGTAGAAGAATTAATACTTTCAGTAATTAGGGTGAACCGTAACGTCTGAGTGGTGTTTGCCGTCTTTTAAGGCAATAAACTACAGAAGGACTGGAGATTGGGGATGGGGCATGGGGCATGAGGAGAGAATAATAACTCAGCACTCAGCACTCAGCACTTAGAAGTTACTCAATCCCAGAAAAAAGAGTTTCCCAGTCAATCACAGGTGGTCTTTGTCCTTGGTTGACTATTTCAAAAATTTTCCTAGAGCTATTTGGCTGAAAAAGGCATTCTACACAAGCGTTTGCGACATCAATCCGGCTGGCATCACCCGAAAGTGTATCCCCAGTGCCTATGACCACACCGTATTTACCCCCAGTTTTTGCCTTCAGGAGGGTGTTGAGGTCGTATGAGGTATAGGGGCCGTCAATGAGGCGTCCTGGGCGGATAATGGTGTAGGGTAATCCTGAATTAATAATGAACTCTTCGCCTTTTTGTTTGGCATCCAACACGCCAAAACCATTAAGAATACTAAAAGGAAACTGATTTTTACGGAGAATTCCACAAGAAGAGACAAAAACGAATCGCTTCAAATTCTGGGGTGCTGCTGCTACTAGATTGCTGACACCTTGAGCATCAATTTTTGCCGGACTATTCTTTGCTTTTGCTTCACTAGATTTGGGATTAAGGAAAATAATTCCCCATTCAATCAAGTTTGGGGGTTGCTCAAACTCCCATCGTGCAGAGGGAAAGGCAGTGGTTCCGGTACAATTTATAATGTGGGTAACACCTGGCATTGCAGCTGGCAGTGTAGCTGGCTGACGGATGTCACCAACGGCAATTTCCACTCTCTGGTTAAACATTTCTTCAGCTTTTGCAGAATTGCGTGTCAGGACACGAACTTTCACGCCCTTTTCTAGTAACTTGCCTACCACCAGTTGCCCCACTCCACCAGTGGCACCAGCAACTAGTACCAAATCTTCAACTGAATCAAAAGAAGTCATAAAGTGCTTTTAAGATAGTCTATTGCTAATCTACCGAAAAAAATGCGATCGCCTACCGAGATTAAAAATTTTGCTATTGTAATTACAATCCCGATTCGAGTAGCAAAATCAGCACAATCATTAATTTGCGATCGCCATACCTATTAATAAAAGTCAGCGCAAGTATTTTTCAACCGATCGCTGCGATCGCAGTTAGAGGGGAATTGCCCCTGAATTGTTCGGTTCTACCACTGTCACCAGTATACAAATAGCTATAACCTCTTAGATAGTAGTGAAATGTCTAACCTAGACGCTGTTAGTCGCTCTTGAGTTAAGGGGTGAAAGCCTGTGTACCAATGGATATTGCCAAGCCTAAGCGGAATCTTGGCTGAAAATCAATCAAGTGTGGCAGAATGTTCACCTGCTAAAGCAGAGCAGCAGTGGCGTATCAGCCTCGCAGCGACAGAACATTTGCTATTAAATACTTTAGCAGACCCTTCAGTTGACACAACCCAAGGATTAGTTTTAGCTGCACCAGCACCCTTGTTTAGTCAACCAAAATTGACTCAAAGTTTACAAACAGTAACTTTTACAGCAAAACCATTTAACCCTTTGGCGCTGATGCCATTTCAGATGCCAGGTACGATACCTGCGGTAGACTACGCCAACGCATCTGTAAATGAAGACATTGCTGCCCATGATTCGGTACTTCCTTTACTACCTGCCGATCCTCTAGGTGCAGAACAGTTTTGCTTGGTTTTTACAGATAAATTTAGATTAGTGCTGGTTTTAGCAACCCACAAAAACGGTAAAAAAACTTTTTCATTTTCTTTTGAGCCAGAGATAGTGCAGCAGGCTTGGCGATCGCTAGGGGCACGAGTAATGCTGGCTAATCCAGAATTTTTTGCCCGCTTGGACGCATTAGTAGAACAGTATTCTCCGGTAGCACCAGACTACCGTATGATGATTCACTTTAGTCAGTTATTGCTTCAGGAATTAACAGAACCAGAAGAGACTAGAGACTCTTTACTAGGGACTGGGGACGAAGTAGGGGAGCAGGGGAGCAGAGGAGCAGGGGAGCAGGGAAGAAGAGTTTTCCCCAATCCTCAATGCCCAATGCCCAATGCCCATTACTCCTTATCCCAAGAGGGGGCCTCACCTTCCCCAAATCCTGATGTAGAATTGCTCCAAGCCTTCGCTCACGAAGTTCGCACACCTTTAACAACTATTCGCACCATGACTCGTCTGCTGTTAAAGCGGCGAGACTTAGATGCTAGCGCGATCAATCGTTTAAAAATTATCGATCACGAGTGTACCGAGCAAATTGACCGCATGGAATTGCTGTTTAAGGCCGCAGAACTAGAAACTACTGCCTCAGCAAAATCGTCAAAAACTCAACTCACGCCGATGTCTTTAGATCAAGTGTTGCAGCAGAGCATTCCCCGTTGGGAACAAGCAGCGCATCGGCGGAACTTAACTTTAAATGTTGTTTTACCCCAGCAACTACCGACAGTGGTAAGTAATCCTACCATGCTGGATCAGGTTCTTACTGGTTTGATGGAAAATTTTACTCGCAGCTTACCCGCTGGTAGCCATATTCAAGTACAAGTAATCCCAGCTGGAGATCAACTCAAGTTACAATTATCGCCGCAATTCCGGTGCAAAGATTCAAATAAAGCCACCATACCTGCAACGCCACCAATTCGCAAAGCTCTAGGTCAACTGCTGATGTTCCAACCAGAAACAGGTACAATTAGTTTGAATATCGCTGCAACCAAGCATTTGTTTCAGGCGATCGGTGGCAAACTAATTGTGCGCCAGCGTCCACACTATGGGGAAGTGATGACGATTTTCCTGCCTTTAGAAGTTAGCAATAAACAGAAACCGACAGTCAAGAATTAGAGATATAGCAATCCTATTTAAGTTGTGAAAATTTTTGTTATGGTCGTCCTTGGTCATTCGTCCTTTGTCATTTGCGGCTACAACGGACTAATGACTAATGACTAATGATTAATGATATGAAACAAAGTACTTTTCCACGCATCTAACAAATATTTCCACACCCATCGCCAAGGCGGTTTCGTCAAAATCAAACCGGGGATGATGATGGGGATATGCTAAGTCTTTCGCGGGGTTAGCAGAACCCAGAAAGAAATAACAACCAGGAACCTCTTCTAAGAAAAATGACATATCTTCAGCAGCCATAGTTTGACATTCTGGCACAATCCCTAGAGGAGTTTCTACCACTTCTTCTGCCACAGATCGCACTAGTTCTGCTATTTTAATATCATTAATTACTGGTGGATAAAGTGACCAATATTCTAAGTCATAATTTGCACCATGACTCTGACAAATTCCAGCAATAATCTGCTCGACACGCTGGTTAAAAAAGCCTTTCAAACTAGGATTAAAATACCTAACAGTAGCACTCATTCTCGCTGTATCAGCAATTACATTGCGTTTGGTTCCAGCGTGAAGTTCTCCCACTGTCACTACTGCTGAATCAATCGGATTAACATTCCGAGCGACAATGGTTTGCAAAGCATTTACGATTTGGGCAGCAACAACAACGGAGTCAACAGTTTGATGGGGTAGTGCGCCGTGTCCACCTTTGCCCAAAATTGTGCAGTTAAAGCACTCCACAGCTGCCATCAACGCCCCAGCACGCACACCCACTGTTCCTAAAGGCAAATTATTCCACAAGTGCAAACCAATAATCGCGTCAACATCTGGATTTTTCAAAACTCCAGCTTCAATCATCGGCTTTGCGCCTCCTGGTGATTCTTCCGCTGGCTGAAAGATAATTTTTACGATACCAGAGAAGTCTTGGCGATGCTGCTGGAGATAGTAAGCTGTACCTAAAGCGATCGCTGTATGTCCATCATGTCCACAAGCGTGCATCACTCCATCATGCTGCGATTTGTACGGCACTTCGTTAAGTTCTTGGATTGGCAAAGCATCCATATCCGCACGAATCGCTAAAACTTTTGGATTTTGGATTGTTTCTGAATCTTCCCCTTTACCTTTGATGGTGGCAACAATGCCAGTGTGGGCAATGCCAGTTTTATGCTCAATTCCCCATTCTTGCAGCTTTTGTGATACAAACTCAGCAGTCAGTTTTTCTTGAAAACCCAACTCTGGTTGTTGATGCAAACGCCGCCGCCACTCTACTAATTGCGGTTGCAATGAGCGGATTGAAAGTCGCATGCGAGATAGATCAACAGAAGAGGGATTGGGAAAGGTGGAAACCATTATGAAGACAAACTAGTTTAAGTACAGCTAATACCATTTTTTGAATTGGTATAACTGAGATTATTTTCCTAGTTTAACGTGACTTGGATCAGTCTTCAGTAAGGAGGTACTCAGCACTGAGTGCGGTCAAAGAGCCTCTAGTTGATGGCTGTTAATTTTCTCTCTAGGTCAAATAAAAATCCGTGGATATACTCTTCAGTCCATTCCGCACCGTAGAAGCGTTTAAACATCCCTCGCGCTGGGTCTTTTTCAGCCCGATATCGCAGGTATCGCAGTTGGGCTTGCTCAATGGCTACTAAATTTTGGGAATCTGTTACAGCTTCTGCCTGCTCCACGAAATCTAGATAGGCTTTCAAATAGTCTTTGAAAGCGGCAAACACCTGAGTTTCTACAACAGCTGTTTCTTGAGGACGAGTCCATAGAAAAGCGGGAGAGAAAAAAGGCTGTGCTTCTTCTGGAAAATCTCCTCCCCAAGACAGATGTTGTTGGTGGGTGTGGAAAATAGGCAGAATTGGTTCAGTATATTTCGCCTGATATGCTACATCGTCCCGAAATAGGGGCTGCATATCCAAAGCAATTAGATGTCCTCCTGGCAATGTCACCAAATCTGCCCCAAAAAAGGGTAAATCGTAGTTGAGACGGGGAAAAATCACAAAATTCAGCACTTGCAGCGAATTGCCACCCTGGACGTGAGCTGCCCGAATTTGCCGCAATTTTGCAGTTTGAAAGGCATAACTGGTGGTGACAACCTCTTCTTGATTCTTTCCCTTGCCCACAACAGCACTCTTGGACTCAAACCCAGTGGGGATAGGATAGGGCTGTAAATCCAAGCGCGATCGCATATAGGTGATCGCATAATCGAGAAATGGCTGATAGAGTGTCACGTCGCTTTGCTCCGAATTCAAAATTCAAAATTCAAAATTTAAAATTAATAATCCCCAATGCCCAATGGTTATCTTTTGCTGCCACTAACTGCTAGGGGAACAGCATCTTCAAATAAGAATTCATGGAGAAAGCGCTCTGCCCATTCATGACCAAAGTAACTGCTAAACAAACCAGATGCTGGATCGCGGTCTGCACTATATTGGTCATAGTCTTTTTGGGCTTTGATAATCCGCTGGATATCTTCAGGGTCTTGCAGCGGTTTGGCATCTGCTAACATTTGCCAATACAAGTTTAAATAATCTTGAAACGCTTCAAAGACTCGCGTTGCCACTGTTTCGGGATCTGTTTTGGCAAACAATAGGTATTTAGAAAAATACTGGTTGGCATCGTAAAACTTCATTTCTAAGTTTTGCGCCAAATCCGGGTATTTATCATGGAGAGATTTTAGCGGAACTATATATTTTTTTTGATAATCTTCATCCTGAAATAAAGGTTGAAAGTCAAGCACAATCAGGTTTTTGACTTTGCCAAAGGATAAAAAGTCAATTCCTAACAGAGGTAGATCGTAGTGATGACTGGGATAAACCACACTGTTAAAAATTTGAGCGCTTTCCCCAGCATCAATGTAGGTATAGCGAATTTTCCGCAACTCTTGAGATTGGTAACACCAACTGCGAATAGTTGCTGGGTTTCTGCCGCGATCGCTAACTTTGAATTCCAAACCAGGGGGAATGACCCTACTTTGTAAATCAAACCGCTGAAATAGCTCTTTTTCTAAAAATTCCAGGAAAGGCTTATACATGGAGCATGATTTATTAACCCTTGCATGAAAATAATTGATGGCGATCGTGCACGTCTCATTTATGAGAAACAAAGCAACATTCCTTAATGGGGCATGGGGATTGGGGATTAGGGATTAGGAATTAAAAAGAGGTAGAGGGGAAAACTCTTCTCCCTTGCTCCCTGCTCCCTGCTCCCTGCTCCCTGCTCCCTGCTCCCTGCTCCCCAGTCCCCAGTCCCTATTAACGCCTAGCATGATTGCGACCGATCATTAGCTCCAGGACTTCTTGGGAAACACAGCGACGCTCAGAACAATAAGTCATCAAGTTGATTCCGTTCATCATTCGTACTGTACTGACTCTGACACGAAAATCATCCGTAACAAACCAACAACGTTCCTGACCTTGATTATTGTCATAGTCAGTATCAATCGTCAGCACTCCATCATCAGCAAACTGATATCGGCTCACAACTGGAATGCTCTCAACATAGCCTTGGTTGCGAATCAGTTTTCCAGAACGCCTCGTTTCGTCGGGAACATCAACCAAAATCGCAGCATTATCGGTATTCGGTAGTCTGGTATCTAGGTTAGCCTGCCATGCAAAGCTAGCACCGCCTGTTGCTTTAGTCGGGTCTATCCCTTGGGCTTTACAAACTTCTTGGACTTTCAGATCGTCCTTTTCCATGACTTTTATAATCAAATTCGACTCCCCCGACTCATCCGCCGCCGAGTCAAAATGATGAACGGAGCGTTCCGTAAACCATGTACCCTCACTTTTACGAAAGAAGTCGATCATTGTCAAAGGCGGTATTATATGCATCTGTTTTGAAACCTCGTTTGATCAAATTTTGGCTTTATTAATACTGAGTGATGAGATGAAGTCCCGATTTAGCTAAAGTGTAGAATAACTCCAAAAGTGATATTTTAATCAGCTGATGACAAATAGTGAAATTCAACTTATTACTAGCGATGCCTACGGCAACGGCTTTGCCGAACGCCCCAGTCCAACTCCAGAAATCTTAACAGCCCTCAAAGCTGGAATCCCTGTGGATTCGATAGATTTGTACCAATTCAATTTGAGGGAAGTCGATTTACGACAAGCTAACTTGAGTAAAGCCAAGCTACTAGGAGCCGATCTCAGTGAAGTGGTCTTGAGTAATGTCGATTTGAGTGGGGCTGATTTACGAGGCGCTAATCTGCGAGGAGCCGATTTGAGTGGGGCTAATTTACAGGGAGCCTATTTAAACCGTGCTGACCTCCAACAAGCAAATCTCAGTGGTGCAAATTTGCAGGGAGCCAAACTCCAAGTAGCGCGTTATGATTCACAAACGAAATGGCCCCAAGAATATAATTACAAAACTTCTGGAGCGGTAGGACCAGGTGCTAATCTCAATGGTGCTTTTCTCAATACAGCTTCTTTACGAAATGCAGATTTACAAGGTGCTAATCTGCGTGGAGCCTACCTAAGTGGCGCTGACTTGACAGGAGCCAATTTACAAGGTGCTTATTTGAGTGGTGCTGATTTGACAAAAGCTTATTTGACAGGAGCTTGCTTGCGAAATGCTCGATTGACAGGAGCCGATTTGCGGGATACAGACTTGCGAGCAACCGACCTGAGTGATGCACAGATGGAGAATCTTCTAAGTATCGCTGGGGCAGATTTTACTCTTGCTCAAGGACTCACAGAAACAACTAAAGCTATGCTTTCCAGCCGTCCACATTCAGAACTCGACGTTTGGAACGCCTATACCCGCGCAACAACTCGTGAAAGTTTGAGTGCTTGACCGTACCAATTTTAGATTTTAGATTTTAGATGCAAGCCGCGCTGCTTATAGGCGAAATAAATCCAAAATTGTTTGACCAATTGTTCTGTAGTGAGTTTATAACGGCTGCCAGTTCTTTTTCAGGAGTGCTAAAAATGTCGCGTATCCTTCGGAAAAACTGGGCGGATCGGGTAGGACATATTGTGGAAATTCTTTATACGATCGCCAAGGTTCCGAAGCATTATGCCGCAAATATAAAGCAGATTCTGAGGAACCTGGTAGTCGCCAAGTCATTTGACCAGCTTGTATATCAGTCACAAATGCCTCCTCATCTAGAAAAAGTTGATCTTTTCTTCCAGATTTTGGCAGATTAACCGGATATTTTAGTCAAGTTTAAGGTAAAATAAAATATTTACTATTTAACTATTTATCTGATAAGTTTTCTCACGATAATTGCATTGCGGGCAAATCCAAACCGCTATTGTGGCAATAGGTCTTCTAAAGCAGCTCCAACAACTCGGTGATCCTCATCCTGTCTGAGTTGGTTGAGGGCCGCTTTGGCTTCTGGTTCGTCAAATCGTTTGAGGGCATAGCTAACTCGCACGCGCATCCGCCAAGATTCATCATTCACCAACGTTAGTATCTGGGATAATGCCGCAGTATGTTGGCTAGAGTTAGCTAGTAAGCCAAGTGCATCAACAGAAGATTCCTGAACTGTGAAATCTTCATCTTTTAAACCCTGAACGCATATATCAAATAGTTCTTCAGGGCAATCCATTTCAGCGATCGCAGCCAAAATGCTCCGCCTAACTAGCCAGTGGTCATCCTGATAATATGCCAAAACTAGATGAGAAACTGCGACTCTGCCAAATAGCGATAAAGAATTTGCCGCCTCAGCCCGCACGTTGGGAGTATCATCAAATTTCATAATTTGCATCAAAGCCGCAAAAGATTCCGCTGATTGTTGATTACCCAAACCTCTAGCCACAAAAGAACGCACTAAAAATTCGGAGTCATGAAGTTTACTTGTGAGCAGAGGAACTGCAACTTCTGATTCATAATCATTAAGGGCAGCGATCGCCTTCAAACGATAGTGAAAATCTGGGTTCTTCAGTTCAGCTTGGATTTTATGGATTTCCATAAGTGCATTTGGTACAGCTATTCTTTATTTTAGGGCATTGGACATGGGGGATTGGGCATTGGAAAAGAAGAGGCAGGAGGCAGGAGGCAGAAGGCAGGAGGCAGATCGCTTTTAGCGTCTCCCCTTGGGAGAAGGCAGAAGTTCTTTAATTTTGAATTTTGAATTGATTTGTCCCCCTTGTCCCCATGCCCTTGAGGAGTGCTGAGTGCTGAGTGCTGAGTGGGGAATCTCACTTCTTTACTCAGCACGGGCTAAACGCCCCGCTTCCGCTAACGGAACTCGAAACTCGGA
>NZ_JBALDJ010000106.1:0-34583 GCF_036917415.1 Nostoc sp. | reverse complement strand
TTTTTTGATTGGCTAACTTTTAATCGTCACGTATTTGCTGCTTATAAAGCCAGTTTGGGCTACATTTGGGCTTGATTTTTGTTTAAGTCCCGTTATCACCCCAGTCAAGGCTCTCTCATAAATTGGGATTTGTCTTGTATCGTCAGATAGCATATACCAGCAATGATCGGATTCTTTACTGACAAAGACATATTGAGGTTTTGGGACTGCTCCAAATCCTAATTTAACTTCCATATTTTTGATGCAGGTTTTGGTAAATATATTTATTGAGCAACCAGTTATGACGATTTGTACCGTCAAGTTATAAGTTGCTTTATAGATATAATTCCCTGCTCAGGAAGCTAATTAACATTAAGGCAGCAAAAATTACAAAATTCGGTGAATCTATGACAAAGTTTCTGGATCAACACCTAGCGCATTCAATCTTTCAATTAACATTTTCACCTGTTGTTCTGCTGCGACACGTTGCTGTTCTTCAAAAGCTGCGCGTTCTTCCGCTTCCCTGATGCGTTCTTCTGGTGTCAGCAATCTTTGCCCTTCTTCGTCATACCAGTACAGCCACTCTCGCACTATACCTTGATAAATTCCCCGTTCTCGCCCAATTCCTAAACCAATTTCTGGTAGCCAAACAGGATTTCCTGACATTAAGATATATTCCCCATCAACTAAGCGATACACTTCCAAAGGCGACTTTTTACGCCGAAGGGGACTATATACAACGTAGTACAAAAGTCCTAAATCTTTGGCATAAAATTCTTTCTTGATGTTATATTCTTCTCGATATATTTGGGAAACAACTTCCAATGCTAAAATTGGCAGTTTATTTTCTTCCCACAGCACATAACTTAGGCGTAAGTCCTCATCAATGAAGCGTTTAACTCCTAAGCTGAGAAACCCATCAGGAACAATAGCTGGTTTATCTGGGTGATAATAAATACCCATATCAACACCAAAAAACCAATCCCAGCGATCGCACCAAACTAAAGCTAGTATCGTTTTTAGCAAGCCGGGAATTAAATTTTGGAGTTCATTATCCACAGCAGTATCATCTGAGTCGGGTAGTTCTTCGGAAGATGGCAAACAATGCAGTGGATTGTAGTTTAACATGAGTGGTTTTGCCAAATCTGATTCTAGATAGATTGTACGTAATCTATTGATGTGCGATCGCATAGCAAAAATCAAAAACCATTTTTAGCGTAGGCGTAGCCTGTCGTAGACATCGCCTTGTGTCTTGCTTCTCAGTATTCAAGTACTTCTAAGTGAAATAGTTCTATCCTTGCAGAATTTTGGGTTGAGATTCCAATTTGGCAAAGTTGCAAACTAGCTACTACAAATGTTGTGACTCTATCCAGCTATTAGGTTGGGTTGAGGAACGAAACCCAACCTACACATTTTTATTTTTTAGGTAAAAGCTACGCAGTATTGCCTCTAAGCAATGTACATCAAAAAAGGCAGGTATAAAACCTGCCCTCAAAGCAATCAATATTTAAACTAAACTAGCGATCGCAACTTAATTAGCGATTTGGGGCGCACTCAAAGAAACCTTTAGTGCATCGTCTTTTTGCTGTGCTAATGTCGGCACGGAATCACGCAATCTTGCTGTCAATTGTACAGTTGTGGCGTCATACATCTGAGTCAGCAATTTCGGATAGAAACCAATACCAATAATTGGAATTAACAAACAGGCAATAATAAATACTTCACGGGGTTCAGCATCTATCAAAGCTTGGTGAGAAACTAATTCCTTGTTCTCTTCTCCGTAGAAAATTTCTCGCAACATCGACAGCAAATAAATCGGAGTTAAAATTACTCCCACTGCCATCAAGAACACCACAATGACTTTGAAGGTAGAACTATAAGCATCGCTAGTAGCAAAGCCAACAAATACCATTAATTCTGCCACAAAACCGCTCATCCCTGGCAATGCCAAAGAAGCCATTGAACAGGTGGTGAACATGGCGAAAATTTTCGGCATTCTCTTCGCAACACCGCCCATTTCATCCAACATCAGGGTGTGTGTGCGATCGTAAGTTGCGCCAACCAGGAAGAACAAACTCGCCCCAATTAATCCGTGGGAAACCATTTGCAATACTGCCCCACTCAATCCCAAATCGGTGAAGGAGGCAATACCAATCATCACAAAGCCCATGTGGGAAATTGAGGAGTAGGCAATTTTTCGCTTCAGGTTGCGCTGGGCAAAGGATGTTAAGGCAGCATAGATGATATTAACTACCCCCAAAACCACCAACACTGGTGCAAAATAAGCGTGGGCATCGGGGAGCATTTGGGCATTCATCCGAATTAAGGCGTAACCGCCCATTTTCAGAAGAATACCTGCCAATAACATATGTACGGGCGCTGTAGCTTCACCGTGGGCATCAGGTAGCCAGGTGTGCAAAGGAATAATCGGCAACTTGACGGCGTAGGCAATCAGGAAGCCAGCATAGGCGGCAAGTTGGAAATTGAGGGCGAAGTCTTTTAAGGCGAGCGATCGCATATCAAACGTCACCGTATCGCCGTAAAATCCCATTGTCAGGGCAGACAGCAAAATAAACAGCGAACCGCCGGCGGTATATAAAATAAATTTGGTCGCTGCATATTGCCGCCTTTTGCCTCCCCAAATCGACAGCAGAAAGTATATCGGTACTAGTTCCAGTTCCCACACCAGGAAAAATAACAGCATATCCTGGACAGCGAACACGGCAATCTGACCGCCATACATCGCCAAAATCAAGAAGTAAAATAGCTTCGGCTTGAAGGTAACAGGCCAAGCTGCTAAAATCGCCAGCGTGGTAATGAATCCAGTCAAAATAATTAGGGGCATGGATAAGCCATCTGCCCCTACTGACCAATTCAAATCTAGTTGGGGTACCCAAGCGTAACTCTCGACCAACTGCAAATCTGGATTGGAGAAATCATACCCAGTATAAAAAGCATAAACAATTAGTGCAAAATCTATCAGCCCTACGATGAGGGAGTACCAGCGCACTGTTTTGCCTTCTTTATCTGGGATGATGGGAATCAGTAGTGAGGCGGCTATCGGCAACAGAATAATCGTCGTCAGCCACGGAAAATTAGCTGTATTCATCACAATTCGTCTGCTATCAAAATCATGTTTGGCAAAAAGTCACTAGTTATTAAGTAACAGCTTTTTGAGGATTTCGTCTTCCTCGTTAGGTTGATTTAATTAAATTGGCAATCCCCTATGTTTTCTCTTGGGAGTCTTTTTTGACATTTGAGGGTGCGGAATGTGCGTTGTGATACTCCCAGTCAAGTCAAAAATTTACTCTAAAAAAGCCGATAAACTAGGATTATAGTGGTGCGATCGCAAAGTCCAACCCATCACTAAAAATACATGACGCTGTTTGGTGGTTGGTGAAAAAAGCCTAACAGGAGAAATAACCATAATGATAATTGCACAAATTGAAAGTCAGATTCGTTATGTCACCAACGTAAATGGAGAAACAACAGATATACTTATCCCTGTAGAACTTTGGCAACAGCTTGTAAGTTCCATAAATTCTGATAACACCAGTGGTTTAGCTTGGATTGATGAACAAGAGACAAAAGCACAAATATTAGCCGATTTGCAAGAGTCTGTACGACAAGCAGCAGCAGGAGAAACTTTCCCAGTTTCAGAGCTTTAGGACAATATCGAAGCCTAGAATAAGAACACTAAGCTGCATATTTAATAATCTCCAATTCTGCTCCATTATTAACAGCTAATTCTGCTTTTTCTAAAATTTTTACACTTTGTAAATGAATCTTTAGCTCTTCTTCCATACTTTCAGGTAGCATGGATTTGGAGTGAGCTTAAGCAATTGCTATGACGAAGAAGTGGATTCTGTATAGTAAAGAAGATAGGCAAGTTAAATGGCCTACTTGCATTAATAAGTTGTCGCCTGTTAAAAATAAACATCCACTAGAGGCAGAATCGCTCGCCAAACTAAGAGAGGAACACACTTGCACAGATACATTCGATGAAATGATCCTTTCAATTCGGTCAGTTTCAATTCTAGGAAAATGTAGTACAGCAAAATACTTAGAATCTCCAAACATACCCGATCATCATAGAGAAAATGCTAGACATTCTACTAGGCTTTATAGAGAGCATCCATCAAAGTATTTCGATAATATTGGACAGTATTACTGGGTAGATTTTGATATTATTACTTCAGATAAATTGACAATGAAATTACGAATGGTTGTCAATGCAGGTGACGCTGATTGTAATGATGGTCAGTGGGGAGAAGTTTGGCAGCGCAATACGGGAAAGCCTGTTGCACAAATATTGAGTACTGGTGACATGAAAACGACAGTGCAAACCAGTTCAAGTGAATTGGGCAAGCTTGTGGATTTTATAATCGAAATCGTACTGTTTTGCTCTTGACGTTGATATCGATATAATCAAAGTCTCCGGTCTAACATAACCTCTGAGACAGACGAGAAAATCATTTGCCTATTCGCTACCTTTTTCTGAACTAGGAGCTTTTTGAGTACTCTAGGAGAGTGTATATTAAATTACTAAACTATCAGCCAAAAAAAAAAGTCTAATTTAGACTCTTAAAAAACTTAGGGGCGGACAGTCGCCCACCCCTATGAAAATCAGGTAACACCAAAAACAATCACTAAACCCAAAACCGCCCCAAACACAATCAAGGCATAGAATTGAGCGCGACCGTTTTCTAGGTACTTCAGACCTTCACCGCTAACAAGGGTGAAAAAGCCTGTGAGGTTAACAGCACCATCTACAACGCGGAAGTCAACTTCCATAACTTGTCTGGCTACGCGACGCAAGCCGAGGACAAAAACCCGATGGTAAATGTCATCAAAGTACCACTTGTTGAGGGATAACTCGTAAAGTGGTTCGATTTTAGCAGCGATCGCAGCCGGGTCAATTTTACGGCGCAAATACATCAGCGAAGCCAGGGTAATCGCAATCAAAGAAATTCCGACTGAGGCACCCGCCATGATGTAGAATTCCGTCGGATTGAACTCGGTAGCCTTTTCTATAACTTCGGAGAGAGTTTCGCTAGGAGGAAAGATAAACTCTTCAAAATAATTGGCGTAGGGAGTTCCCACCAAACCAATCAAAATCGAAGGCACAGCTAACAGTGCCAACGGCAGGGTCATCGTCCACGGCGATTCGTGGGGGGAGTCGCTGTGATGCCCGTGGGAGTCATGGGAGTCATGATGCTGACTAGTTGCCGCCAATTCTCCTTTCTTCATCGCCCCAGGCCCAAAATTCGGGACTGGTTCTTCTGACTCTAATTCCAGGACAATTGTCGCCGCAGCTTTCTTGAGTTTTTCCTTGATTTTCTCGTCATTACCCCGGAATTTGCCTTCAAATGTCGAGAAATACATTCTAAACATATAAAAAGCCGTAATTCCGGCAGTTAGCCAGCCGATAAACCAGAGAAATGGGTTAGCCTCAAAAGCCTTCCCCAAAATTTCATCTTTTGACCAGAAACCAGCAAAGGGTGGAATACCAGAAATTGCCAAGCAACCAATCAAAAAGGTAGTTGCTGTAACAGGCATATACTTCCGCAGTCCACCCATCAAGCGCATATCTTGCGCTAAGGCGGGGTCGTGTCCAACGACACCTTCCATACCGTGAATTACTGAACCTGAACCCAAGAACAGCATCGCCTTGAAATAGGCGTGGGTCATCAGGTGGAATAGTCCAGCACTGTAGGAACCTATTCCCATTGCCATCACCATGTAACCAAGTTGGGAAATGGTGGAGTAAGCCAAGCCCTTTTTGATGTCATTTTGGGTAATGGCAATGGTTGCCCCCAAAAACGCCGTAAACGCCCCAGTAAAGGCAATGACATTCATTGCTGCTGGAACGTCTTCAAATACTGGGTACATCCGGGCAATCAGGAAAACACCCGCCGCCACCATCGTTGCTGCGTGAATCAAGGCAGAAATGGGGGTGGGGCCTTCCATCGCATCTGGTAGCCAGACGTGGAGGGGGAATTGGGCTGATTTCGCCACTGGCCCTAAGAAAACTAAAATCGCCAACAGGACAGCGAGAAAATTGCTGATAGAACCTGATTCGACAAGTTGGGCAAGGCGATCGCCCATGATATTAAAATCAAAGCTTCCCGTTGCCCAGAACAGCCCTAAAATGCCGAGTAATAGACCAAAGTCGCCCACGCGGTTGGTCACAAACGCTTTTTGAGCGGCATCTGCTGCTGACTTGCGATCGAACCAAAAGCCGACCAGCAAGTAAGAACACATCCCGACCAGTTCCCAGAATATATAAATCTGTACTAGGTTGGGGCTGACCACCAGACCTAACATTGAAGAGCCAAACAAACTGAGATAGGCGTAAAACCTCACGTAACCGGGATCGTGAGCCATGTAGCCATCGGTATAAACCATGACTAACAACGCTACCGTTGTGACAATCACCAGCATTAGGGCTGTCAGGTGGTCAATAGTGTAGCCCATGCTCAGGTGAAAATTACCTGCCGCCGCCCACTCAAAGGTGCGGATATAAGGCGCGTGTCCTTGAATTTGACTCCATAGCAAGGCAAGCGACAGCCCCATAGCTGCTCCCATCATGGAGATAATCACCCCAGCATTAAGCTGACGGAGGCGGTTTGTCACCTGATTCAACGAGATTAACCCTAGACCGACCAGCATTGCCCCAAGAAGAGGGAACACCGGAATCAGCCAGGCATACTGATAGATTACTTCCATCACTGACGCCTACTTTTAGAATTCTTGATTAGCGTGTCGAAACTGTTAATAATTGTGACATACACCCTTTAGGATAAAATAACCCACCCAAGACTGAGTTGGGTGGGGTGTTAAGCATGGTTTTAGATTTGGTAACTAGTCAATGGTCATTTGTCATTAGTCATTTGTCCTATGCGTAATGCTCCATGCTCAATATCCATCAAGCTGATCGGCACTCTAAGTCCAATGTTTTTGAACTTTTGTAGATTTTGGGGTAATTGCTGTAGCTGGCTTTAATCTCTTCTAAAGCTAAACGTAAATCTTCTCTGCCGCGAAAGCATTCCAAGCGATGGCGAATAGTGCCATTTTCAATCAATAGTAAAGTGGGTAGTGATTTTAGCCTATAGGTAGTAGACAATTTAAAATTTTGATCGGCGTTAACCCCGACTAATTTAATTTCATCCCCACACTGGGCTTGAAATTGCAACAACAATGGGTGAATAACTCGACACAAGCCACACCAAGGTGCTTCAAAGTTAACTAAAACAGGAATAGGAGATTCTAAAACTTCTTCAGTAAATGTCCGCTCACTAACCGACAACACCATGACGCCTCTTGGATTATAAGGTTTTTATATCAAACTAGCTATCAGTACTGAATTGAGTAGTGCTGAGTTCCGAGTTCTGAGTGCTGAATAGAAGTCCATAACTAAAGTTAGCGGATTGTAATGAAGAACTCGTTTATTTTGCTTTGAGAGTAAAGCGGGGATTGGGACTAATTACCAAGCAATGAATACTAAGTTGCTTGCTTTTACTCAGGACTCAGGACTCAGCACTGCTTCGGTGGAGGATTAGCAAGTCAGCAACTGCCGATAGATGCTTTCAGGACAGAAATGTCAGTCAGGACACAGAATAATTAGCAAAAATTGAGCGCGTTAATGTGTCTCTGACAGAAAAGCCACCTTAGAAGTCGCGTTGGCTTTTTTGAATGTTAAACTCCTGATTGCCGTGGCTGCCTGGGGATTTGACTGAATCCGCCACTTTTTTTCAAGGAAAGGCAACTGACCAACGACTACCAATATAAAATCTCAAGCTGACTGAACGCACCCTCCACTGATATATGTTTGAATTTATCCTACATTGATTTGGAGCAATTGATAAGCTGAAATTTCCATCTCTTGCGGATTTTCTGCTGACACTGGGGATCGTCTAAAGTTACCATCCTATCCTACTAGTTGCTTCCATTAACAGAGGGTGCGACCACCAAAGCAAAGCTATAAAAATGGTAACTCCCAAATAGGCAGGCCGGAGAAATTCCTGCCATTTGAGAGATTGACGCCCGTCAATAATTGCTTTAAAGGGAATGATTGAGGTTCGCTGTTTGGCAATTTCAAAGGCTTCCCCATAACGATCGCTCAAACGGCGATCCCCATGCCAAACCCCAAACAAGTGATGCAATATCAATCCAATAGAAGTCACAAGGGTAAAGGTAGTACCCAGCCAGAGAGTATGGGCAACACACCAAATTACTTGTCCTACCATCTGGGGATGACGGGTAATCCGAATAATTCCTGTTTCGTAGAGATGAACTTGGGGCTTTTGAATAGCAGCAATTTCTAGTAGATTGAAGGTAGCAGGATATAAAAACAAAAACGAGATTGCTGATAGCAGCCAAACAAATTCTCGGACTCCTGGCACCCCTTGTACCTGCCAAATTTGCAAACCATCATAGCGGTGCCCAAAAAAGTAAATAATTAATATCACAGCCAACGGTAGGCTGACTAATGCAAAGAGAATGCGATAAAACCTTGGGCCAATGTATTTTTCTGCCCAAGGGCGTAAAGCAGCGCCTCCACTGTGAGCGATCGCAAAAACTATTTGTAACCCTAGTATGACAAAATGACTGGGTGTCAACCAAGAAATCAGCAGCATATACACAGATGAAATAATTTAAAGAAAACTGAATTCAGTACAACCAATACCACAAAGTATTCAAAAGGGGACTTTAGTCAAGATGTTGTGCTACTGTCTTTTTCGAGTCAATCCTTCAAGTTTAATATGCAACAAATCATGTCCGGCTGATTGCTGCCAAACCGGATTTATTACGTGCATCTGCTCCTTTCAAAGTTTGTGGGTTGAGCCTTATGTCTGACCTTCCTTTCACTTTAGATCAGTTACGTATCCTGAAAGCGATCGCCCAAGAAGGAAGCTTCAAGCGTGCCGCTGATAGTCTTTACGTCTCCCAGCCTGCCGTCAGTTTGCAAGTCCAAAATCTCGAACGGCAACTCGATGTCCCCTTATTCGATCGTGGAGGACGACGCGCCCAATTAACCGAAGCTGGGCATCTACTCTTAAACTACGGTGAAAAAATCCTCAGTCTCTGTCAGGAAACCTGCCGTGCGATCGAGGATTTACAAAATCTCCAAGGTGGTACTTTAATTGTCGGTGCTTCTCAAACCACCGGCACTTATCTTTTGCCCAGAATGATCGGTATGTTCCGACAAAAATATCCAGATGTGGCAGTGCAATTACACGTCCACTCTACCAGGCGGACTGCTTGGAGTGTCGCTAACGGACAAGTCGATTTGGCGATTATCGGCGGTGAAATCCCTGGTGAACTGTCAGAATCTTTAGAAGTGATTCCTTACGCTGAGGATGAACTAGCGCTGATTTTACCTGTCTTTCATCCTTTTACCAAACTTGAAAAAATCCAGAAAGAGGATTTATATAAATTACAATTCATTGCCCTAGATTCCCAATCGACTATCCGCAAAGTAATTGACCAAGTGCTAGCCCGCTGTGAAATCGATACCAGACGTTTTAAAGTTGAAATGGAATTGAATTCCATTGAAGCGATTAAAAATGCTGTGCAATCTGGTCTAGGGGCTGCCTTTGTTTCAACTAGTGCGATCGCTAAAGAGTTACAAATGGGCGTTCTGCACCGTACCCCCATTGAAGGCGTTGTCGTCAAACGGACCCTGTGGCTGATTTGTAATCCCAATCGCTATAGATCCAAGGCCGCAGAAGCCTTTAGTCAAGAAATTTTGCCCCACTTTGCTAACCCAGGATGGAATCAAGATGTGTTAAAATTAACACAAAAAAGTCTAGTGTTAACTACATTGGAGGTAGCAACACCCACCTCATCTGGCGAAGACTAAAATCAGGTTATTAGTCCCTTGTCATTTGGACTTTGTTTTTTGTAAATGACCAAATAATTCGTAATGACGCTCCTCTGTCGCTAACTTAATTCGTAATTATTAACCCATTGTGTTCGTGCAGGGTGCTGTAGGCAAGCCAAGGGTTTGACATCAGGAAAAAAGTTTCTGTTCCTCATTAACAAATTTAGTTACTCTGTAACCAGAACTAATTACGAATTACGTAGCTTGCTTCTTGCCATTCGCGTAGCATCTCGTAGAGAAGGCGAGTATTATCAATTGCGAATTATTTTGACTAATCACGAAAATGGAAGTTTACTGCACTCGTCCACGTTGTCCACGCCCACAAAACTATTTTGCCGATTTAGATGATGTTACGACACTGAAAACAACCCAGCAAAAATATTGCACTACCTGTGGTATGCCATTGATGCTAGATGGTCGATACGTGCCAACGAAACTGCTGGGAAGGGGCGGATTTGGAGCCGCATTTTTGGCACGCGATCGCCGAATACCAGGAATGCGTCAATGCGTGGTTAAGCAGTTTCAACCATCGGGAAATTTAACCTTAACTCAACTGCAACAAGCGCAGTTAATGTTTGAGCGAGAGGCAGAAGTTTTAGCACAGCTTGGTAACGATCACGAACAAATTCCTGACTTATTTGCCTTCTTTCCAGTGATAGTTAATAGCTTGCAACCAGGTGAGCAAGACCAATTTTTTTACTTGGTGCAAGAATATATTGATGGGAAAAACCTAGAGGAAAAATTAGTTCAACAAGGCAAATTTTCTGAACAGCAAGTGTTAGAGGTGCTCCAAGAAATTCTAAAGGTACTAGAGTTTGTCCATGACAGAGGCATTATCCACAGAGACATCAAACCTTCTAACATCATGCGTCGTCGTGATGGTAAACTTTTCTTACTAGATTTTGGCGCAGTAAAGCAAGTAACAAATGCTGCACCCGGTTCTGCGGCTTCTTCCACAGGGATTTATTCTATGGGATTTGCACCGCCTGAGCAAATGGCTGGAGGGCAAGTATTTCCATCTACAGATTTATACGCTTTAGCTGTAACTATTATTACCTTGCTAACAAATCAGGAAGCAATTCAACTATTTGATGTCTATAATAACCAGTGGAAATGGCGAACCCAAGTAAGTATCAACCCTCGGCTTGCTGACATTTTAGACAAGATGCTGCTACCTGCGGCTAATCAGCGCTTCCAGTCAGCCCAAGAGGTTCTACGTGCACTTAACTCACAGGCGGCTCAAGCCCCGACACAATTTAATTCGCCCTCTGCAACCCTCCCGCCACAACCACCTCAAGGTTCTAGTCCTGTTGTTCCCCGTCGTCCTCCAACTCAGCCAGCGTTTTCGACATTGGAATTATTGGGTGGGGCGGCATTTAGTGGATTTGAGGGTGCATTGATCGCGATCGCCCTGTTAAGTCTAGTAAAATCACCAATAGTTACTTTCAGTGTTGCATCTGTAATTTTAGGTGTACTAATTTTTGCCCAAACCAGGCGGTGGATTGAAAAGTTCGATTTATTAATTATTCCCACAATTACTTTTGCAATTATTTTTTTTGTCCCCTTTTTACGGGGAGGTCAAGACCTTCCGTCAGTGGTGATTTTAGCAGTTGGAGCAGGCTTAGTAGCTATTTCACTAACCGCTGTATTTCGACTTATTTATAAATTATTATCTTTCTTACTTTAAAAAACTTCTGGTGCTAACAGCTACATAAATGTTTCAGAAAAACGAAACACTTAGTCTTTTTTTAGCCGTTATCATCACTATTGGTTTAATCTTTGGTGGTCTATAGTTTCTTTTGGAACGGTGGGTGCAATTAAACGGAATGTATATTGGCGAAAGCGTGTAGCTAGACGAAGTACGATTTTAAACCAATATTCACTACCCAGTCGTACAGAATTCATACTGACTCGTGAGTTCTGAATTCTTTATAATAAATCTTTTTACTTTATTTAAATTTATTTATGTCACAAAAGAATGAAACCACAATTTTAGCTTTAGCTCTGCTGCTGACAGTTGGTATAGTTGGCGGCGGTTTTTGGTGGTTTAGTAACAATGGGGCCAAAATTGGTAATAACATCATTCCAAATCAAGAACCAGGCAACAATTCATCTTTACAAGACCGCATTAGTTTTGGAGAAAAATCTTTTACTCCGGGTGACATTTCTCCAGTAAAAAAAGAAGGAGTACAGGCGATCGCAGCTAAAAATTACGATCGAGCGATCGCCAATTTCACAGCTGCCCTAAAACTCAACCGTAACGATCCAGAAGCATTAATTTTTCTTAACAATGCCCGTATCGGTTCTTCCAAGAGCTATACTATCGTGGCTTCTGTACCATTCGGCACTGACCCCAATACTTCTTTAGAAATTTTACGTGGGATAGCCCAAGCCCAAAATCAAGTTAATAGCTCTGGAGGAGTCAGCCCCTTCGGGGAAGTCAAAAGTCAAAAGTCAAAAGTCAAGGGAGTACCGTTGAGGGTAGGGATAGCTAGCGATGACGACAATCCAGAAATAGCCAAGCAAATCGCCTCTGGCCTAGTCAGCAATTCCGAAGTATTAAGTGTAGTTGGGCCGAATACTAGCGATTCCACCTTAGCCGCAGGCACTATCTATACTTCTGGACAACTTGTAGCTATATCTCCGACTAGTACATCTGTCAAAATTTCTAACTTTAGCCGCTACGTTTTTCGCACAGTTCCCAGTGATTTTATGGCTGCGAGAAGTTTAGCCAACTACATGGTGAGAACCTTGCAGAAAAAAAATGCAGTGGTTTTCTTTAATTCTCAGAGTAACTATAGCCAGTCTTTAAAATCGGAGTTTGTTTCATCTGTTTCCCTAGAGGGTGGACAGGTAGCCAGCGAATTTGACTTATCCAAGGCAGATTTTAGTGCGGCTAAAAGTGTAGAACAAGCAACGAAGCAAGGTGCAGAAGTGTTGATGTTGGCTGCTAACACTGAAACTTTAGATAAAGCGCTGCAAGTAGTTCAAATTAACCAGAAACGGTTAACTCTGCTGGGGGGAGATGATGTTTACACCACTAAAACTTTAGAAATTGGCAGAGAACAAGCTGTGGGGATGGTATTAGCAATTCCCTGGCATATTGATAGCGATCCGAAGTCAGATTTTCCCCAGAAATCGCGGCAATTATGGGGCGCTGATGTGAGTTGGCGAAGTGCCCTCAGTTATGATGCCACTGTCGCTCTAATTGCGGCATTAGAACGCAATCCTACGCGAGATGGAGTCCAACAAGCACTCTTGTCCTCTGACTTTTCTGCCACTGGTGCTTCTGGTACAATTCGGTTTTTAGCATCAGGCGATCGCAATGCGCCAGTCCAACTTGTAAAAATTGTTCCTGGTTCTCGCTCTCGCACTGGTTATGACTTTGAACCAGTGCGATAATCACTGAAGAAAGGCAGAAGGCACGAGATAGAAGGGTTTTAGCCTAGTTTATCTTTCTTTATATAGTTTGGTTTTATGATGCCAACTTATTTATCTGCTATCTAGATTGTATGAATGATTTTTTCTTAATGGTGAGAAATCTGGGTAATACTGCCATGACTATTTAATAAACTTTGCTTTTTCTTAACTTTTTATTAATTTTCAGGTAACAAAATACAGAAGTAGCAATTTTTAGCGACTGGTGAGGTAGGAGTACGCTACCGAACCCAGAGGGCTAATGGATAAGTGGTTTAATACCTTGTCCCTTGTGGGGGAAATCAAGAATAATTTGATGCGGTGGAAATCGGATCAAATTATGAGTGTAGTCATTTCTGACTTTGGGATTTTTCTTTATACCTATCAAGCCTAGCCATAGCAGCGTCTTGACTTTGGCGTTATTTTCGGTGTGCAAAAAGCGCACTTACCTAAACTATGGGCAAAAATATTAAGACCAAACTTATGCTGAGTGCAACACCTTTAAGAAGGTTATCGCAAGCAACTGCCACCGCCGCGCTTGGTTTCGCTATGCTTGCAGCTATTGGCACAGATCCTGCCCAAGCTGTCAATTTGAAAACATTTAATATTTCTGGAAATTTTGCTCCTGCGGCTCTTGATGGTTCAGTAGGGCTACCTGTGAATTTAGCAAATGCCTTTTTTAATGGGACTTACACAGTAGATGTAGATCAATTACCCGCTTCTAGTTCTTTTGTAGATTTGACTAGTTGGACAGTCAACTTAGTCAAGGACAATACTGTTTTGCGAACATTATCCAACAGTTTGGCTGTTAATACAGCTTACATTCAAGAGAACATACTTGCTTTTTCTGACGCAGGCTTATTGACAGATAAAAACAATAACTTGTACAGTTTGGAACTTGATTTTGACAGCAATTTTACAGGAATCGGTAGTACCAATAATGGAAAATTTTTGGACAACAGTGACCTTGGAAGTGTCCAAAAATCTGGCATTACTGCCGTTAGTTTTGTTAAAATTGAGCCTGTTACGGAACCTCAAAGCTTTGCTGGAATAATAGTTTTTGCTACTATCAGTGTTTGGATTAAAAGAAAGAAAAAAGCTTAAATGGCAATATAATATTGCTGATCATCAACGGTGTTAATTTTTTCTAACTTTTGTAACCAATAAAGCACGACGCAACCAAAATACCTATTCTAAATCACTTAAATGCTTGCGGTATATGAATACAAATTCTGAATTTCGCATAGCGATATTAGCTGGAGAGAAATTACTAAGGAGATGTGCTTTGAGACGATTTACGAAGTTCTATTTTGCTCTAACACTCTTGCTACTTCCGTCCTCGATCATACCGTCCATGTTTCTCGGTTCGGCGATCGCAGAGGAGTCTTCTGTACGCGAAGCTTTGCCAGCAAACTCAACCGTCACAACTCAGCCAGATGCAACGCCAGACGTAGCGCGATACTTGAATGATCCAGGTAAGGAACCCCAGCTCCCACCGAAGGTACTCACAAGGCTGCTTCAGGAGCGGATCAAGTACGTCTTCGTCATCTTTAACGAGAACCACTCCTTCGACAACGAGTATGGCACATTGCCTGGTGTTAACGGACTCTACTCAGATGGACAAAAGCCTCGTGACCCAAAGAAAACGCCGGGCTTTACCCAGACCTACACGGATACCGACGGCTTGAGAGTCACAGTCCAGCCATTCCGGCTCGGGCCTGAGCAGAACTCCAGCGTTGTTGACAGCGTTGACCACTCGCACACCGGGCTAGCCACCAAGCTCCACGTTGTGAACGGCAAGCCACAGATGGATCAGTTCGCCTATGACGAGTACACGCGCTTTGCATCGAAGGGCGGAGCAGCTAATATTTCAGAGGGCAAGCAGTTCGCGCACCTTGTCATGTCGCACATCGACTGCGACACTATTCCGTTCTTCTGGAAGTGGGCTAGTCGCTTTACGGTCTTCGACAACATCTTTGCAACAGAGGACACGCCCTCAACCCCGAATGCAGTGGCGATGATCGCGGGGCAGTCGGGTGAAACGCAATGGGTCAAGCACGGTTCGAGCGGACAATCCTACACCGTGGGCAGCCATACTGGCACGACGCAGGGTGTACCCTTAGTCAACGACCCACAGCCCTTCTATGGCTCCCAGTTCGATACAACGACGGACAACAAGCAACCTGCTGGCACGAGAGAGAGCTACGCCGATGGCAACATCTCCTCGAACCTGACCTTTGCCAGTCTGCCACTCACCTTTCAAGGGCGTGATATTCGGTCGGTCTTAGCTGGCAACAGAAATCCTTTATTCGATCTAGCCGACATCCAGCAGGATATCCCCTATATCCAGCAACTGAGGACTGAGCCTGTCAATTGGCGCTGGTATCAAGAAGGCTACGATCTCGAACCGACCGATGCCAACGGAGTCGCCTCACACAATGCCTATGTCACCCATCACAACGGCGCACAGTATTTCGGCTATATCGCCAACACCCCAGAGGTGAGCAAAAATCTCCGTGGGCTGAATGACTTTTTTAGCGACATAGCCAAAAATGCGCTGCCCAAAAGTGGCGTATTCTACATTCGTGGTGGCTACACGAACCAGCAGGGTCTGAAGCCGCCGATCACGAACCCCAACACACCCGCAGATGAGATTGCTGCGATTAATGCAGCGAAGTCGGGTGATGACGACCATCCGGGCTACACCGATCGCCAACTCAGCGAAGCGATGGCAGCCAGGGTGATCAACGCGATCGCCTCAAATCCGAAGCTCTGGCAGCAGAGTGCAATTATCATTACCTATGACGAGTCGGATGGCTTCTACGACCACGTACCGCCGCGGATCTTGTCCTATGGCCCTGATGGGCTGCCGCTCTCCCGTGGTGTCCGCGTGCCGTTGCTCCTCATCTCACCCTACGCCCGGACGCACGCTGTCTCGCACGTCGAGGGCGATCACAATTCGGTGATCGAGACGATCAACACGATCTTTGGTTTGCCTGCCCTTGCCAGCTTGCCCGATGAGGCACAGGCACTCGCTGCTGGCAACTCTCCAGAGTTCAACAAATTCGGGCCGCCAGGATTCCAGCAGAAGTACCTCGGCCCACGGGACATCAATTCACCAATCACCGACAGCTTGCTGTCAGGCTTCGATCCGAAGCGCCTGCTCGGTGTCTCGCCGCCACTGCCAGCCTCCTTTGCGAAGATTCCAGATAGTGTTGTGAAAACACTACCGCACTACGGCGGTAAAGGCTGCCGGGCGATCGGGATCACGCCGGAAGACAAGCGCCAGGGAATCGTCAACAACATCCCCAAGGGTTTCAACGCGCTACCAAGCACTTATCCAGCCGCTAACCCTTAAAGACATAGATGGATAGGTCATAGCCCATTCATCCTTCAACCTAAGACACCTTTTGATCGCACTGAGTGCTGAGTAAAGAAGTGAGATTCCCCACTCAGCACTTTTCTATATCCCCGTTTTTCGACATTCCCTGAGGAGAATTCATGCGTTTTGTGTTAATCTTCCTGACTCTGTTTGGTGTCTGCTGCTCGATTTCCGATGCTCAGGCGGGTTCCGTCATCAAACGTGTGAAGGAACGCAATATAGTTCGCTGTGGCAGTGTCGAGCGGACGGGTCTAGCAACTTCAACCGAGCCAGGTGGCTGGAGTGGTCTCAATGTCGATATCTGCCGTGCGATCGCCGCCGCCGTGCTAGGATCTTCTGACCGCATCGAATATCATCAGTATGAGACACCGAAAGACTTCGACGCGGTGCGTAACCAACAGGACGACGTATATTTCCTCACAGGATCGGAGATTGAGGAGCAGAAACTGGCTGGTAATCTGCTACCTGGCCCTACTGTCTTTGTAGAATCTAATGCGGTAATGGTGGCGTCCACCTCGGCTGCACACCACGTCAGCGACCTGGCTGGAGAAAGCATCTGCTTCATGATTGGCAGTTCGGTGGAGCGGAGTCTTACGGCTTACTTCGGTGCGCTCCACAAAAACTGGTTCCGTCGGCCCTTCTCTGAGGATGGAGAGATGATCGATACATATAACGTACAAAATTGCCACGCCATTGTCGGTGAGATCACGACCCTTGCAAAGATCCGCCTCGACCCTGGGGTAAACCGATTATCGAGCCACATCCTCCCAGAGTGGCTGACGACCTTTCCGGTGATCGCCGCGACCGGAACCGAGGATGCCCAGTGGTCAGCGATCGTCGCGTGGACAGTGCATACATTGATCAACGCAGAGAGAACGGAAACACCCTGGTATGCGGGCGGTGCTGAGGCGATGCCGATCTCCGCACCAGATTTGGGTCTTGACAAGGAGTGGCAGCGCCGCGTTCTTGTATCTGTAGGCAACTACGGCGACATCTTTGATCGCCATATTGGGAAAGGCTCCCTACTCAAGCTTGATCGCGGATTAAATGCGAACTATTTGCGGGGAGGACTTCTTCTGAGTCCGTTCCTTGAGTAATTTCAACCAAGCATAGAGGTGTCAGAATTCGTGAATAAAACACCCCTCCTCCAAATACAATCTCAAGTAGCAAGAACCTATCAAGTACTTATTTTGAATGGACGCGGGGCTAATTTACTATGTCTCAAAAAAATGAAATACCTATTCTTGTATTATCCATCCTAATCACCGTCGGGCTAATAGCTGGCGGTTTTTGGTGGTTCAGCAGAAGGTCTGGTCTGGAGCTAAATAAAATTAGTTCTGGTAACACCAATACGCCCCAAGCCGGATCAGAACAACCTAGTGGCAATACTTTCACTTCAGTACAGGATGTTCCTACAGGATTATTCAATTACGGAGGCAGTACATCTTGGGCACCGATTCGACTAGTAGTTGATCCAGCAATTCAAGCTGCGCGACCAGAATTTCGCCTGCGCTATGTAGAACCCAGCAATGCATCTCCTGGTTCTGGTACTGGCATCCAGTCGCTAATAGACGGTCAACTAGCTTTTGCCCAGTCCTCCCGACCAGTTCTAGATCAGGAATTAAGCCGTGCCCAGCAGCGTGGGTTCAGTTTAAAACAAATTCCTGTAGCAATTGATGGTTTAGCAATCGCAGTTAACCCCAACCTGAATATCCCAGGACTAACGATAGACCAGTTAAAGTCAATTTACACAGGCAAAATCAATAATTGGAGCCAGGTGGGCGGCCCCAATATCCCGATTAAGCCCTATTCCCGCCGCATTGCTGATGGCGGTACAGTCGAACTTTTTGTCCAAGACATCTTGGGTGGTCAAGCTTTCAGCTCCAATGTGGAATTTATCTCCACAACCACCCAAGCCTTGCAAAAATTGGCTGATAGTGCTGGTAGCATCTACTACGCTTCTGCCCCAGAGGTGATTCCTCAATGCTCAATCAAAGCCTTGCCGTTGGGGCGCACGCAAGGGCAATACATTGCTCCATACCAAGAACCTTCTGTCCTCCCGTCTGAATGTCCTGGTAAACGGAACAAGTTGAACATTGAGGCTTTCCAATCAGGAAAATACCCGATTACCCGCAATCTATTTGTGGTGGTCAAACAGAACGGCCAGACTGAGCAGCAAGCAGGTGTCGCTTACGCCAACTTACTGCTGACTGAGCAGGGACAAGAACTGATTACCCAAGCGGGGTTTGTCAAAATTCGCTGACACCTGCGGCGGTGACTAGCCCATCGCACTCAGACAGAGTGGCGGAAATCGCCGCTCTGAACTGTACCTTAACCAGCTCTATTAATCGACTCTGCTGGCAAGCAAATGAGATTATCCCCTTGAGTCAGGATTAAACCACGTTGACGCAGTTTACCCATCAAGCGGGTGACGGTGACACGAGTAGAACCTATCGCGCTACCAATTTGGGCATGGGTGAGGGGGAAGGGCAGACAATAACCGCGAATCACATCAGGATCGGTGTCGCTCATTGCTGGCTCTCCATATTCCTCAATTAACAATGTGAGAAATCCTAAGAGTCGGTCAATTGTGCGGCGTTGTCCCAAGGCACTCAACCACAGCAGCTTACGCTGGTGCTGATACCTAAAGGCATCCATAACTTCGCGACGGAAGTGAGGCCAATTGTCTAAATCGTGCCAGTACATCCACAACACCGCGGTTTGGTCAACATGGGCGTAAGCCTGGAGTGTGAATGGTGATTGGGCAACAATTTCAAATGGCTGTCCCGCTCCCACAAAACCCAAGAACGCTTCTTCTGGGGTTCTGTTGATTCGTCGAGACGTTAGCTGACTGGCAGTCGCACTAACTTGGGCGGTTCCTACCATGCGGATCGCACCCCTTTGCACCAAATACAGCAATCCAGGCCGGGCTGGAATGCGCTCATCTTTGCTAAAGGTGCGGCAGCGATAGTGTTCTTGAGCCCAGTCAAGAATGCGTTGCCAAGTCAAAAAAGGCCGTGATGCCTCAGAAAAGGAGGATGGAGATTGCATAGGTAACAAAGAGCGTTCGGCTGAAGACAAAGACATAAATAAAAGGGTGCAAGGAGTGTCTTTGTGTTGACGAGGCAGGCTTAACGCCTAACAGCGCCAGCCAATCCAAAGAATAGAAAGCAAATTACTCTCTACTCTTTTGTTATACTTCCTACTGTACAATGGTGGTAGTAAAGTTTACTTACTATTCATCGATTATTCATCAAATTTTATCCTCTTCTCATTTTTCTTCATCTAAATTAAATTTATACCGCAAGATAGATGGCAGAAATGTAACAAATATATCTTACATGACTATTTAAATAATATTACGTGCATTATAAATTACCAGTTAGCAAATATACGTCAATCAAACAGCTATTATATAGTTATATAATAAAATCAATAAGCATTGATACTTACAGGAAAGAAAACAGATGCATAAAAGACGAAAAAATTCCTCTACATAAAGGTAGAGATGATAAGAGAGTTTTCTATACCTCAAGTGTGTCTTTGCGACTATCGAAATCTCAGAATCGAAAAGCGATGGAGCTTGCCAGTGCGATCGCTTCAGATTTATCAGGGATTTGTGAGGGCGTTTTTAGCATCCAAATAGTTCCCCCTGGTTGGATAAATTTTGAATTAACTCACTCAACCTTAGCGACTTGGTTACAAAGTCTCGTAGTCGGGAGTTGGGGGAGAGAGGAGGAGATGGGGGGCAGGGAGCAGGGAGCAGAGGAGCAGAGGAGCAGAGGAGCAGGGGAGCAGGGAGCAGAGGAGCAGGGGAGCAGAGGAGCAGGGGAGCAGGGGAGCAGAGGGGAAGTTGCAGTAAGTCTTTTCCCTTTGCCCCTTTGCCCCTTTGCCCCCCTGCCTCTTGTGCCCAATGCCCAATGCCCAGTGCCCAATTCATTGTTTGCTGTTGAATATGCTCATGCACGCTGCTGTTCGCTAGTGCTGCTGGCTCATCGAGAGGGATTGATTAAACTTAGAGAACCAGTTCCAAATACTAGTCCAGCTTTTTGGGATGTTATTTTTCCTAACCCCCTACCTTGGCTTAATTGCGACGGAATATTGCAGCTAAATCACCCAGATGAGCGTCGTCTAATTGGCGAGTTAATACAAGTGGTAGACAACATAGAGTGCCCTGATGTTAGCGGTTCTGTGAAATGGGAAAAAGTAGCGCTGAATTTGAGCCAAGCTTTTGAAAAGTTTTGGTCTAATTGCCGGATTTGGGGTGAGGTGAAAATTACGTCACCAGAACTGGCCCAAGCTAGACTCGGATTGCTCATGGCTACTCAGTCAGTATTAAAATTTATCCTAGAGGAAAATCTGGGGGTTTTTGCGCCTTTGGAGTTATAAATCGGTAATGTTGCTTAGGCAAAAATAAAAACTTTTTATATAGCTATTGACTCAATGCACCACCTCGGATACATTAGCAGGTGTGTGAGGAGCGAACCAGCAGGGGCACCGAGACGAAACACGGCCAGTCGTCGGTGTCCTTTCTGATTTGTAGGGGTTAGATTTGAAAAAATGCCTTCACTACAGCAAAAATTTTTCAATTGCTACTGCTGCCCCATCTTCCTCTACGCTAGGAGCTACCCACTTAGCGATCGCTTGCACTCCTGCTGGTGCGTTGCCCATAGCTACACCAAGTCCAACATACTCCAGCATTTCCACATCATTGAAGTTATCGCCAATCGCCATAACGTTGGCTAATTGTAATCCCAGCAATTCTTCGGCTAGGTAACGTACAGCAGTTCCCTTATTTACAGAGGCGTTAGTTGCTTCAAAAAAGGTAGCAACAGATGTCGTCAGATAAAGTTCAGCGGGTGTGTATTGGCGGCGCAAATTTCCTAATAACTTATCGATTACATCAGTGTCATCAGACAAAGCAAGAATTTTTGTCGGTTCATTCGTTAAGGCTTGACGCAAATCACCCACAGGAATCGGAATAATACCAGAACGTTCTGCATAAATTTTGGTTTCTCTAGTTAACTCACGAACGTATAGCTGATCGTTGATGTAAAAGTGAACAGATAGGAGCGATCGCAACTCAGGCTGTTCAAAATAGTCGAGTAGCTGGTGGGCGATTTCTCTAGAAACAACCCAATGGCGATGAATTTTTTGGGTGATTGGGTCTTGAATCCAGGCTCCCTGATAGGCCATTAATGGTAAGGTAGAGCCGATGTCTTGGTAAAAGCGCAAGGCTGAACAATACATTCTACCTGTAGCGATCGCTACTTGAATTCCTCGTGCTTGGGCTGCAATAATAGCTTGCTTTACAGGTTTACTAATGGTGTTAGAGTGTCCAGCGATCGTGCCATCTATATCCAAAACTAGTAGTTTAATGTCTTTTGCAGCAGCCTGATTGTCAGTAGATGCTTTCTGCATGATTTCCTAGATTTTAAGTTCCAGTAAGAGGTTAACAGGCTCTAGCGACCAGTGGGGAGTAGTAGAAAAAATTGGCATCTCTAGTTAATCCAATTTCCTTAGAGGTTATTTATAAAGCTGTACTTATGGAAAAGGACTTTAGTGCTTGGAAAATTAAGGACTAAAGTCCTTACTACGAACTTGCTTATCCATCAATTTAAACTTGACAGACTACTACCGTGAGGATATAGGCGCAATAAAAAACCCGATTCTCGAAAAAATCGGGTTTTTTCATTATTTAAATTAGAGAGCCTGCTTGATAGATAGGATGGAAAAAACCTACCTATTTAAGAAAGCCTATTAATTAAACATTTTGATCCAGCTTTTTTTACGTTGTGACAATAGACAAAGCCCAGCAACTAAACCAATTCCCAGTGTGGCAGAAGATTCAGGTACTGATTTCACCTCATCGTAGTCATAAGTTACTTTGATACCTGCTTTAGCGTATGTATCAATGTAGGATCTCATGTTGCCCGAACCTGTAACTACTGAGTTGGCTAAAGCTGAGAACAAAAAGTCTATGTCGCCATTACCAGTGAAAGACTTCAAGAATTGGGTATTGGTGAAAGACTGAGTAGCAGATTGTGTGGCAGTTAAGTTAGAAATAGTCTTTCCAGAGGTGCCACTATAATCAGTAATATGGTCATATTTAGCAGCTTGATAACTTGAGATATCTTGTGGATTGAGCGCAAACAGAGACTGATTATTTAGTTTTAAACTGATTTGACTAGCAAGATTTACTGTCACCTGAGTCGCGGTTGGACTCCTGTTTTCAAAACCTGCATTTCCAAGTAAGTCGCCAGTAAAACTTATCGTTACACCCTTAAGTGTACCCAAAGATGAGTCAAATTTTTGGACGCTCAGAGGTGCATCAATGATATTTGTAAAATCGTAATCAGTGGAACTAGTGTAGGAGAGAGAAGCTGCATTAGCTGCTCCAGATGTTGCAACAATTCCTGCCAAAGTTGTAGCAGCAGCTAGAGTGTTGAATAGTTTTGTTGTCATGGATAAAAGATGCCTTTCTGAAACGAATCATTACGGGATTACTAACCTATTTTTAACTCTGAAACTTTGCTTGTAGTCTTGATAAATCCACTTAACTTTATGTAAAGTTATTATGTTCAAATTCCTTCGAGAAATAGACTTTTTGATTGGTATATATAAAGTTTTGTTAAGGTAAAGAGGTTTTGACAGTGGTAATCTTATGTCGAAATATTAAGCTAGTTTTTGTTGTTCCTGAGAAGTAAGCTAAGTCAACCTAATTAAACATAAAACGCTCAGGAGATAGATCCCCGACTTCTGGTTATAAGTGTGGGATCTAGCTACTATCTGGTTACTATGCTTGTACTCGCGTACTTAATTAGGCTGGTATCCCTGCCAAAAGTTGGTTCTATTTGGTTTCCATACTAAATCTGTAAATGCGTAGACCTCGTTTTGTATAGAAACATACTAAAATAAAGCAGTACGCAAGAACTGCGCTATTATCGCCAAAGCCAAGCTGAACGAGCATCTGAAATTGCTAACTATGTGACAAAGCTTCTGGCTAAAATAGGGCTATGTCTGAAACTTTTACTTCTGCAACTGCAACACGCCCCACGTTCATCCTCGTAGATGGGCACTCGCTGGCTTATCGTTCATACTTTGCTTTCGCCAAAGGGCGAGATGGAGGACTGCGTACCAAAGCAGGCATTCCCACCAGTATATGTTTTGGTTTTGTCAAGTGCCTGCTGGAGGTAATGGCAACACAACAGCCCCAAGCAATGGCGATCGCTTTTGATTTGAGTGAGGCGACTTTTCGCCACGAAGCTGACGATACTTATAAAGCCGATCGCAAAGAAACGCCAGAAGACTTCATTCCCGACTTAGCAAACCTGCATGAGTTGCTCAATGGCTTCAATCTACCAATTTTCACTGCCCCTGGTTTCGAGGCTGATGATGTTTTAGGAACCTTAGCACAACGAGTAACTGTTGCTGGATATAGAGTGAAGATTTTGACTGGCGATCGCGATTTATTTCAACTGATCGACTCTGACAAAGAAATCACTGTTCTAAATTTTAGTCCAGATGCCCTAAAGCGCTCTACAAATAGCATCACGGAATTTGAAGCAGAACAAGTCAAAGAAAAAATGGGCGTTTTACCTTCACAAATTGTTGATTTCAAAGCTCTTTGTGGTGATAAATCAGATAATATTCCTGGTGTCAAGGGAATTGGGGAAAAAACAGCGGTGCAACTGCTCAATACCTATGGTTCACTTGAGAATGTTTATGCTGCGTTAGATGAAATTAAAGGCGCAACTCAGAAAAAACTGGCAGCAGGTAAAGAAGATGCCGAAAAGTCTCGCTATTTGGCAACCATAGTTTTAGATGTTCCTATAGAATTTGATTTAGAAGATTGTGAATTAAAAGGGTTTGATACAAGCGTTTTATCACCCATTTTAGAAAAGTTAGAATTTAAGTCTTTTTTAGGTAAAATAAACGACCTTCAGCAACGTTTTGGTGGCAAAGTTGAAGAAAAGCAAGAAGCTAAAGTAGACGCAAGTAATGCCAGTACTAATTCAGAATTAAACGCTGATGAAGATAATGATTTGTGGTTTTTCAGTGCTAGCGATACAGCAGCAGTTCCACAACAATCTACTTCCCCAATTACACCACGCATCATCAACACTGAAGCAAAATTAACTGAGTTAGTGAAAATTTTGCAAAAATTCACTAATGTAGAAACTCCCGTTGCTTGGGACACTGAAACCACCGATTTAGAACCAAGAGATGCTGAGTTAGTAGGAATTGGTTGCTGCTGGGGAACGAAACCAGATGACGTAGCCTATATTCCTGTCGGGCACAAAACTGGGGAAAATTTGCATAAAGATTTGGTGCTAGAAGCATTACGCCCAATTCTTGAAAGTGCTGATTATCCTAAAGCTTTACAGAATGCCAAATTTGACCGCTTAGTTCTAAAGTGTCAAGGAATTAATTTGGCGGGAGTGGTGTTTGATCCCATGCTGGCAAGTTACATTCTAAATCCAGATTCAATTCATAATTTGATGGATTTGTCGCAAAAATATTTGGGATTGATAACTAAAAGTTACTTAGATTTAGTTCCTAAAGGCAAAACAATCGCTGATATAGATATTCCAGCTGTAGCAGATTACTGCGGTATGGATGCTTATTCTACCTTTGGTTTAGTGGCGAAATTACGTGAAGAACTGGATAAAATTCCAGCTTTGTCTAAGCTATTAGTGGAAGTTGAACAGCCGCTAGAAGCAGTTTTAGCCGAAATGGAATATACAGGCGTCCGCATTGACGTTCCTTACCTTGAAAAACTTTCAGAACAGCTAGAAAAAGATTTGGCAGGAATCGAACAAAAAGCTTATGCTGCTGTTCCTGGTGAAACCTTCAACTTGAACTCACCTAAGCAGTTAAGTGAAATACTGTTTAACAAACTAAATTTAGACTCTAAAAAGTCTCGTAAAACTCCTACAGGCTTTTATTCTACTGACGCGGCAACGCTAGAAAATTTACAAGGAGATCACCCTTTTGTCGATGCTCTATTAGAGTACCGTACTCTACATAAGCTTTTCTCTACATACGTCAAAGCAATACCGAAATTAGTACGTCCAGATACGCAACGGGTGCATACAGATTTCAATCAGACTGTTACAGATACTGGACGTTTATCTTCTTCTAATCCGAATTTGCAAAATATTCCAATTGGCACAGCTTTTAGTCGCCAGATTCGTAAAGCGTTTTTGCCAGAACCTGGTTGGTTAATGGTAGCTGCTGATTACTCACAAATTGAATTGCGAATTTTGGCTCATTTGAGTCAAGAGCCGATATTAGTACAAGCATATCAGCAAAATAAAGATGTTCACACTGTTACGGCGCAGTTAGTGTTTGAAAAAGAAGATGTAACATCAGATGAACGAAGGTTAGCCAAAACTATTAATTTTGGTGTGATTTATGGAATGGGTTCTCTAAGATTTTCGCGCTCAACTGGGATAGATAAGACTATTGCCAACGAGTTCATTAAGCGGTTTAATGAACGATATCCGAAAGTATTTGCATATTTGGAGCGAGTAAAAAAAGAAGCGATCGCTCTTGGTTATGTAGAAACTATTTTCGGTCGTCGTCGTTATTTTGATTTTACTAATAATAGTTTACGCAAATTAAAAGGCAGTAACCCAGAAGATATCGATCTGAGTAAATTGAAAAATTTGGGTGCTTATGATGCAGGTTTATTACGCTCTGCGGCTAATGCACCAATTCAAGGTTCCAACGCTGATATTATCAAAATTGCAATGGTGAGATTGCATGACATTTTGAAGAAATATCAGGCGCGTTTGTTGTTGCAAGTTCACGATGAATTAGTGTTTGAAATTCCCCCTGATGAGTGGGAAGAATTACAACTGCAAATTAAGTCGGTGATGGAAAATGCAGTTCAGTTGAGTGTGCCGTTATTGGTAGAGGCGCGTGTTGGTGAAAATTGGATGGAGACGAAGTAAGTTTGATTGGGAATTGGAAGAATTACATTACTAATTCGTAATTCGTAATTAAACCGATAGCATCATTAGTAATTACGAATTACGAATACTAATATTTTACTATTCTTACTCATATAAGGAATTTTAATATGTATCGTCGTTGGCTTTTATCTGCTTTCACAATTTTGTTGAGTATAGTTTTAGTTGCTTGCACCACTGCAAATACTCAGCAACTACAAACAAAAGTGGAAAATACCACTGAGGCGACTAACACGAACTCTCAGCAATTATCAAAAGGATCGGCAAAAAGAGTGGTTGCTCTTTCTTCTCTATCGGCTGATATTATCTCTCGACTCGATCAAACAAAAGTTGTTGGAATCACTGGTAGCAAATTATTTAAGAATGACTCAAGATTTAAGGATATTCCCCGCGTTAGCGAAGGTCAAAGTCCACCAAATTTAGAGAAAGTGGTAGCACTCAAACCAGATTTAGTTATTGGTGCTGAAGGTTTTTCTAACATTCCAATTCAAAAACTTCAGCAGCTAGGAATTCAAACTTTGCTCACTAAGGTGAATAGCTGGGAATCTCTAAAAGAACTTACAAAAACACTGGCTCAGTCAATTAATGCCGATCCTCAGCTTTTGTTAAATCGTTATAAAACTTTCTTGCCAGATAAGCCAACTCAGAGTCCTTCTACTCTAGCGCTGGTTAGTCGTCAACCAATTTTAGCGCCAAATAAAAACAGTTGGGCAGGGGATTTACTGGCGAAATTCCAGGCGAAAAATATAGCAGCAGATTTACAAGGAAAAAGCCCAGTTGGTGGCTATGTGACGCTTTCGGCTGAGAAAGTTTTAGAAGCAAATCCAGAGGTGATAATTTTAGTTAATCCTCCACAAGGAAATTCGGAAGCGGCACTTTTAGATTCTTTGAAAAAAGAAGCTTTTTGGCAGCAACTACAAGCAACTAAAAATAACCGAGTCTATGTGTTTGATTATTTTGGTTTGGTAAATCCAGGTAGTATAGATGCAATAGAAAAGGCTTGTCAGCAGCTTAAGCAAGCGTTGTTTGCACGACAGGGCACTTAGCTCAATAATGGGAGAACATCGCAGTCAATAAAGAATGCATTTAATCGGAGCTTATTTTAGATAAAACCTTTATAAAACAGGCTTTTCAGTCTCAGTATGTTTTCAAAAATCAAAGCTGAGTCCTATATTAAGGAGTATTATTTACTTAGATATACCAGTATTGAAAAATGCAGATTGCTAAACTTCTCAAAAAATTTTGGCGATGGGTTCGTTGGTTCTTGATAAGTAGACTTGATAGACCTTCAGACAACTTAGTTGCTATTGTAATTAGTCTAATACCACTCATTTTTAACTGGGATGGAAATTGGTCAAGTAAAATTATTTTCGAGTTTGATTTATTCAACAAAATTACCACGCTATATTTTTATCTCACACCTTTATTGCTATTTATCAATAGCTTTTTGTTCAAAGAAGACTTGTTAAAATTTTTTAGTATTCTAGTAGCAGGGTTTTTTGGCTGTTTCATTCTTTTTGTGTTGATCGTACAATTAGCTCTAGGTAATCATATTAACCTTGTTGAGCGAGTAGAATGTCCAAATGGTAAAATTTTTAGTGTTTATGAGAACTTTGAACCAAGTTTCATCACTTCTGATGACGCTATTTGCCGATTTGAGTTACAACAAGAGAGAATTTTTATAGGAGTTATCAAAAACAGCAAAGAAGTTGGAGAAAAGAAGTGTCAAGTTAATACTAGAGAACCTAGTTTTCCAAACCGTCTTGTAAATGCGTGTACCCGATAGTAAGACAACATGAATTTAACAATTACTATGATTACTTCAACATTAAAATTACTTTGGAACTACTGCAAAGCATCTTTATTGTTTTTTTGTACTAAAAAATCATTAACCAATCCATTTTTTAAAGCATTCTTTGCACTCAATATTATCACTCCACAATACTCAACACTTTTTATTACAAAGCAGTTAAATAAGAGCGCTTCAGCTTTCCCATCTAAAAACTAGCTATTTACAGTGTTGTTGAAGAAGAGATACAGCTAAGGGACTTCCAATTAAAAAAATAATCAATCGCTGTGTAGGCAGGGGAGCAGGGAGCAGGGGGAAAAGAAAAATATCATCTGAATAAATTGGGTAATTTATTCTTTGGAAGTCCCTAATTCAAAACTATTAGGTTGAGTTTGTACTGCATAGGCTTCTTTTTCTAAATCTTGTCGTTTGACATCGGTATAGTGTCTAAAAAATGGTCGAGCATAATTGCTTGGTTGAATGTCTAAACCTAAAGTTTTTATTTTTCCTTTTCCGGCACATACCTGTGCTGCATGAACAGTTTCATGGATTAGTGTTTGAGTCCCAATATGTAACTCAAACACTACGGGATTAATCCAGATTTTTTTGTCAGCTTCTCTTAGTAACCCATAAGCTCCTCGTTTTGGTGGTAGTGCAATGATTACCTGAAACCCTTTCTTTTCTAGTTTATTTTTTAAATCTAAAAATTTTGCTTCTGGATTGGGTATTTGAGAAAGCAACAGTAAGGAATTTAATATAAAAATTTTGCTCATTGCCTTTTTGATTACTTGAAAACATTTGTATTCAATTTCAATGGCAGAAATATCAACTATGGCTTTAACTAAGGCAGCTCCTTCTGGATGGGCATCAGCGTAGCCATCGTAAGTAAGCGATCGCAAAGGCGATTCCCAGTCTATGACTGGGAATAAGGTAACTGACTGTGCTTTTAATCTTTTGTAGAACTAATTGGTTTTTGAGCAGAGGGGATATTCTTTCTACCTTCAGGAGAAGCACCTCCAAGGCTACGGAAATACAGTCCTCCAATGGTGAGTAAAAATGCCACATATCCTACTGCTTGCACAAGATAGAGATTATCTCTATAGCCAAATAAAGATTTGAGAATAATCCCAGGAAACTGTTCGTCAGGCAAGATTGTGGAAGTATTTGAAACCATTGGCCCCAAAATACAGGAGTGGACTTTTGTAAAACGTTCGTAATAGAAACAAAGGTTTTCTGTAGCACGACTGCTAAGAGCAAGGTTAGCTACAGCTTCGTCAAAATGTTTCAAGGCTGAAACTACCAACCCAGCGACAATCAGCACTAATAAAACGCCCATTACCTGGAAAAACTGGCTGATGTTAATTTTGACACCCCATTTAAATAGCAGCACCCCAATAGCAGATGCCCCTATCAAACCAGCAACAGCGCCCAATGCTGGCATTAATCCCTGTTGAAAATTAGCTGCAACGAAGAGAACAGTTTCAAAGCCTTCGCGGACAACGGCAATTAAAATTAAAGTAAAAACACCCCAGCCAGCATTTGAGTTTTGTGTCAGCGCTTCTGTTACTGCTCCCTCAACTGTAGCTTTCATGAATCTGGCTTGTTTAGTCATCCAGATTAGCATCCAACTGAGCATTGCGATCGCTAACACACTAAACACACCTTCTAGCGCTGGCTCAACTACAGTGGTGTATTGAGGATTCACAGCTCCCAGTACTTGAATTATCCAACTGAATAGCACACCGATTAAGGCACTGACGACAATGCCAACGCCGACACCAGCATATACCCAAGAGTTGAGTCGGGATTGTTTGGCTTTTTTCAGCAAAGCTAGCACAATGCCAACAACAAGGGCAGCTTCCACTCCTTCTCGGAGTGTTATTACAAAAGTAGGTAGAGCAGTACTAAAATTCATTTTTTGTCCTTTGTCTTTTGTCCTTTGTCCTTTGTCTTTTGTCCTTTGTCATTAGTCAGTTGTCCTTTGAATTTGTTTTTGACTAATGACTAATAACTAATGACTAATGACTAATGACTAATGACTAATGACTATTAACCAAAATCGCGTAACATCTTTTTCAGTTCGAGATTATGCATCTCTTCTTGTCCAATCATACCGCGAGCGAATTCTTCAAGGTAAATGCTGGCATCGGTAACAGTGTCGAGCAATTTTTTATACAGATCCAATGCCTTTTTTTCATGGGATAAGCTTTCTGCCAAGATATCCTTGACTTTATGCTGGTAGGTTTCTTCCATTGGGGCGATTTTCAGGGAGGGATGCCCATCTAAACCGGTGAGAATTTCTCCCACTTGTTCGGCATGAAGTAAAGATTCACTTGCCTGTGCTTTGAAAAAAGCCACAATTGGAATACGGTTAGGGCCAGTTACCATCAAAGAATAATGTGTGTAGCGCACTACCCCTGCTAGTTCAAATTCCATGATGGCGTTCAGCAGGTCAATAGTCTTTTTCTGGTCAAGTTCTTGCATCAGTTGTTAGTTAAAGTAACGAATGGAGTGTAATTAGTTAGGAGTTAGAAGTTCGTAATTCGTAATTCGTAATTCGTAACTTCTAATGATTTCCTCATTTTAAACTCCTTAACCTATACTTCCCATTAAATTAAAGTGTTATCGCTGTGCTTGGGTATTAGATTTGTCAACCACTTTTTGAGAGTTTTCCTCAATGGTTTTCACTAGCTTGGTAACATCATTAGGAATTTTTACTGCTTTTGCTGGTGGGATGGCTGCGGGCCAAACTTTTATTAGTTCGGCAAAACTAGTGTCGATTGCTTTGTGTGCTTCGGGATCTGCTTGAGCTACTTGACTAGAAATTCCTTTGTATAATTCATTGGCGTAAAAGACAAAACCACGGGAATCTTGATACTCAATTGGCGCGGTTACTTTACCATTTGCGATCGCAGCGCCATATTCGGAGTTAGCTGAATCTAGTAGTTCGTTAATTACCTGTAACGCAAATCCTGGTTTTGAGCGTTGATCTGCTGGCAAAGCTGCGATCGCTCCATCAACTGCTTGCATTGAAGAAGTAAAATTAGTCTTAACTTTACTATCTTTCGGGCTAGATTTTACTAAATCTTGCAAACTCACCAAAGTTGTCTTAAATTCTTTGACTTTGCGCTCATTCAATTGTTCTTCTACGTCAACGTAAATCTCCTCAACTGGATGTCCAATATGAGGTTCTGCCTGTTTTGGCTGATTCTGATCCAGTAGTTCTTGTGCTACCAAAAGATGCCCTTTCATTAAGCCTAATTTAGACATATAGTCAACATCTTTTGCCTCACCTGTGAGTACCACTTCTTGAACACCAACCTGGTCTTTAATTTGGTCGAACTGTTCTTGAGTAATTACTTTTTTAGTAACTAAATCTTCTGGTCTGCCATAGGGACGACTTGCCTGAATTTTGTTGGATAAAGCCGGGACACCTAGCTTGGCTTCAAACTTATCCAATTCTGACAATATTGCACTGTTAATGTTAATTTTTTCTTTGCCACCGTGACCACTATGACTGTTTTCACTTACTGTCTCTGTAACTGGAGGGCTAGCAACTGGTGCTGAGGGATTTTCTGCGGTTGGTGTACTGCTACAGGAACTTAAGGTAACTATTGCCGCAGCTGCCACTGTTAAACAGATATAGCGAAATCTTATCATTTCTGTTCCTCGCACAATTAAAAAGGTATTGGTTCAAATGCTTCAAACTATTACTCAAAGATAGTTTGTTTGACAAATTGTCATAGATTTTACTTTCGCATATAATGATATTTTTTATCAACTATTTGATTTTAAATTTTATTAATTACCAATTAAGTACCTTCTACTTAGCCAAAATAGAAATTACTATTGATTTTGTCATGAATTGTTAACAGTCTTTTGAGAGTTGCTCTGGGCAAGTACTTCAAATTGACCCATGCAACCGTTTTCTGCGATCGCATCCTGATGGGGATGGAACATATACTTACCTGGGTAGCGAAAAGCAAATTCCAAAATGTGCCTTTCGGCCATACCCATCGTAATCACATCAGCTTTCTCGCTAGGAGTCATACTCATGCCATAGCGATAGACATCAAAGAAATTGGCGTGAAGATGAAACGTCACTACCGGATCGTATTCAATAATGTTGAGAACATATAGCCGAATCAACTGATCTTGGTAAATGCGAATAGGATGATGCATATAATGGTGGGGCAAACCATTGAAAGCGTAATAATCATTATGGCTATCATCATTCACGTCATACCCAGCCATCACTAGTACTATTTCATCAGCCGGGGGACGGGGAGTCGGTGGATCGATGATAAACATCCCGTACAGCCCCTTAGCAATGTGACGGGTAACTGGTTCAATATGACAGTGGTACAAGTGAACGCCATAGGGTTCAGCATCAAATTCATAAATTGTGGCTTTGCCATTGCTGATTGGGCGAACACCATCCATTTGTGCCGGATGAACGCCATGAAAATGCAAAGAGTGAGAATGTCCGGCGTTGTTGAGAAAAAGCACTCGCACGCGATCGCCCTGTTTTGCCCGTAGCGTTGGCCCTGGGATGCGACCGTTTAAATCCCAGATGTTGTAAGAGACAGCACTATTGAGATTGATTATGGAAGTACCCGCAGTTAACTGAAATTCTCGGATAGTCCGCCCATTTTCTTGCTTCACCGTCCCATAATCAAAATCCCTTAACATCTTCATCGGGTTAGTAGCGTCATCTGGTGCTTCCATATCGAGTGGTGGCACTTTGACGATTGACTTACTTTGTAGATTTAGCATTTGCCAAAGTCCAGCTGCACCAATCACTCCAGCACCTGCTAGCCCCAGCTTCAGTAATTCACGGCGGCTCCACGGTTTTCCGTTACCTAGAGCGAAGTTGTTGGGCATGACATTTAGTTACGGTTAGCACTAAATAATTGCAAAAAATTTGCAATTAATTTTAATATTTTAGATGAATTAGTAATTATTGTCAATAATTTTTCAGTGCTTCAAAACTGCCGTTTAAGTTGTTAAATCTAGAGCGAGTGAGAATGAGTCCCGAAAAACTCTCACAAAATATTTTTAATTTTTAACTGTATTTATACCTTACTTTTGTATAAATCATATTCAGAAAAAATTAACTGTTTCATGCTTATCAAGGAAGGCAGGAGGCAGGAGGCAGGAGGAAAACTGCCCGACGCTCGCGGACTCGCTAACGCTGCGCTATCTACCTCCTGCCGCGACGCCTTGGGAGCAGGGGTTTAAGACCTCACCGTTTATACGGCGCAAACAAAAAGGGAGGGGTCTGAATCCTCTCCCAATTGTTCCTTCTGCCTCCTGCCTCCTGCCTCCTTCAATCCTGATATGCTGATTGCTTCAGCAGTACTTAGAGTACAAACAATGGGTATAATAGCACCTTGAATATGGACGCAAGCAAGAAACTGTTGCTAATCTGTAGGGTATTTGATTGGTTTAGGGATAACATAAGTCACGTTTATTCAAGGGATTTTGAATGCTTGATAGAGAACTTTTAATTTTTAATTTTTATCTGTTACCTTCGTGTTAGCAGCGCTGAAAATGTCGTCACTCCAAACTATGTGTCATTCTTTTGTTATTTGTATGGACTTTATGTGTAGATTTCTGCATCGCGATCGGCCGATGTCAAAGGATAGTATAGTGTTCACTAAAGTCCAATTACACAATACATTTGATACACACTTGTCAAATACAAAGTTGATGGTATATCTTTTTGCAATCAAGCGGCGTTATGTCCTTTGATTGATGAATTACCCAAATTTATTATTAGGAGGTCAAAAATGACTAGTTTTTCTCATATTTCACTATTGCAAAAGACCGCAGGTATTACCTTATCCAAGCCTGTGCAGGTAACGCTTTATATGCTGCTATCTTCTTTAGTTATCTGGACTGTTTTGTTCTCTACCTATCCTGCGGTTCATAACACAGCACACTCAGTGCGTCACCACACATTAGGCGTTGCATGTCACTAAATTATCATAATCCCAAGATTTTTAGCTGCATGAAGCTTTGCTATATTACATAACAAAGTTACGACGCTAAAATAGCGCAGATTTCGCGCCAGGGTTTTTGTTGGGAAATAAATTTTAGGTTTTGTAGAGATGATAAATAAAGCATCTCTACATCACCTTGACTTAATTG
>NZ_JBALDJ010000105.1:0-60667 GCF_036917415.1 Nostoc sp. | reverse complement strand
AGTATATGGTTTCTGTTTTGGCGGCGGCTCTCCCTAACTCAACTCTCTCATAGAATCCATTTGTCAATAGGGTTTGAGACGCGCTAACCCTGGTACAACTAGTGGTTCTGTTGAAGGGATTAATAACAAACTCAAGTTAATTAAGCGCTCGGCTTATGGGTTTAGAAACTTTGATAACTTCCGAGTAAGATGCTTATTAAATTGGCATTTTAACTATTAGTTTAGCATAACAAGTACGGAAGAGCCAAATATTTTCTGAAATCCTTTTCTCCAACCACTGCAAAAATGGTTGATATTTTAATTGCTACTGCACTCGATTTGATTAATCCCGTGCATTTAAAAAACTGGTTTACAAACTGTTGTTATTGTACCTCATAAACCTGCAATCTGCTGTATTCACATCCTACAAAATTAGGTCAGGGAAACTACATTTGCTCCCCTTAACCCCGTAGAACCTTTAGTTACACTCCAAACTTTATATCCCTGTTCTGTCAGCATGGCAGATAGGAGATTCAGGTTTTCTGGCGTGTCATCAATCATCAGTATGTTTGCTTTGGGAAAGTTGAGTGACTCTTTGGGCAAGCCACAATTTGATAAACATCTATAGCAAAAACTCTACTTTCTCATCGCCGGATATTGTTTTAATACCTGCTGTAAATATTGCCCAGTATAAGACCTGGGATTTTTTGCTACTGCCTCTGGTGTACCCACAGCAATTAATTCTCCGCCTTTGTCGCCACCTTCTGGCCCTAAATCTATCACCCAGTCAGAACAACGAATTACATCTAAGTTGTGTTCAATTACTAATATTGAATTGCCTTTATCTACCAATCGTTGCAACACATCTAATAATTTATGAACATCGTAAAAAGATAATCCTGTGGTTGGTTCATCGATTAAATAAAGTGTTTTACCTGTAGCGCGTCGAGATAGTTCTGTTGCCAATTTCACCCGTTGCGCTTCACCGCCAGATAAGGTAGTCGCAGGTTGTCCTAGTTGAACATAACCCAACCCAACATCAAATAAAGTTTGCAAACGTGCGATCGCTTTGGGAATATTCTGGAAAAAGTCTAAACTTTCCTCAACTGTCATTCTCAGAACATCAGAAATAGACTTATCTTTATACTTCACTTGCAAAGTTTCGCGGTTATATCTTGCACCTTTACAAATTTCGCATTGCACGTAAACATCTGGCAGAAAGTTCATTTCAATAACATTTACACCCTGTCCGCTACAAGCTTCGCAACGGCCACCTTTAACGTTGAAAGAAAATTGTCCGGGTTTGTAACCCCTGGCTTTGGCTTCTACTGTTTGGGAAAATACATCTCGAATGGCATCAAAAATTCCTGTGTAAGTTGCAGGGTTAGAACGTGGTGTGCGTCCAATTGGGGATTGATCGATAACGATCGCTTTATCAATCGCGTTTAATCCCTGAATTTTATCCAAATGTCTGGGTAAGGGAACTTTCTTAGTTAAATGGTGTTGCAAAGATGGGTACAGTAACTCGTTAATCAGGGTAGATTTGCCAGAACCAGACACACCAGTGATGGAGACGAGTTTACCTAGTGGAATTTCTACATCTATATTTCTTAAATTGTTGCGATGGGCATTTTTAATTCCTAAACTACGCCCGTTTCCTTCGCGGCGTTCTGCTGGCGTGTTAATTACCCGTCTTCCTGATAAGTAAGCACCAGTCAAAGAATCTTCTGCCGCTAATAACGCCTGAAAATCACCTTGAGCAATAATATTTCCGCCGTGAATTCCTGCACCGGGGCCAATATCAACTATGTAGTTAGCTGCACGAATTGTTTCTTCATCGTGTTCGACGACAATTAATGTATTACCTAAATCGCGCAACTTAGTTAAAGTTTTGAGTAACCTACCATTATCTCGTTGATGCAAACCAATACTTGGTTCATCTAAAACATAGAGAACTCCTGTTAAACCAGAACCAATCTGTGTTGCTAGGCGAATTCGTTGGGCTTCGCCACCAGAAAGAGTCATGGCGGGACGATCGAGGGTGAGGTAATCTAAACCGACATCCAACAAAAATTGCAATCTAGCTTTGATTTCTCGGAGGACTAAATCAGCAATTTGTAACTGGCGATCGCTCAACTTGAATTGCTCAATTCTCTCTCGACAATCCCGAATCGAGACACTAGTTAATTCTAAAATTCCATATTGTCCCAACTTCACCGCCAAAGCTTCCGGTTTTAACCGTTTTCCATGACAAACTTCACACGGTTGATCGATTAAATACTGCTCTAATTTTTGCTTAACTAATTCAGAACCACCCTCATATTGCCGTTGCAAAATTGGAATCGCACCTTTAAAACTCTGCTTCCTCTGTGCTTCAGCGGCTCGTTCATCTTTCTCTCCATACAAAATAGTTTGCTGTTGTTCTTCTGTCAGCTTGCTCCAATTTGTCTGTAACTCAAACCCATAAATCTGTCCGACGCTATAGAGTAATTCCAGATAGTAAGAATTATCTTTTTCTGACCAAGGCGCGATCGCAGCATAAACTGGCGCTTCTGGGTCAGGAACTACCAAATCTGGCGAAAATCTTCTTAAAGTCCCGATACCGTGACAATGCGGACAAGCACCATAAGGTGAGTTAAACGAGAACAATCGCGGTGACAATTCCTCCATTACTGCGCCATGTTCTGGACAAGCAAAATTTTCGGAAAATACTAATTCTTCTTCTTTTTCTTGTCCGTCGTCACCAAGCAGACTCACCAGAATGGTCGCAATACCACCCGATTGCTTGAGACACGTAGAGAGGGAATCAACCAAACGCTCCTGGATATCAGCCTTTTTCACCAAGCGGTCAATTACCACTTCGATGGTGTGGGTAAAATTTTTATCCAATTCAATCGAATCTGACAGCTCGCGCACTTCACCATCAACACGCACGCGGACAAAACCTTGGGAAGCCAGACTTGACAAAAGCTTACGCTGTGTGCCTTTTTTACCTCGGACAACAGGTGCCAGAATTTGGAAACGAGTGCGGTCTGGTAATTCCATAATCCGATCGCACATCTCATCGATTGTCTGGGGTGCAATACAGCGATCGCATATCGGACAATGGGGTTCGCCAGCCCGACCAAATAACAACCGCAGATAGTCGTAAATCTCTGTCACTGTACCCACAGTAGAACGGGGGTTATGAGACGTTGACTTTTGGTCAATAGAAATTGCTGGACTTAAGCCTTCAATCGCTTCCACATCCGGCTTATCCAGTTGTCCTAAAAATTGCCGTGCGTAGGCGCTGAGGGATTCCACATAGCGACGTTGCCCTTCAGCGAAAATTGTATCAAAGGCCAGGGAAGACTTACCAGAGCCAGAAACGCCAGTGAACACAATCAGCCGATCGCGTGGCAATTCCAAGTCAATATTTTTCAGATTATGCTGCCTAGCACCCCGAATCCGAATGGTATTCTGGCTGTTATGGCTGGGGTAAGGAAGATGTCCATTCAAGGATGCTGCTAGCTGTTGGTCTGACATATTGGGCGGCAAAGAAGGAGTTTCCTATGAAACAGTCCTTAATAATACTATCTTTAATCGGTTTATAGTAGAACAATCGTACTGTTTAGTTAGTTATCGTTCCAGATTCATGGCGCAGACATCCTTAAGAGTCTGCTAATTTGGAAGCATCCCGATTAAATATCCTTCTGAGGGCGAAGCTATGGTATCGCAAATCCAACCGCCGACCCAGCCAGAGGTCATCTACCCAGATAGTGACGGACAACGAGTGGCTAAAAATACCATACAATTTAACTGGATTGTAGAAATTAAGCAGAATATAGAGTGGCTATTTGCTGACGATCCAAATGTATTTGTCGCGGGGGATTTGTTTTGGTATCCCGTAGAGGGACGCAACACAATTGTTAACGCCCCAGATGTGATGGTGGTATTGGGTAGACCAAAAGGCGATCGCCTGTGCTACCAACAATGGAAAGAGCAGGGAGTTGCACCACAAGTGGTGTTTGAAATTCTTTCTCTCAGTAATACACAAACTGAAATGGACAAGAAATTACTGTTCTACGACCGTTATGGGGTGGAAGAGTACTACATTTACGATCCCGATCGAAATAATTTGTGCGGTTGGTTGCGTGGCGAAGACGGTTTAGATGTCATCCCCCAAATGGAACATTGGGTGAGTCCTCGGTTAAAAATTCAGTTTGCTCTATTACCAGAAGGTTTGCAGTTATATCGCCCTGATGGAGAACGGTTTTTAACTTACACAGAAATTTCTCGCAACGCCGAGCAAGAACGGCAACGGGCTGAACAAGAACGCCAACGGGCAGAACTTGCAGAACAAGCCAGAAGAGATGCCATACCCCGCTTATTACAAATGAATTTGAGTATCGAACAGATTGCCCAAGCTTTGGGATTATCAGTGGAAGAAGTGCGATCGCTTGCTCAGGAGTAACGCCGTGTGCAATTTTTTAATCGGGCTATTAGAAATTAAAGTTGTACTTGAGATATTCTGATTATGCTAGCCAATGCAGCCACCCATGAAGTTACCTGGGAAAAGTTACCTGATGATTTTGTTTTAGACGACGAGCCAGTGGATAACATTAATCAGCCACTCTTGGCTGCTGCTTTAACGGAAAGCTTGGAACTTACTGGTAGATTACCCACCCATGCTTTAACCATCACTAACTACGGTATCTGCGCCACTTTGAATAATCGATTTGTGGTCAAAGCACCAGATTGGGGATATGTATCATCTATTCGAGTCTCACGAGAAGAAGTGAAGCGCAGTTATACACCACGACTCCAAGGTGATATTCCGGTAATTGTGATGGAATTTCTCTCAGATACCGAAGGTGGAGAGTATTCGAGTAAACCGACCTATCCCCCTGGTAAATGGTTTTATTATGAGCAGATTTTACAAGTGCCAAACTATGCCATTTTTGAACCAGACGGCGGAGTGTTAGAAGTTTATCGGCGAGATGATTTAGGACATTATGAACTGCAAACAGCAGATACAAATAATCGTCACTGGATTGCCGAAATGAATTTGTTTTTAGGCGTATGGCAAGGAAGCCGAGAAAACCGCACAGGCTATTGGTTACGTTGGTGGGATGATAACGGCGAATTATTACTGTGGGGTTTGGAGTTAACAGCAAAAGAACGGCAAGAGAAAAACGCTGCTCAACAGCGTGCAGAACAAGAACGCCAGCGTGCAGAGCAAGAAAGTCAGCGTGCAGAGAGATTGGCCGCTCAGTTAAAAGCGCTGGGAGTAGAACCGGAGGTTTAACTCGGAAGTTCGACCTTTTTGCTCGGTCATTCGTGTTCGGAACTCGGAAGTTCGACCTTTTTGCTCGGCCGTTCGTGTTCGGAACTCGGAAGTTCGACCTTTTTGCTCGGCCGTTCGTGTTCGGAACTCGGAAGTTCGACCTTTTTGCTCGGTCATTGGTGTTCAGAACTCGGAACTTCGACCTTTTTGCTCGGTCATTGGTGTTCAGAACTCGGAAGTTCGACCTTTTTGCTCGGTCATTGGTGTTCAGAACTCGGAACTTCGACCTTTTCGCTCGGTCATTCGTGTTCGGAACTCGGAACTTCGACCTTTTCGCTCGGTCATTGGTGTTCGGAACTTGAAACACCGAGTTCAGAACTTGAATTTTGTCTCTTTGTTCTCAAGCGATGTCTACGACGGGCTACGCCTACCCACTTATCACAGTTCTATAAATATCAAAACTTCCCACCAGAGTATCAATCACCCCGGCATACCACTGTTCTGGCGTAATATCTGCCGTCCCAATAGCTGTAATATCAACAGCAGCACAAGCAAATCCCTCAGTTTGCAAATGCTGCATTACCTGCACCCGCAAGCTAGATTTCCCCATCTGCCGGGAGTTGAGTACATAACAAAAATTCCCAGTCAAGCCTTCATAGAGGTCATGGTCAGCTTGCCGTCTAACATAGATTGGTGCATTTTGAGGAAGACTACCACCGACTTGATACTGGTACTGAGTCATGGGCTATCTTAAAAATCGAGAGCGGAAAGTAGGGAATAAAGGAAGGACATTTTCTATTGGGGTACGCAATAATTACGAATTACGAATTAAATGAGCTAGCCGTTTTAAGACTTTAACGACAGTATGTATATCATCCCGACTATCTAAAGCAAACAAATCAGATAGGGCGTATTGTGAGGTTTCAGCTTTCATCAGTTTGATAAATCTAAATTCATTACCATTGCAGATAAACCCAAAAACAGGTTTTTCCAGACTTATATCCGTTAACATATAAGCCAATGCTTGTGGAATTGCTGGTACTAAGGAGTAATCTGCTCGTTTTGCTTTTACAACCAGAACCCAGAATGGTGGTTTAAAAACTAAAATATCAATACGTCCTCTAACAATTGCGCCTTCGTCTTCAGAACAAATTTCTACCTCTTGTTCCGACGCAATGTAAAAAGGCGGTTGATAAAAACCTGCTAGACGCAATAGTGGAGATAGCACCACCATTTTGACTACAGGTTCTAAAATTTGGTAGCGGGATAAATGCAAATATTCTGCCTTGACTTCGTTGAGAGATTGCTTTTCTAAGTCACTCAACTCAGGTAAATCTTGCTGCCACTCTAAAAAAAACTGTTCATTGTCTGCACGTTGTAGCCCAAATTGATCGATGAGTTGGGCTAAGGTTATATCTCTTCCTTGAATAAATTGAACCATTGTTAATCCTTTTTGTTAAATGGTAATTGCAGATAAAAGTCTTATTGCACTCCTAATGTACTTTTTTAATTTTTCAACCCCAAGCAATGTCCAAAATATTGACGATACAATTTACACAATGGCACTACTTCATTGCCTTGAAACTTAACTAACCCCATACTGCGGAGTCTAAACGCTTCATTTGTGCCTGTAATCCAAAAAAATCAGCCGCAATTATGGGATGCTTAAAGACTTCATCGACTTCATCCAAACCCAAAGCTACAGGGCTATTAATGGCTGGTAATAAATAACCTTGCCAGTGACTCTGTACTTACTAGCTGCATTTGCCCTGTATTTTTTCCAAGGCTAAACCTTGATTTCTTCCATCATGTCCATAAAAATGGATGATATGAGGATTATATCTAAAAGCTGGATTAATCCACCTCTGAACTCCGTTAACGAGTATTTGATACTCATGCAAATTCCAGCAATTTTCACAAACGTGGAATATACATAATTGTAGGGGCACAATATATTGTGCCCCTACACGTGTTGTCTATTCAATTGAAAACCGCTGTAATCTTTAGCCAGATGCAACCTAATTAATCTTAATTTCCGATTTTTTCTTGGCAATCTGAGCTTAAATCAAAACTTTGACATTCTCTAGCTTCCGAGAATTGCCTAACTGTATTACCAGGTTGATAACTTATCAAAGTTTCTGCAACCGCAGCTAGTGTAACAACAGTCGCTAGTCCCAACAAAGTGGCTCGTTTTCTAGGTTTGATTGTACTGATGAAATTATCTAACCCAGTCGCACTACCAACAACCTCAATTGTCCCAAGTGCTTTTAAAGCAATAGCCGCATTAGCATAGCGACGTTTTCGGTTACGTTCCACCATTTTCATCAACCACCATCGGAAACGGGGACTGATTTGAGGAACTAATTGCTGGAAATTAAAGCGATAGTTATCATCAATTAATTTGCCAATCTCAACAGAACGGGTATTAGTAAGTAAGCAAATTAGTGTTGCTCCTAAACTATATAAATCTGATGCCTCTGTCAGAGAATGACCAAACTGTTCTTCTGGTGGCATAAAACCTGGGGTTCCGGCTATAAAGCTGCTCAGAGCTACTTTCGCACCCTGTATTCTAGCCAACCCAAAATCCACCAAGTAAGCATTTAGTTCTTCATCAACCAAAATATTCTCTGGCTTAATATCCCGATGAATAATTGGGGAAACTTGCTTTTGCAGATAAACCAGAATTTCTAAAATTGACAGAGCAATTTGCTTAATTTCTTCAGGATGAAAGCTGCGTTTTAATCCCAAGGATGGGGCATTTTTATATTCCTGTACCAGATAAAAAGCGTCTGGCATTTCAAAGGAACCTATATAGCGAGGAATGCAGGAATGATTGAGTTGTTGCAAAATTTCAATTTCGCGCTGATATGCTTTCACACCTGATAAATCAGCACCTGCACGAGCAAAACAAAACTCTTTAATTACCACCTGTTGATTAGAGTTGAGGATATTAGCTAGATAAGTAATCCGTCCCCCTTCTCGGTTGCGTCCTAGTTCGCTGATGACTTGATAGCCAAGTTCTGAAAAATCTGGATGGTGATTTAAGGTAATTACCCTTTTATCTCCATTACGCACATAAAGCTCCATTTCACCTACCATACGAATTTTATTTTGTCAAGGCGCAATTCAAAGATTAAGATCCACTTACCCAGATTGTTAGCCCTATTTTTACCTTGCTTGGGCTAATACATATCGGCAGAAAGGCGAAATTATTACCTTTGCGCTAGCCAATCTACAATCTGGGCATTGACAACATCTGGAATCTCATCGTGAGGACAATGACCGGCATTGGGAATGGGAACAATTTTGATATCTTTGCCATTCTCCCGCGCCTTTTCGTAAATCTTGGCCCCGGTAATTGGTGTCCAGGGATCGTCAGCACCCCAAATCACTAATAAAGGACGTTCTACTTTGGGCAAAAGTTCCTCTGGGCTTGGCCCAGGAGGGGCTGTGAGAATAGATGCGAAGACTTGTTGCGCTCCTGGGTCGCAAGAGGGAGTATAAAGTAAATCGACTAATTCATCGGTGACGGCTTCACGGTTTCGGTAAACTTGATAAAGGGTGCGGCGAATTTGGGCTTTTTGGCGGATGCGGTTATAGACAAATTTACCTGTAATTGGCGATCGCACAAACCGATTAAAAGTTGCCATCACCATCCGTAGCGGTGGGTTCAATTCGTGGGGACGATGGCTCAAACCACCCGCAGAGTTAATTAAAATACCACCAGCAGCAATTTCTGGATGTTCTACCAGTACAATCAAGCTCAAAAGTGCGCCGATGGAGTTGCCAATAAATACAGCAGGTTCGAGTATGTGTGCTGTACAGAAATCTTTCAGCAGTTCCACCCAAACTTCTACACTGTAATCAATGGGGGCTTTATCAGAACCGCCAAAACCTAAAAGGTCTATGGCAAATACCTGGTAGCCAGCATTAGCTAAGACTGGGATATTTTTGCGCCAGTGTCCAATGGAAGCACCAAAGCCGTGAACCAGTACCAAAGGGCGTCCTGTACCCATGACAGTGTACTGAATTTTGTAGCCCTGCCAAGTCCAAATGAATTTTTCAAAGGTGTCTTGGGTTGTAAGCTGCGGTGTAGTTATAGTCATTATTAAGATTCATAAAGTCTTTCTTCAAATATACTAATGTTCTCTGACCTAAAATGAAGTTTGAACAAAATGCTATTTTAAAACTAATCCCAGTTGAGTTAAAGTCTTTGCCCTATAACCTATTTTGAATTGGAGCGTTGTTCGCGCAGCGTCTCCTAGAGAAGCAACCATGACCCTTTTTGCTAACCAACTCAAAACCGAAATTATCTACCCCAGCTCTGATGGTAAACCAATGGCAGAGAGCGACCCAGCACGGGATTATCTAATTTATGCTGTAGAAGCCTTAGACATTTATTTCCAAGACCGAAATGATGTTTACGTATCGGGGAATCTATTTGTTTACTACAAAAAGGGGATTCCTAGTGCTGTGGTTGCTCCTGATGTCTTTGTGGTATTTGAGGTAGACAAGAAAAAGCGCGTCAGTTACAAGGTTTGGGAAGAAGGGGGTAAAGTCCCTAATTTTATTTTAGAAATCACTTCTGCAAGCACCCAAGAAAACGATGAAGAGGATAAACCCACGAAATATTCACTTTTAGGTGTGCAAGAGTATTTTCAGTATGACCCAACCGGAGATTACCTCAACCCACGACTAAAGGGTTCCTATTTATTTGAGGGCAAATATCAACCCATTACATCCAACTTTTTACCCGATGGTGTCTCGTCTTTTCACAGTGAAATATTGGGTTTAGACCTCAGATTGATTGATGGAGAATTGCGGTTTTTTAACCCCCAAACTGGGAGAAAACTGTTAAGTCACAAAGAAACAGAACAAGCGCGACAACAAGCAGAACAAGCGCGACAGGATGCAATACCTAGATTATTGGAGTTAGGCTTGAGTGTAGAACAGATTGCCAGCACTCTTAGTTTATCTGTGGATGAAGTCAGACGCTTTGTTCAAAAGTCTTAGCTAAGGGTTACAAGTAATACGATTTAATTAAGTTGTAGAGAGGCGATTAGTTGCGTCTTTAGCTTGCTCAACTGTAAAATTAATTTCCTGACCAAAGGAAATCTCTAGTGTATGACCATCTGGGTCTCGAAGATAAGCCCAGTAACCAACTGGAGGGCCCCAGTCATTTGGGCCAGCCAGCAGTATTCCCTCAGTGTGTGCCTCATTGCAGAGGCGAGTAACTTTCTCACGATTCTGATAAGCGACCCCAAGATGGGATTGTGGTAACAGTGCGCCTTCTACTTTAGCTACTTTAATTAAAACAATCACAAAAGGTCTGGTTAGGTCACTAATCCAAGCAACATCTACTTGAGTCGTTTGATCGGTGCGACGATGCACGACTGTCATCTGGGCATACTTTGCGTAAAATGAGATACTTGCATCAATATCACTGATTGCAAGTGCAATGTGAGTAAAACCAAGATCAGACATTAAAATATCTCCGTGTGTAGACTTGAGTGGATGAATGTAGGCATTGACCTCAGTGCTTACTAAGAAAGGTGACACGATTGATAATGAAGGTAAATGTTATCTTCACAAAATTTATGTTCTTAACTTGGTTCGACAGCAACTCTTGGTTACTGGAAATCGGTGAAAAGCGGATACTAATTGACCCTTGGCTGGTTGGTTCGTTAATTTTCAGCAATTTGGATTGGTTGTTTAAAGGTTCGCGATCGCAAAATCGCCCAATCCCAGATAATATCGATCTGATCCTGCTGTCTCAGGGTTTAGAAGACCATACTCACCCACCAACGCTCAAGCTGTTAGATCGCAGCATCAAGGTTGTAGCTTCTCCCAATGCAGCTAAGGTAGTGCAACAGTTAGGTTACACCCAAGTAACAGTATTGGCTCATGGTGAAACTTTCACTTTAAATAATCAAATTGAAATCAAGGCTTTCCCCGGCTCTCCAATTGGCCCCACTTTGGTAGAAAATAGTTATCTCCTCAAAGAATTGGAGAGTGGTTTAACTGTATACTACGAGCCTCATGGGTATCATTCCCCAGAACTTCAGCAAGCTGCACCTATCGATATAGTGATTACGCCGTTTATTGACATGACGCTACCTTTGCTTGGATCGATTATTAAAGGACAAAATAGTGCTTTAGAAGTAGTAAAATCATTACAGCCTCAAGTAATAATACCTACTGCGGCTGGTGGTGATGTGGCGTTTGAAGGATTCCTGATGAAATTCATTCAAACTAAAGGAACTGCTGAGGAATTTCGCTCGTTACTTGAGAAAAACAATCTTGCGACGAAGGTACTTGAGCCGAAACCAGGCGATCGCTTTGAACTACCATTAGAAAAACGAGCATTAGCAATCTAAGTTAGAGAACAGATGCGGATTGCCATGTTATGAAAGCAACATGGCAACTACTAATTTTGTTCCATAGCGGAATTATCTTGCATATATACTTCTCTAATCGGAAAAGGAATTTGAATTCCTACTTGCTGATAGCGTTTGTGTAATTTTTTGACAAATAGATGTTTACCCATACGCTGATCGAAGTATTCACTTACCCGCATATAAAGCGTAAAATCTATACTAAAATCATTAAAAGTATGAAATCTGATATATGGTTCACTTTCTTTTAATTCCGGTGCAATTTCTTGCATGACTTCTTTGGCGACTTCTACAGTCACTTTTTCAACTTGTTCCAAATCGCTATCATAACTGACACCTACATCCATTGTTAAAGTAATTTCCTTTGCAGGTAAATGATAGTTTGTGAAAATTGCACTAGACAATTTAGAATTGGGAACTATGACGACATTATTTGAAATTTCTTTAATTGTCGTATTTCGCCAAGAAATATCTATAACATATCCCTCATGCCCAGCATCTAATTTCACATAGTCTCCGGTTCTAACTTGCTTAGAAATAATTAAGTAAAAACCAGAAAATAAATTTGCAAGTGTGTCTTGAAGTGCCAAACCAACTGCTATACCACCAACACCTAAAGTTGTAATTATCGGTGTAATTTCAACACCTACTGTTTGCAAGACAATTAATGTTCCCAAAACGAAAACAGTAGCCTTAGCAAGGTTAGAAATTAGTGATGTAGGAACCCCTTCGGCTTTGCGGATAAATAAATTAACAAAACCAGCAGTCAATCTCGCTAAGACTAGAGTTACTGAAAACAGCAATGCGATCGTCAGAATTTTTTGCAGTACGATCGCAATATCGGGTTTGAGGGGAGCACTCAGAACTGCCCAAAAAAAACCGCCAATGACAAACCAAAGAAAAGTCATCCGGTGTAAAGAGTGAAATATAATTCTACTCCCGGCAATTCGTTTATTAGTAACGAATGTTTCCAGTTTTTTGAAGATAACTTTCTCACCAATTACTCCAGCCAGTAAGCCAGCTAGAATAAATACTATCGGCGTAATCCATTCCATCATATCAATTTTAAATTTTGAGTTTTAGATTTAGGATAACAGCACTGTTGCTGCAATTATGGCTAAATTTTACCTTGTTATTTGCCGGATTACCTGCTTGAGATTTTCTGGACTATGGACTTGCCAATTATTTACCACCCAGATTACATTGCTCCCCTGCCTGAAGGACATCGCTTCCCGATGTCTAAGTTCCGACAACTCTACGAATTGCTGTTAGCTGATGGTGTAGCTAATCAAGAACAATTTCACACCCCCGAACGTCCGCCGCTAGAGTTGATAGAGTTAGTCCACACTCCAAACTACGTTCAAGCTTACTGTGAAGGAACCCTAGATGCCAAAGCACAGCGACGTATTGGTTTGCCTTGGAGTCCAGCATTAGCGAATCGTACCTGTGTAGCGGTAGGTGGTACGATACTCACTGCTAAACTGGCACTAAGTCAGGGTTTAGCTTGTAATACGGCTGGTGGAACTCATCATGCCTTTCCCAGTTATGGATCTGGTTTTTGTATTTTCAACGATTTAGCGATCGCCTGTCGCGTTTTACAAAAATTCGGACTCGTCCACAAAATCTTGATTGTAGATTTGGATGTCCATCAAGGAGACGGTACTGCTTTTATTTTCCAAGACGACAACAGCGTTTTTACTTTCTCCATGCACTGCGAAGTCAATTTCCCCGGTACTAAACAAAACAGCGATTTGGATGTTCCTTTGCCGGTGGGAATGGAAGATGACGCCTATTTGCAAACCTTGGCGAGTTATTTAGCAGATTTATTGTCTAAAGTCAAGCCAGACTTAGTATTTTATGATGCTGGTGTTGACCCTCATATAGGCGATCGCTTGGGCAAATTAGCCCTTACAGATGCTGGCATTTTTCGCCGGGAAATGCAGGTTTTGAGTACCTGTATGAGTAGCGGTTATCCCGTCGCCTGCGTTATTGGCGGCGGTTATGCTGATGATATGAAATCCCTCGTTTGGCGGCATTCCTTGCTGCATCGTGCCGCTAGTGAAGTTTATCAGCAATACAAACTATTTTAAACGCATAGGAACGCAAAGGTACGCAGAGTGTTGCCAAATTTAATTTGTAGCGATTCGGATTAAAATAATACTTTGCGCTCCTCTGCGCTTACCTTTGCGCCCCTCTGCGTTTAAATCAAAACCCTCAATTGTTAACTGGATGAACAACGGCAAAGTCAGAGTCTATGAACTAGCAAAAGAATTAAATTTAGATAGCAAGAAGCTATTAGCAATTTGTGAGAAGCTAAAAATTGCAGTCAAAAGCCATACCAGTGCAATTCCAGCATCCGATGCAGAACGTATTCGTGTAGCAGTAAATAAACTAACAGCAAAATCCTCGAAAGTTAAAACACACTCTGAAGATTGGGGCTATATGTTTATAGCTTCAGCAATCGATAGTTTCATCCGCCATCTTGAAGGTGAAGCTGCCCTTAAATCATATCCCGAATTTAGGGAGCGGCGCGATCGCGCCAATAAGTTGATGTTGGAATGTGTCGGTCAAAAGCCTTCTCTATTTTATGTGCGTCGCAAAGGTGCAGGGAAAGAAGCAAGAGAAGAAATTTGGGATTTGACAATAGCAACAGACAGCAATGATTTTCAGTTACCTACAAGACTTGAGAAGCTCAGAAAAACATTAGGATTTAGAGCAGCTGTACCAAAAGATGGACGCGGCGGTTTAAAAATACTTTCGGCTCAGTTATTACAACCCTCACGGGGACACGCCGATAGCTATGCTATACCTTGCCGCTTGCGTTTGCTGCCTAATCATCAGCATCATCTCGACATTGAGTCCGCAACATTGAAACGCATCGCCGCCGCGCCAGTTTGTGGCGACCATGTACCTACAGAAGATCAACTGAAAGCTTGGAAAGCGTTTTTGCAAATTGAAGAAAAAATCGCTAAAGCGCGTCAATTTTGTGTACGTTATGTAGGTCATAACGATAACTTCAAAAGGCGGATTAGTTTTGAAATTGATATAGCCTCAGCCACCCTTGACGGCTTTTATCAAAATTCCCTCGATGTAGAAAACTTCTGGGAACGAGCAAGACGCACAAAAAACGAAGATTTAAAGCTTTTTGAAACTGCTCCTGTCGGCAAAAATTGGATTAGCGGCCGTCAATTAGGGACTGTTGAAGAAGTTGACCCTAACCGTTGTATTATCAGTCTTAGATTAGACCGTGACTTAGCTGAATTCATGGCAGCAGAGCGTTATAAGTTGCCAGATACAGGATTTTTGTGTTTTGAAGCAGTTGGTGATATTCAGCAGATTCAGCGCAAGAAAAAGGCTTTAGATGATTTGAATAACGGTTACACCCAAAATCCCTATTTGGGTAACTTTTTATTCGATGCTTCTCAGGCTAGACAAATCACAACAACTGTTGAACTTCAACCACAAGATTTATTATTATCTTCTGCTAATCCTGGTCAGAAAGCAGCAGTAGAAAAGGTACTTGCCGCGAAGGATCTTGTTCTCATCCAAGGGCCACCAGGTACTGGGAAAACTACCGTAATTGCCGAGATTTGCTATCAAATTGCCCTTCGCGGTGGACGCACTCTAATTGCATCTCAAGCCAATTTAGCAGTAGATAACGCCCTGAGTCGATTAGTTCATAACCCAGTGATTCGGGCTGTACGCAAGGGAAGATCCGAAAAAGTTGGGGAAGAAGGACAGCCGTTTTTAGAAGACCAAATGATTGGCAGATGGCTAGAAAATACAGCTAATGACTGCGAAAATAATCTAACTCAACGGCTGGAAAATATTAAAATTTTCCCTCAATTACTGGCATCATCACAAAGATTCACAGTCTACTTACAAGCAGAGGAAGAATTTAATCAGCAACAAACTAAATTTCATAAAAATAAGTTAAAGCTAGAGATAAACTTTCAAAATCAAGAAAAATATTACAACGAAACTGTAGAAAAATATAACGAAGTTGAATCACTAATTACAAAGTTAGAAAATATATTAAATACTGCACCAAATATCAACTGGGAAGCTTCAGAAGTTATAGATTTTTTGCCACTTCTTAAGCCCTACACAGAAGGTAACAGTTTAGTAGAAAAATTTTTAGCAAATGTTAGTCAAACCATCAAATATACTGATGAACTTGGCTTTGTGCGTCCAGGGCTTGGTGCTTTTGGTTTAGCAGCTTGGTTGCGTGAAACTGTAGTAATAGAAATTTCTGGATTTAAAACTGCTTTGACTTATGCTCAAGAGGCAAGTAAAGCCATCTTAGAAGTTGCAGCATCAGTGGAGGTTGTCAAACACAATTTCACCTCGTTAAATCAGTTACAACCAGATTATCAGCAATACCTTACTAAACTCCAAAATATACAGCAAACAATCCAGATATGGCAAAACCGCAAACGGGAAATAGATTACATTATCTCAGCAGTTAAGGAATGGAAATCTACAGCACCTTCTCATCTCTATCAAACTTTAAAAGAATGTCATCAATCAGGTTTACCACTTACAGAAAATTTAGTTGACTTGCCACTAGGTTTGTTGATGTTTGCTAATACATTAAAATTACCAATAGTACCAAAGATATACAAAATAAACCTGCCTGAATGGGAGCTACTAGCAAAGGCGATCGCTTATGAAATAGACGGGGGTTTTACTGACAGGCGGGGTAAACAGCATAATTTTAGCTATTTTTTACAAGAAAATTTTAGTCAGATTCCAATGGTGCTATCAAAGAGCGATCGCACTCAATGGCAAGAAACCTATCAACAGTTTAACAATTATCAGCTACTCAACCCCAAACAGCGAAAACTACTAGTTGAAAATACTCAAGTTTTTTTAATTAGAATGCAACGGACTTATGCCGCATCATGGGAATGGAATAACATTGACTCTACTCTCACCCACATTACACAAGAATTGCTAGATACTATCCTTGCAAATGCGCGTCAATGCGTTTTAAAAGTCAAAACAGAAACCGAGCAACAGCTTCAGTTTCTGCAACAAAAATTAAATGAACTTCAGAAAAAAGAAGTTAGCCAACAGCAAATATCCATTACTCAAGCTGAGGCAGAAAAAGCACAGCAGGATGCTAACTTTCAACTTGGACAGGTGATTAATATATTGCAAGAACTTAATCAAAAAAATCTACCTACTCAATTACGTATTCTAGTTGAAAAATATCTGGCAACACAATCAAATATTTGGGAGCAACCCCAAGAGTTTACAAATCAAGTAAATTACTGGGAAACTTGCATCACTCAGCTTGAAGCATTAATTTCATTATTAGAACCTTTTGCTGTGCTAGATACAATTAAACATTCTCTAAATAAGTATTTATTAAAGCTCCAAGAAGAAACTGAAACTTCTTTACAGCAAGTTCAAAAACTACAAATTAATCTATGCGAACTAGAACAAAAATCACAACCACAGCCATCAAAAAACTTAATAGAAGAACGAATTTGGTGGTTGACAGAATGGCAAATTATATCTGATAAATTTAAATCAGAAAATTCTCAAGCTGACTTGTTTAGTACAGAATTTTTACACAAAATCAATACTCAGTTGGAATCTTGGCAGCAACAAATTCAAAAAGACGAAAGTTATCTGAATAAATATCAGAATTTTGTACAAGATTGGATAGGTAAATTAAGACAGCCAAATGAGCGCGATCGCGACGATTTAAGGCGCATTTATTTAGATAATGCCAATGTTGTTGGTATTACCTGTGTTCAGGCTGCAAATAGAGGTTTTTCAGAAGAATTCAAATCTTTTGATGTCGTCATTATTGATGAAGTTAGTAAGTGTACTCCACCAGAGTTACTAATCCCAGCTTTGAAAGGCAAAAAGTTAGTCATGGTAGGAGATCATCGGCAATTACCACCTATGCTTGATACTAGCACTTTAGAAGAAGTTGCTCAAACAATAGGCAATACAAGAGACGAACTACAATTTTTAGAAGAATCACTATTTAAAAGTCAGTTTGAATCTGCTGATGAAAGCATCAAACAAATGCTAACTACACAGTATCGAATGCACCCATTTATTATGGGAGCAATCAATCAATTTTATGACGGTAAACTAGAATCTGGTATTTTGGAGCCAGATAAAAAACGCGCACATCATTTAGCAGACGAAATTATCCAAGAATCTCAGCATCTTATTTGGGTAAAAACGCCTATAGAAAATCAGTTTTTAGAGCAACGAAATGGAACTTCTTACTTTAATACTCCAGAAATTGATGCCATTGAACGTCTGTGTCATCAGTTTGAGAAGACTTGGGCTTCTAAAGTTGCTAATGGTGAACCAAAAAAACAAATCGCCGTAATTACATTTTATGGCGCTCAATTAAGAAAAATTGATGAACGTCTGCAATCTGAACTTTTTCCTTCACTAGAAATTCGTACTGGTACAGTAGACAGATTTCAAGGTATGGAAAGACCTGTTGTGATTGTCAGTATGGTTCGCAACAATAGCAAAGGAGATGTAGGATTTGCTAAGAAGCCAGAACGGGTAAATGTTGCTTTTTCCCGCGCTCAAGAACTACTAATAATTGTGGGTTGTCATAATTTATTTACCCATCAATCAGGTAAAGTCGGAAGTATGTATTCTGAAGTTTCAAATATTGTAAGTCTTCATGCAGGTTTCGTTGAAGTTTCTCGCTTCTTCAGCTAAACCTGTTGAGGTGATTGGGACTAGAGGATAAAGTTTAACACCCGGCATCACGGCTATATGTGAAAGGTTGAGCATAAATCCGAATACGAGAAGAAGTCTTACTAGTATCTGCCAGAAGATACTTCAGCTATGCTGCCTAATTTCTATAACACCCAATTAATTGAGTTTTAAAGAATTTACTGGCACTTCATCCCAAGAATCGACTGTCCGCAATCGCGCTACCCAACCTGCTGCCTTTTGCCTCTCGGTCAAATTATTCTCAAAAGAATCATGACAATCTTTAGCTTGAGATTCATTACAAGTGGCAATACAGGCATGAATCATCCCAGACGGATCAATTTGCTCGTTTACCCAAATAATCATGGAATATTTCCTCAATAACTGTAGCGAACAAAGCTATTCGTCATTTTAGAATACTATTTAGAGTCAAAAGTTTTAGAGAAAAATTGGTAACAAATTTTGAACCACAAGATAGAGTAGTTTAAGGCTGCATTGTAGCTACAGCAGCTTTTGGGCTATCCTCAGTTTGGCCGATCGCGATCGCGGATTATTACTAATTTCCTCTTTTTGTGCAATAATCGGCTTTTTTGTCAATACCTTTAATAAAGGTGAATTTCTTAAACCATGCTTCACTGGGCGGTCTTCCAAACTGTGGAAACTGATAATCGCAATTCTACCTCCAGGGACAAGCGCATTTGGTGCTTTATCCAAAAATGTTTCTAGAGATTTTAACTCATCGTTGACGACAATTCGCAGAGCTTGAAAAACACGAGTAGCGGGGTGAATTCTCCCATAACGGTATTTGGGAGGAACTGAAGAAGCGATCGCATCAGCCAATTCTGTAGTCGTGTGCAACGGTCGCCGTTCTACAATACGACGAGCAATGCGCCGCGATAATCTCTCTTCACCGTACTTAAAGAAAATATCTGCTAATTCTGCTTCATCCCAATTATTAATCACATCAGCAGCAGTTAGCGATCGCCCCCGATCCATTCGCATATCCAAATTTGCAGCTTGGCGAAAGCTGAAACCCCTTTCTGCACGGTCTAAATGGTAAGAACTCACCCCCAAATCGGCTAAAATACCATCGAAAGTGTTGGGGGGAAATTCGTAGTCAGCAAAATTACTATGAATAAATTGTATGCGATCGCCAAACTCTGCTAATTCTTTCCTCGCTGCTGCTAAAGCATCCTCATCTTGGTCAATCGCCGTTACTTGTACATCTGGCGCAGTTGCTAAAATCAAACGGCTGTGACCTCCACCGCCTACCGTCGTATCAAGATAATGACCTCCTGGAGATATCGCTAGACCTGCAATTACTTCCTGCGGTAACACTGGTAGATGGGAAAATATCGGTTCTTCGATAGCTAGCTGACGATTCATGAGACTTAGGGCAAAAAACCACAGATGAACTTTAATTATGTATTCTTTTCTTTGTGTCTTTGTGTGTTGCTAGCTAAAAAATAGTTTTTAAACCACAAAGACACAAAAGGAAAATATCATAAATTTCACACCCAGCGTCAGCTTTGGATGTTGAGCTTTAAGCATCTATTGTGTTATTTTTTACCTTTTTTATGGTAAATAATCGAATTTGGTATGTGTTTTAATTTTTTCTCCATACTTAAATTGCTATTTAAAATAAAAATGAATACATTATCGGGCAATTCATTTTCCTTTAATAAGCTCTGAACAATTTTAGAGTTATCGTTTTCATAAATACGACTACCTTCCCAAAAACTAAATCCACGCTTCACAGCTAGAACATAAAGTGGTTTTTCAGGAAAATATTGCAGATTTTTTTGAACTAAATAAGCAGTTATTATCTGCGGATAATGAGATAACTGCTGACGAAGCTTATTTACCTCTATATCCGAAATATTATGAGGGTAAAATTTATCATCTCTTTTCAATTTAGAGCGCTCTTTCTGTCCTTTCAAAATTAATTTATGATAATTTTCGGCACGTTCTTGATAAGACTTAGCCTCATTGTTTCTACCTTGGTTTTTAAGAAAATGGCAAATTATCTGACAACCTCCTATGACTATACTTGAGTCTTGCTCTATTGCCCTCTCAATATATTTTATTCCAGTCGCATCTTGTTTTTTTAATAATATTTGACCTAGTAAATAATTAGCTGATGCATGGTAAGCATCACGATGAATAATTTCTTGTAATAGAGGTATAACAGCTTCTTCGCCCTCAAGTTCCAACGTCAAAAATGCTTGCTGACTAGCTTCTTCTAGGGTTAGGTGTTGTTTTTGCGATTTGTGATTTAAATCTTTTAATGTAGCTATGGATTTTTGAACCTCAGCATATTTTTGTCTCCAAGGTGTTGCTATTTTTTCTCGTAAATCTTGACTAAAATACTCAATAAATTTTTCTAATTTATCTCCTAAAAACTCTTGAGCAGCGCTAATTTCAATTGGTGCAAAGATAGCTAATTCTTTCTGAGTATCGGGGATATATCCCAAGGCTTTTAATCTATCTCTTAAGCAAGGGTGAGTATCAGCATTGTTAGTTTTTTCCGTTAAAGCTTCAATTAAATAAGTACTTGTAATTTCCTCATGAAGTCTCTGACTTAAAGCCTGCCTCATATCTATATAAATCATTTTCGGTGGTTCAATTTCTGTCTCTACTTGTTTATAGATACTAGACCAAAAATATCTTTCTAAAAATCTAGCTTTGACCTCCAAATTTATCAAAGCTTTAGCAGTGTTTTGTTCTCCTGTTAAATCAACAGCACATCTATCTGCTTCATATTCATCCATTCGTGCCAATACAAAAGAATAGGCATTAAAAAACGGGATGTACCATATCAAAAACAGTTGAAAAATTAACAATGATAGATCATGTCCACTTTGTTGGAGTCCCTTAAGAATGCGATACCAAGTTTCGCGTTGGCGATAAATCCAACCACTAAAGCGGCTGTGATTTCCTGATAAATGTCCCAGTTCATGGGCTAAGACGGCACGAAATTGTTCGGGTGGCAGTGCTAGCATGAGCGGTAGACCGACAATTAAGTAATTTTGCTGCCATCCCAGCAAACCTAAGCGTGGTATTTGGACAACCCCTGCATTAAAATCGTTGGTCAGCAGGATGTGGTGAAACCGTGGAGCTTGTAGCTTCGATGAGATTTCGTTAATTAAAGAATAGAGATTGGGTACATCCTTAGATTGTAGTGGTAAACCTGTAGGTGGAGGAAAAGAAACCCAAAGCGATCGCAGCAATACGAATGCAAATGCCAACAAAAACAGAACACCTTTCAAAGATGAGGCATGAATTGAGTGAGCGTTAAGCATCAAAAAGATAATACCTACCAGCAGAGTCAATGTTACAGCTAGAACCAAAAATATATATGCATAGCCCAAAGTAGCCAAAAAAGCAACACGCAATTTATAAAGATGCGGTTGTTTATTAGCAAAAACTTCTAACTTCTGAATTAGCTTATCAAAACGCTCTTGATCGAAAGTCATAGATATGTACCAGCCTCATAAAACTGTAATATAGCTGACACAATATCTCTATGACTTACGTAAAAACTCAGAAATCATTGGGCATTATGCATTGGGCATTGTCCCTTTGTTTGAGCACAATCAGGTGAAAAAAATCCGATGCCTCAATTAAGTGGATATCGAGCTTCCATATAATAGTTGAAGAAGTGCAACAAACTGAAACATTCTGGTTGGCATCTAAGCGGTTCAATTCAAAATTTGCCTTCGGCACGCTACACGAATACAACGGGAGAACACGAAATCTATGACCAGACTAGAAACCCGCACTGAACCAATGGTGCTAAATATGGGGCCACACCACCCCTCAATGCACGGGGTTCTGCGGTTAATCATGACTTTGGATGGCGAGGATGTTGTTGACTGTGAACCAGTCATCGGCTATTTGCACCGGGGAATGGAAAAAATTGCTGAGAACCGCACTAATGTCATGTACGTCCCCTACGTTAGTCGGTGGGACTACGCTGCGGGAATGTTCAACGAAGCCGTCACTGTTAACGCCCCAGAAAAGCTTGCAGGTGTTGCTGTCCCCAAACGTGCTAGCTACATCCGCGTCATCATGCTGGAGTTAAACCGCATCGCTAACCACTTGCTGTGGTTTGGCCCCTTTCTCGCTGACGTAGGCGCTCAAACTCCCTTCTTCTACCAGTTCCGGGAAAGGGAAATGATTTATGATTTGTGGGAAGCCGCTACAGGTTATCGGATGGTAAATAACAACTACTTCCGCATTGGTGGGGTAGCAGCCGATTTACCTTACGGTTGGGTAGATAAGTGTCTGGAATTCTGCGACTACTTAATACCCAAAGTTGATGAGTACGAACGTTTAGTAACCGATAACCCCATTTTCCGGCGACGTGTTGAGGGTCTTGGGACTATCACCCGTGAAGAAGCAATTAACTGGGGACTTTCTGGCCCAATGTTACGCGCATCTGGCGTCCAATGGGATTTGCGGAAAGTTGACCATTACGAATGTTACGACGACTTCGACTGGGACGTACAGTGGGAAACTGCCGGTGATTGCTTTGCCCGTTACGTGGTGCGGATGCGGGAAATGCGCGAATCTGTGAAAATTATTCGCCAAGCAATTAAAGGACTTCCTGGCGGCCCTTACGAAAATCTGGAAGCCAAGCGTTTAGCCGCAGGTAAAAAATCCGAGTGGGATGGATTTGATTATCAATTCATCGGTAAAAAAGTTTCTCCCACTTTTAAGATGCCCAAGGGTGAAATCTATGCCCGTGTAGAAAGTGGCAAAGGTGAATTGGGAATTTATTTGGTAGGCGAGGATAATGTCTTCCCTGCACGTTGGAAGATTCGTGCAGCAGATTTCAACAATCTCCAAATTGTCCCCCATTTACTGCGCGGGATGAAGGTTGCAGATATTGTGGTCATTCTCGGCAGTGTTGACGTAATTATGGGGTCTGTGGATAGGTAGAGTAAATATCTATCTAGGTATTTTTTAGAGCAGTTGTATTACAGTGCAACTGCTCTATTTTTTTTAATCGCCGATTATAGCGATCGCTTGTTTGTATGCAATATACTGTTACCTCACTTCCAAACCTCTCTCCTAAAAAACTACGGTGTACACACAAGTCTGAAAATAGCGGAAAAACATAGGTTTTACCCCACCCTAGCCCTCCCCTTGGAAAGGGGAGGGAAAGATATTTCTAATTTCTCTCCTTTATAAGGGGGGTAACACGACTTCTGTGTACACGCTTCTAAAAGAAGAGAGGTTTTGAATCTTACTCCCTTTCCCTGCAAGGGAAGGGGCTGGGGGTTAGGTCTGTATTGCACTCAACCCAGAAGCGCTAGATATCAAGTTTAGTACGTGGCGATCGCATCCTTCACTAATGAACCACGGTTTTCTGGCTGGAAAAATTTTTTACTCATATAACATAAATTATCTCTTTTTAAACGTTTTAAATAATGCCCCGCATCTTTGTTATTTATTAGCTACGCGATAACACACTTTAAAGATATAATTAAATTATTTTAGGAGTAATTTTTATGGTTATATTATCATCTAATTTTTCTTTAAAAGAGTTTCTGCAATTACCAGAAACTAAACCAGCTAGTGAATATATTGATGCAAAAATCTATCAAAAACCAATGCCGCAGGGAAAACATAGTAGAATTCAAACTCGTTTATCAACCGAGATTAATCGGGTAAGCGAACCTGAGCAAAAAGCTTTAGCATTAACTGAATTACGCTGCACATTTAGAGGACGTTCTTTAGTTCCAGATATTGCTGTATTTGAGTGGTCGCGGCTTATTCTTGATGAAGATGGGGAAATTGCCAATAAGTTTGAAATTTATCCAGATTGGATAATTGAAATTTTATCACCTGACCAATTTCCTAACCGTGTGATTGATAAAATTATTTTCTGTATTAATCATGGTACAAAATTAGGTTGGTTTATTGACTCTAACGATAAATCGGTGATGGTATTTCAACCTAATAAATTGCCAGAAGTAAAATATAATAATGATAAATTGACTGTTCTTGATGTATTAACAGATTGGCAAATTACGCCAGCAGATATATTTAGTTGGTTAAAAGTGAAATAGTTAAAAGGACGGTTATAAACCACGTCTACACAAGCAAGACTTACCTGCGTAGGTTTCAAACCCTTAATTTAGCTCGTTCACCTCATCACCTCGTTCCCCGAATGTAGCGTTTTTTGTATGATGCAATAGACTGTGACCTTTTTTTAACAAGAGAGAGGCTTTGAATCTTACTCCCCTTCCCTAGTAGGGAAGCAGGGTGGTTTCATACGAAAAAAGAAAAATACATAAGTCTTGATTTCTCGTGAAAGTGGCATGGCTTTTTCCCTCACTTCCATTCCTCTCCCCCACGGGGGGAGAGGCTTTGAAACCCAGTTTTAATTTTTCTTTGCTTGTATGAAACCACCCTGCCCTTCCCTAGTAGGGAAGGGGCTGGGGGTTAGGTCTGTATTGCACTCAACTCAGAAGCCCTATAGTAGGTTGGGTTGAGGCTTTGCGAAACCCAACAAAGCTTTGATAATGTTGGGTTTCGTTCCTCAACCCAACCTACGCCTTACTACGCCTTACATAAAATACTGAAATAAGAAAGCAAACTGGGGTTTGAGAAAGCAAAAGCTGATTTGACTTGCGGAAAACACCAAAATGAGAAAGCAAAAGCTGATTTGACTTGCGGAAAACACCAAAATGAGAAAGCAAACTGGAGTTTGAATAAGTAAAAGCTTATTTTGCTTGCGGAAAACACCAAAATGAGAAAGCAAAAGCTGCTTTTGAGTAAGTCAAAGCTCATTTTGAGAAAGCATTTCAGTATTTTGAGAAAGCAAACGGGCATTTTTATAAAGCAATTAGGCATTTTGGTAAAGTAATCAGCAAATCTACCTGACAATTCAAAATCACGGCTGTACAAATCAAACCAACATTTAGATAAATTGATAACTTTTCCGTATAATTTCTCAGCTTAATTAAATATAAGGGATTTATAAAGTATAAAAAGCATGGATAAAAATTTAACTCGTATAAGGTTTTTAATTAGAGGATCTCCCCAAGTGGAGCGACTGGCGTGGGTTAGGGGGGATCTAAAAGTGCCTAAAATTATAGTGAAATACTTTTCAAACAACCTCTTATATTGGTTTACAAATGTTTGTAATTAGGTATACAAACTGACTTGTTACATTACAGTTTGAAGTATATTTATTGTTTCAAACTATAGAAAAACTCAGCATATTTTTTGTAAATTTCAAAAATTTTAACTTTAAATTTATAATTTTAAACTTTCTCTGGTGTAAATTAAAAATTGCAATTTCTTAATAATTTATTTTAAATCCTGCAAAAATGTTGACTAGTAAGATGTTCAGTTAATCTTGAATTGCAGTTATAAATACAATAATGTATTTAAATAAGGTCTAATAAATTACTATATAAATCCGGCAGCATTTACTTAGTCGTAATTTTAGAACCGTGCAAATTCATCCTCACTCCGAATTTCACCATAGCCGCGATCGCCGTGACCAGGGTTTGCAAAATTTGCTCGATCGCCTTGTCAGAAGTATGCAGCGAGATGAGTTAGTTCGGCAAACGACGAATCAACTCAGAGAATCGCTTCAGGTTGATCGGGTGGTGTTGTATTATTTTTACGGGCAGTGGCAAGGTCAGGTGACTTTTGAATCTTTGAGTTCTCAAGAATACTCAATACTGGGTTCCACTGGCCCAGATGATTGTTTTAACAGCGACTATGCTGCTTTATACTTAGCAGGACGGGTAAAGGCGATCGCTGATATTGAATTAGAGCCAATCCAACCTTGTCACCGAGATTTTCTCCGCAATTTGCAGGTTCACGCTAACTTGGTTGTACCAATTGTCATACCTAGAGGATTATGGGGATTGCTGGTAGCACATCACTGTCAAGAGCCTCATTATTGGTCGCCATCAGATATAGAAATGATGCAAATAGGGGCACAAACTCTAGTAACAGATCGTAATATTCTGGAGAGTTAAGTAACTGTGTATTCAAATCGCATACAGTTAAGTAGCAGAGATACTCGCCAGCACTGATTTTTCTAATAAGGAGAAAGAACTGTGAAATTTGGTTACACGGTCATCTGGGTAGACGATGTAGTTAAGACGGTTGAGTTTTACGAAAAAGCTTTTGGTTTAGTTCGTCGCACTCTCTTGGAAAAGGGGCAATCTATCTGGGCCGAAATTGAAACCGGAAACACTACACTAGCTTTCTCTTCTAGTAGCGAAGCACAGAAATTATTTCCTGGAGGCTTCCATTCCAACGACGCTACACAACCACCGCCATTAATTCAGATATCATTTATCACTCCTGATGTTGGCAGCGCTTATATGAGAGCGATCGGGGCTGGTGCAAAAACACTACATGCCCCTAAATCTCAGCCTGGGGGACAAACAATTGCTTGTGTCCGCGATCCTAATGGTGTGCTAGTGTCGTTGGTGAGTGGCTAGTACCGCAAGGCGGAAGTCATATCATGTCCGGTGAAAGATTTATCATTAAGACCGCAGGGGGCAGGGGGCAGGGAGCAGGGGGAAAGAGGATTTTCCGGTTTCTGCATAGATTACGGGAATTATAACTAATTAACCGGACATGATATCAAAAGTTAAAAGTCAAAAGTCAAAAGTATTATGGAATAAGCTGTTTAGGGCTTTTCAATGGTCGGTTTTTTTCCGCCGACCTGTACTAGGTAGTAAATTGACTTTTAGCAGATGTCTTGAGCTTGATAACTGCTTCTACATTTGGCTTATACTGGGCATAGGAAAACAGCACTGCCCAGATTTAAAATGCTACTTATTCCTACTGTTACACCGATTCCCCTTATAACTGATGCAAATGGGGTTGTTAGGATTAGCAAAACCCGCATCACTTTAGATACAGTTGTTACAGCTTACCTTGAAGGGGCTACAGCAGAAGAGATCGGAGAACAGTACCCATCGCTTCATCTTAAGGATATCTATTTTGTTATTGGTTATTACTTAGGACACCAAGCCGAGGTTGATGCCTACCTTCGAGAGCGTCAAAGGCTTGCCGCGGAGGTTCAACAGGAAGCTGAAAAGCGTTTTAACCCTATTGGAGTGCGCGATCGCCTTTTAGCAAGACGCAACCCACAAGGGTAAATTGCGATGCTGGGTTTCTTGGCTGACGAGAACTTTAACAATCAGATTATCCGTGGTGTTCTGCGTCGTAACAGTAATGTTGATATTGTCCGTGTTCAGGATGTTGGATTGATTGAAGCAGACGACCCAACTGTATTAGAATGGGCAGCGCAAAATAGGCGTGTGGTGCTAACTCATGATGTCACGACGATGACAACTTTTGCTTATGAACGATTACAAGCAGGCTTGGCAATGCCTGGGTTATTTGAGATCAGTCGTCGTGTTTCAATTGGTTTAGCGATCGAGGAAATTTTGTTGCTAAATGAATGTAGCTTAGAAGGAGAATGGGAAGGACAAGTCCGGTTCTTGCCTTTACGTTAACGATTGGAGGCGATTAATTGGGCTGACATTGGTGCTAGTTTTCCCTACACGCCACACCCTTTCATACGACGCAATTTTCCTAACCATGAAATATGGATAGAATTGCTGCATAAATCTCTTACCTAACTCCGATAAGTTAACACAGGTTCTCATTAGAGATACCTGATTTGATATTTCCATTCTGGAATAGTCAATAGGCTTTCCCATCTACAGGACTTTGATCGTGACACAACAAATAATTCGTGAAGCACCTGCTCCTGAACCGTTAGAAGGTCAACAGGCAAATGCATTTTACGTCCTTGCGCCTAATGAGCCTATTCTCAATGTCAACAATATTCAAGGCAACATTCTAGGTGGATTCAATAAAGACTACCAAGCCCTCTTATTCCTTGAAATTGAAAATCCAAATGCTTTCAAGAATTGGCTGAAGTCACAGATCAATTTCATTGCCACCGCCTCAGAAGTGATTGCCTTCAACCGCTTATTTAAATCCGCCAGACAACGACGAGGCCGCGAGGGTACTGTTAAGGCAACCTGGGTTAATGTAGCTTTCTCTTTTGAGGGGCTGAAGAAACTAACCAATGATGCCGACTCATTTACGGATGAAGCCTTTAAAGCTGGGCTAGCAGCACGCGCTGCTGAACTGAACGACCCGGTAGACAAAGATGGCAAACCTATTGCCTGGGTTGTAGGTGGGCCAGATAATGGCAAAGTTGATGTGGTTTTCATCATTGCCAGCGACGAACGCGCGGACTTATTAGCAGAAATCTCGCGGATTTTAGAAAGCATTGTGGCATTTACAGATGGGAAAGGCAACGCTAAGAGCAGCGGAGCCAGAATTTCCTTCTTGGAAGAGGGAGCTAACTTACCCCCACCCCTGACTGGACATGAGCATTTCGGCAACCTAGATGGAATATCACAACCTGGTATTCGTGGCCGGGTTGCTGATAATCCTAAAGAACTTCTGACTCCTCGGCAGAATCCAGAGAATAAAAACCAGGGCAAACCAGGACAGGATCTGCTGTGGCCAGGAGAATTCGTTTTTGGCTATGAAGGTCAGGACAATGAAGCTAAAAAGTTGGAACATAGCAAAGGTCAGGTTGTGTCGGCGGGATTACACTGGGCAAATGATGGCTCTTACCTTGTATTCCGGCGATTGCGTCAAGATGTGTATAAGTTCCACAAGTTCTTAAACGATATTGCTGCTGACCTAGACACCGACGCTCGAAAGGTGAGCGCAAAGCTGATTGGTCGCTGGCCTAGTGGTGCTCCCACTGTCCGAACGCCCGAAGAAGACGCCCCAAGTTTGGGTGATGATGACAATGCCAACAATGATTTTGAATTCAACGGTGATGATGCACCAGATGGAAAATTCTTCAAAAACGATGTAGTTCCACCTTCTAAAGATGCAACGGGTCTGCGCTGTCCGTTTATTGCCCATACCCGCAAGACTTATCCACGCAATGACAAAACACCAGGAGGGAAAGTCCCTAATTCTGACGATATTGATATCGATCGCAGTGAAGTGACCACTCAAACACATCGCTTGCTCCGTCGCGGCATTCCTTATGGCCCTGTGTCTCCTTCAACGCCTAACAATCCGCTACAAGACTCGAACTTTGTCGATCGCGGTCTCCACTTTTTGGCTTATCAGACTTCGATTGTAGACCAATTTGAGTTTGTCACTAAGTTCTGGGCTAACAATCCAAACTTTAGTGAGGAGGCGGCTAAAGGCCACGAGTTTGAAGGTAAATTAACTCTTGGTCACGATCCAATTATTGGTCAAAGTGAAAATAATAAACCAAATGGCGATCGCACACGCAAGTTCTTTATCCACCTTGAGGATGACCAAAATCAACCTCAAACTAAGGAGTTGACTGCACCTGAAGACTGGGTAATCCCTACTGGTGGCGGCTACTTCTTTGCACCCTCGATTTCTGCTTTGAAGGAAGTATTGACAAAATAAGGATTTTAGGGAAAGAGGAGCAGAACCATTTTGTGGCGATCGCACCGAACTGCAAACTTCCCAAGTTTTGTCTGTCAATAAATGCCAGCGCTTATGCCACAGTGGTCGATATCATAGGGTTTGTAGACAGTTAGAGAAATAATGAATTATGAATTTTGTTTTGCATCATTCATAATTCATTTATTTTTCTCTATTCCCCAATCTCAAACCTCAAATTTTATGGATTCAAATCCAGCATTGTGTGCTGCGATCGCAAATCGCATTACCACCAGTCCTCAGCAAAGAATTACTTTTGCCCAATTTATGGATATGGTATTATACCACCCTGAACACGGCTACTATTCCAGCGATGCACTCAAAATTGGCTTTAAAGGTGGTGATTTTTTCACCTCTCCCAACCTCTGCTCAGACTTTGGCGAGTTACTAGCAGAACAATTTTTGCAAATGTGGGAGATTTTAGGAAAACCTGTACCCTTTTCTCTGGTAGAAATGGGAGCAGGGCAAGGATTGCTGGCATTGCATATCCTTAAATATCATCAGCTACACTACCCAGATTTTTTTACCGCGCTGGAGTACATCATTGTTGAAAAGTCCCGAACTTTAAGACAAGAACAGCAGCAACGCTTGCAAGATTTACCTGTGCGTTGGTGTAATTTAGAGGAAATACCACCAAATGCGATCGCAGGCTGCTTTTTTTCTAACGAGTTAGTTGATGCTTTCCCCGTCCATCAATTCATTCTAGAAACGGGAGAACTCCAAGAAATTTATGTGACAACATCAGAAAACCTAACCCTCCAACCCCCTTCCCTAGAAGGTAAGTCTTTCTCCCCTCCCCTCATAGGGGAGGGGTTGGGGGAGAGGTCAAATTTTGCATTTGTGGAAGTCACAGGAGAACCTTCAACGCCCCAACTAGCTGAATATTTAGACTTAGTAGGAATCCACTTTACCCATGCATATCCAGATGGCTACCGTAGTGAAATTAATTTAGCTGCTCTAGACTGGTTGAGTATAGTAGCAGACCGCTTACAGCGCGGCTATGTGTTAACAATTGATTATGGCTACCCCGCCAGTCGTTACTATAATCCCAGGCGATCGCAGGGAACACTACAGTGTTATTACCATCATCGTTTCCATGACAACCCCTATGTTAATATTGGGCGACAAGATATCACTGCCCATGTTGACTTTACAACTTTGGAACATTGGGGTGAGAAGTGTAACTTAAAAAATGTTGGTTTTATCCAGCAGGGATTATTTTTGATGGCGTTGGGGTTAGGCGATCGTATTGCAGCCCTTTCTTATCAAAAGCAACCTCTCTCGCAGTTACTACAGCACCGGGACGCACTACACCAACTTCTAGACCCCACAGGACTCGGCGGCTTTGGAGTCTTAATTCAGAGCAAAGGTCTGGACAAGACAGAAATCTCTCAACCATTAAAAGGATTAACCCTACCAGAGTAAGCGTAAAGAAAGAAAAGTTAAAACTCTATTTAAGAATGCAGTATCAGTCTTATTTGAACTAGCATAACAGTGATTACTCTAAAGTTAAACACACTACCAAAGTAATAATTATGTCCACTCATGACCTGTTAATGCTAGCAACACTACTTACCCCTGGTATATTACTTTCAGTGATAATTATGTTAACTTTTGCTGCCGGTGGTTGATTGCTAGAGTTAGGGAGTAGGAAAACTGGGATTTAAGATACAATCTTAAATCTCAAATTTCCCAACTAATTTGAATCAAACAATGCAAACGCGATGTCCCATGAGCTGCAATCCTCAAAGACTCGCGATCGGTAACGCTGTATTAAAGGAACGTAAAAAATGAAGGTGGCATTTCTGGGAACTGGACTGATGGGACTACCAATGGCTCAAAGGTTATTAGCCGCAGATATACAGCTAGTTGCCTACAATCGTACCCCAGAAAAATTAGCACCACTACAAGCATCTGGGGCTGAAATTGCTACACATCCCCGCCACGCCATTCGTGCTGCTGAGTGCATAATTCTCATGCTGACTAATGCCCCGGCCATTTATAATGTATTGCTTTCAGATACTGCTTGGCAAACTCTGGAAGGACGCACAATTATCCAAATGGGAACAATTACGCCGACAGAAAGCCAGGAAATTAGAGATGCAGTTGTTGCTGGTGGGGGTGAGTATTTAGAAGCACCTGTATTAGGGAGTATTCCAGAAGCAAAAACTGGCAAGTTGAGTGTTATGGTAGGGGCCGAAACAGAACAATACGAACGCCACTTGAAGTTACTCCAAAATTTTGGGACAGAACCTTTACTTATCGGGCCAGTGGGATCTGCGGCGGCGCTTAAATTGGCACTAAATCAACTAATAGCTTCTCTAACAACTAGCTTTGCTTTGAGTCTAGCTTTTGTCCAGCGTCAAGGTGTCGATGTCGATGTGTTTATGCAAATCTTGCGCGACAGTCCACTTTACGCCCCTACCTTTGACAAAAAGCTACAACGGATGTTAGATGGCAATTATGCCGATCCCAATTTTCCCACAAAACATTTGCTTAAAGATACGGAATTATTTATCTCAGAAGCGAAATCTCGGAGTTTGGATCTTAGCAGTATTAAAGGAGTGCGGCAAATCTTGCAAACAGCCGTAAAAATGTCATTTGCTGATGATGATTACTCATCACTATTTTCAGTCATTAAGGAATGGGGAGAAGCGATCGGGGAATAAAGAGTTTAAGCTCATCTCACGCCTGAAGCCAGTGGGGAGCTAGGCGCTAACATTGGTTTTCTTAACTTGTACCCCTGTGGAGAAGAGACTTCTTGGCATTGTAGGGAAAAGGGTAAAGGCATAAAATTTTCCCTTACCCTTTAACCTTTAACATGCACCCCAACATTTTGCAAAAGTAACTTTTGCAAGATGTCTAAGCAAGCTAGCAAGAGCGTCTTGCTTTCAAAGAAGGAACTGTTGTTAGTTTCGTCGACTTATTCGCGTAGCATCTCTGACAGCAGTTTATTCTCACGTCAAGTGACGTTTGACAAGCAAAGCCCAACAAATACCTTGGTCATGTTGGGCTTCGCTAATATTCAAGACAGTAAGTGCAATTTTTCTTAACCTAAGGGTATTGACTTATACGCTCCTCGAAAATTATAAATTAAAACTTTTTAAAATTAAAATATAGTCAAATTCCGAATATACTTTGGGAATCACAACTTTTACCTTAGTCTTTACACTTAAAAAGTAATAAAGAAGGTATTAAATGAGGCTATTTACAGTTGGTGACAGTGTTTCTCAAGGCTTTATGTCTTTGGCAGCAGCCCGGACAGACCTTTGTTTTTCAACTTTGATTGCGAGGTCAATGGGGCAAGTAGTTGATACTCAATATCTCTATCCTAAATGGTTATTGGGGGGACTACCAACCAATATTGAGAAGATTCTACGACGTTTAGAGAAAAAATATGGCTCAGATATCAACGCCCTAGATTGGCTGACCATATTGCCAACTCTTGAGACTGTACTTGATGAAACTGAAGATTTCTTTGAACGTGGAGAAGGTAGTGCTGAACACCCTTATCCAGGAGGAATTGAATTCTTCCATAATGTAGCAATTCAGGGTTTTGATATTGCTGATTCTTGGATGATAACACCCAATATTTGCAAGTATCAAATTAAACTTAGTAACGATAAAGGAGATGGCAAGCCTGGTTTCTTGACTCTGCCCAATGCTGCCTTCTATCGAACTGCACTTAAAGTTCTCAACCCGTCTTTAAATCCTCTTTTTGACAACTATAGCCAACTTGATTGGTTGAACCATCATGCAACCGCTCCAGGGGGAGTTGAGAATTTAATTCTCTGGTTAGGAGCAAACAATGCCCTTGGAACTGTCATCGGTTTAGAAATTAATCAAACTCCCAATGACCCAAATCAGACTCTTAACAACCCAAGCCAAGATCCCAAATCATTCCGTGAGGTAAGAGAACAATGGAACCTGTGGCATCCCAATGATTTCGAGGCTGAATATCGAGAATTGCTCAATCGGGTTGATGGAATCATGCAAAATAACACCAACCCTAATTGGAATGTCTTCATTGGGACAGTACCGCTTGTAACTATTGCGCCATTGGCAAAAGGCGTAGGTTCAACTACTGAAATTGATGTGCCAGGAGAGGATAAACCTTCAGTTTACTACAAATACTACACTTATTTCCCCTTTGAAGAGGATACGGTTAAAAAAACCGGAACCTTATACCTGACGCTACAAGATGCCCTCTACATAGATGACTGTATTCGCACATACAACAAAGTAATCAAAGAACTGGTCAAGAGTAAGAACAGTCAGTATCCGCAACCACACTATCATATTGTCGATCTTGCCAATGCTTTACAACAAATTGCCTTCAAGCGAAATGCTGGACAAGTGCAGTATGAATTCCCAGAAGAATTCAACTTTACCTATCCCCAGGTCAATACAAAATACTACCACGCAGACACAACTGGACGACTACGGCAAGGTGGACTATTTAGTTTAGATGGGATTCATCCATCTGCCATTGGTCAAGGATTGATTGCTTATGAATTTCTCAAAAAGATGAAAAATGTGGGAGTTGTTAATAACACCCAACTAGATTGGAAGTCGATCTTTTCCAGCGATCAACTTTATTCCCAACCTATTACTTTGATGCATGAGTTTTACGATAATAAAGAATTTGCTGAAACCATCATCAAGCTATTTGGCAGGAATCCGCTTGCCAGAAACCCAGTTAAGAATTGAAGATTTGGTTAAGCTAAAAAGCTTAATTTTAGATTGTCTTTGGTCATAGCTTCGTGCTTATTTCAGTAAGAAAATTTAACGTCTGAAAAGATGTTTGAAAAGTATTTTTGTAACATCTTAAGTCTCGAAAACCTAACCCTTCCTCGCCCCCATTCTCTTGTAGGGAATGAAGTTTTAAACCCTCTCGACCTTTCGAGGAGAGGCTGGGAGTGAGATTTTGAGTATATATACTTTACAACTTTTCAAACAACCTCTTACTGAGGATAAAGATTAGTAATATAGCCGTAGCCACATAGGTTAGGACAGTGTTGATTGCTCAAAGCTTTAAAGCAACTGGGTTTTTACTCAGCACTCAGCACGGGCTAAACGCCCCGCTTCCGCTAACAGCACTCAGCACTTTGCTATACTGCTCACTATCGGCGATATTGAGATGCTTAGTGAGTAGCTACACTGTGTTCTATTGACTTGAAAATTGCTCTAATAGACGATCACTGACCATTAATAGTAGTCGATCGGGGAAATGGTAGAGATTCAGGCACAGACGAAGGCTGAGGTTCAGGTTGAGGATTGAGAAATTCCTGCCAAGTCTTAATTTGCTCTTGCGCTGCACTGTAAGCAGCACTACCGCGTGGAATTGATTTGGCAATGTCAATACCTCTAGCAATGTCAGACTGACCTTGAGTGCGTGCTATTTCTAACAATTGCTGACTCCATTGGTCAATAGCCTGATTCGCATCCATACGTAAGATGCTATTGTTTGAAACTCGATCCGCTAGTCGTATTGCCTCAACCAAGGCTTCTGGAGTGCCAGCTACCCCCACTTCCTGGGCTTTTTTCCAGTTTTCTCTAGTGCGGATTTGCCCTTCCCAGTCATTGATCGCAGTTTGTGCTTCTTGTGAAAGCGCCCTTCCCGATGAAGCAATTTGTTGAGCTGTGCTAATGGCGGCGGTGAGATTTCCACTTTGAGCCAATTCTTGTGCTCGATCTAAATAAGGTTGGTCTTGAATTCGCTCAATCTTTCCTACCCAAGTACGAATTTTTTTCCGTGCTTCTGGATATAGTGCACGACCTCTACGAATTTCGCTGGCCTGGGCGATCGCAGCTTGCAAGGAGTTAATATCGTCGAATATTGCGATCTGTTCGGCTCGGTCTAAGTAAGGTTGGTCTTCAATTGTCTCCACTTGGGCATTCCAGCGACCTATCTCTTGTCTAGCTTCTGCGCCTCTAGGGTTACTAGCAGGAATAAGCTGTACTTGGGCGATCGCTGCTGTTAAATTAGGGACTGTTCCCTGGCTAGCCAATATTCTTGCTTTTTCCAAATGGGCAACATCTTCAATTTCCAGCTGCCAACGAGCAATTAGTTGCTGTGCTTCGTTATACACTGGTCTGGAAGGATCGATTTGTTGTGCTTGAGCGATCGCTGCCTCTAAACCAGAAACATTACCGATCCAAGCACTCCTTTTCGCGTCAGCTATGGCAATAAAGTCATCAGTTTCGCCTTGTAGTTTCGTACTTTCCGGTATTTGCCTAGCAATATTCAGCGCTTCATCCGCATCCTGCTTGTCTAGCTTTGCCTGTGCCAATTCCAGCATTTTGCGTCCAAATGCCGGAATCGCTTCCTGAGCTTTTTGGTAAATGTAACTTTCCTGCCCAATTGACTCGGCTAACTTGATCGCTTCTAGTATGTTATCGACTACTTTGCTGTTTGCTAAACTTTCGGCTTTTCCTAACTTATCGCCATCTTCTCGCGCTGTGGCAATGAGACGATTCAATTGGTCGTATTTAGTACCTGCCCAGTATTGATTGTCTACACGCAGCATTTTGGCAGATAACATGAATGCCGATTGCCAGTGCCGTTCTTTTACTTCGGCGATCGCACCGTTGTATGTGGCTTCAGCCTTTGACCAAATCGACTGCCATTTGTCAACTTGTTCATCGACTAATTTATAAGCTGCTACATCTTCGGGTATCTTACGAGCAGTTGCGATCGCTTCCTCTAAATTCCCTGTTTGGAAACTTTGATCGGCTAGCTTTAAAATATCCCGCGACCATTCTTCGATGAAACGATCGATTTCTCCATGCAACGGGTGATTTTGTGGTAGTTGCTTCACCAGAGCGATCGCTTGCAATAGGTCGTTCACTGTTTGCTTAGAAGCCGCCAACTGAGCGCAGTGTAGCCGCACAGAAGCACTAGCTAGCGGCCAGAAAATCGAGGGGCAATTAGGAGCAGCTGGCAACTTGAACAGCATTGCCATTGCCAAGAATCCTACACTGCCGGGAATCAACATTAGTAGTACTAGCCACAACGTCCAGCTTTTCATCCAGCGTGGCCATTTCCCAGAAGTACTACTGAGTTGGGCAGTTTCTTCTGAATGACTATTTATAGTTAATCCTTCCCTATGGTTTTTTTTTCGCCGCTTCACTGACTTGGAGGTAGAACCAGTAGCTGGGACATCAAATGGCTGAGTTTCACCGAATTGTTCTGTTCGGGATAATCTTTTGCTTTGATCTGGCTTTCTTCCACTGGCTGAAGACCAACTGTCTGGAATATCCCGCTCTGTCATCTCTCACACCAAAATAATTGAATAGCGCTCTGTCTTAGGTTGATAATTCCATTGTTGACATAGTAACTTTCTCGTCATTAAAAAGCTACTTTTTTGATTATCTCTCTCTACAGAGTACCATGATCAATCTCAAAATTCAGTGCTATTTTATACTTTATCTTCAAACAGCAGATTCGGCTTGCAAATCGGAAATTAGTTGAGCTAACTGTTCGCTACTTGCTTGGTAGACGTTGCCGCAAAAGTCACAAGTTGCTTCAGCACCATCATCCTTAATAATCATATCTTGCAGTTCAACTTCTCCCAAAATCTTCAGTGCCCCCAAAACGCGATCGAAAGAGCAACCACAGTGGAAGCGCAACATTTGGCGTTCGGAAAAGATTTCCAACCCCATGTCTCCCAATAAGTCACTAAAGATTTCAGGTAACGTCTTCCCAGCTTGCAACAATGGCGTAAATCCTGCTAGACCAGCAACCCGTGATTCCAACGTTTCTACTAAAGCTTCGTCTCTGGCGGCTTTGGGCAATACTTGTACTAGTAACCCTCCAGCAGCAGTTACTCCTGTTGCTCCCACGAACACACCTAAAACTAAAGCCGAAGGTGTTTGTTCAGAATTCACCAGATAATGAGCTACATCATCACCAATTTCGCCAGAAACTAGTTCTACCGTACTAGAGTAAGGATAACCGTGACCGATATCTCGCACAACGTAGAGGTAGCCGCCACCCACAGCACCACCAACATCTAATTTACCTTTGGCGTTGGGAGGCAATTCTATAGATGGATTCCCAACATATCCGCGTACCGTACCATCTAAGCCTGCATCTACTAATATGCCACCCAAAGGACCATCGCCCTTAACGCGGATATTCACCCTCGATCCAGTCCGCTTCATATTAGAAGCCATTAACAAGCCCGCCGTCATAGTCCGACCCAGTGCTGCCGTTGCCACATAAGAAAGCTTGTGGCGCTGCCGTGCCTCCTCTGTTAAACGTGTGGCGATCGCACCTACGGCACGAATTCCACCTTCGGCTGCTGTTGCACGAATTAACTGATCCGCCATGAATAACCTTACATTTCTTAACAAGTTCACTTTTCTTATTCTAAGTTCTCTGCTGCGAGAAAAGTCACCTAGTCATAATCAGTGATTGTATTTGCAATATTAGAAATAGCGATGTCTTATCTTTAGGTAATCCGAGAAAAATGCTGGGTAATTTTCAACAAAGCCAACTGCGGATTGAAATCGAAGCATCAACAGATGCAATTCGTGACAGTCTGCTGCATCCCGTGCAACTAAAAAAATGGCTTTTAGGTCAACGTTTTGCGCCAGGAATGCCAGAAGAACTGCTTCCCGGATTTCAGTTTACAACCTGGACTGGGCCAGTCGCGATTCATCATCAAGTAAATGTTGTTAAATCCAACTGCCTCCGCTTAGTACTCAGTGGAGGCATTGACGGCTTCCACGAATGGTACTGGGGAGAAGGTTGGGTACAGTCCCGCTTGGAAGGAATTTCAATTTTGCCCTTGAATTTGGGTCAAACACTCAGCTTGTTGAGCTTGCGTCAGTTTTTAGCAACTCCAGAACGTTGAATTGACTGAACGTAGAAAAGGGATTTTCCTTGTCTCTATGGCTAGCCTTTTCAAGGTAACTCGAAAAATCTCTTTTCTCTCTGCACCACGGACACTTTGCTCAAGTAGGGAAACCCGCTCATGCAAGTGTCCTTCTCTGTGGCAGTGCAGTTTAAAAGTAATTTATCTAACGACTTTGAGAGGATGTCTGAGAAGTATCAAATATTGGTTGCTCCCCCCTTACCCCCTTAAAAAGGGGGAATAAGAGCCTTGAAGTCCCCCTTTTTAAGGGGGATTTAGGGGGATCTCTGAGCGTTCGGTGTATACAAAAAACTTTTCAGACATCCTCTAGACGCAGAGAACACAGAATTGATATGTTAAAATTTTTAAACCCTTGTGCATCATATTGTCCACTTTCTAGACTCATGGGAATTAGTTTTCCCTTGACCAATTTATAGCAGCTATCAGTGCAATTATCATATTTCAGGTATTCTTCAAAGGTTAATTTTGGGGTGATTATAGCCATTGCTTCCCCTTGCAAATCTTTACCTTGGTTTTACGACCAACACTGAACAATTAGCCTCTTCTACAACTTGACTGCTAACAGAACCCTGAACAATTCGTTTCATCCCCATCAAGCCCCGACTGCCAATTACGATCAAGTCAGTTTTATAAATATTGGCAAGACGAATAATCTCTTCAGCGGGATCGCCAGTTACTAACTCTAACTCACTTTTGGCTGATAACTTTTCCTGATATAATTGCAGTTGCTTTTCAATATGAAAATAAGAAAACGTTGGGGACTCTGGTTGAGGGCGATCGGCAGGTAGTTCCATTTCTGACTCTGGTGTGAGAAACACATGACAGAGAATAACCTTGGCGTCTTTTGAAAACACCAAATAATCTAAAGCTTCAATTACTCGTTCTGAAATATCCGAACCGTCCAGAGCTACCAAAACACTATTTAGCACTGCTCTCGTCTCCTAAAGAGTAGACCCCTTACATACATAAGTATCTAGCAAAATTAGTCGGCAATGACACTAAACTAATTTTTTATCTGACAACTTAATTTATATATTTAAGGCTACGCCATCGGTCAGCTAGTCTTACGCCACTTTCATGCGAACGGGTTGTAGCAACTTTTCTGGGAAAGGAAAACCCTCTCCCAGAAACTACAGTCGGCAATGCCCGACTTGTGGACGCTTAAGGGTGATTGAAGTTAGGATAGCAAATGGCGTGCTTTAGCATAGCTTACCGTAGGTATCGCTATCCAAACTTTGAGTTATCAGAAAAAATTAAGCATTCCAAATCACTATTCTTGCTGAATTCGGCGTCGGACTGAATCAGCATGGGAAGGTAAACCTTCTGCTGTTGCTAGCACATCTATGGCACCAGCCACATTTTGCAGTGCAGTTTGGGAGTATTGAATAATACTGGAGTGTTTAAGGAAAGTTTCAACACCCAATGCCGAAGCATAGCGGGCAGCACCAGAAGTTGGCAAGGTATGATTAGGGCCTGCCAAATAATCTCCTACAGCTTCTGGTGTTGAGTAACCCAAAAAGATTGCCCCAGCGTGGCGAATCTGTGGTAAGAGTGCCCAAGGGTCTTTGACTTCTAATTCCAGGTGTTCGGGGGCAAATTCATTTGAGAGTTCTGCTGCGGCTTGGAGCGATTCCACAACGATAATCAAGCCGTAGTGAGCGATCGCTTTTTCTGTGTCTATTCGCCGTGGATGATCCACTAGCTGTCTTTCCAAAGCTAATTGTACGTTTTTCGCCAAAGCAGCATCTGTGGTCAGCAAAATCGCTGCCGCCATTGGATCGTGTTCGGCTTGGGCCAGCAAGTCAGCAGCTACATGTACTGGATTTGCGGTTTCATCGGCAATCACCAGCACTTCGCTAGGACCTGCCAAAGAATCAATACCGACGGTGCCATAGACAAGTTTTTTCGCTAGGGTGACATAAATGTTACCAGGCCCAGTAATCACATTCACTTTCGGAATCGTTTCTGTACCATAAGCTAAAGCGGCGATCGCTTGTGCGCCCCCAATGCGATAAATTTCTTGCACCCCTGCTTCTTGGGCAGCTACCAAGACTGCTGGGTTAATAGCACCCCCTGGTCCTGGTGGTGTTACCATCACCACGTGGGGTACAGCAGCAATATGAGCCGGAATTGCATTCATTAGCACTGTACTGGGATAGGCGGCACGGCCACCAGGCACATACAACCCGGCTCGGTCTACAGGGGTGTAGCGTTTGCCCAGTACTACTTCATCGTCACCAAAGTGTACCCAGCTTTTTGGTACTCGCTGACGATGAAACGCTTCAATTTGGCGGCAAGCTAGCCGAACTGCGCCCAACAACTCCTTTGATACCTGCTGATAGGCTGCATCCAATTCCGAGCCTGTAACTCGGAGTTCTTCTGCTTTGAGCGTTTGTTTGTCAAATTCGTCCGTGTAATGCAATACAGCTTTATCGCCTTGGCGCTTCACTGCTTGCAAAATTTCCCGCACCGTTGCTTCTTTGTGAAGTACCTGTTCGTCATGGGTGCGCTCGCAGATCCGTTGTAGTTCTGCTCTAACGTCTGCCTGCTGAGTAATAATTCGCAGCATGGAGTAAGGACAATGCCAAAATTTAATATTGCCACCTGAGATTTAGTATTGCTCTTGACCCACTGGGGTGTGCAAGCTGACTCTAATTCTCTTCTCTAGCTTAACCTGGATTTTTTTGATACTCTCAAGGCTACCAGCGTATAGTTTGCTTGAGAAGGCGACTTAATTGCTCAATCCGATATGCTTTGACTAGCTAGCGGCAGGAAGCAGGTGTGCCATTTCCCACTCCTCTTACACCCTTTCCCTCAATCCTTGTGGGGTGCAAATGGTATGTTTACACATCTAATCCCCTGAATTTACAGTGGTTAGGGTCTGAGTATAATTTTTACTTATTCCCCTAACTTTTACTAGTTAATGTCTGTACAGGCACGATATATCGTTTCTATACTTGAGAATCCCTGAGATTTAGCTCTTTACAGTTCATGCCTCTAAATAATACATCTGGTTTACGGAAAAATTATATTTCTTGGCAATCACATTGCTTAATCAGGTTGTGATGAGTTAGGGTGACAGTTATTTAGATGTATTTTATTTTAACGCATTTCCTAAATCGAGGAAATATTGAATTGGCTAGTAGAGATTATTGATTTTCATTCATGCCCAATACCTAATCCTATAATTTTTTTAGTAAATTATAACATTGGCAATTTAGATGCTATATTAGTAAGTCTAGTAGTGTGTTTACATAATTAATAATCGTATTTTTGGAATTGACTGTGGCGAATACAAAGTCTGCTCTCAAGCGTGCCCAAATCGCAGAACGTAACCGACTGCGTAATAAATCTTACAAATCAGCAGTCAAGACGCTGATGAAGAAATACCTCAATGCTGTAGCTGCTTATACAGCTAATCCTACCCCAGAATTAAAACAAGAAGCGCAAGCTCGGTTATCCGAGGCTTACGGCAAAATTGATAAGGCGATCAAACGAGGTATTCTTCACCCAAACAATGGGGCAAGGAAAAAGTCAAGATTGGCTCACAGATTAAAACCCCTCACACAAACAGCTGAGTAGTCATTGGCCATTTGTCCCTAGTCATTAGTCATTGGTAACAAAACAAACGACAAAGGATCGAGGACAAACAACAAAGGACAAAAGATGCAACTGATAGACACTCATGTACATCTTAACTTTGATAGTTTCCAGCCGGATTTAGCAACAGTGCGATCGCGGTGGCAAGAAGCAGGCGTAGTGCGTTTAGTGCATTCCTGTGTTCACCCGAAGGAGTTTTCCAGTATTCAATCGATAGCCCAAGAGTTTCCCGAAATTAGTTTTGCTGTAGGATTACATCCTTTAGATGCTGACAAATGGAATAGCGAGACAGCCGAGAAAATCAAAACTTTAGCGAGTTCTGACTCAAATGTGGTAGCAATTGGAGAAATGGGGCTGGATTTTTACAAAGCTGATAACTATGAACAACAGTATATGGTGTTCGAGTCCCAGTTGGCGATCGCATCTGAACTAAACTTACCAGTGATTATCCACTGCCGTGATGCTGCTGTGGCAACCAAAGAAGTGTTGCAAAAATGGCGGCAACTCAAAGGAGAAACAGTGCGCGGTGTGATGCATTGCTGGGGAGGAACACCTGAAGAAACTCAATGGTTTCTCGATTTAGGCTTTTATATAAGCTTTAGCGGTACGGTAACGTTTAAAAATGCTAAAGCAATCCAATCCTCTGCTGCAATGGTAAGTAGCGATCGCCTACTGATTGAAACAGACTGCCCATTTCTAGCTCCAGTTCCGAAACGGGGCGAGAGGCGCAACGAGCCTGCCTACGTACTTTATGTAGCCGAACAAATAGCTAAACTGCGTCATGAAACGGTAGAGGCGATCGCCCATCAAACCACCCAAAATGCCTGTGAATTATTCGGTTTGTCAATATCAAGTGTGTCCTAGTATCTTTTGTTAAGTTGTGTAAAAAAGAATAAACTTATAGGGGACAAAAATATGCTAGTATTATTCCCTCAAAAACATTTTGCTTGCGCCATAATGATAAAGGAAGGAACATAAAACTTCTCATCCTGATTTTCCATGCTGTTATGGCTTAGCCATCCTCAAAATCTCTACAAGCGGATGCTTTCCCCAGATGACTAACTGTGCCAACCTAAATTGAGCTAGACTTTTGCACAACATCGGTTTACTTTGTATTAAACCTATTCAAAATCGTTAAACAAAAATTGCCTTGTGAGTACAATCCAGCAAAATGAAGTAATTCTGATTCAAAATCGACAAGGTGCAGATCGTTCCCTAAGTCTTAGGATATCTAAAATATCACTGAGAGTATCAACAGCGGGGTGGATTTAAAACCCACTGTGTGGAGCTGCGTCAGCGAATTAACGCGCTTTTTGGAGGGGAAGTGAAAAAAGTAAATCAAATTCAGGAATATTTTAACTGGATATTCTATTTGAAATGGGCATTGGGGAGCCAGCGTGTTGGGCAGCTTTGCCAACTTTTGCCAAAACTCTTAAGCAAACTATGCGTAGCGTGTTTGACAGGAAAAGCGAATGGCTCCATTGGGCATGAGATGCAGAGGGGAAAGACTTTCAGCAACTTTTCCCATGCTCCCCTAATGCCCAGTACCCAGTACCCATTACTTAGTCCCTATTAAGGGCAATTTTCCTTGTGAAAATTGCTCATTCCAGCCAGATTTAATCGCTGCGTTTGCCCACAGATGTAAATCACCAGTGTGTAAGAAAAAGTTCCCAAACAGCTAAGGACACTGGCTAGCAGTGGGAAGCGTCAAACAGCAGTGTCCAAGGGAAAATTTAACCAGGTTGACAAAGGAAGAGGCATGACTAAAGAAACATATATGGAACCCGCCTTTCTATTACCCGACTTGATTGAAATCCAGCGGTCAAGCTTTCGCTGGTTTTTAGAAGAAGGGCTGATAGAAGAACTTAACTCCTTTAGTCCTATTACAGATTATACGGGTAAATTAGAACTGCACTTTTTGGGTCATAACTACAAACTCAAGGAGCCAAAGTACAGTGTCGAAGAAGCTAAACGGCGCGATAGTACTTATGCTGTCCAAATGTATGTTCCCACACGTCTAATTAATAAAGAAACCGGGGAAATCAAAGAGCAAGAGGTATTCATTGGGGATTTGCCTTTGATGACCGATCGCGGCACGTTCATTATTAACGGAGCCGAGCGGGTAATTGTCAACCAAATAGTGCGATCGCCAGGGGTTTATTACAAATCAGAAATCGACAAAAACGGGCGACGTACTTATTCTGCCAGTCTCATTCCCAACCGTGGAGCATGGCTGAAATTTGAAACAGATCGTAACGATTTGGTGTGGGTACGCATCGACAAAACCCGCAAACTCTCAGCGCAAGTACTCCTAAAGGCTTTAGGGTTATCAGACAACGAAATCTTTGACGCCTTACGCCACCCCGAATATTTTCAAAAGACCATTGAAAAAGAAGGGCAATTCTCTGAAGAAGAAGCCCTGATGGAGTTATATCGCAAACTGCGTCCTGGTGAACCACCCACAGTCTTGGGTGGACAACAACTTTTAGACTCCCGTTTCTTTGATCCGAAACGTTACGACCTTGGTCGCGTCGGACGATACAAGCTGAACAAAAAATTGCGCCTTTCTGTCCCAGACACCATGCGCGTGTTGACTCCTGGCGATATTTTGGCAGCCGTAGATTACCTGATAAACCTAGAATATGACATTGGTAATATCGACGACATTGACCATTTAGGCAATCGGCGGGTGAGAAGCGTCGGGGAATTGCTACAAAACCAAGTGCGAGTGGGCTTAAACCGACTAGAAAGAATAATTCGGGAACGGATGACAGTATCTGATGCCGAAGTGCTGACTCCTGCTTCCTTGGTGAACCCCAAACCATTGGTAGCAGCAATTAAAGAATTCTTTGGTTCTAGCCAGTTAAGTCAGTTCATGGATCAAACCAATCCCCTAGCAGAACTGACCCACAAACGCCGTCTGAGTGCCCTTGGTCCTGGTGGTTTAACCCGCGAACGCGCTGGATTTGCTGTGCGGGATATTCATCCTAGTCACTATGGACGCATTTGCCCGATTGAGACACCAGAAGGCCCCAACGCTGGATTGATTGGCTCCTTAGCAACCCATGCACGGGTAAACCTGTACGGCTTCTTAGAAACGCCATTTAGACCTGTAGAAAATGGGCGAGTTAGATTTGATTTACCTCCAGCCTACATGACAGCCGATGAAGAAGACGATTTGCGGGTTGCTCCGGGAGATATTCCTGTAGATGAAACTGGGCACATTATTGGGCCGCAAGTGCCAGTCCGATATCGCCAAGAATTTTCCACCACAACACCAGAACAAGTGGACTACGTAGCAGTATCTCCCGTACAGATTGTATCGGTAGCGACCAGCATGATTCCTTTCTTGGAGCATGATGACGCTAACCGAGCGCTGATGGGATCGAACATGCAACGGCAAGCAGTCCCTCTGCTCAAACCAGAGCGTCCTTTGGTGGGTACTGGTTTGGAAGCGCAAGGAGCAAGAGACTCTGGGATGGTGATTGTATCGCGTACCGATGGCGATGTCACTTATGTAGATGCTACAGAAATTCGCGTCCGTCCTAAACCTAATACCCCAGAAATTAAGTACATCCTTTCCAAGTACCAACGTTCCAACCAAGACACCTGTTTAAATCAGAAACCTCTCGTCCGCATTGGGGAACGGGTTGTTGCTGGTCAGGTATTGGCTGATGGCTCCTCCACCGAAGGCGGTGAATTGGCGCTAGGACAAAATATCGTCGTTGCCTATATGCCTTGGGAAGGCTACAACTACGAAGACGCAATTTTAATCTCTGAAAGACTGGTGCAGGATGATGTCTACACCTCAATTCACATTGAAAAATATGAAATTGAAGCTAGACAGACAAAACTAGGACCAGAAGAAATCACTAGAGAAATTCCCAACGTCGGGGAAGATGCCTTGCGTCAGTTGGATGAACAGGGAATTATTCGGATTGGAGCGTGGGTAGAAGCTGGTGATATTTTGGTAGGAAAAGTCACACCCAAAGGTGAATCTGACCAACCGCCAGAAGAAAAACTGTTGCGTGCCATTTTCGGTGAAAAAGCAAGGGATGTGCGAGACAATTCGCTGCGAGTGCCAAATGGTGAAAAAGGTCGCGTAGTTGATGTGCGATTGTTTACGCGCGAACAAGGCGATGAACTGCCACCAGGAGCCAATATGGTAGTCCGGGTCTATGTTGCGCAAAAACGCAAAATCCAAGTTGGCGACAAAATGGCAGGACGCCACGGTAACAAAGGGATTATTTCTCGGATATTACCAGCGGAAGATATGCCTTATTTGCCCGATGGAACACCTGTGGACATTGTACTCAACCCCTTGGGCGTACCTAGTCGGATGAACGTCGGACAAGTATTTGAGTGCCTCTTGGGTTGGGCTGGTCAGACCTTGGGAGTACGATTTAAGATTACTCCCTTTGATGAAATGTACGGTGAAGAGTCATCTCGCCGAATCGTGCATGGCAAATTGCAAGAAGCACGAGACGAAACAGGCAAAGACTGGGTATATAACCCAGATAATCCAGGCAAAATCATGGTGTATGACGGTCGTACAGGCGAACCCTTTGACCGAGCAATTACCATCGGTGTGGCTTATATGCTGAAACTGGTGCATTTGGTGGATGATAAGATCCACGCCCGTTCTACAGGCCCATACTCACTGGTAACTCAGCAACCCTTGGGTGGTAAAGCACAACAAGGTGGTCAGCGGTTTGGAGAAATGGAAGTGTGGGCATTGGAAGCCTTTGGTGCAGCTTATACCTTACAGGAATTGCTCACAGTTAAATCTGACGATATGCAAGGACGGAATGAAGCGTTAAATGCGATCGTTAAAGGTAAGGCAATTCCTCGACCTGGAACTCCAGAATCCTTTAAGGTGCTAATGCGCGAGTTGCAATCATTGGGATTAGACATTGCCGTACATAAAGTAGAAACCCAAGCAGACGGCAGTTCCCTAGATGTGGAAGTCGATTTGATGGCAGACCAATCAGCCCGTCGCACACCTCCTCGACCCACATACGAATCTCTTTCTCGCGAATCGCTGGAAGATGACGAATAATCAATAGTCAATAGTCATTAGTCCTTTGTCATTAGCAAAGGACTAATGGCTAATGACCAATGACCAATGACTAATGACTAATGACTAATGACTAAATATGAGACCTGCCCAAACTAATCAGTTTGACTACGTAAAAATCGGCTTGGCTTCCCCTGAACGCATTCGCCAATGGGGCGAGAGAACATTGCCCAATGGTCAAGTAGTTGGAGAAGTTACTAAGCCAGAAACGATTAACTACCGAACTCTCAAGCCAGAGATGGATGGCTTATTTTGCGAGCGGATCTTTGGCCCTGCTAAAGATTGGGAATGCCATTGTGGCAAGTATAAAAGAGTCCGTCATAGAGGTATTGTCTGTGAGCGCTGTGGGGTAGAAGTCACCGAGTCACGGGTGCGTCGCCACCGTATGGGCTATATCAAACTCGCCGCACCAGTAGCTCACGTCTGGTATCTCAAAGGCATTCCTAGCTATATTTCCATTCTGTTGGATATGCCTTTGCGGGATGTCGAGCAGATTGTTTATTTCAACTCTTATGTTGTCCTAAGTCCAGGTAATGCCGAAACTTTAACTTACAAACAGCTACTGAGTGAAGACCAGTGGTTGGAAATAGAAGACCAAATTTATAGCGAAGATTCTCAGCTGCAAGGCGTAGAGGTAGGTATTGGTGCTGAAGCACTGTTGCGTTTGCTTGCCGATATTAATTTAGAACAAGAAGCGGAAAGCCTACGGGAAGAAATTGGCAATGCCAAGGGACAAAAGCGGGCCAAGCTCATTAAGCGACTGCGCGTGATTGATAACTTCATCGCTACTGGTTCCAAACCAGAGTGGATGGTAATGGCAGTCATTCCCGTGATTCCCCCCGACTTGCGCCCCATGGTGCAGTTAGATGGCGGACGGTTTGCCACCAGCGATTTAAATGATTTATATCGGCGGGTAATTAACCGCAATAATCGTTTGGCACGCTTGCAAGAAATTTTGGCACCAGAGATTATTGTGCGAAATGAAAAGCGGATGCTGCAAGAAGCAGTGGATGCTTTGATTGACAATGGTCGTCGGGGACGCACTGTGGTAGGGGCAAATAACCGACCCCTGAAATCTTTGTCTGACATTATTGAGGGTAAGCAAGGACGTTTCCGACAAAACTTGTTAGGTAAACGGGTTGACTACTCTGGACGTTCGGTAATTGTTGTCGGACCAAAGCTGAAAATTCACCAGTGCGGTTTGCCCAGAGAAATGGCGATTGAGCTATTTCAACCATTTGTGATTAACCGCCTGATTCGTAGCGGTATGGTAAATAACATCAAAGCTGCGAAAAAGTTGATATCTCGCAACGATCCCAGTGTTTGGGATGTGCTGGAAGAAGTGATTGAAGGACACCCTGTAATGCTAAATCGGGCACCAACGTTGCACCGCTTGGGTATTCAGTCTTTTGAACCGATTTTAGTAGAAGGTAGAGCGATTCAACTGCATCCTCTGGTGTGTCCAGCATTTAATGCCGACTTTGACGGCGACCAAATGGCGGTACACGTCCCGCTGTCATTAGAAAGTCAGGCTGAAGCGCGGTTGTTGATGTTGGCTTCTAACAATATTTTGTCCCCAGCCACAGGTAAACCCATCATCACCCCTAGCCAAGACATGGTGTTGGGGGCGTATTACTTAACAGCAGAAAATCCCGGTGCGATAAAAGGCGCAGGAAAATACTTTTCTTCGCTAGAAGATGTAATTATGGCTTTTCAGCAAGAGCAAATTGACTTGCATGCCTATATTTACGTGCGGTTTGACGGTGAAATAGAATCAGACCAACCGGATACGGAACCCCTGAAAGTGACGGAAAACGAGGATGGTACCCGCACATTACTCTATAAGTTCCGCCGAGTCAGACAAGACGCTAAAGGCAATGTAATTTCTCAATATATTTACACAACTCCAGGTCGCGTTATTTACAATAATGCTATTCAGGAAGCACTAGCAAGCTAGTCATTTGTCCTTTGTCATTTGCTAATGACAAATGACTGATGACTGATGACTAATGACTAATGACCAAGGACTAATGACTAATGACTAACGAAAAAATGATTTTTCGCAATCGCGTGGTTGATAAAGGTCAGTTAAGAAATTTAATTTCTTGGGCCTTTACGTATTATGGTACGGCGCGAACCGCAGTAATGGCTGACAAATTGAAAGATTTGGGATTTCGGTACGCTACCAAAGCAGGAGTTTCCATCAGTGTAGATGACTTGATGGTGCCGCCAACTAAGCGATTGCTCTTAGAAGCAGCCGAAGAAGAAATTCGCGCCACTGAAACCCGTTACCAACGGGGAGAAATCACGGAAGTAGAACGCTTTCAAAAGGTAATCGATACCTGGAACGGTACTAGTGAAGCTTTGAAAGATGAAGTAGTCGTTCACTTCAAGAAGACTAATCCCCTAAACTCCGTATATATGATGGCATTCTCCGGTGCACGGGGTAATATCTCTCAAGTTCGGCAATTGGTGGGGATGCGGGGACTGATGGCAGATCCTCAAGGGGAAATTATCGATTTGCCCATCAAAACCAACTTCCGTGAAGGACTGACAGTGACGGAATACATTATTTCGTCTTACGGTGCCAGAAAAGGATTGGTGGATACTGCGTTGCGAACAGCTGACTCTGGTTATCTCACTCGCCGTTTGGTGGACGTATCCCAGGATGTAATTATTCGGGAATTTGACTGTGGTACTACCAGAGGTCTTAGCATTCGACCAATGACAGAAGGTGCCAAAACCTTGATTCCTTTAGGAACCCGCTTGATGGGACGGGTAATTGGCGAAGATGTGGTGCATCCGGTAACAAAAGAAGTAATTGCAGCACGCAATTCGCCAATTCCTGAAGAATTAGCGAAGAAAATTGAAAAATCTGGGGTAGGAGAAGTTGTGGTGCGATCGCCACTAACTTGTGAAGCCGCACGTTCTGTCTGTCAACACTGCTATGGCTGGAGTTTGGCCCACGCCAAAATGGTGGACTTGGGCGAAGCTGTGGGGATTATTGCTGCCCAAAGTATCGGCGAACCTGGTACCCAGTTAACCATGCGGACATTCCACACGGGGGGTGTGTTTACCGGGGAAGTAGCGCAACAAGTTCGTTCTAAAATCGATGGAACTGTTAAGCTTCCCCGCAAACTGAAGACCAGAACTTATCGTACCCGCCACGGGGAAGATGCGCTCTATGTTGAAGCTAATGGCATCATGCTTTTGGAACCAAAAAAAGTAGGTGACGTTACCCCAGAAAACCAAGAAGTTCATCTGACTCAAGGTTCAACACTATATGTATTTGATGGAAATCAAGTAAAACAAGGTCAGTTGTTGGCAGAGGTTGCCCTCGGTGGACGCACAACTCGGACTAATACAGAAAAAGCAGTTAAAGATGTTGCCTCTGACTTGGCAGGGGAAGTGCAATTTGCCGAAGTAGTTCCAGAACAAAAAACCGACCGTCAAGGTAATACCACAACTACAGCCGCACGGGGTGGTTTGATTTGGATTTTGTCTGGAGAAGTTTACAACTTGCCGCCTGGTGCAGAATTGGTGGTGAAAAATGGTGATGCGATCGCTTCTAATGGAGTTTTAGCAGAAACCAAGTTAACCAGTTTGCACGGCGGTGTAGTACGCTTACCCGAAGCTACCCCAGGTAAGAGTACCAGGGAAATTGAGATTATCACTGCTTCTGTAGTCTTAGACCAGGCAACCGTGACAGTCCAAAGTTCTCAAGGTCGCAATAACTACTTAGTTTCTACTGGCAACAACCAGGTATTTAACCTTCGGGCTACACCAGGCACAAAAGTGCAAAATGGTCAAGTAGTAGCTGAGTTAATTGATGACCGCTATCGCACAACTACTGGTGGATTCTTGAAATTCGCGGGTGTCGAAGTCCAGAAAAAAGGTAAAGCCAAGCTGGGTTATGAAGTCGTGCAGGGCGGTACCTTATTGTGGATTCCTGAAGAAAGCCACGAAGTTAATAAAGACATCTCCTTACTGTTGGTGGAAGACGGTCAGTTTGTCGAAGCTGGCACCGAAGTAGTGAAGGATATCTTCTGCCAAAACAGTGGTGTGGTAGAAGTAACCCAGAAAAACGACATCCTGCGGGAAGTAGTCGTGAAGCCAGGAGAACTCCTGATGGTGGACGATCCCGAATCAGTTATCGGGCGAGATAACACCTTTATCCAACCAGGTGAGGAATTCCAAGGCAATGTCGCCACGGAATTGCGTTATATCCAGTATGTAGAGACACCAGAAGGGCCCGCCCTGTTAAGCCGTCCAGTAGTTGAGTTTGCCGTCCCTGATAATCCAGATGTGCCATCAACTACATCGGTAAGTCAACAAACCGGGCGATCGATTCAATTAAGAGCAGTGCAACGACTACCTTATAAAGATTCAGAACGCGTCAAATCTGTTGAAGGTGTAGAACTGCTGCGAACCCAGCTAGTGCTAGAAATTGAGCAAGAAGGGGAACAAGACCATAATGCTTCACCCCTGGCAGCAGATATTGAATTAGTAGAGGATACCGAAGACCCAGAAGTTCAACGTTTACAACTAGTAATTTTGGAATCCTTGGTAATTCGTCGAGACATTACCGCCGATGCCACCCAAGGTAGTACCCAGACGACACTTGAAGTACACGATGGGCTAACGATCGCCCCAGGTTCTGTAGTCGCACGTACCCAAATCTTGTGTAAAGAAGGCGGGGAAGTACGAGGTGTTCAAAAAGGAACCGAAAACGTGCGTCGCTGTTTGGTGTTGCGCGACGCTGACAGGCTTCCCATTAATACTAGTACTCAACCAAAGGTAAAAGTGGGTGACTTGCTAGTAGAAGGTACAGAAGTTGCTCCTGGAGTTTTTACCCCAGAATCAGGGCAAGTAGTGGATATTAAAAGTGTCACTGCTGCATCTGGTGGGGAATCAGCTTTGAGTACTAAAAACTACGTTATTACTACCCGTATCGGTCGCCCTTATCGAGTTAGCCCTGGTGCTGTATTGCAGATAGAAGACGGCGATTTGGTACAACGGGGTGATAACTTGGTGTTGCTGGTATTTGAACGCGCCAAAACCGGAGATATCATTCAAGGTTTGCCCCGGATTGAAGAACTACTTGAAGCTCGTAAACCGAAAGAAGCGTGCATCTTATGTCGGCGGGGCGGAGAAGTTAAGGTAGTTTACGGTGATGGTGATGAAGCGATCGCCATCAAAGTCGTAGAATCAAATGGCGTGGTGACAGATTATCCTCTGGGGCCAGGACAAAATTTGATTGTGCCAGATGGATCAACAGTATTAGCGGGACAACCGTTGACCGATGGGCCATCCAATCCCCACGAAATTTTGGAAATCTTCTTTAGCTTGGGTTCTGAAGATGGAATTTATGCTTGTGCTAGCCTTGCCTTGCAAAAAGTACAAACCTTCTTGGTGAATGAAGTGCAAATGGTGTACCAATCTCAAGGGATTGATATTTCCGATAAGCATATTGAAGTGATTGTTCGCCAGATGACCAACAAAGTCAGGATTGATGATGGTGGTGACACCACAATGCTTCCCGGCGAATTGGTGGAACTGCGCCAAGTCGAGCAGGTGAACGAAGCTATGGCAATTACAGGCGGTGCGAGGGCACAGTATACCCCAGTATTGTTGGGAATCACTAAAGCATCCTTGAACACCGACAGCTTTATTTCCGCCGCGTCCTTCCAAGAGACAACACGGGTACTCACCGAAGCCGCTATCGAAGGCAAATCTGACTGGCTGCGCGGATTAAAGGAAAACGTGATTATCGGGCGATTGATTCCGGCGGGTACTGGATACAATACCTATGAAGAACCAGGAGCAATCGATGACTATGCTACTGAAATTACCAGTAGTGTGTTGGATGAAGTTGACGATCCCCTAGATATGGTCTTAGACGATCGCACAGCTCGCACCTATAATTTAGATTCTCCTACTCTTGGAGAATCTGGCTTTGGCAGCAGACGTGCAGAAAGGTCAATTCTAGATGAAGAAGATGAATTAATTGCTGACGAAGTAGTAGACGACGACGATTACGAGGAAGAAGAGGAAGACGACGAAGATGATTTCGACGACGAATAGAGACTTGAAATTTCGCGTCTAAAAGGTAAAAGGTAATATCAAGTCTGCTCAATTCCCAATAACCAAAGTACCTCACCCGTGCTAGCGTGCCCCTTGTCAAGAGGCGCGCTAGCTTCAGTTTTACCCCTCCCTAACCGTCCCTAATGCGTTAGGAGAAAATTAAGTTTTATATATAGCAGAAGGCAGGAGGTAAAAACATTACTCTTCCTGACATTCACGCTTGTCATTATGTCCTAACCTATATGACTACGGCTATAAGTGCCTCTTCAGGAGGGAAATCTCTAGCTGTTATTTTGGATTTCGTCTAACTTGGCACGCACTGCCTGGATATCCTGCCACATCAACCATTTCGGCGCACCTCTTTCCTTAGAAGGGTTACGCAGCAAGTAGGAAGGATGAAAAATTGGCATACATAAACGCCCTTCCCACTCCAGCCACTGCCCACGAATTTTCGTAATCCCCCGCTTATCGCCAGTGATCCCTTTGACAGCAGTTGCACCCGTTAACAGAATTATTTTGGGGTCAACTAAGCGAATTTGTTCTAGTAGGTAGGGTAGACAAGCCGCTACTTCTACAGGAGTGGGAACTCTATTATCTGGTGGGCGACATTTATTTATATTGGCTATGTATACATCATGCTCAGTAGTCAGATTCACTGATGCCAAAATTTTCTCTAGCAATTGTCCCGATCTGCCTACAAATGGTAAGCCAGTTTCGTCTTCATTTTGACCTGGCGCTTCTCCCACAACCATAATTGGTGCTTTGAGATTGCCACGTCCGACAACAGCATGAGTACGAGTGTCTCCCAACGCACAACGGTGACAGCGATCGCAATGCTGTGTCAACTCCGTTATGGCAGAATAAGTTCCGGGAGCGATCGGAATTTTCGCGTCTGTAGGAATCAGTTCTCGTTGATTAAAACTTGAGTCGTCGAAGAGGCTGAGTTGGGTTTCGCTGCTCATGAAAGTCAGGATTTTGGCATCAGCGCCAGCTATCATATCTGATTTAAATAACCCTCTGGCTGGATATTGATCGGAACAATAAACTTTTGCTGAATACTTAATTATTTATACAAATCTTATTGTATCAGTTAATTTGAGACAAAATTCAGTCATGATAAAAGCAGTGCTGTCTTAAGATGCTGGGGGAAACCATGTCACATACCCCAATTTTCGCCGATCGTACCCATGCAGGTGAGTTATTGGCGCAAGTAATTCATGATATTTTGACTCAGCAAACTATTGATTCTGGGGTAAAGCCTGTACCAATTGTTTATGCTTTGCCAAGAGGAGGTATACCAGTAGCAGCACCAATAGCACGTCTTTTGGATTGTCCGTTGACAATTGTTGTGGCAAAAAAGATTAGCCATCCAGAAAATCCAGAGTTAGCCATTGGTGCAGTGACTACTTCTGGAAATGTTCTTTGGGCGGATCAAAAGCTATTTCGCTCTAAACACGATCTGCGGTGGCGAGAAGTGGCTTTAAATAAAGCGATCGAGCAAGCTAAGTCTCTTGAAGCTCAATTAATTCCTGCTTGTCCGCAGGTGAATGCAGAGAATGCTACGCTCATTTTAGTTGATGATGGCATTGCTACAGGTATGACAATAGCGGTAGCAGCAACTGCCATGAGAGCACTTTCTCCAGCAGCAGTTTGGTTATGTACTCCATTAGCGCCACAAAAATTGTTACCTTGGTTAGAACAGTGGGGCGATCGCACAATAGTATTGGAAACACCCGAACCCTTCTGGAGTGTGAGTAATTTTTACGGAGAATTTCCTCAAGTAGATACATTACAAGCTCTCGTATATCTCCAACTACAAAAGACAATCAGGGGAATTGATCTGTGCGAGTAATTTTGAATTGTTTTCCAATCTTACTTTTTAACTATTTGAAGATGTTCCCTGCTGATATTGCATAGCTTTGGCATAATCACCCAGGGCGTAGCAAGCGACTTTCAGACTGGCAAGAGCTTGTTCTTCACTACGACGATCTGTGAGATTTCTAGCTAACAGCAAACGTTCTTCATAATATGTAATTGCTTTGTTATAGTCACCCAAAGCTTCACAAGCAACTCCTAAACTACTTAAAGACTGTTCTTCACTACGCTTGTCTTGAATTTCTTTAGCTAATTGCAACCGATCTTCATAATACTTAATCGCTTTGGTATAATCACCTAAAGCATAACAAGCATTGCCCAGATTCTTTAGCACCTGAGAAGCACTGCGAACATTTTTTAAGGAGCGTGATAGGACTACACATTGCTCATAATAGGCGATCGCTTTTGGGTAATTGTTCAAAGCATACCAAGCATTACCCAAATTCTTGAGTACCTGTTCTTCGCCCCAATTATCTTTGAGTTCCCGCACAATCTCTAGACTTTGCTGCTGATACTCAATAGCCTGTGTAAAGTTGCCTAAAGCTTTATACACTAATCCCAAATTATTGAGTGCCGCAACTTGACTTCGTTTGTCTTGCAGTTGCTGCGTTATTTTCAAACATTTTTCTAGAAACTCAATAGCCTTTTTATGGTCATTCAGATGACGGTATGCATTGCCTAAATGGGAAAGTGCTTGCATTTGCAATCCTAAATCTGAGGTGTTATTGAGCAAAGACAGACACTCTTGGGAGTAAGATATAGCACCTTTGTAGTCTCCAGTGCTGTAAGTTACCAATCCTAAAAAAGAAAGTACCTGTGCCTGTTTTTCTAAATCGCCAACTGTTTGAAACAGCCCCAAGGATTGTTGTAAAGACTTCATAGCCGTTATTAATTCGCCACCTTGCTGCTGTTGAATTCCTTGCCTTAGTAGCTTGGACGCTTCTGACAAATGGTCATCACTTTCTTGTGGAGGTATTATTTCTGCTTGTGAACCAGAGTCAAATTCATGGGTAATTGTATTACGCTTCACTGGTTTTAGGTATGTTATGGGTAATTCCAGGGTAACTGTATTTTTCGATCTGTTATTCCATTCGCCTTTAGACATCAACTCCTTCCTGGGAAGTCTGGTGCTAAATCTAGTGTTCCCAAAACCAGGATGCATCTTTCATCACTCTGGTTTACCACACGAAAAGTTAGAGAAACAACCATATTCTTCACGAGTACTGTAAAAATAAATTGTCATAGAATTTGATACAACTTTTTTGAATTTACTAAAATTGTGAGTTTTTTATAAAACAGATGACTTATTTTCTGTTGATTCAATAAACGCCTCAAACTGACCATTAGGAGTCCATTGAATAGCCCCATCTCGTCCTGTAAAGAACAGTTTAGTTTGGCTTTGATTCAGTTCAGATAAAGTTTTTGGATCAAAGTTAGCAGAAGAAGCGATCGCTACTTGTGGTTGCAGAGCAATAACTAAATCTTTTAATGACTCAGGCGCACACCAAAGCACTTGCGGTCGAGGCAAACTTCCATTTTTAACTAGTTGCTGTACCTCTTTAGATTTAACATTACCTACTAATAACCAATTTTGATCTAAAATTTGCAATTGTAAAATTGGTAATTGGTCGTTGATTAATTGCGCTACTATCGAACCAGCTTTCACAGATTGACCAACTGCCAAAGGTTGATAAATTCCTTGATGTTTTTGTAGTTCCTGTTGAATAGCCTGAGTTGTAATGGAATTATCTATTTGGGGTGAATATTCATAAAAATTATTGATTGGTAAACGTTGCATTAATTCAAACCAAGCATTACTTTCATTACCTTGAAAATCAGTTGCGATCGCCCAATTTACTTGATTTACACCCTGCTGTTGTAAAAACGGTATAATTGTAAAACGTCCTGTACCTTCATCACCACTGTTAATGACAGTTACAGTACCTCGATCTTGAACGACTACAATTGGTTCTGTCCCAGATTCTAAGACTGTTATCCTAAACAATGTATTTTTAGAATGCCAAAGTGGGATAAATACTAAACAAATCGCAATCATATTAGCAAACCACCACCGCCTTTGCCACCAACGCACTAGCCAGACCAATATAATTAGTATATAAATAGCCAAAAGCTGCCAAGTAGATATGCTGCCCACCGCAACAGAATTTCCAGGTAAATTGCTAAAAAAATCTACTAGTTTAATTAACCAATCAGTAGGATAATGTAACACGCCGGCTAGGAAGCTTCCTGCGTCAGTCCAAACTAAACCTACTAACGCACTGATGATTCCACCTATACTAATGATCGAAATTAATGGAGTACTAACTACATTCAGCAACAGACTGTAAGATGGTACAACTCCAAAGACAAAGAGTTGCACAGGTAAAGTCCAAATAGTTGCAGCTAGGGGAACAGCAATCAAAGCAGCGATCGCAGGTGGTAGCCATGCTAGGCGATTGACTAATGCAGGTACTGTTACAACTAATCCTAATGTTGCTAAAAAACTCAATTGAAAACCTAAATCCCAAATCCATAGAGGATTAAACACTAATAGCAGAGTTGCTGCTAATAGTAACGATCCGAACTGTTTTACCTTCCTTTTTAATAGCAGACCAACTAATGCTGCAAAACCCATAATTACGGCTCTGAGAACCGCAGGTTGAAACCCTGTTAAACTCAGAAAAATGATTAAAGCCAAAAACCCAAGGGTAAATTGGGTTCCTTTTCTTGCCCGCTTCGTTAACTGTAAAATCACGCTCAAAATCAAAGAAGTTTGGAACCCGGAAGCAGCTAAAGCATGAGCTAATCCAGCTTGTACAAATAAGTCGCGGATATCGTAGGGTAAATCAACAGCTTTGCTGCCTAAAACCATTGCACTGACAAGAGGACCTTCAGGAATACCTAACCAACGAACTTGCGATCGCACAATCCGCTCCCGAATTTGCCACCATCCCCATTTACGTTCCCGATCCAAAACATTTATTTGTCGCCCAATCAAACCAGCAAAGGTTCCTTCCTGCTTGAGAAACTTCTGAAAATCGAAACCACCAGGATTAGAAGCCGCCTTTGGTTTGTACAAAATCCCAGTCACAGCAATTTGTTGACTAGGGTATAACCCAGTAGCCTGAAGTATAGGGACTGTCACATACAATTTGCCTGTAACCCCTTGTGGGACACCTGCTGAACCTTTATCATTTTTAACTTCATCTAACTGAGTCGTTTGCAGCCAAAATTGTCCTCGCTGACTGCGAGTTAAGCGGGGATTACTCGCCACTTCGCCACGTACAATCACAAGTTGTTCTTGATTGCTGCTATTTCCAGGTGGGACAAACTGACTAATATCTTTTGCACCCGGTTGTGGTATTCGCCATTGAAAATATAAAGTTGCCAATAATCCCACCAAACCAGCAGCTAGCCATATTCGAGGATGGGGAGTTTGCCAAGTATTAGGCACTGCCTTTTTTTTGCTTCCAGCATTTTCTGGTTTCTGAGCAAATTGCTGTAGTATGGTGCGTCTTTTAAAAAGAATTGCTCCCACTATCCCCAGAACCAAAATCCCCACACCACCCCAAGGAACTGCTGTAAACAGCAACCCAAAAATGTAGCCAAGACAAATAATTACACCACTGGTTTGAATCATAAGATTTTTGTAAAAGCACCTGGAAATCAAAATTTGCAGATGGTTTAAATATAGATAGGGCAGCAATAAAGAAAAATCGGCGTTGCTGAATTTAGTTATGAAATCAAAAACAAAATATTCCAAACTCTTATTATCTGTGCTTGAAGCACTTCTGCGTGAGCTTTTTATCTTTTAAAATCAGCAACAGCGAAAAGTTTTTATGCTTGTGGTGAGTATAGTCCATCAAGTTTATATAAACAAAGCCCGCACAGGCGGGCCTTATCCTTGTAGCTTTAATGTTCTAGATTCAATATTTAACCGTATTTCTGTTCTTTAGCAGAAGCCACATCAAAAAAAATATACCTAGCTTAAACCTCAGCGCCACAAGGATAAACAGAACACAAAATCGTAGTGAATTAAATTTGCCACGACTCTGGTACCTTTGCCTTTACTTTGCGTTCCTCTGGCTTTAAAAAGTATTATTTTACACAAAGCTGTGCTTAGTTCGGATCTAGCCGCATCCTTTAGGATATTGGGCTTCCTGTTGAACTCACAGTATTTTTGAGTAACGGAAAACCCAACTTCTCCCTTTGCTCAACATATAAATGAGCTACCTTCCTAGCCAAATGGCGAATCCTGGCAATATAGCGAGTTCTCTCCGTCACCGAAATAACACCTCTAGCATCCAGCAGATTGAATGTGTGCGAACACTTCATTACATAATCTAAGCTAGGCAATACCAATCCTCGCTCCGTCAATTGGGTAGCTTCCTGCTCATATAAATTAAATAATGTCAGTAGCAACTCAGGATTTGACGCTTCAAAGTTGTATGTGCACTGCTCAATCTCACTTTGCAGGAAAACATCGCCATAAGTAATATTGTCTGTCCAATGGATCTTAGTAAATGCTTCTACTTGCTGAAGATACATTGTCAGCCGCTCTAATCCATAAGTAATCTCAATCGACACAGGACGGCAATCAATTCCTCCACACTGTTGGAAGTAAGTAAATTGAGTAACTTCCATCCCATCTAACCATACTTCCCACCCAGTACCCCAAGCTCCCACAGTTGCATCTTCCCAGTTATCCTCTACAAATCGAATATCGTGGTCTTGAGGACGAATACCTAAAGCTCTTAACGAATCAAGATAAATCTCCTGAATATTATCTGGTGATGGCTTAATCAGAACTTGGTACTGATAATAGTGTTGGAAGCGGTTGGGATTTTCGCCGTAGCGTCCATCAGTAGGACGACGACAAGGCTCAACGTAAGCAACAGCCCAAGGTTCCGGCCCCAATGCTCTTAAAAAAGTCTGGGGATTCTTAGTACCAGCTCCCTTTTCAATATCGTAGGGTTGGGCAATAAGACAACCGCGATCGCCCCAGAAATGATGCAATAAACTTATTACCGACTGAAAATTCACGCTTGTTCCATCCTTAGTCAACACAGTGCATAAACCATTGTTGCCTATAACCCGGCACTGTGGGCAGTTTCAGCAGACAGAAAAACAAACCAAAATAATTTTGGGAAAAATAGTTGACACAATGAATTAGGTTCGCTATATTGAATAAGTGCTGGAAGCGGAGCGCGAAAAAGCGACGCTTGAAAGACACCGAACCTTGAAAATATTATAGTTTGAAAGCGATTATACAGCAAGTGGATTGCGTCAAGCAAATAAA
>NZ_JBALDJ010000104.1:0-43933 GCF_036917415.1 Nostoc sp. | reverse complement strand
CTGTCCCAAAATTGCAGTTTCTTTTTTTGAGTTACAGAAAGGGTAGAACCAGCCGGAAAAATTTCTCCAGTAGTCGGATTAATCCAGAACGGCTTACTGTTGTACTTGCTCCTTCCGTTGCTTGCACTGCAAATAGGCTTTGGAGATAATTTTCTGCCATTCATTGTAATTCCCTAACTGTAACTTTCCTAGCGTTTGTGAAAGAAAACTGATTACATAATTTTCGTCAAAAGTTACAATCACCGCGCTAGTTTCGCGCTTGCTTTGTCCCCTGATTTTTGTGTTCAGCTTTAACTGATAACCTTCGGGGGTTAGCATTGACGGGTGTAATCCAAAGCGATAAGGATTACCGTAAAGATTAGTCCAGTAAATACACTTTTCTTCCATGTCTCTATCCTTTGTGTGAATAGTTATTAGAGAACTTCTCTAATAACTATAAAGATTAGGTCAGGAAACTTGTAACTCGTCAAGTTTCTCTTGTCCAATGCCAGAGTTGATTTCCTCTAATATTTCTAAAGCTTTTTCAAACCTATTTTGTTGCAATTCCCATGCAGCATTTTTCATGATGCTAATCATTGCTGGCAAATCTTTTATCCGTGATTCTACTTTAGGTAGTTGTCCTAATTGTTCTACCTCAGTAGCGAGTGAGTTCAACTCTAACCCTACGTGTCTTAACTGAGATACTAGTGCTTTTCTTCCATCATTTTTAGCAACTTTCATTTTTTGTCCTTGTTTTTGCGGTAGTTCTTCAATAAATTCAGCATAGTACTTGTTTTTTTTGACAAGCGATTACGCAAGTAATTGTAATAGTCCGTTACAAATGCGTATATGTACGTAAATTACGAATTTTGTATGAAGTTTATGTGTAGTTTTACGAAGAGTATGTTTGCATTATTGCCTTATATACCGAGCTAATAGAAAAAGCATTGAGTGTAAAGAACTCAATGCTTGTGATGGAAGAATAAAAGTTTTAAATTTTACTGTTTAAGCTAGCGCTTCAAGTTTAAGTTTCCATTGCGCAAAAGAACTTAAAGAATAACGATTAATTAATCTATGTGAAAAAATACAAGCGATAGCTCGACTAATAGAAACTGAATCTTGAAATTCTTTAGGTACTGGAAGTTCTCGAATAATAGAATGGGTAGACACTGGAATATAAATATTTGGAGACTGACTACTGTCTGAATAGAAAAAACTAATGTAAGCACCACTCCTGATTTTTAATTTGTCCCAGTCTTGCTGATTTAAAATAGTGGTTTTAATCCTGAAAATTTCACTTAAGGTAGAAAATGGGAACAATTGCCACTCATTTGAAAGTGTGACTTCTCCTAACTGTTCCCATGTTCCCAACTGATCGACAATTGTTGCAACCATGTTGATAATTACACCGATACTCTTGCTAGAGTCACATATTGATTACCGTATCCGATTACTAAATCCGCCCTTCCTCGCGTACCGATTATTTTATCTGTCTCTCCTTGGGTATTTAACTTGGAATAGAAAGCTGTGATTGTGGTTGCTAAATCAGGTGTTGCACCTGTTTCTACAAATGGTATTTGGTGATGAGCTTGCCCGTTTTTTTTATCGTAAAACTTTATCCACCGACCATGTGCGGTAGTTGCCGGAACTACAATAGCGGTATCATCACCATAAAACCAGCGCACCTTAACAATTGGTAGCTTACTTCCTTTAGTAATTTCAATCACAGCAGTATTGGCAGGGGCAGCAGCAGTTAATCCAGCGGCAATAAGTCCACCCCACAGGGTTACAGTTCCTTCAGGAATTTTTACTTTAAATACACGAGTTATATCAAGAGGGTCGCGATAATAAGCTTGTATGTAATCTGTATCTAATTTTGGAGTGTACGGTTTAGGATTTGCTTGCTTTTCTGCTAATTTTGCAGCAGCTTGAGCACGCTTAATTTTGGCTAATTCTTCTAGTTCAACCGCACTTTTGCGACGTGACATATTTTTTAAGTCTTATTAATTACTTCTCAACCATAGCAAGCATTTACACCTTATTTTTCTGAGGAAAGTTTATATGTTTCCGATTTTATTTATTTTGTTAGATATCAACTAATGCCCGATAACGAAAAGTAGTATCAACCAAAAACAATGGTTGTGGTTCGCCGGGAATTAAACAATATGCATAACGAAAACGAACATTGCTTACCCTACGATAAGCTTTTACTTTTTTGGTTTTACCTAAAACAACTTGAGTTTTAGTAACTTCACCGACAGTACTATTTTTTTTAGGAGTACTTAAAGTTATTTTTTCTTCATCAAAAGGTACGTCCACAACATTGCAAATTCTTTTATAAATATCAACAGCGTCACCTTCAGTATTGGCGAGTATTCTACGACCATTTGCAAAACCATTTTTAGGGTCTTTGTAAATTACTCCTAATTTTCCTTTAGTTAAAATTATCCCTCGTTTGGATTCTACAAATTGTGTTTTTATTTCTTTAGCTATTTCTATTAATTTAGTTTTTAAATTAATAGATGTATTTTCTAATTCCATTAATCTAACACTATACTCGGCATCTGCTTTACGAGCCTGTCCAACAGCAACAGCTTCAGAATCTTGTGAAAAATAAAATACTATTTTAGGATGTCCAATAACCGGAGGTTCTATAGCTTCTTGGGAACCATAATAAACTAATAAATTTTTTCTTCCATAACCTAACAAGTCAAATAATAGATGATGTCTTAAGCTCATCATCAGTTGATTATCGCTATCAACCATTGTGCAAGCAACTCTTAAGGCACTTCTAGGACTTGCAATATTAGGCTTCCAATCATTACCTAAATCACTAAAATAATTTTTTACAAGTACATTGTGTTGAGGGATGTAAATTTTTTGTAAATGTTCAAAGGGATTAAAGTTATCAGGTAATTTATCGTCCGGTGGTGGGGCTGGAGCTATAGTAGTCATTTGATTAATATTGTAAATGTAATATTTTATATATTATACTTACACTATAAAAGGAAGGATATTCAAAGTTATTAGATAATTTCTCTGATAACTATCAATAAACAAGGAAAACATGGCAGAACCAACTTTAGTGCAAGTTTTTGGAACTGGTACAACTCAAGACGCTACTACGATTACAATTTTAAAAGTCAATTTACCGCGTCTAACTCCATCAGCTACAAATACGGCTGAAAGTTTGCTTACTGGAATTTTGTTAAAGGCTAAAGATGGACTAATGAGAACTACTTTTGATACAAACATAGACCAAAGTCTTTATGTTGAGGGAGGATTCGCACAGTTTGTATTTAGAGGCACTAACAATGACGGTTATCGAGTTGACCAATTAACTGTTAGTTTGGCTAGACCAGACGATGCTTCGATTATTGATCCAAACAATTATTAAATGAATACTCTTTCTCTTAGTCAAATATTTGGTGATGGAGCTTTTCAAAATGAACACGCTTTAGTAATCACTAAAGCTTCTTTAGTTAAGCTAATTCCGGTAGTGAATAACACTACTGAAAGTCTTCTAATAGCAATCTTATTAACTGCATTATCTAATTTTAAAGGAGATATTACAGACGAAAATAATAATGTAATAACAGATGAAAACAAGCAACCAATTGAATTTGATAATTCTAATTCCTTTGAGTTTTTGAAATTGGTTGTTTGGAATCCTTCTCAGATTAAAAGAGGAAATTTTTATTACTTGCTTAATCAAATTATAATTTTCAACTATGTCGCAGATTAAAGATTTAGGGATTGAAAAGTTAGAGCCGAATAATAACGATATTCTTCCTATTCAGCAAGCAGATGGAGTAACTAACCATATCACTAGAAAAAACTTTTTAAAAGGTGTTTTTAACAATAGCTCTAACTCAGCGTTTATTCAATTACTAGACAAAAAGCCATCAGGGACAAATGGTGGTTTTGCTGTTACTTCTCAATGGTCTACACGAATAATTAATACTATTCAATATGATGATACAGGTTTAGTTGTGCTTAAAAATAATTTATTTAAATTACCGTCTGGAACTTATGAGTTAGAAGGTGATTTTACTTTTTATGCAATGTCTGATATTAAATTACGACTTCAAAACACAACCGACGATGTAACTTTTTTGTATGGAATAAACGCTTACTTTCAAGCTTCTACTAATGGAGCGGCTTTACAAATGCCGATAAAAGGAAAATTTACTATAGAAGAAAATAAATATTTAGCAATACAGTACTGGGCAAAACCAGCAAGTGTCATTAGCCAATATAATTTTGGTGGTAGCGTGAGTGATGGCTCACCTGAGATTTACGCTTTATTAAATATAAAAAAAATATGACAACAATTAGTTATTGTGTTAATCAAAAATCAACAGTCGAATTTCAGTTTAATAGTCAACAAAAACAAATTTATCAATCTGAATCAGGCGTAAATGTAACTACAATAACTCCTGGTAGCAATAATTTATTGAAATGCGGGAAAAGTGTTAAAGTTCCAAATGACTGGACAAGTGTTGAAATATGGCTTTATGGAATTGTATTTATTGCTCCAAGTTACCCTGATTGTCCATCAACTTATTATGAGTTGTTGGTAGGAACTGCAACTCCAAATCAAACGCTAACTTTAATAGAAACAGCACGCTTAGATGTATGCACTAACGCTCATATAATGTCAATTCCTGAATTGGGTTATAGCAATTTTGAGAGACAATGGAATGGCGGAACTGTTGGTATAGGACTAAAAGGAAATACTGACAAATGCACAATTCAAATAATAGATTCTATGGGACGTATTTTTAGCAAAACTAGTGAATGTCCTATTAAATATACTGTAGCTTGTGGTGATGATTGTCCAGAAGGATTTTGTAAATGTGAAATATCTGAATACCCTGGTTATTGTTGTTTAAACTGCAATGCTACAGCTAGAAGTATTAGAGATATTACAAATAATTTAAGAGTAAAAAATTATGGTTAGTACTTGCGAAAGTTTAGCGGCTGAGATTGCAGCATTAAGAGCAGAAATAGTGGGATTAAAAACATTATCAGAATCGCAAGTTAAAACAATTGTTCAAAATGTTTTAAACCCTAAGATTAATGAAATTACTTATAAGCTTGAAGCTGCAACAATTACTACAAATAATATTGCATATAAAACAACAACATTTGAGTCTACTTTGCGACAAATGCAAGCGGTGATTAATAATTCTGCTGGTACAGCCAATACAGCGTTAAAAATTGCTAACAATGCAAATAGCACAGCTAATACAGCTAATGGTACTGCGAATAGTGCTAAAAATACGGCTAATTACAGTAATCAGGAAACTATTAAGGCTAGAGGAGAGGCGGAAGTTGCGCAGATAAAGGCAAATAGATCCATCTCTGTGGCAAGTCAAGCTGATATAGATGCTAAAAATGCTTTTAGTCATGCAGGTACATCCGCGAATATAGCAAATAAAGCTTTAGATGAAGCTTATAATGCTCAAAATAAAGCTTTTACTGCTGAAAGAAAAGCTGCTAATTCACTCGACATTTCAAGACAAGCAGCATTAGATTCTAGATTAGCAGCAGGAATAGCAAATCAAGCAGATTTTAAAGCGGGTAACGCTGTCAATAGGTCAGTGGAAGCAGTTGGTAGTTCAAAGTCAGCAGTAGTTACAGCATCAGAAGCAGTCAAAGTTTCTTTAAATACATCTGTTGAGGTTTCTGGATTGCGCGGTGTAGTTAATGGTATCGGGAGTCGCATTGATGGGTTGGGACGAGCTATAGGAGTGCTGGAAGCAAAAACAGCCACAGCAATAACAAATGCTGCAAAAGCAGTAGGAATTAGCAGTGAAGCGTTAGCTGCTACTGGGCGATTAGCGGGTAGGATACTGGAGATATTTCAAATTATTGGCGCAATTGCGACGCTAATAGAACAGCTTGCGACACTAAATGTGTTGGGTGGACGTATTGACGCGGTAGAGCGTGAGTTACAGTTTTTGAGCGCTAGTGTATCAGGCATTCTTGGTAAATTACTTGGATTACAAAACCGCATCGGACGCAATGAAGCGCTGATCGCCGAAGTCAAGAACGTTGCACTTGATGCCAAAGGCATTGGTGAAGCTGCAAAATTTCAAGCTAAAGCAGCGCAAGTAACAGCGACTCGTGCTGAAAACTTTGCACAAACAGCAAACAATAATGCAAAACAAGCACAATTAACTGCTGATGGCGCGGTAAGAAATGCAGCGATTGCAAATGAAAATGCTACTATTGCATTTCAAAAAGCTACAGAATCACAAATAACAGCGAATAAGGCAACATCATTGGCAGGAAAAGCTGGTAATTTAGCGGGAACTGCTTTAGAAAAAGGTGGGCAAGCTCTCGGCATAGGTCTTACTGCACTTTCTTTGATCCAATTATTAAGGTTACGTCCGGGTATTCCTGGACTAAGAGGAGAGAAAGGGGTGCAAGGAATTCCCGGAAAAGACGGAGTTGTAACAATCATTCAAGTGCCTGGGGTTCCTGGTAGAGATGGACGGGACGGGCAGAATGGTTTAAATGGTAGAAACGGTTTACCAGGAAAGAACGGAGTAGATGGCATGAATTCAACACAAGAAGCAAGTTTGAGAGCGTTAATAATTCAACAACATCAAGAAACAAGAAGTATTTTAGGCGGTGCAATTGCAGGAATAAAAGCTAGTATCACAAGTGGTTTAGCTTCTGTTGCGAGTATTTCAAGTTCTGTCATTGGTGGTGCGAATACAGCATTACTAACTGTTATTAATAACAAATTAGGTCAACAAGTTACAGGCGGAATTAGCGGATTAGTTACAAGCATTGCTCAAAATAGTTATTTAGATAAAGTAGTCAATGTGATGACTTTTGCAGCAACAATACACAATGCATTGATGTTAAGCAATAATTTAGGTCAAACTTTAATTGCAATCATTAACCAAGTCACAGGGTTTATTTTGCCTAAAGGCTTGGATGGTACACCTATAAATTTTAGTGAATCACTTGGTAAACTTGTTCATTTAGTAATTGCAGATGCCATTGGCGAAGAAAACTATAAAACATTAAGTGAAGATTGGCAAAAAGCTAATAGAATTTATCAAGCGACAAGCAATGTTTTTAATAGTATTTCTAATTTAGGTGCAGTAATTACCGCAGGCTTGGAAGTAGTAGCTGGTAATGTAGCAGCAATTGGAAATGCTCTTAAAAAGTGGGGCGCTGTTGGAGAAAAAGCTTACAAATTTATGAATCCTCAACCTAATCTTAAAGGTAAGTTTTTTGAATATTTAACTATTGCAGAGGAAAAAGCTCAAGCTATTGCAATGGTTGTGGCTATACCGATAGCAATCAAAGAAGCACTCGGAGGTATTAACAGTAGCGTTGCTGATTTAAAGCGTGAGATTGCACAAGAAGACCCGAAAGATGAATATGGACATCCTGTTAAAGATAAAGAGGGTAAAGTAGTACATTACAAACCAGGTTTAGAAATACCTGTTCCTGTTGTTGCTGACACTGAAAATGAACAAGCAAAAGCTGATAGTACTAATTTCTTTGAGTTGGTATTAGAAGATATTTTCGATGGAGGAGATTAAGTGAATAATAATATAAAAATTATTGCTGCTACTCCACAATCACCATCTATTGCAATAAGTTTGGAATCAACTGGCATTTTTTTAGGAATATTAGTTAGTGTTTCACTACTTGCAGGAGTAGGGATTAAGTTGGTATCTAATTTCAATAAAATTGCTTCAGATATTAGAGATTTAAAAGATGACTTGAAAAATCATTGTAGTACAGAAGGACACGAAAAAGTGATTCAGCAAGTTAAACTTTTGCAAACAGAGTTTAATGCACATGATAAAATGTTAGGTGTTCATTTGATGAATTTTGAAAATAGAAAGGAGGCTGTACAGTTTTTATTTGGACAAATGGATCAAAAAATCGACCATAAGTGTGAGCGATGGGATAATGAATTAAAAGAGTTGAAAATAGATGTGAAAGAAGTACAAGGATTCTTGAGAAAACATGAATCTTTTGTAATTAGAAATAGACAAGATTAGTTGAAAGTTGTTAGATAACTTATTGGATAACTTTAGAGGTAAGGGAATGAGATGTAAGTTTGAAGTGACTAGCTTAACGCGATACGCTGGTATCCCTAGTGTTAAAGTGGAATTACATCCAGCAATGGGACAGGATGAAGAGGATAGAAAGTTTTGGAAAATTACACCAACCGGAAAAATTGAATTGATGATTGATGATTCTAATAATGTGAATTATTTTGAGGTAGGAAAAGAATATTATTTAGACTTTTCTGAGGTTGAAAATGTTAGGTAAATTACCATATTGCGCTTTGTCTTTTGGTGGTGGTGTTCAATCATCAGCGATTTATCTAATGTTAATATATGAACCTTGGAGATTATTAGAGGTAATGGGAGAGTTACCGGATAAGGTTTACTTCGCTGATACTGGGGCGGAAACTCAAAATACTTATAAAGCAGTTGAATATATGCAATCTTTTAAAAGCATAGCTTTTAAGATTGAGGTTGTAAGTAATGGGAATATTTTAGAGAGACAATATACTAGTGGCGATTTCAATCCTTTGTTTCCGTTTTTTATTAAACAAATTGACGGTAATATCGGAATGGCAAAACGACAATGTACAAGTGAGTATAAAATTCGTGCTATTCAAAAAGCTTGCAGAGAAGCTTTTAAGTTGACTAATGTAAAGCTAATGGTTCCAACAATTTCTCAATGGCTCGGCATATCAATTGATGAACCGGAGAGAATTAAAATTAGTGAAGGCACTGCTTTTGTTACTCGATATCCACTTGTAGAATTAGGTTGGGATAGAGATAGATGTGTTGATTATTGCTTAAGGTGGAAGTGGACGCCAACTAAGTCACGATGCTTTATGTGCCCGTATCAAAGTGATGCTAATTGGTTGGAGCTTAAGCGTGATAGTCCTGATGAATTTGAAAATGCTTGTTTGGTAGATGAAAAAATTAGGGAAACAATGCTATGGCGTGATGCAAGCACTTCAAAGTGTTACTTGCATCGGTCGTGTGTGCCGTTGAGAGAAGTGCAATTTAAAGGTGAAAATGACCTATTTGCTGATGAATGTCAAGGGATGTGTGCTATTTAGTGCCCTGGAGTGACTTTGATTTTCCTGAAACCATTGGTATATATAGCTTTTAGCAATATTGCTTTTAAAAATAAAACTGATTTTAATCATTAATCGATTATTTTGGTCAATGGCATACACAAAAAATCCCCTGAAGTGCTTACTGCTAGGGGATTTATGAGTTATTAGATTCCATTATCTAACAACTTTGTAGATCATCTCTCTATTCGCATTTTTAAATGTCTCTTAACACTCTTTCTTTATCAGGTTGAAGGTAGTATTTAATGAGATTATCTACGCTATTCCCACAACTATCTGCCAACAATCCTAAGTCAGCGCCATTATTGGCTTGAATACTAATAAAAGTATGACGGGTTGAATAAGGCTTAAGGTAGCCATGAATTAATCCCCTTTCCGCAAGTCTAGTAACAACCCCAGGATATTCATAAAATTTGCCTTGCTGGTTTTTGTGATTGTTATGATTCCAACCAACTCTAATTTTAGGTGAATCGTAATACGTGCCTTTATTGCTAAAAACTAATTCATCTGGTTGCTTACTTTCTCCTTTTAGATTGATTAATAAATTAATCAATCTATTCATGTTTTTCATTTTAAACCATCTGATTACTTCCGTTTTTGTGGTTTTAGATTTTTTTAGCGAATAAGAATAACTTTCGTCAAAAACTATCCATCCAGTTTCAAACTTAATATCTTTCCATTTTAAAGCAAACGCTTCACCATGCCTGCACCCAGTAAGAAACAAAAACTCTATTAATGGCGCTATCTTTTTCTCACCATCCTTCTCAGATAAGTAGAAAGCTTGAATTATTAAGTCTCGTTCTTCTATACTGTAAGCTTTGTAATCTTCTTCCTCTTGCAATTGTTTTGATTTTTTAGGAACTCTGTAAGAGTCTTTCACTTCGCTAAAGTAATCTCTATTCACTCCTAAATTGTTATTAATTGCCCATTGAGAAAGAGTAGACAAAGTTCCATACAAAGTTTTAGTTAAATATTTACCAGTTTTTTTTGTGTTCAGCGAACTAATGATTAAATTTGCTGTTTCTTCTCCGAAATCTTTATCGAGATAAGGTGCAAGCAAGTTTGTATAAGTAGTTTGGTAAAGTGTTCTGTGAGTTGATTCAGTTATTTGCTGAGTGTTTAATTTATAATTCATAAATTTTTCCCACAAGTCACCCAATTTTGGAAGTGTTTTAACTCCTGGCAATTGAATGACGGTAGCTAGCATCGGCTTGATATCCAAGTACTTAGCAAGGGTAGGGTCGAATAGTCCTCCGTCTGGATGGTCAATATCAGCTTGTATTCGTCTAGCTATGCCGTTAGCCCACTGTCTATTTTCTGGTGTATCTGCCCTACCTAATCCTTTATATGCTTGACGCTTGCTGTAGAACTCCTGACTTACTCTTGTGCTGAATTGTAAACGTAGAGAACCTTTGTCAATACTTATGTTTACATCAGCTAGTCGATTAGAACCCTTGGTATTTGAACGCTTTGAGTACATCTAGTAAACCTCTAGTAAAATCTAGTAATTTAGTTATTGAATAACCTTGTAATTATTAAAACACATTATGATTATCATTTTACGCATTGGTGTAATCATCTGTCCTTTTTAAGGTTTATTCATATTAAAGTTCGAGATTGTGCCTCAAGGAAAGTCATAAGAACAATTTTCACTCTATTCAGATTTTCCTGAAAACGCCAATATTATTAAGCATAAGTATTGGATCGAGCAAATACCGTAACTCAACCAATGAGGTCTTGGGTTTAGTTGGCGTATCCTGGAAATGGCATAGCGAACCAATGTGCCAGTTAATGCTTGTGTGTGCCAGCGACATCCGGCAATTAATACAGTGAAAGCAAATGACTAAATATTCCGATCGAGATCCTTACTACCTTTCTCCTAATCGCAAGCGTCTGTGGTTGCTGGTGTTGAGTCGGGGTAGCATTGCCTTGGGCGGACTTTTACTGTTAGGAGTTATTGTCGGTATTTGGCGGTTGTGGACTTTTGTTCAAACAGAGTTAACACCCTTGGCACAACAAAGTCTCACTACTACACTCAACCGTCCGGTAAAGCTGGGAAGAGTTACACAATTTTCGTTGACGGGAGTGCAGTTTGGGGCTTCAACTATCCCACCCACACCCACAGATCCAGATCGGGCCACAGTCGAATCTGTAGAGGTGGGTTTTGATCTGTTGCAACTAATCTTTAACCACCATTTAAAGCTAGATGTTACCTTAGTCAACCCAGATATTTACATTGAACAAGATGACCAAGGACGCTGGGTTTCCACTACTATAGCGTCGTCAGGTGTAGGGGCCGCCATTAAAACCGATTTGGAAAATCTGCGGTTTCGCAATGCCAAGCTGGCATTGATGCCGCAGAAGAGAGTAGGGGTAAATGAGGGAGCAGAGGGGCAGGGGGGCAGGGGGGCAGGGGGGCAGGGGAGCAGAGGGGCAGAGGAGCAGGGGGGCAAAGGAGAATACCAAGCTTCTAATTCAGAATTGGCTAAACGCCCTGCTACCACTAACAATACTCAGCACTTGCCTGTGCTATTTTCTCAACTCAACGGCTCTGCTCAACTTTTAGCAAACAACCAGTTGATACGGTTTGAAGTCGGGGGTCAAGCAGACAGTGGTGGTAATATTTCCATTCAGGGAGAGACACGCTCCAAGGTGCTAGCAGGGAACTTCCAGGTGCAAGCACAAGATTTTTTGGCTGAGAATATTACTCGGTTGATTAAGTTACCAGTGAACTTACAGGCGGGTCGAGCCAATGGCGACTTGTTGGTTCGGTTGACACCAGGACAGCAAACTTTGTTGTTTGGCAACGCTACTGTACAAGGGGTAACGCTGCAAATACCCAAAGTCCCGCAACTGTTGAGCAATAGCCAAGGAAACCTCCACTTCCAAGGAACGGAGTTGCAGTTAAATAATGTTACTAGCAACTACGGCAAAATTCCTTTAGTGGCTACGGGAATCATCGACACCAAAGCAGGCTTGAAGTTGGCAGCGCGTGTAAATGCGGTGAGTTTGGCGAATGCCCAGGAGACTCTCAAGGTAAAATTACCTGTACCGATCGCTGGACAAGTACAAGCTTCTTTGCAAATTACTGGATCGACAAAAGAGCCAATTCTCTCTGGCTCAGTTGCCACGATTCAAACTGCCCGAATTGATAAAGTTGATTTTAATAGTATCAGTAGTAAGTTTGAGCTTGCTACTAGTTCCTCTTTAATTACCCTAAAAGATATTCAAGGTAAAGCTAAAGTTGGTGGTGAGATTACGGGTGCTGGTACAATTCAACTTGGTAAAAGTCCGCAACTGGATTTAAATTTCGCTGCCAAGAATGTTCCAGGAGATGCGATCGCCAAAGTCTACGAAATAACACCCGCTTTTCAAATCGGCAATGTCTTAGGTACAGCTCAACTAACTGGCGCTCCTACCAATGTCCAAACTGTGGTACAGTTTCAAGCTCCCAATGGAACTTACCCCGGAACAGGCGAAGTTGCAATCGCTCCAAATCGCACCGTCTCTTTCCGTAATGTGGCTCTGAATCTCAGTGGTGGTACTGTCAGGGCAACTGGTAGTTATGCCAATGAGCGTTGGCAAGCTGTGGCTGTTGCCTCTGGGGTAAAATTAGAACCCTTTGTAAACAAAAGTCAACTGCAAAATGTCTCCTTGGCTGGGGCACAGTTCAATGGTCGTCTCATTCTCTCAGGCAGCACAGCACCATTTAAAATTGCCACAATTCGCAGTGATGGTGCAGGAGTTCAAATTGGTGGCGGCACAGTTGCAGTTTCTAATATCCAACTACAAGACCAAAGCTTCTCGGCTCAACTTGTAGCTAATGGTGTACGGTTGGGACAAATATTGAAACAGTCTCCCCCAGCTTTAAATAATCCTTTGGCGGGAACGTTCCAAATTGCAGGTAGCAGAGATGATTTCAGCCTGAAAACCTTCCGGGGCAGTGGTGAGGGCCGCCTTGCTATTGGTGGCGGTACGGTTACAGCCTCTAATATTCAAGTGGCGAATGGTGTATACCAGGCACAAGTTCAGGCTAAAAATGTGCCTGTGCGACAGTTGGCAACAGTGCCAAAGCAGTTTCAAGGGGCGTTAACTGGTCAGTTCGACGTAGCGGGTTCTGTTGATTCTTTTAAACCACAAACTATTCAAGCCAACGGTCAGGCGCGGGTAAATGTTGCGGGTGGAACTATTACAGCTTCTAATATCCAAGTGGCTAATGGTGTATACCAGGCACAAGTTCAGGCAACTAATGTACCTGTGCGGCAGTTGGCAGCAGTACCACCGCAATTTCGAGGGACGTTAACTGGTCAAGTAAATGTGACAGGTTCTGTTGATTCTTTTAAACCGCAAACTATCCAAGCCAACGGTCAGGCGCGGGTAAATGTTGCGGGTGGAACTATTACAGCCTCTAATATCCAAGTGGGTAATGGTGTATATCAGGCGCAAGTTCAGGCAACTAATGTACCTTTACAGCAGTTAGCAGCAGTACCACCGCAGTTTCGAGGGACGTTAACTGGTCAAGCAAACGTGGCGGGTTCTGTTGAATCCTTCCAACCACAAACTATCCAAGCTAACGGTCAGGGACGGCTGGATGTTGCAGGTGGAACGATCGCAGCCTCTAATATCCAATTGGCTAATAGTCGCTATCAAGCTGTAGTTGATGCTGCTGGTGTGGAATTAAATCGGTTAAATCAGCAATTGCGGGGTAAGTTTGGCGGTCGATTGCAATTAGCTGGCACGTTAGGATCGTCCAAATTAGCTGATGTGCGTGCTGCTGGACAGGTGCAATTATCTCAAGGTATCCCTGGTCTTGAGCAACCCTTGAGTGCTGCGATCGCTTGGAGTGGTGAAAGACTGACCATTGAGCGAGCAACTGCTCCCGGTTTAAGTGTGACTGGTAACATATTAGCCAATGCTACAAAGGCAGGTATACCGGAAATTACTGCCCTAAATCTCAACGTCCAGGCGCAGAATTACAACTTAAAACAGTTACCGATCGATCTTCCTAATCAAGTTGCTGTGGCGGGGAGAGTAGATTTTAATGGTCAAATCACTGGTAAGCTGCCCTTGCCAAATGTAGTAGGGCAAATTAATTTACGAGACTTGATTGTTCAAGATATTGCTTTTGAGCCGTTGTTAACTGGAAACATCGATTCAGCACAGGGACGCGGTTTGAGTTTGAACTTGGCGGGTAATAGCGATCGCTTATCCTTTAATTTAGATGCCAATAATCGCCCGAAATCTTTCTTAGTCAAATGGCAGCAAGCATCAGCCACAGGTCATGTCCAAGGGAATGATTGGGCACTGAAACTTGCAAATTTCCCCCTACAAATATTGAATTTGACTCCGCCACCCATTACTCGACTGGGTGCTGGTAAGATAGCTGGATTGTTAACTGGGGATTTGCTGTTTAATCAGCAGACATTGGCAACAACGGGGAATTTAGCGATCGCTAATCCCCAAATTGGCCGGATTAAAGGCGATCGAATAGCTGCTCAATTCCGCTACGGTGACGGTAAAGCCACACTCAGTAGTAGCGAATTTGCCAAAGGAAAAAGTAGCTACGCCCTTGTCGGTACTTTTGCTCAAAGCCCTAAAGGGCCTAAATTACAAGGTAAACTGAACGTCAAGCATGGTGAGATCCAAGATGTTCTAGCTGTAGCACAGGTATTTGATTTACAAAATTTGCCAGGTGGTTCAGCAGAAATCTACGGCACAGCAGCGGATCTGACTACCAACCCCCAAGGAACGCCAAATGAACCCTTATTAACCCAAATCCAACGGTTTTCTGAAATTGAAGCATTGGTGGCAGAACAGGAAGAACAGCGACTTAATTCCACTCCTATACCAGATTTGGCAGACTTAAAGGGGACTTTCAATGGGGAAGTGGCTGTAAATACAGCTACAGCCAATGGATTATCAGTGGATTTTAATTTGAATGGACAAAACTTTGCCTGGGGTAAAAAGGAAGAACAAAATCGTTTTTATACTGCCGATCAAGTGATTGCTGAAGGCAACTTTGAAAATGGTGTTTTGAGTTTGCGACCATTACGAATCCAGTCTCAAAACAAACTGATTGCGTTCACAGGTAACGTTGGCGGTGATGAACAATCTGGTCAGCTGCGGGTGAATAATTTTCCAGTACAACTACTAAATAATGTTGTCAAACTACCAGTTGGAATCACGGGTAATCTTAACGCTACAGCAGCTTTAGCAGGTAGTATTGCTAATCCCCAAGCTAGAGGGGAATTGCAAATCACAGAAGGAATACTAAATCAGAAGAAAATAGAGTCAGCAATAGCAAGTTTCAGCTATGCCAACGGACGCTTAAACTTTGGTAGTACTGTAGCGGTTGCTGGGCCAAAACCCGTTGATATTACTGGCAGTATCCCTTATAAATTGCCTTTTGCTTCCGTCGCACCAGACAGCGATCAAATCAGTTTAGATATGAAGTTGGAAAACGAGGGATTAGCACTGTTAAACGCATTGACTAATCAAGTGGTATTTGAGAAAGGTGAAGGAGAAGTAGACCTGAAAGTGCGGGGAACATTACAAAAACCCCAAGTAGATGGAATTGCTACTATTAATAATGCTACTTTTTCAGCCCAGGCTTTGCCACGTAAGCTCAGAGGTGTCACAGGTAGAGTACTGTTTAATTTTGACAGTATCTTAGTAGAAAATCTTCAAGGTAGATTTAGCCGTGGGACGGTAGAAGCTGCTGGTGAAATTCCCATTTTCAACAATGAGAACGTAACTATCAAAAATCCCCTAACTGTTAATCTCCAGCAGCTAGCGTTGAATCTTAAAGGACTTTACCAAGGAGGCGCTAGTGGCAATTTGCAGATTACTGGTTCTGCCCTTAATCCCATAATTGGCGGTAGAGTAAATTTATTTGATGGTAAAGTATTGCTGGCAGAATCTACCAATGCCACGACATCTGAGAATGGTAGTATTGGCGTATCACCCACAAAAGCCAATAAGCAGAGTAAATCTGAAATTGGAAATGGCACGGGAAATACTAACGCCAGATTTAATAATTTAGATTTGGAACTAGGTAAAAACGTCCAAATTACCCGTGACCCTATTCTCAACTTCCGCGCCACTGGTAATCTTATAGTTAACGGCTCAATCAATCAGCCTATACCCGATGGCACCATCCAGTTAGAAAAAGGAGGGGTAAATTTATTTACTACCCAATTTAACCTTGCTCGTGGCTATAAACACACTGCAACTTTTAGTCCTTCTCAACCCCGCGACCCCAACTTAGATATTCGGCTATTTGCCAAAGTACTGGATGTAACTCAAAGTAATGACTTCGGCCGGGTAAATTCCACAGGTTTATCAGCGTTAGAGGGTGTTCGAGTCGAAGCCACTATCAAAGGTTTAGCTAGCAAATTGAATGAAAATTTAGAATTAACAAGTAGTCCATCACGTAGTCAAACCGAAATTGTTGCTCTTTTGGGAGGTGGATTTGTAGACACCCAAGGACGTGCAGACAGTACTTTGGGTCTAATTAATATCGCCGGATCGGCTGTATTCAATAATTTTCAGTCAGCTTTTAACCAGATTGGGAGTACCTTTGGCTTAAGTGAACTGCGGATATTTCCTACCATTATTTCTGATAATCCTGAAGCTGGAAGAAGCAATTCAACTTTAGAATTAGCAGCGGAGGCTGGGGTTGACATTTCTTCCCAAATATCCGTTTCCAGTATTAAAATTTTGACAACAAACGATCCCTTCCAATGGGGTATTAATTATCGGATAAACAATGAATTTCGTGTGCGTGCTTCCACTAACTTAACTGATGACAGTCGTGCAGTCGTGGAATATCAAACACGGTTTTAAAGAAATCTCTTAAATTACGAATTACTTTCCGTTCCCCCTTTTCCTTGCTTATCAATAGCTTGTTGTACCTGTTTAACATCCAATTCTAATGCTTCAGCAATTTGCTCTATACTTAAACCAAACCTAAGCAGACGGGGTACAGTCTCCAGCTTTGTTTCTTCGCGAACCTCCTCTTTTACTTCTTGCTTTGTTTCTTCCTTGACTTCCTGGTAAAATTTAGTTTGTCTCCAATCGGTTAATCCAAACATCGCTTCTAACTCCTGCTGACTTTTGTTTACAAATTTGTAGATAAGCATTCTCTCTACTAATTCTAAAAGATTGCTACGGTTAGCTTCATCCGTTTGTTGTACTTGTTTTATCAAGTTTTTCGCTTGCTGTACGGCTTGATCTTCTGCTGCAACTACTAACTTAATTACACCTAGTCCAATCGAAGATGATGGTATATTATCTAATTCGTCTAAATAAATTATACGAATTTGCTGTGGAGCTAATGATGTTTGATAAATGAATGGTATACCTGGGTCGAGACTGCGTTGAGCAAAAATTAATACTGCTTGCCAGCGACGTTGAGGTTTATATTGATTGATATAGAGGAAAGCTTCTGTGATTATTCGCCAGTAAATATCATCATCGCGCTGAAACTGTACCTCAACAAAATAGATTGTGTCTTCTGTGAATTCAGGTTTGGGTAAGAATAAGCCATCGATACGACGTGCTAGTTCTTTGATTTCTACTGAGGTAAATTGGTAGTGTAATGCTAAAGCTTGCGATTGTTCCAAAAGTTCAAATAACACACCTGGAAGAGTTTGGAATAAGGTGTAAAAAATCGTGTCTGTTTTCATGCACTCTCGATATTTGAATATTTTCAGATTATTGGGGCTGAGAGAAGATGATTTTTCTAAATTTAATATATTTGAATTAAGGTAATATTAAATTGTGATATTATCGTCTCACTGCTGTTTAATAGCTAATCGCAAAATTGACAAGCCTAAAATTATTAAAAATAGCACTAGCCCAATCGTGCAAGCATAGCTAAGTTCCAAATTGTTGAAGGCTTGCTCATATAAATAATAAACAATTGTTTTTGAGCTACTGAGTGGGCCTCCTTGAGTCATAATGTAGACTTCTTCAAACACTTTGGTTGCAGAAATAGCTGAAATTACCGCTACTAATGCTAGATATGGCTTCATTAAAGGTATGGTAATATCCCAATGTTTGCTAATACCATCAGAGCCATCAATAGCTGCGGCTTCGTACACATCAGCAGGAATTGATTGCAACCCCGCTAGATAAATCACCATGTAGTAGCCTAATCCTTTCCACACGGTGACAGCCATGACGCTGGCAAGAGAAATTGGTACAATGCCAAAAATTTTTGCTGGGCTAGTTAGCCAAGGAATACCTTCTGGAAAAAGACCTAAAGCTTTAAATAACTGATTGAGTAATCCGTTTTCTGCATACAGCCATTTCCAAGCTATTCCCGCAACCACCATTGAAATTACCACTGGAGTGTAGTACGCTGCTCTAAACCAATTCATTCCCTGCAGTTTCTGATTTACCAAAATTGCCAGTACTAAGGGAGCTATTACTAAAATTGGTACTACACCTACAAGATATAAAAAAGTGTTTTCCAAGGTTTTCCAAAAAACTGCATCTTTCCAAAGCTTGAGAAAGTTGGCGAAACCTATCCATTGTGGCGGCTGGGCAATGTCTTCATAGCTGGTAAAGCTGAGGTAAAACGCTTGTAGTGCAGGCCAAAAGACAGTTAAGCCTAAAAGAACTAAGGCGGGTAGTAAAAATAAATAAGGGGTAAGCCGCTGTTTGATGAAAATCCAATTTTTAGGTATCAATTGATTCATAAGAAGTTTAATAGTTGTTTTTGCTTTTTCAGAACAAGGATTTGGAGATGTGAGTAGATTTAAGCTTCAATATTTTAAGGGCATATATTTGCTTGCGTAAGTATTGGTGTAGCCTCTCGTAGAAAAGCTCATCGTAGACATCGCTAATTAATAACTCGGAGATCAACTGCAATGGAAACTCAGCACAATCCGCCAATTGAACATCAAAATGTCCCCATAAACCACCGTGGACTGCATGATTTTTTGTATAGTTCTGACAACGAACACGCCGCCATTGAAGTGAGTATAACTCCTGATCTGGCAAACAATGGTACTGAAATCATTGACTTTGAAGCTTGGAGTGTAGCTGCTCAGAACGCTAAAATTGCCGGAGTTTATGCAGTATTAGATGCAGAACGCCGCACGCAGTACATTGGCTATTCTCGGAATGTGTTGCTTTCTCTAAACAGCCATCTTCGCCAAAATGGTGAGCAAAAGTGTGCTTTTGTACGTGTGCAAGCATTCAAGTTTCCCAAACGTCAAGAAATGGAAGATTTGCGAGATGCGTGGATAGCAGAACTCGAAAGTACGCCACCTGGTAATGCAAATGATTGTGGAATGTGGGCTAGTACGGTAGGTGAAGCGACTAAGGCGGTAATGTCAGAAGCCCAACTTCAAGCCTACGAGGAGAAAAAGCTAAAACTGCGGAAAGCAATGGCTGATACAACCCTTTCTAAAGAGTTAGAAACAATAGATGCGAGTGAAGCCGAACGTCAGCGTCAACTTGAAGCTGCTGTGAAAAACGATGACTGGAGTGTAATTATTGACGCACAGACACAGGAAACCAAGTATTGATTTTTGTCTGCTTGAGTGCGCATATCTGACTTTTTGAGTAAGTGGCATGAAAGTTCTGTGAAAGATGAGAGTTAAGATTTTAAAACGCAGAGGGGCGCTGAGGGAAACGCAAAGGTTCGCAGAGGAGTTAATTATCTGTGTAAACCTTTGGCGTTTTTCTGAGTTAAAAAAAAGGATATATATGACGACAAAATTAGATGCTCTGATTAATTCTCTAGAAGGCATAGAAACTATTACTGACTCTACTAAAGTCGCAAAATTATCCCAGGATTATCACACTTTTAGCCCCGTGTTAGTGTCGAAACTAGAGGGAAAAGTTGGGGATATTGTAGTGCGTCCCGCTAATGAAGCAGAGGTTTTAAAAGTTGCAGCCGCCTGTGCAAAATATCGTATACCTGTAACTGTGCGAGGTGCGGGAACTGGGAATTATGGGCAATGTGTACCGTTGCACGGTGGTGTAATTTTAGATATGACGCGGTTGCAAGAGATTCTTTGGGTAAAACCGGGAGTAGCGCGGGTAGAAGCTGGGGTGAAGTTGGCGGCTTTGGATAAAAAAACACGAGAAATCGGCTGGGAAATTCGTATGGCACCCTCCACGTACCGCACAGCTACAATTGGCAGATTTATTGCTGGGGGAAGTGGCGGTATTGGCTCGATCCAATATGGGTTATTAGCCGATCGCGGTAATATCTTAGCACTGCGAGTAGTAACTGTAGAAGATGAACCCCGTGCGATCGCATTACGCGGCGATGATGTCCAAAAGGTAAATCACGCTTGGGGGATTAATGGCATCATCACTGAAGTCGAAATTCCTTTAGGGCCAGCTTATCCTTGGGCAGAAGTAATTGTCACATTTGACGACTTTATGACAGCAGCAAAGTTTGGTCAGGCTCTTGGCAATGCTGATGGCATGATTAAGAAGTTGATTTCTGTCTTTGCATCCCCAATTTCTCAGTACTTTCACGCCCTACAAGAGTATATTCCTGAAGGGACTCACTCAGTCTTTTTGATAATTTCCGAGCCAAGTTTGGAATTTTTACCGGCTTTGGTGCAGCAATACGGCGGACAAATTACATATAAAAAACCAGCCGAGGAAGCAGCCAAAGGTACACATTTAGCAGAATTTAGCTGGAACCACACTACCTTACTTGCCCGGAGTGTAGATACTGGTATTACATATTTACAAAGTCTCTTTCCTAGTGATCGCAGTTTACGACTAGTAGAGCAGATGTATAATTACTTCGGCGATGAGGTAATGATGCATTTAGAATTTTTTCGGGTGAATGGTGTCGTAGTTCCTGGTGCATTGCAACTTGTGCGCTACACCACAGAAGAACGCCTCAATGAAATTATCCGCTATCACGAAGAACAGGGTGTGAGTATTGCCAATCCTCATACGTATATTATTGAAGACGGCGGCAGAAAAGTTATCGATTCCGAGCAGTTAAAATTTAAAGAAATAGTCGATCCTTATAGGTTGATGAACCCTGGCAAAAGCAAGGTTATTCAATTGCAAATTCAAAATTAGCAAACTACAGAAACACATATCAGAAATTTCTCTGTATATTTGTGTAACCTACCTCCAAAAAGCTAGTTGCTGGGCGTTTATAATTTGTGGTTTGATTTTAACTGCCGTGGGGATAACCCAAAATCCAACATCCCAAAATCGCCCATGATTGAAATTGACGGTTCCTACGGAGAGGGAGGCGGACAAGTTCTTCGCACTTCCTTAAGTCTAGCCGCCATCACCGGTGAACCCATACGAATTACAGGCATTCGCGCTGGACGCAAAAAGCCAGGATTAGCAGCACAACATTTAACAGCAGTTCGGGCGGCGGCGAGAATTTGTAATGCCCAACTACGGGGTGATACTTTGGGTTCAATGCTGCTGGAATTCATCCCAGGTAGTGCTGTGCAAGCTGGAATTTATACCTTTGATGTTAGTAAAGCACAACTTGGTGGTTCTGCGGGTGCGATCGCTCTAGTTTTACAAACAATTCTCTTACCTTTGGCACTAGCATCTGGCAATTCCCTGGTGACACTAAAGGGTGGAACTCATGTGAACTTTAGTCCGACAGCGACGTACATAGAGCAAGTTTATCTGCCCATACTGCAACGCATGGGTGTAGAAGCCCAAGTCAAGTTAGGCGCTTGGGGATGGTATCCCCAAGGTGGGGGAGAGGTAGAGTTACAGGTGGATGGCGGTGGTAAACTCAGCGGAATCAACTTGTTGGAACGAGGAGATTTACAACAGGTGCGGGGACTAGCAGTGGTGACGGAATTGCCTTCCCATATTCCGCAACGGATGGCGAATCGTGCAGAGAATTTGTTACGGTCAGCTAATTTGAAAGTTACTGTACAGACCTTGCGAGAAAGAGGTGTGGCACCTGGGGCGGGTATTTTCCTCACTGCTGAATATCAGAATAGCTTAACTGGCTTTGGTGGATTTGGGCGTTTGCGGTTGTCGGCGGAAACTGTTGCAGAGATTGCTTGTCAGCAACTGCTTGAGTTTCATTATACTGGCGCACCAGTGGATGAACATTTAGCAGATCAGTTATTATTGCCAGCTGCTTTAGCTTCACAAGAAAGTCAGTATCGAGTGGCTGAAGTGAGTAGGCATTTGACGACAAATGCAGCTGTTATTGAACAGTTTGGGCTGGCGCAAATAACAGTAGATGAAGCTGATAAAATAGTGTCGGTAAAGAGTTTGAATAGATGAACAAGTGCTATTACTTTAGTAGTCCTATATGGTAAAGTCTTATAAAGAACTAGTCTATAAATTCAAATCAATCTTGTGATCCCTTCTACCTTAAAATAAAAGCTGCAAGTTTTAGCAGACAACTTTGATAAAGATTTAATCCTACTTTCAGAGATTCGAGTCGTAAAGCAACTTATGTTATTGCAACCTGATCAAGCTATTGAAGTGTTTTATTCTTATGCTCATGAAGATGAAAAACTTCGCGACAAACTAGAAAACCACCTCACTCTTTTAAGGCGACAAGGAGTGATTACAGAATGGCACGATCGCAAAATTGGAGCAGGAAAAGAATGGCACAATGAGATAGACACTCATTTAGATTCATCTCAAATAATTTTGCTGCTTATAAGTGCAAATTTTATCGCTTCAGATTATTGCTGGGATGTTGAAGTAAAACGGGCAATGGAAAGGCATGAAGCCAAAGAAGCTAGAGTTATCCCCATAATTCTTGACTCTGTTGATTGGAAGAGCGCACCCTTTGGAAGGCTTCAAGCACTGCCCAAAAGCGGTAAACCTGTTAAGAAGTGGGGAAATCATAATGATGCATTTTTAAGTGTTGCTGAAGGTATTCGGTTAGTTACAAAAGAATTGGCAGTAAATTCGTAAATAATCACTGTTTAAACTTCATAATTGGGACTGAATAAAATATCAAAAAATTAAATAAAAAATAGTATGAAAAAATAATAATTATTTCATACTAATAGGTGCTGAAACTAATGCCGAATACCAAAGTTGTCAAAGTTTTTTATTGCTGCTCCGACTCTGCACAAGATGAAAAAATGCGGCAAAAACTAGAGGAACACCTCAGCACTTTAGAGCGGCAAGGTGTGATTAACAATTGGCATAAAGGCATGATTAGCCCAGGCAAGGAATGGGAAAGTGAGATTGATACAAATTTAAAGAAGGCGGATATAATTTTGGTGCTAATTAGTTCAGAATTTACTGCTTCAGATTATCACTGGGATGTTTTGGCGAAACAAGCTATGGAACAGCATAGAGCTAAAACATCTCGTGTGATTACTATTCTGCTTCGTCCAGTTGATAATTATTGGAAGGTCGCATTTCCCAAAGTCAAAGTTTTACCCGAGGGTGGAAGACCTATAACTGAATGGAAACCCTATGATAAAGCTTTTGCAAATATTGCTACAGGTATTCGAGAAGTAGCCGAGGAACTTACTGATTCTACATTTCTTATTAAAAAACTTCTGCGTTCGCTTCGGGCAATCATAGATGTTGCAAAGCATGTCCTAAAAGCTTTTATATCTGTGGGAACGGTAATCCTTTCTTACTTGTTTAGACCATCTAGGTATCGTCGCCGGAATAGAGTCAGCAACATCCCTGTGAAACTAGTTATTTTCTTTGTAGTAGGTGGTATATTTATAAGCTTCATTTATCAAAAGCTTAATATATTAGATATTTCTTTATTAGTACCTAAACCAACTGTAAACTCAACAAAATCAGTAAATCCTACTGGCTGGATATGGATAGGTATGGTTAATAAAACCTCAGATAGTTTATCTGTTGGACAAAAACTAGTTCTTCAACCATTAAATCCTAAACAATTTCCTAGTATTGAGCCTCCTGTCATTCCATCACCAGGAACAATCGTAACTGTTAAACATGAAGTCAATCTAATAAAGGAAAAATCTTTATCTGGAAAAACAATCGTTAAACTTAAAAAAGGAGAAAAGCTAGTTATCTTGAAAGTAGAGCCTTTCTCAAAGGTTGCAAAAAATTCGCCTTACATTAAATTGAAAGCGCAAGTTCGTAAATGTAACTCAACTTGTAATAAATAGTACTAAGATAGGCTAAATATATTTCAGCACTAACACTTTGCCTCTATTCCCGATGACAAATTATGCGTGGGTGTATGGCAACATAGAAAATTGCCTCATTTCTAAGAGTTGAAATGAGGCAAAGGCAAAGGAGCTTTTATAAGCGGAGACAGAAAACTTTTGATCCTTTATCTAGGGGCATTTGCAATCAATCCCGTAAAGCCAGATTTGTTGTAAGAATAAGCAAATGACAAATTTACAAAGCGATCGCAAGTAGGGTGAAAACTGAGTTTAGTTGTTCTTGATACTTACTTTTTAATTAAATATCGAACATAGCTTTTGAATTTACCTCTGCTAAAGGTATATATTTAGTTTAAGTAAGTTTGCGATCGCAAATACAAGGGATTGGGAATTGGGCATGGGGCATCGGGCATCGGGCATTAAACACAGAGATATTTGTTGTTGGCTGTGGTTATGCCCAATCGAGTATAGGACTTTTGCATCTAGTAAATTATGCTCTAGGATAAACCTCTGAGCTTTATCGATGAACGTTTGAACTTTGTGGATGAACGTTTGAGCTTTGTGGATGAACGTTTGAGCTTTGTAGATGAACGTTTGAGCTTCGTCAACGATATGTGGCATCATCTTCACGACTAACAATCTACCAAGCGCTGAACTGACATTTACAGTAGGTAGATATTTTAAGATACGACAAAATATTTTTTGCAAAAGACCTAGTTTTTATTAATGGGATTGTGCATGGAGTGTTCAGCAAAATATAAATTTGCCCTCTTTCCAACACTGGAAATAAGGCAAAAGAGTTTTGATAAGGGGATATATAAAACTTTTGAGAAGTATAGCAGCGTAAATAATTAAAGGTTTGTAATGATGATTTTAGTCCTCTTTGCGAGACGCTACGCGAACAAATCATGGCTGAAACACTTACTATAAAATAATCTTCAGATTTTTTATATTACTTAATATAGTTTGATTTATTTTCGCTGACTTACTTAGTTTATCTAGGAGCATTTGCAATTAAACCCGTAAAGCTGCATTTATTGCAACAATAAGCAGCCGACAAATTTACAAGGCAACTACAAGTATCGTTGAGACGAACTTCAGTCGTTCCTGATACTTTTTATTTTCTTAAATATAACTACGCAGTATTGAAATAGCTGTTAGAAAACATGGTAATAAATTTATTAGTGGCACATATAGTATTGGAACAAAACCATGATTGATGAACAAGAAATAGAAAAATTGTGGCAAGCTTTCAAAGTATTAGACGTAGACGGCAACGGAGCGATCTCAACCGAGGAACTGGGGGAGGTAATGCGATCGCTAGGGCAAAATCCCACGGAAACGGGACTGCGTGACTTGATTAAGGAGATTGACGTTGACTTGTCAGGCACTATTGACTTTGAAGAATTTAAAACGCTGATGATCGCGAAAGTAGGCGATCGCCAAAGCCGCCTCAAGTTAGCCTTCAGTGCCTTTGATGAGGACGGTAGCGGTGAAATTACTGCCGTCGAGTTGCGGACAGTTATGACTCAGTTTGGGCTGACAGACGCTGAGTTGAAAGAGATGTTGCAGGAAGTAGATCATGATGGCGATGGCTCAATTGACTTTGAGGAATTCTGTCAGCTAGTACCGGAGGAGTCAGAAAGCAAAACTGGTTATCAAGACTCACCGATTTTCCTTAACAGTTCGCTCAAGACAGTTGCTACTTCTAATAAGACAGCAGCTACTACCCAACCGATACAAGAAGCAACAACTCCAGAGTTAGCACAGCTAAGAGAACAGTTAGTACAACACCCAAACTCACCGAATCAGAAAAAAAGCGGTACGTCTCCCTTACAAATGCAGATTGGTCTGTTTCGTTTAATTCAAGGAGCAGCCTACCGCAGTTTTCGTGAGAGTTTCTCCGCAAATCACGAAACTCACTTGCGGGTGAAAAACTTGCCATACAGAATTACTGATTTTGTGGAGTTTGTCAAACAAGCGATCGCACTGTACAAAGCATTAGGTATAGTATCCGAGGATTGCTACCCCGTCCTGGATGCAGTGGTTAAATCGATTGCCGATGAATATGCCCGATTGCAGGAGCGGATCAAAAACTGGCAAACAGTGGCAAAGACACCCGAAATGTTGGCAGAACAGCAAGCGATTTTAGAGGCGCGGAGTAAATTTGCCAATGTCAAAGAAAAGTTTGCTGCTGGAGTCGAGTTTGCAATTACGATCAAAAAGAAAAGTCTCAGTTTGGGTGATATCGTCGAAGGTGTGCTGGCCATTAACGAACTCAATCGTCTGAGGGGAATAGAACTGAACGAAGAAATGGCTCCACCACCAACTAAATCTCAGGCAAATCCAAAAGACTATTTGAACAAGTGGAACCGCGTCATCCTCTCGCAAGCAACCGAGGAAATAGATGGTGCAATCATGCCAGTAGCATACTGGTATGAAGACTTTATGCCCAAGTTGTTGGCAGCGTTTAGCGTCTCTACCACAGCAGATATCCAAAGTAACACCGTACCCGACGAGGCGGCTTTGGATGAATGGTATCAGTGTACAAAAAACTCAGGAGAATTTAACCGCTACGGGGCGGATGTTGCCGAAAATTTTCCCGATTGCACTCCCAAACAGAAATTGATACTCAAACAAGCATGGCGGTTAACGCATCACTACCTGAATGGAGTGCAAAAACGCCGCGAACGCTTAGAGTTTGGGCGAGAATCAGGTGCGCTATCACAGTATGTAGCATTTATTGATGTCTATCTAGATCGGACTGAGGTGAAGGATTCCCAAATGCGAGTCAGCTTCCCCTACTACATTGGCCCGGCAGTGTGGCGCTTCTTCCATACCACAGCTGAGATTGTCTGTACCAAAACCAATGTACAGCAAAAAGCTGCAATAGCAATCTTCAAAGATTTCTTCCAACTTTTTGCCACAATGTACCCCTGTCCCTACTGCCGCCACCACCTGAATATGTACGTTGTCCAAAATAAGGAAGTGGATATGTATCCTGTAGAATACCTGGTGCTTGGGCGCGATCCCAACCTGACTGACTTTGAGGTGTCACTAGAGGCAAAATTATCCACCGTCGTAGATGGTTCCTCCCTGCGGTTATTCTTCTGGAAACTGCATAACACCGTTTCCTCCTCCATTGCGCGATCGGAAGAATGGTATCACAAGGATGAGAAAGCGTTCTACACCACCCGTTTTTGGCCCAGCCTTGACTCTGAGTTAGCAAGAGCCAATGCACTTAAATACACCAGCATAGAAACTGCTCGCATCTACAACATCTATGGAATTCTTAAGCCATTGGCACGGCTGACAGGGGTAAAAACGGAATTACCAAAGCTGCTGGAGAAGGGCGATACAAACAATCTCAAGGAAGCGTGTATAGTTGCACAGAACCACATCAAAGATTTAGAGGAAGCTGTCATTAGCGGACAGTTTCTCCAAGAAACATACTACTTTAAACCTAGCCTTGTGGATAAACCTCCACTTTTCACCCCTGAAGAAGAAGAGTTTGCCCGAACCAGTATGTTTACAGAAACGATTTAAATACTTATAGGACTTATATCATGTTCGGTAAAAGACTTATCATTAAGAGCGCAGGGGGCAGGGAGCAGGGGGCAGGGGGCAGGGAGCAGGGGGCAGGGAGCAGGGGGCAGGGAGCAGGGGGCAGGGAGCAGGGAGCAGGGGGAAAGAGGGTTTTAAGATTTTTGCATAGATGCCTGGAATAATAACTAATCAAGCGGACATGATATTACGCTCTGTACAAATTAATCATGGTATGTATTCACAAAAATAGGTCGTTTCAGATCTTTATTAATTGTTCTTTGACGATCGATAAACCCGCGCTCTAAGGGCACAGCATTGCTCATAGGTGTCAACTTAACGTATAAGCTAGATTTGGCGTTTCCAGGTTTGATATCATGTCCGGTTAATTAGTTATTATTCCCGTAATCTATGCAGAAATCTTAAAACCCTCTTTCCCCCTGCTCCCTGCTCCCTGCTCCCTGCCCCCTGCGGTCTTAATGATAAGTCTTTCACCGGACATGATATGACCCTCACCCCCAACCCCTCTCCCAAAATTGGGAGAGGGGAGCAAATTCTCTAGTTCCCCTTCTCCCAAGTTGGGAGAAGGGGTTAAGGGATGAGGGCAAAACGTCCTCTCAAAGCAGATTTTTTCTTAAGTTGACACCAATGAGCATTGCTGTGTCCCTACGACAGATGTGGTTTTTCAAGCCCTTCATACTTTGTATTTTGCGTCAATGCGTAAGTCCTAACTTAGAATGCTTTAATTCCCCTCCTTCAAAGTTTCGTCGGCAGGGGAATTTTAGCGCGACCCATTAAAACCCGTTTGCTTGACCTACAGCGTGCCAAACGCTTGTGGCTAGCGATCGCCGTTGCAACATTATGGATTGTCTAATGAGAATCGCCCTTGGTAGCTTGAAATATCGATGATATAAAGGAGACAATAAAAATAGCAAAAGTAGAAACTTGCCACGAAAAGGCAATTTCAATGTTTTGAAAAGTCACAGCATTGGCATCTCACGCTGTATATGCCTTTGAATATCCTTTAAAATGAATGTTTAGAAGTGTAAAGGTCTGATTTATAGAGGATTTTTCCTAACAGACAACCACCGATGTAGCCTATAACCAACACATGACCAATCGAGAGGAATTAATGAAGAACGAGTCAACGTTAGCAAGCAACGCCGACGTAAATTTCCTTATCGGTGGGGGTGAAATGGGTGCCAGGATGCGAGAATACGATTGGTCAAAAACGTCCCTTGGCCCAACACAGCAGTGGCCACAGAGTTTGAAGACTGCCGTGCGGATTATGCTAACTTCCCGTCAACCCATGTTTGTTTGGTGGGGCGAGGAACTAATTAACCTTTACAATGACGCTTACAAAGCTATTATTGGCGGCAAACATCCAGAAGCGCTTGGGCAGCCAGCTTCATACGTGTGGCGGGAAATTTGGGATCAGGTTAGACCTCGAGCCGAATCAGCGATGCTGAAGAATGAGGGTACTTACGACGAAGCCCTGCTGCTAATTATGGAGCGCAACGGCTATCCAGAGGAAACCTATTATACTTTTTCATACAGCCCGGTTCCTAATGACCAGGGCAACACAGGTGGGATCATTTGCGCCAACACAGACGATACGCAGCGGATTATCAGTGAGCGTCAGTTGGCACTTTTGCGCGAACTCGCGGCGAGGACGGCAGACGCGCGGACATTCGATGAAGCCTGTACGCTAAGTGCGAGTTGTCTGGAGAGCAATCCTTACGATCTCCCTTTCGCAATGATTTATCTGGTCGATCCCGATAAGCAGGAAGTTTTTCTGGCTGGAACGTGCCGTATTGGGCAAAATCACGTAGCAGTTCCAAAAACAGTGGCTCTCGATGCTGATTGCGTTTGGCCCTTTGCGGAAGCGATCAAAACGCATCGGCCAAAAGTAATTTCTGATTTGGAAGTGTCTTTTAGTAGTCTACCCTGTGGTGTTTGGCAGCGATCGCCCCATCAAGCGATCGCAGTACCCATCGCCGCATCTGGTCAAACCGGAAAAGCTGGTATATTAATCGCTGGTTTGAACCCCTTCAGGCTATTCGATGACAATTATAAAGGATTCATTGATTTAGTTGCGGCTCAAATTGCAGCCAGCATCGCTAACGCCCAAGCCTACGAGGAAGAACGCAAACGCGCTGAAGCCTTGGCAGAAATCGATCGCGCGAAAACTGTCTTTTTTAGCAACGTCAGCCACGAGTTCCGTACCCCACTCACCCTGATGTTGGGGCCATTAGAAGACACCTTAACCACTTGTGCCACCCTGCTTCCAGCCAAAGAACGAGAGCAGCTAGAAATGGTGCAACGCAACGGACTCCGGCTGCTGAAACTGGTCAACAGCTTGCTAGATTTTTCACGCATTGAAGCTGGAAGGGTTCAAGCTTCTTATGAACCCACCAACCTTACCACCTTCACCGCAGAACTAGCTAGTGTATTTCGTTCAGCAGTAGAACGGGCAGGGATGCAGTTATCAGTCAATTGTCCTTCCCTGCCAGCACCAGTGTATGTAGATCGAGAGATGTGGGAAAAAATTGTTCTTAACCTGCTCTCGAATGCCTTCAAGTTCACGATGACTGGAGAAATTGCGGTCAGTTTGCAGTGGTTAAATGACCATATTGAGTTTGCAGTCAAAGACACAGGCATCGGTATCCCAGCCGCAGAAATCCCCCACCTTTTTGAACGATTCCACCGCGTCAAAGGGGCGCAAGGACGCACTTTTGAAGGGTCAGGAATTGGATTGTCACTGGTGCAAGAATTGGTGCAAATGCATGGTGGAAGAGTTGATGTTACCAGTCTTCTCGGAGTAGGCAGTTGCTTTACTGTGTCAATTCCAACAGGATATGCTCATTTACCTCCAGACCGGATTAGGGCCCCGCGAACTTTAGCTTCAACCGCATTAGGGGCAACACCCTATCTAGAAGAAGCCCTGCGGTGGCTACCACAAGAGGGGACTGGGGACTGGGGACTAGGAACTGGGGAAAGGGAAATGGGAAAATGGGAAACTGGGGAAAGGACAAGGAAAGAGTTTTCCCAATCCCCAATCCCCATTACCCCTTATCCCCAGAGGGGGCCCCACCTTCCCCAATCCCCAATTCCCCGGATTCTTCTGGCTGATGACAACGCAGATATGCGCGATTATGTTAAGCGATTATTAAGTCAGCAGTATGAGGTGGAATCAGTGCCGGACGGTTTAGCTGCTTTAGATTCTGCTCGTGGACGTGTCCCAGATTTGGTACTGACAGATGTAATGATGCCTGGATTAGATGGCTTTGGACTGCTGCAAGCATTACGAGCCGATCCGCTGACGCAAAAAGTTCCCATCATCCTGTTGTCGGCACGAGCGGGGGAAGAGGCACGGGTGGAAGGGTTAGAAGCGGGAGCCGATGATTATCTGATTAAACCTTTCTCTGCCCGTGAATTGTTGGCGCGGGTAGAGGCAGCCCTAAAAATGGCTCGTCTCCGCCAAGAGGCAATGGAACGCGAGCAAGGGTTGCGAATTGAAGCTGAGGTCGCCAAAGCACACCTAGAGACTGTCATAGCTGGCATTCAAGACCAGTTCTTTGTGTTGGATCGAGAGTGGCGTTATACCTTTGTCAACGATCGAGTCGCAGAAGTTGTTGGCATCCCAAAGGAAGAGTTGCTAGGTAGGATCGTTTGGGAAGTTTTTCCAGATGTGGTTAAAAGCGAGTTTGATACCGAGGTTCATCGGGCGATCGCACAAAACACCGTTGTTCAGTTTGAATACTTTTATCCAGCTTGGCAGCGCTGGTTTGAAAATCGCATCTACCCCTTTGCTGAAGGAGTAAGCATTTTTGTTACAGACATCAGCGATCGCAAACAGGCAGAGAAAGCACTTCGGGAAAGCGAAGAAAAGTTCCGCAACATGGCTGACAATGCTCCCTTCATGGTTTGGGTGACAGACACCAATAGCTACTGCACCTACCTTAGTCAAAGCTGGTACGATTTTACAGGTCAGACCGAGGAAATGGGTCTGGGATTTGGCTGGTTAAATGCTGTGCATCCAGAAGACTATAATGACGCCAGGAATGTTTTTCTGGAAGCTAATCAAAGCTGCTCGGCCTTCCGTTTGGAGTACCGCTTGCGGCGCAAAGACGGTGAATATCGCTCTTGCATCGATGCCGCTAATCCGTGGTTTGGGGTAGACGGTGAGTTTAAAGGTTACATCGGCTCAGTAATTGACATTACCGAACGCAAAGTCGCAGAAGCCGAACGCGATCGCCTCCTAGAACTTGAGCAAGTTGCTAGAACTGAAGCTGAAAGAGCCAACCGGATTAAAGATGAGTTTTTGGCGGTACTTTCCCATGAATTGCGATCGCCTCTCAATCCGATTCTTGGTTGGGCGAGACTCTTGCAAACTCGTGAGTTTGAACCAACTGCGCTGAAGAAAGCGATCGCAACTATCGAGCGGAATGCTCAATTACAAGCTCAACTAATTGAAGATTTGCTCGATGTCTCTCGGATCTTACAAGGCAAGCTCAACCTGAAGATGTTACCTGTCAACCTAGTACTTGTGATTGAGGGGGGATTGGAAACAGTCCGTTTGGCAGCAGAAGCTAAAAATATTCAAATTCAGACGCTGCTGGATGCTTCTTTCGGGCAAGTTTTGGGTGATTCCGGTCGTTTACAACAAGTTATCTGGAATCTCTTATCGAATGCCGTTAAATTCACTCCTTCAGGAGGAAAAATTGATATTCAACTAGAGCGCGTTGACACTCAAGCTCAGATTACCGTCAGTGACACAGGTAAGGGAATCAGCCCTGACTTTCTGCCTTATGTGTTTGAATATTTTCGTCAGGCTGATAGTACAATAACCCGAAAATTTGGTGGCTTGGGGTTAGGGTTAGCAATTGTCCGTCATTTGGTAGAATTACATGGCGGCACGATTTGGGCAGAAAGTTTAGGTGAAGGGCAAGGAGCTACTTTTAGAGTCAGGATACCACTAATTAAAAAAGATTTAACTCCAAAACAACACATAGATATTGCGGCATTAAATCCTTCTTCTCCGACTGAAATCCTTGCAGGCATCCAAATCTTAGTTGTAGATGATGACGATGATACCCGTGACTTCCACACATTTTTACTAGAACAGGCTGGAGCAATGGTGACAGCAGTGACATCAGCAAAAGAAGCATTGCAAATTTTGGCAGAGTCAGAACCAGATATGCTGCTCAGTGATATTGGGATGCCAGAGACAGATGGCTATATGTTGATGCGCCAAGTTAAAGCATTGCAGGCAAACCAAGCCAAACAAATTCCGGCGATCGCTTTAACTGCTTATGCCGGAGAAATCAATCAGCAACAAGCGCTTGAATCAGGGTTTCAAAAGCATCTGTCCAAACCCGTCGAACCAGATGAGTTAGTCAAGGCAATTGCAACTCTAATTGGTCGAAGTAGGAATGTCTGAGTGTTCAGTTGCGGTGCATAAACTGCGTAAATATCTCTACACGAGGAATTGATAAATTTATACGTGGAAGAAATACCAACATTATATCAATTTGAAAAAAGAATGCGACAAATAGATCGTTTGTAGAGACGCGATGAATCGCGTCTTTACCCAAAGATGTGTTGCAATCATTAATTGAATTGGTATTAGATATTTATTATTTATTTTCCCCAAACCATTCAATAGACCACTTGCACGAATGCAAAATTTGCCCACCCTGCGGGATCTTGCTACATCCCCCAACCCCTTCTTCCAAAATTGGGAGAGGGATTTAGGGTGAAAGCTCTTTGATTCATAGCTTAATTTATCGTAAATAAAAGGGTTTAAGACCCCTACCTCTACAGGTAGCCCTAGTTTCAGTCGGGGTTTAAATCCCCGTCTGAAATTGTCTTTAATTTTGAATTTTGAATTTTGAATTTTGAATTGTTAATAACTTGTTTCAAATATTTTGCTTTTTATTGAATTAAATTCATTCTTCAAAAAGATATATTTACTCTAAATTAATCTCGCTAATAGTTGTTTCCAATCTGGCTAATTTTGCCTTGGTTTCGTAACTTAAATTGTTGAGCGGACTCCTCGTTCTGTTGCTTGATTGCACAAAACATATCGGCAATTACTTGGGGTTTTAGTATAAATTTTGGTATGTGTTGCAAAGTCACTTACTCAGCTAAATTATTCAGTATACTTAACTCATCAAATCTTCATGTATTTGAAGTGTAGTTTATCTTTTACAGTAAAAATAGTGGGAATAATAGAATAAATCGGATTGAGCAAATTATTTAGCTATGAGCCAAATATGTCCTATCTCCAAAACCTGTGCTTGTCGCAATACTGCACGCTGCCGGACTAAGGAAGCAGGTAGGCTCTTTCTCTGGTTCCCCGTTTCACATACCCTGATAAAAGTCACCTCCTACCTACAGCAGTTTGCCCTTAAGTATGAACTGATGCAGGAGCGACCAGGTTTGAGTTTGGAGTGTAGACCCGGGCAGTCCCTAGAAATTGCTCGTAACCTGGCCAAACTACTTGCACCAAGAGAATTAAAAGAGACGCAAGTCCTTTTCATTGAAGGCACTTTCCAACCACAACTCCATGATTTTAGTGACATAGCCTCATTACAACGCTTCATTAAGTTGAACCAATCCGACTGGCTGGTTGAAATGCTGGCAACAGAACGATTCACCAGTTACTTCCAACCAATTGTCTCAATTAACGATACCTCGCAAATTTTTGGATATGAATCGCTCTTGCGAGGGCTGGATGAACAAGGCAATTTAGTGCTACCGACACCAATTCTGGAGTTAGCAACCGAAGCCGGACTTATACCACAACTCGACCAAATTGCTCGCCTTAGCACAATCACTCAATTCAGCCGCTATCAAGTGAGTGGGCACATCTTCATCAATTTTGCACCAACGTCACTTTATGACCCAGTTTTTTGCCTACGTAGTACGGTAGAAGCAATTGATACTGCCGGAATTTCGCACGATCGCGTTGTTTTTGAAGTTGTAGAATCAGACAATCCTCAAGATTTAACCCACCTGAAGACAGTGCTTAAATACTACCGGGATGCTGGGTTTTTAGTCGCTCTTGATGACCTTGGTTCTGGCTATTCCAGCCTAAACTTGCTGCATCAGTTACGTCCAGACTTTATCAAGCTGGATATGGAATTAATTCGAGATGTACATCAAGACCTTTACAAAGCTTCAATTACCGAGAAACTTCTAGAGATTACTCAAAAGTTAAACATCCAGACCGTTGCTGAAGGAATTGAGTGCATTGAGGAACTGAATTGGTTGCGAGAACGAGGTGCAAATTTTGCTCAAGGCTATTTGATTGGTCAACCCAATGCAGTGCCTGTCACTACAACCCCTTACTTTGAGCAGATTGCGCTAACTGTAGCATCGACACATTCTCAGCTAGTTGAGCAGCGTGTCCAACACCAAAGCGAACCTGAGCGAATTGTCGCATCTGTGACGCAGCGCATTCGCCAATCCTTGGAGTTAGACGAGATTTTGCAAACCACAGCAGCCGAAGTGCGACAACTGTTTGAGGTAGACCGAGTGGTGATGTATCAGTTTAAGCCAGACTGGAGTGGGTTAGTCGCTGTAGAATCCTTAGCAGAAGGGTGTATGTCGATTTTGGGATTTCACGTCATGGATACCTGCTTTCAATCCACGCGTGCAGCTTACTATCAACAAGGTAACAGCAGAGCGATCGAAAACATTGAAAATGCGGGTCTATCACCATGTCATGTTGACCTCCTTCGGAGTCTGCAAATCCGGGCAAACCTTGTCGTACCAATTTTGCAGCAAGGTTGTTTGTGGGGACTATTGATTGCTCACCAATGCCGTCATCCCAGACAATGGCAGCAATCGGAGATTAACTTGTTTAACCAGTTGGCAGGTCAAGCTGCGATCGCTATTCAGCAATCAGAACTTTACCACCAATTACAACAAGCAAACCAGGAATTACAGCGCCTTGCCTGTTTTGATGGTCTAACCCAAGTGGCAAATCGCCGCTGCTTTGATGACACATTAAACACGCAGTGGCAACGGTTGGCACGAGAGCAAGGCTCCCTATCTTTGATTTTGTGTGATGTCGATTACTTTAAGCTTTACAACGATACGCATGGACATCTGGCAGGAGATGATGCACTTAGACAGGTTGCTAAGGCAATCTCTCAGACAGTTAAACATTCCGCTGATTTAGTTGCTCGTTATGGCGGAGAAGAGTTTGCAGTTATTTTGCCGAATACTGATATTGAAGGGGCCATTGCAGTTGCAAGAGATATTCAGACCAATATTAGTGCATTACAAATGCCTCATTCCCATTCTCAGGTCAGTGAATTTATTACCCTAAGTCTTGGTGTGGCAACCATCACTCCTCATAGCCAATTATCTCCTGCAATCTTAATTGCTGCTGCTGACCAAGTACTCTACCAGGCAAAAGCACAAGGAAGAAATTGTGTGGTGCAGATGGATTGTGAGAATGCTAATATTAAATAAGCTGATACGCTTGTAAGTTGCATAGTTCAAATCGCTACAAAGATGTAAAAACGCGGATACAGCAGTTTTCGTTTGGATGAAGTACAAAGTCACTAGTTTTGAGGCAGGAGGCAGAAGAATAATTTAATTTTTGAGTCCTCGGTTTTGTACCTCACTTAGTTGCAAACTGCTGTATACGGGGACGAAAAGACACATTAACCCACTATTACTAATCATTTTTTATTGGGATTATTTAGCACATAGGCAATGATTTAAGAATTAGAAATTGTGCCAGACTGATTGACAGTTTATGTGCTTGCCAAAGATGTTATAGACAAAAATATAATTGTAAGTTTGCTAAAATTAACCTCTTCACTTATTCATTAAGCAAAACATTTCTGTTAGCGGATAGCTAGGGTTTAGCCCGTTCCGAGTTCTGAGTAAAGAAGTTAGATTTCCAACTTCTTTACTCAGCACTCCTACTACCCCAGTCTCTAATCTCTAGTCCCCATCAGCCTAACCAATTAATTTCTGCCAGCTAGCAGGTCCAATAATTCCATCAGCATCTAAACCATTTTGCTTTTGAAAGTTCTTAATTACAACCTCTGTTTGCGGTCCGTAGACACCATCATTATCAACACCTAAACGGTATTGCAAGTATTTGACAACTGCATTACCAGCATGGTTTGGTCTAAGTATTCGTTTTGCCAAAATTAGATTTATGGCATTCCATGTAGCTTCGTTAGCAATTCCAGTCGACTGAACCCCAACAATAGTCTGAAATTTTTCTACAGCAGATTTGGTGTTAGCCCCTGTGAAGCCATCTTCCACTAACGCCTTACCATTTTTATCAGTTATTTTTAGTAGATTTAAGGCTTTTTGCAGTCTGAGAATCGTGGTATCTACATTATCTTCTTCATCTGGTACAGGGTTAACAGGAACACTTGCCACTTTACCAGTTAAGCCTTTGACAATTGCATTAGCCATTGCTTCAGGATTAAAAAGATTCATATCTTTTTGCGAATCGACAAAGCAACCTTCTACAAGAATCGCAGGCATATCGGTATTTTTTAGAACAAACAAGTGGGAACCACTCTTAACACCGCGATTAAAAAATCCTAACTTGACGATTTCATCTAATACAGGTTTAGCGATTTTTCTACCTGTATCGCTAGTTGCAAATACTTCTGTGCCATTAGCTTGCCCGTTAAAGGAGTTAAAATGAATCGAGACGTAAATATCTACTTTACTCGCATTAGCTGTAGAACATCTTTTTGAGAGTGATTCACGTACTGTACTAGCACTACTTGGTTTACATACTACGACTTCATTTCCTAAAGCTCTTAACTTGGCTATAACTCTATTACCTACATCTAGAGTTAAATTATCCTCAAATTTGATTCCTCTAGCTCCTGTGTCTGGTGGACAATTGTGCCCGCTATCAATTCCGAATTTCATTATTTAATCCTCAATTTACTTGTTTTTACACTCGTTCAAAACTCTTATAATTATATAGACAAAGTTTGGTTAATAGCTTTGTTTAAATACTTGTTAGCAATGGTTGCATTATTTTCAGCATTACTACGCTATTAGACCAAATAAGTTTTTGTGCAAACTTGAACAGGAACTTTTATTTGGTAAAATCCCCTAATTCAAAGTCATACTGTAACCAAAAACACAACTATTATAAGTTATCAATATCGAGAATAACCAGTAAATTTTTGCAATAAATTGAAATTTAGTAATTGCCTCCATTCTTTAGATAATAACGCTTTGTAAAAGTGGAAAGCCATGACAAAAGTACTTAATTAGATGCCCAAATCCCGAAACCAAACGCACTCCCTGATGTGAACCTGGGTTTATAAGGTCGTAAACCCTTGACAGACTCTACCCTTGGCTTCCTGTTAACCCTGAGCAGCTTAACACATAATGCTTTACAGTATTAATGAATACGCGATCGCTTCTAGACATTTGTGCGAGATTTATCAGATAAACTGCTCAATAAACGAGGCTCAACATGGGATCTTTAAATTTTGTGAAGCTACTGGAGAATTCCATCAATGAACCCAGCTTAGGCTGGACTCTGTGTTTTATAGGGGAAGATCAATCTAACAAACTTGCAGAACTCACGCAGGAATTGAGAGGAGAATTTTCTGCAACAGGCGATGGAAAAGAGATTTTGTCGGGTTTTTCCTATTGGGGAATAGGCCCAACGATCGCCTGGGATCATGCCTGTAACGATCGATTCTATCTCGTGATGAAAGAGAGTATAGAGTCTTTTAGATATCGATGGCATCAAATTAATGCTAATAATATCAAAGATCAGAAATATCATTATGTAAGTTTGGGTGTAGGCACGGGTGAAAAAGACCAACACATTTTAAGTTTATTGTTTAACGCAAATCCCGATTTCCTCTACTTTCCAGTTGATATGAGTTCGGAGATGTTAAGGTTAGGTGTACAACGGGCAACAAGAGGATCGCAATTGCAAGGTAGCCATGTGTTGCCAATTCAAGTTGACTTCTCAATTGAGAGAAATGTTGACGAGTTACGAAAACTACTAGATAGAGTTATCAATAACAGTCCCGTGCTATTTTCGTTATTGGGGAACACATTAGCTAATTTTCAACAAGACACAGAACTATTGCGAACTATTTCTAAGCTAATGCGACGTGAAGATAGGCTACTCTTAGAAGTAGCTATTACTGAGGAATTAAGCGAAGAAGCGGCACAAAATGCGGCGAAAGAATACGCAAAAACTAGATCGTTTAAAGAGTTTGTCACCAGCGCCTTGCTGCAAAATACTGACTTACATATCAACTTAGATAGTGTATTTTTTGACGGGACTGTAGAAGCTGATAGAGGAATTTTAATAAAAATCCTCTATCGCAATCTAACTGGAAATAAAATTGAAGTTATGTTACCTGACCGATCGGTAATGAATTTTGAAGACCAAGATACGATTCGTTTATATCTGACTCGGAAATATACTTCTAATGGCATCGATAAAACTATATCAGACTGTAACCTGGTGCTTGTTGATAGGCTATACACAGTATTAGAACCACGTTTAAAGAATGGATTTGGCATGGATTTAATCTTAATTGCCCCTGAATCTTCAGGAATTAACAAGAATTCTTCTGTAGCAGATGATATATGGTCTAAACGGTAAGATGTGATATGAGTATAAAAAACCTAGTGACCTTTATCACGTTTTTCCCTCTACTTCTGGGATTTATTCTAGCTGGCGTCTGGTGGACTCAGGCAGGAACTTTTGAACCACTACTGACAGGGTTGGGATTATTAGCAACAATTACCGGGATTTTTGGCGAACGATGGGCATCAGCTAACGAAAAGAGGATAGAATTTCTGCGTGCCTTACTGAATGAGTGCAGATCGAATGAGGTAATTCTATCTGATAGCCGCTTCAACCCCAACTCGCATAAGCCGGGACGACCAATAGTCTTTCCGCGATTAATTATATCTGTTACCGAAACCGCGATCGCATCTGATGTCTTTGCAGAACGTCAAGATAGAGAGTTGTTTTCGCTTCTACATCAATGGCGGCATACTGCTAATGAGTTTAACCGGAGATTAGATATTACCGAGTTGCGTACATTCACAAACCTGTCACCACAAGAAATCCGTTCACTATACGAAGCGCTACAGGAATCAAAAGAGTTCAATGATGCACTTAATTTGACTCAACACATCACAACTTTTTTGAAATCAAAATATCCAAAAGGCAATGGTGATAGTGAAGTTCTAACCCCTTCAAGGAACTACTGACTGAAATCTGTGGGTAGATATTTAACAATCAGCCTGAAAGCACGTTTAAAATTTAAGTAAAGAAATATTTCGTAGCTTACAGGCATGAAACGCATCGTCTTGGTTGCTGGGTTTGAATCATTCAACGCTGACTTGTATAGAAAAGCAGCCTTTTTGGCTAACTCTCGCTGTCCTGAGTTGGATATTCGGGTATTTAGCGATCGCGATCTTACCAACAAACGCACCGAGGTAGAAGCAGCACTTGATAGCGCTGATGTGTTTTTCGGTAGCCTACTATTTGATTATGACCAGGTTGTGTGGTTGCGCGATCGCATTTGTCAAATTCCCATCCGCCTAGTCTTTGAGTCAGCCTTGGAATTGATGAGTTTAACCAAGTTGGGTGACTTTGCTATTGGCGACAAACCCAAAGGAATGCCCAAACCAGTTAAATTCATCCTTGACAAATTTAGCAACGGACGAGAAGAAGACAAACTTGCTGGTTATATCAGCTTCTTAAAAATTGGTCCCAAACTACTGAAATATGTCCCCGTGCAAAAAGTCCAAGACTTACGCAACTGGTTAATTATCTATGGTTATTGGAATGCTGGCGGCCCAGAAAACGTCGCTTCATTATTCTGGACACTGGCAGAAAAATACTTAGGTTTAAAAGTCGGCGACATTCCCCCGCTAGTCGAAACCCCCAACATCGGATTACTCCATCCCGACTATCAAGGGTTTTTTGAATCACCAAAAGCATACCTGGAATGGTATCAGAAGATCCCCTCTAGCCCCCCTTATAAAGGGGGGAATATTAGCCCCCCTTTTCAAGGGGGGTTGGGGGGATCTAAAGCCACAAAACCTGTTATCGGAATTCTCCTCTACCGCAAACACGTCATCACCAAACAACCCTACATTCCCCAACTAATTCGCAGTTTTGAAACAGCCGGGTTGACTCCTTTACCCATCTTCATCAACGGCGTAGAAGGACACGTGGCGGTACGAGATTTAATGACAACCGACTATGAAATTCAGCAACGACAACTAGGTAATATAGAAATTCCCTCACTATCAAGTGAAGCAGTAAAAGTAGATGCGATCGTTTCGACAATTGGCTTTCCTCTGGTGGGTGGCCCGGCTGGTTCAATGGAAGCAGGCCGTCAAATAGAAGTAGCAAAGCGCATCCTCACTGCTAAGAATGTACCTTATATTGTTGCTGCACCATTATTAATTCAAGATATTTCCTCGTGGACGCGCCAAGGTGTCGGCGGATTGCAAAGTGTGGTGTTGTACGCATTACCAGAATTGGATGGGGCTATTGATACTGTTCCTCTCGGTGGTTTGGTGGGTGAAAATATTTATCTGGTTCCCGAACGGGTGCAGCGATTAATTGGTAGGGTAAAAACTTGGGTGGCTTTGCGGCAAAAACCTGCATCAGAACGCAAGATTGCGATCGTTTTATATGGGTTTCCTCCAGGTTATGGTGCTGCGGGGACAGCTGCATTATTAAATGTGCCGCGTAGTTTGCTGAAGTTTCTCCACGCACTCAAAGAACAAGGTTATACCGTGGGAGATTTACCAGAAGATGGGGAAGAATTGATTCGCTGGGTGAAAGAGGCGGATGAAATTGATGATACAAAAAATATCCCCGCGTCTATTAACGTCCGTACCTTAGAAAAATGGCTGGGATATCTGCAAACTTCCCGTATTGAAAAACAATGGAAATCTCTCACGGGAACTGGAATTAAAACTTATGGCGATGATTTTCAAATTGGCGGTGTGCAATTAGGCAATGTGTGGATAGGTGTGCAACCACCTTTGGGGATACAAGGCGACCCGATGCGTTTAATGTTTGAACGGGATTTAACGCCACATCCGCAATATGCTGCTTATTATAAATGGTTACAAAATGAGTTTCAAGCTGATGCTGTAGTTCACTTTGGAATGCATGGGACGGTGGAATGGTTGCCTGGTTCTCCGTTAGGTAATACAGGTTATTCTTGGTCGGATATTCTGTTAGGAAATTTGCCTAATCTATATATATATGCGGCGAATAATCCGTCTGAATCGATGTTGGCAAAACGTCGCGGTTATGGTGTGTTAATTTCTCATAATGTACCGCCTTATGGACGCGCAGGTTTGTATAAGGAGTTGGTGGCGTTGCGAGATTTGATTTCGGAGTATCGGGAAGACCCGCAAAAGAATTATGTTTTGAAGGAAGGGATTTGTAAAAAAGTTGTGGACTCTGGGTTGGATGCTGATTGTCCGTTTGAGGATGCTAAGAAGTTGGGGATTGCGTTTACTCCCGAAAATGTGCGGATGTTTAGCGGTCATGCTTTTGATGATTATTTGGTGGAGTTGTATGAATATTTGCAGGTTTTAGAAAATCGGTTGTTTTCTTCGGGGTTGCATACGTTGGGGGAAAAGCCGAATGAGGAGGAGTTGGGGTCTTATTTGGAGGCTTATTTTGGAGACGAACCGCAGAGGCGCAGAGAACACAGAGAAGAGGAGGAAAAGCAAATCACGGATTTGTTGATGCAATCTACGGATGAGTTAACGAATTTGTTAAGGGGATTGAATGGGGAGTATATTCCGCCTGCGCCTGGTGGGGATTTGTTACGGGATGGGGCTGGTGTTTTGCCGACTGGGAGGAATATTCATGCTTTAGATCCTTATCGAATGCCTTCACCTGCGGCTTATGAACGGGGACGAGAAATTGCTCAAAAAATTATTGTGCAGCATTTGGATGAATATGGGAAATATCCTGAAACGGTGGCGGTGATGTTATGGGGATTGGATGCGATTAAAACTAAGGGCGAATCTTTGGGGATTTTGTTGGAATTGGTGGGGGCTGAACCTGTTAAGGAAGGAACTGGTAGAATTGTTCGTTATAAATTAAAGTCTTTGGCGGAGGTTGGACATCCCCGCATTGATGTGTTGGGTAATTTGTCTGGGATTTTCCGGGATAGTTTTGTCAATATCATCGAATTATTAGATGATTTATTTCAACGGGCGGCTGATGCTGATGAACCGGAAGATCAAAATTTTATTAGGAAACACGCTTTAGCTTTAAAAGCCCAAGGGGTGGAAAATGCATCGGCGAGATTGTTTTCTAATCCGGCAGGTGATTTTGGTTCTTTGGTGAATGATAGGGTTGTGGATGGAAATTGGGAATCTGGTGAGGAGTTAGGCAATACTTGGCAAAGTCGCAATGTGTTTAGCTACGGGAGAGAAGATAAAGGTCAAGCTAGACCAGAAGTTTTGAATACGTTGTTAAAAACTAGCGATCGCATTGTTCAAGAAATCGATTCGGTAGAATATGGTTTAACCGATATTCAAGAATATTACGCTAATACGGGCGGTTTGAAAAGGGCGGCAGAAAAACAAGGCGGGAAGAAGGTTACAACCAGTTTTGTAGAAAGTTTCTCGAAGGATACTACACCGCGCAATTTAGATGATTTGCTGCGAATGGAATACCGCACTAAGTTGGTAAATCCCAAATGGGCGCAAGCGATGGCGAATCAAGGTTCTGGTGGTGCTTTTGAAATTTCCCAACGGATGACGGCGTTGATTGGTTGGGGTGGTACTGCCGATTTTACTGATGATTGGGTTTATGACCAAGCGGCAGATACTTATGCGTTAGACGCAGAGATGGCGGATAAATTACGTAAAGCAAATCCTGAAGCTTTTCGCAATATTTTAGGGAGAATGTTGGAGGCGCATGGACGGGGTTTTTGGGAAGCTGATGATGATAAATTAGATAAGTTGCGGCAATTATATGAATTGACAGATGAGGAGTTGGAAGGGGTCGTAGTCTAATTCGGTATAAATACTGGATTAATATCTAAATTATCTATAGCAACCGCCAAGGCGGTTTGGGCATAAACTAGAAATAGTTTCTTTCCTTTTGCTGGGAGCGCGATCGCTGTACATATGCCGAAACCCTACA
>NZ_JBALDJ010000103.1:0-27957 GCF_036917415.1 Nostoc sp. | reverse complement strand
TGACCACGCAAAGGTTCAGTTAAGGGAAGACCTTGGCAGTTCCACAACCGCACTGTGCCGTCACTACCGCCACTGACAATCGTCTGTCCGTCGCCATCAGCGGCGACGGTAGTAACAGTACTCATATGACCACGCAAAGGTTCAGTTAAGGGAAGACCTTGGCAGTTCCACAACCGCACTGTGCCGTCACTACCGCCACTGACAATCGTCTGTCCGTCGCCGCTGATGGCTACAGAACTGACATCATCTTCATGACCACGCAATGGTTCAGCTAAGGGAAGACCTTGGCGGTTCCACAACCGCACTGTGCCGTCACGACCGCCACTGATAATCGTCTGCCCATCGCCGCTGATGGCGACAGACCTGACATAATACTCATGACCATCAAAGGGAATGGAGACTATTGCTTTATTTGTCACTTTATTCAAACTGTTCTGAACTGGTGCGAGAATCTGCTGGGGTAGTTTCTCTTGATTCTCACCGATTGTTTGAATTGCCAAAACTAGACTCTCTAGGGGTTGGACAGTCAATAAATTCTCTACCCTGGCGGCTTTCTCTCGCAATCGTAATTCAGTGAGTGCTTTTTTTAATGTAGCGATCTGGTGCTGTTCATAAGCATCACTGAGTTGGTAAAAATTTTTGGCTTGAGGTGATGATAAAAACTGTAGTTGTTCCCAATTTTCTCGCACCTCTGCCAGCAATCCCCTCTGCATTAAGTATTTTTCGTTTTCCTCTTTGTTCACCCACTCGCGTAAAGCATCTGCTAACCTATCGCTCAACCGCCGCAAATCTCGGTCTTGTTGTCGCCATTGGGCAAACCTCTCCCAACCCTCAATTAAGGCTTCATGGGCTAAATCAATCCACGCTTTTTCTTGTTCATCTTTCCCAGCTACCAGCAAACGTCCTTTCACTAATCCTTCATCTAGCAATTCACTTAATGCTTGCTGCTGTTCTTGTTCATTACCAGCAATGGCTAACAGTTCAGCTTTTGGTTGGCGCTGTCGCGTATCCTTTTCTCCTTCTCCGGTTCGCGCTAATCGCAGGAAAATTTGCTGAATCCAGTCTTTGTCTTGTTCATTTCGTTCTTGAGTCGGGGAATCCTGCTGATAATCTTCGTAAAAATAAACATTTTCTGCATGAAAATTCAGCGCCCCTGTCAATCCTTGGAAATTTTCATACTGTTCTAGGGTGAGTTGATGCTTTTGTTGGTCGCGTTTCTCCCAGAGTCTAGTTAAAGCAAACTCCATCAAGGGCAAATATCCCGGTTCTTTACCAACATCTTCTAAAATTTTCAGTAATAGTCCTTCTTCGACACTATGACCTTGAAGTTTAGCTGGTTCGGTTATTGTCTCTTTTAAATCAACTCCAGTTATACGCGGCATCAAAACAAGCTGATTTTCAATCAATTTATTTAAAGAGGGATAGTCTGAACATGGTTCGAGAAAATCCGATCGCATGGTAATCACAACTTTCAACCGCGAATCAGTCATCTCTACTACCTGAGTCAGCAATTCAATAAATCTCTGCTTGTCTTCAGCAACAGAGACCGTAAATAGTTCCTCAAACTGATCTACTACCAATAAAAATTTTTCTGCACCTGTGAGATGCTCCACAATTACAGGTAAAGGATTCGGTTCTTTAGTAATCAACTCCCAAAGCAATCTTTCTTTTTTCGCCCCTTGGAAAAATGCTTTCAGAACTCCTCTCAATTCCTGCAAAGGCTGAAATCCTGGTTTGATTGGCGGTAAAATTTGCCAGACAATATCATCTAATTCTGGAATCAAACCCGCCTGAACCACGGAAGATTTACCACTCCCGGAAGGGCCAATAATCGGAACAAAGGGCTTTTGTGCCAATTTCTCCAGAATGTTCCTCACAACCTGCTTGCGCCCAAAGAAAAACTGTTTTTGTTCCGCTTCAAAGGCTTTTAAACCTTGGTAAGGACATTCTTCCTTTACCTCAAAGGTTTGAACTTGTCTTTGATTCTTGTGGGTAATTAGAGTAATGGAACGCCCCCAACCCATGCGGATTGGTTCTTGACCACTGCTTTTAAGTTCTGTAGCAAGTATATCGAAGAGGCGATCGCCTGTCACCTGTCCGCGATCGTTAGTGTTCTCTGGTGACAAACCAGCCAGCAAAGCTGTTGTAAAAATACTGTGTTGTTCGCTTTTTTTGGCATAAGCTTGTTGAAAACCTCTGCAAGCAGCAATAAAGTAGTAATCGCGCTGTGAAATAAAGGCAGTAAGTGTTTTTTCGATGAGATTGCGTTCTAAAAATTCACCGCTATGACAGCAATCTAACAGCACTACTAGACTACTCAGGTCGGAGTCTCTAATTAAATTGTTGAGACTGAGAAGACTAATCCCGCCTGTTTGTTCAATAATTTGCTTTCCTTGAGTGACAATTGTCAAGTCAGAAGTGGCTAGATATGCTTGTTCTGTTCCTAAGCTGTCAGATACAGTGATGCCATGCCCTGTAAAGTAAATTAGCGCTTCGTTTTTAACTGCTTGTTGTTGCAAAAGTGTTTTGAAAGCTTCAGCCAACTTAGTTGTACTAACTTTCCCTTTGAGAACAGCGATATCCTCAAAATCACCATGCGCTTTTAGTACCTGTTCTACCGCTTCTGCATCCGTAGCGGGTTTTGTGAGGTTGGGAAGCTGATTTGTATAATCTGTAATGCCAACAACAAGCGCGTAACGAGCCATCTATACATATTTAAGTTATCTGTTACAGAATAAGATAACGTAAATACACCTAAAATCTGAGGGCTTGATGTCGAACATAGAACGTTTAGTCTTTGAAGAAGACGGGGAAATCTATACAATTCTGTTCGAGTCAAAGGAAACGCCAACTGTTCCAGAAATAGTCACACCGGAGGTTGATGAAGAGAAAGAATCCTACGGCTGGCGGGAAGATGCATTTGTCAAGATTGAGGAAGTTCACCATCAAATTCGAGCTTATACCAAATATGCCATTGGCGCTTTTAAAAATTTAGGTACTGCTGAAGTTGAAGAGATTACTCTGAAGTTTGGCTTGAAGATAGGCGGAAAAACAGGTATACCCTTCGTGACTGAAGGTTCGGCGGAGAGTAATTTTGAAATTGAGGTAAAGTGTAAGTTTCCTGAAAATAAGCAAAATTCCAGCACTTAAGGTTTTGCTTTACCAAGGATAAGCTTTGTACCTTCAACTTTGCTAAGAATTATGGAAGCGATGTTTCCTGCTGGCTACGCCTACGCCTTTGATTCACCATCATTGACCCTTGAATCTCGGATGTTGCTGTTCAAAGCACGAAGTTCCGAGTTAAAAAGGAGAGCCATCACCCTCCACTCACCATTATTCACCTTTGAATCTCGGACGTTGCTGTTCAAAGCTTCAAGTTTCGTGTTCTCATCTCGAAATTCCATGTTCTGAGGTTGAAGCTTCGAGTTCAGAACTCGGAACGCCGAGCAATTTACTCCAACATCCGAGTTCTTAGCTTCAATATTGCACCTAAGAAGTGCGTAGGCGTAGCCCGCGTCGTAGACATCGCTTGCAACACAGCATCTCTATCTGATTGCGCTAGTGTTGCACTAATTGGGGCTGTGGACATAGAAATTAGTCTCCAGTATTTTGCTTAATGTTAGAGTGCCCACATATACAATCTCAATTTCAATAACACCAATAAAAATTCCAAGGTCAAAAGGTGAGCTTTGTCAAAGTGCGGGTTACGCCTAAGCCTTTCACTCACCATAATTTATACCAATTTGAAAAAAGAATGCGACAAATAGACCATTTGTAGAGACGCGATTCATCGCGTCTTTACCCAAGGATATTTTGCAATCATTAATTGAATTGGTATTACCCTTGGATATCGGCTGTTGCAGTTGCGAACATAAAATTCCGAGTTTTGAGCATGAACTTCCAATTTTTAAAGGAGAAAACTGGAATTATAAGACTAAATTGAGAAAATAATAAGTCTCTTTTTCGTGTTCTCCTCTCTTTACTTACTGCCTTTATAGCCGTTTGCAATTGAGTCGAATACAGACCTTCTCAGAGGCACGGCAATGCCGTATTTTTACCCGCTTACTTTACTCCAAACATATTTTTGGCAGGTTTCGCAGGCGGCTTTTGCTTCCTCTGTTTGCGGATTGGTGAAGATGGGATGGTAACGTAACCTGTCACAACAGACTTGCAACCATGCACGCCAGTCACCGCGCCACAAACGCACAGTGCCATCTTCACCGCCGCTAACAATCGTCTGCCCATCGGTACTGATAGCAACAGAATAAACCCAACCCTCATGACCACGTAAAGGTTCAGCCAAGGGAAGACCTTGCAGATTCCACAACCTTACTGTGCCGTCATCACCGCCGCTAACAATCGTCTGCCCATCGGCGCTAATAGCGACAGAATAGACCCAACCTTTATGACCACGCAATGGTTCAGCTAAAGCAAGACCTTGATAATTCCATAAACGCACAGTGCCGTCAGTACCGCCACTAACAATCGTCTGCCCATCGGCGCTAATGGCAACAGAATTGACGAAACCCTGATGATCGTGCAAAGGTTCAGCTAAGGCAAGACCTTGACGATTCCACAACCGCACAGTGCCGTCAGTACCGCCACTAACAATCGTCTGCCCATCGGCGCTAATGGCAACAGAATAGACATAACCCTCATGACCACGCAAAGGTTCGGCTAAGGGAAGACCTTGCAGATTCCACAACCGCACCGTGCCGTCACTACCACCACTGACAATCGTCTGCCCATCGGCGCTAATGGCAACAGAATAAACCCAACCCTCATGACCACACAAAGGTTCAGCTAAGGGAAGACCTTGCAGGTTCCACAACCGCACCGTGCCGTCAGTACCGCCACTAACAATCGTCTGACCATCGGCGCTGTTCGCATCGCGTTGCAAAGCAATGGCGACAGAATAGACCCAACCCTTATGACTACGCAAAGGTTCCGCTGAGGTCAGACCTTGACGATTCCACAACCGCACCGTGCCGTCAGTACTACCACTAACAATCGTCTGCCCATTAGTGCTGATAGCAACAGACCTAACATTACCCTGATGACCACGCAAAGGTTCAGCTAAGGGAAGACCTTGGCGATTCCACAACCGCACCATACCATCGGCACTGCCACTAACAATCGTCTGCCCATCGGTGCTGATGGCGACAGAAGAGACATTACCCTCATGGCCACGCAAAGGTTCAGCTAAGGAAAGACCTTGGCGATTCCACAACCGCACCGTACCATCAGCACTGGCACTGACAATCGTCTGCCCATTGGCGCTGATGGCGACAGAAGAGACATTACCCTCATGACCATACAAAGGTTCAGCCAAGAGAAGACCTTGGTAATTCCACAATCGCAGCGTACCATCAGCACCGCCACTGACAATCGTCTGCCCATCGGCACTGATGGCGACAGAAGAGACATAATTTTTATGCCCACGCAATGGTTTAGCTAGGGGAAGACCTTGACAGTTCCACAACCGCACCATACCATCAGCACCGCCACTGACAATCGTCTGCCCATCAGCGCTGATGGCGACAGAAGAGACATTACCCTGATGACCGCGCAAAGGTTTAGCTAAGGAAAGACCTTGATGGTTCCACAACCGCACTGTACCATCAGCACCGCCACTGACAATCGTCTGCCCATCGGCGCTGATGGCGACAGAATAGACATTACCCTGATGACCGCGCAAAGGTTCAGCTAAGGGAAGACCTTGGCGGTTCCACAACCGCACCGTGCCGTCATTACCACTACTGACAATCGTCTGCCCATCGGCGCTGATGGCGACAGAATAGACATTACCCTGATGACCACGCAAAGGTTCAGCTAAGGAAAGACCTTGCAGGTTCCACAACCGCACCGTGCCGTCATTACCACTACTAACAATTGTCTGCCCATCAGCACTGATCGCGACAGAAGAGACATTACCCTCATGACCACAGAAGGGAATCGAGACTCTTGCTTTATTCACCACCCGATTTAAACTGTTCTGAACTGATGCAAGAATCTGCTGGGGTAGTTTCTCTTGATTCTCCCCCATAGCTTGAATTGCCAAAACGAGACTATCAAGAGGTTGCAAGGCCAGTAAATTTTCTACTTTAGCCGCTTTCTCTCGCAACTGAGATTCAGTAAGCGTCCTTTCCATCTCGGCAATCCGGTCTTTTTCATCAGCATCGTTGCGCTGGTAAAAATCCTCATCTTGTTGGGGTGATTGCAAATGGGGCTGCAATTGTTGCCAGCTATCCCTGACTTGGGCCAGCAATCCCTTTTGCATGAAATATTTGTCATCCGGCCTTTCGTTCAACCATTCCCGTCGAGTATTTTCTAATGTATCGCTCAACGGGCGCAAGTCTCGGTCTTGTTGTCGCCACTCTTGCAACTGCTGCCAACTTTCAATTAAAGCTTCATGGGCTAAATCAATCCAGACTTCTCCTTTTTCATCTTTCCCAGTAACTAATAAGCGTCCCTTAACCAATCCTGCTTCACCATCTAGCAACTCACTAAGTTGTTGCTGTTGATTAGCTTCATCACCTGCAATATTTAATAATGTGGCTTTTGGTTGGCGCTGTCGGGTATCCTTTTCTCCCTCTCCCGTTCGCACTAACCGCAGAAAAATCTGCTTAATCCATTCTTTTTCTTGCTGACTGCGTTCTTGAGTTGGATATTCTTTTTCATAATCTTGGTAGTGATAAACATTTTCTGCATGGAGATTTAACACCGCAGTTAATCCTCCCAACTTCTCATACTCTTCTTGGGTTAGTTGATGTTTCTTTTGTTCGCGTTTCTCCCAGAGTTTAGTTAAGGCAAACTCTAACAATGGCAAACTCCCTGGTTCTTGTTTAAGATTTGGGAGAATTTTTAATACTCCTGCTTCTTCAACACTATGAACCTGAAGCTTGGCAGGCTTGGCGATTGTCTCCTTTAAATCAACTCCAGTTAAAGGCAGCATAACTGCTGCCTGGGTTTGAATCAGGTGAGTCAGAGAAGGATTATCTAAACAAAATTCAAGAAAATCGCCTCCCATAGTAATTACAACTGCTAACCGCGAATCATGAATCTCTACTACCCCAGTAAGTAGTTCAATAAATCTCTGCCGTTCTTCCTTATCTATACAAACTGTAAATACTTCCTCAAACTCATCTACCACCAGCAAAAATTTTTCTGTGTTAGCCACAGCCTCTGCATCATTGATAGGTTTAGTCAGGCTGCCGAAACTGTTGTCATCCTGAGCAATTTCAACCACAAGGGCGTATTGTGTCATCTTCTTTTGTTAAAACTATTGAGAAATTACCTCTGTGCTTTAAAATACCCAAATTTACTAGTGATTTACCCATTAGAGTTAAAAACTCTAGATTTAAAATTCAAGTAGCAGTTGAGCAATACACGGTAGAAGCACAATATTAAAGTCTTAGTGACTGGGATAAGCTCTATACCTTGTGGTTTGGTAGTAATTACGGGAGCGATGTCTAAGGGCGGGCTACGACTAGTTAGAAAATTTCAGCTTAAATTGACACCAATGGCCATTACCGTGCTACTACCTTGAGAAAAATCTCACATCGCGCTAGTCTTCATTGACGTAACTGCACGCTGTAACATTAGGCGATGACAAATCAACTCTCTCCAGAAATTCCCTCTTGCACTTGGAGCCGTCCCATCGGCTTAGGCTGGGACAAACCTTATACCGTCCGCTATGCAAGTAATATTGATGATGGTCCTTGGCATGGTATGCCTTTAGGCGGCTTTGGTGCAGGTTGCATCGGTCGTTCTTCACGGGGAGACTTTAACCTGTGGCACATCGACGGCGGTGAGCATACCTTCAAAAACGTTCCCGCTTGTCAATTCAGTGTGTTTGAATCCAATAGTACATCTTCCCAAGCCTATGCTTTATCTACCCAAGCGCCCGATGATGGCACTCTCAAGGCTTGGCAGTGGTATCCGACACTTTTGGCTACTGAGGGGACGGGCAATTATCACGCGCTATATCCACGTAGCTGGTTTGTGTATGAAAATGTATTTCAAGCACAGTTGACTTGTGAGCAATTTTCCCCAGTCTGGGCAGGTAATTACCAAGAAACTAGCTACCCTGTGGCAATATTTCTCTGGAATGCTCATAATCCCACAGATACACCGATTACTCTCAGCATTATGCTCACTTGGCAAAATATGGTGGGGTGGTTTACAAACGCTCTCAAATCTCCCGAAGTGCGGGTGCGTGATGATGGTAGTCCAGTTTACGAATACCAACCGCGCTGGGGCGAAAGTCAAGGAAACTACAACCAGATAGTTGAAAATACAGAAAAGTTTGGCTGTGTTTTAGGTCGGGTAGGTAGTGATGAACCTTTGCAAGAAGGCGATGGAACTTGGTGTATTGCGACGCTGAAACATCCCCAAGTGGAAGTATTTCACCACAGCCGCTGGAATCCTGAAGGTACGGGTGAGGAAATATGGGAAAGCTTTGCCCAAGATGGCTCTTTGCCTAATTATGTTGATACTACTCCAGTAACAGAGAATACACAAATCGGGGCTGCGATCGCACTCCGTTTCACTCTCCAACCAGGCGAAACTCTCGAAATTCCCTTTGTCCTCGCTTGGGATTTGCCGATCACAGAATTTGCGGCTGGAGTTAACTATTATCGCAGATATACAGACTTTTTTAGTAAAAGTGGAAACAATGCCTGGGCGATCGCATCGACTGCGTTACAAGAATACCAAACCTGGCGATCGCAAATTCAAACTTGGCAACAACCCATTCTCGACCGGGAAGATTTACCCAACTGGTTTAAAATGGCTCTATTTAATGAGCTTTATGACCTCACCAGCGGCGGTACTCTTTGGAGTGCAGCATCAGAACTTGACCCCATCGGTCAGTTTGCGGTGCTAGAGTGCTTAGATTATCGTTGGTATGAAAGTCTAGATGTGCGATTATACGGCTCTTTTGCCCTGCTGATGCTGTTTCCAGAATTAGAAAAGTCAGTAATTCGCGCATTTGCACGGGCGATTCCTGAAGGTGATGATACTCCCCGAATCATTGGCTATTACATGACAATTAAGGCAGAAAGCCCAATTGCAGTTCGCAAAGTTGCAGGTGCAACACCCCACGATTTAGGCGGACCGAACGAACACGTCTGGGAGAAAACTAACTACACCAGCTATCAAGACTGTAATTTATGGAAAGATTTAGGTAGTGATTTTGTCTTGCAAGTATACCGTGATTTTTTACTCACGGGTGCTGACGATGTGGAATTCCTAGCAGATTGCTGGAATGCGATCGTTCAAACCCTCGACTACCTGAAAACTTTTGACCTCGACGGCGATGGGATTCCTGAAAATTCTGGTGCGCCCGATCAAACCTTTGATGATTGGCGATTACAGGGTGTCAGCGCCTATTGTGGGGGGTTGTGGTTGGCGGCGTTAGAAGCTGCGATTGCAATTAGCGATATTTTATTAACTTACCAGATAGGTAACACAACAGAGTTGGCAGCGCAAAAATCCACTTATGAAACTTGGTTACAACAATCTCTTCCTATTTACCAAGAAAAACTCTGGAATGGAGAATATTACCGACTTGATAGTAAAAGTGGTTCCGATGTAGTGATGGCAGATCAATTGTGCGGACAATTCTACGCCCGTCTGCTGGATTTACCTGATATTGTACCAAGCGATCGCGCCCTTTCTGCCCTGAAAACTGTTTATGACGCTTGCTTTTTGAAATTCTGTAATGGTGAGTTTGGTGCTGCTAATGGTGTTCGTCGTGATGGTTCACCAGAAAATCCCAAAGCTACTCATCCCTTAGAAGTTTGGACGGGGATAAACTTTGGGCTGGCGGCTTTTCTCGTGCAGATGGAAATGAAGGATGAAGCGTTGAGGTTGACGCAAGCTGTAGTGCAGCAAATTTATGAAAATGGTCTGCAATTTCGCACACCGGAAGCTATCACTGCAACTGGTACTTTTCGCGCTAGCACTTACCTGCGACCAATGGCGATTTGGGGAATTTACTTAGTTCTTAATTGATTGACTATCAAAACAGTTCTCGTTTTGATGCAACACACGTAGATGTCATTGGTGTCAACTTAAGCTGAAACCTTTTAAGTGTATGAGTTTTGCTCCCTCCCCAAAATTGGCAGAGCAGGGTGGTTTCATACAAGCAGAGAAAAACTAAAACTGGGTTTCAAAGCCTCTCCCCCCGTGGGGGAGAGGAATGGAAGTGAGGGAAAAAGCCATGCCACTTTCACGAGAAATCAAGACTTATGTATTTTTCTTTTTTCGTATGAAACCACCCTGCTCCCCAAAATTGGCAGAGGGAGCAAATTCTCTAGTTCCCCTTTTCCCAATATGGGAGAAGGGATTAGGGGATGAGGGCATAGGATCTATGACAGATGTGCGCCCCTACGAACGGTCGTATTCCACGTCACCAAATTTAACCTGTCTTCATCTGAAAAAGCAAAGTTTAGATTTGCGATTTTATTTTTCGAGTGTTTCCGGAAGCGAAGGAAAATTTCAGTAATGGTAAGAGTTGAAGCATTGAGAATTTAAGACTAATGTTTCAAAAAATGCAAATATTACTGGCTTTAGCTATAAATATTGCTAATATTTCCCAGACTACGTTCACAATCAAAAGCTAGGTTATGACGTGCCTATTCCTTTAATCAACAGCAAAGTTCACCAGATTGTGGCGCTGCGTGTTTGGCAATGATTAGCCAATACTACGACATACGCTTAAACCTCTACAGTTTGCGTAACTTAGCATTAGCAAACCCTACAGGTGCATTTCTCCAGCCTTTAGCAGAAGTAGCCCAAATTTGCAGGATATGAAGCGCTATCAGTGAGGGCGAGTCTTAGTAAGGTGGACTCATACTATAACCCGTAGATAGCTTATTGTCAAGAAATTAATCGTGTAGTTGTCTGGAGAGATAAAGGCGATCGCATATTGATTTTTGATCTTGTACAACCATTTAGCCCAATTACTACTTTGTAATCTCAATTTTATAAATTTGTTAGATATTCATACATATAGAAATTTCTGCTGAATTAACTTAATAATATTCTGTATTAATTAGCTTTATATCTATTCTTAAGTTCTCTAAGATTATTAAACAGACTTAGCTTGCTATATTTCTTTGAGTAAAATTATCCATTTGCGGAGCTTTTTCTTGACTCAGCTAAGGCTCGTTATAACTATCTATATTATCACTAGCCAGTATTTTTTTTTCAAATGGTCTATTTTATGATTACTGCCTGATTGTTATGAAATATTTGCGATCGGTTGACAGCGATTATATTTAGATACGCTAAAGCTGTAGTTTTTGCAAACCAATTAAGATAAGTATAATAAATATCATAGTCTAATCGAACTTATTGATAAATAGGTTCAATCGTATGGCTAGGAACGGTTTTATTCTCCATCATCTAATATTTTTATTACTTGTTTTACATTTTATTTAATGGTATTGTTTTCTAGTTACTCAACAATAATAAAGGTTTAAAAATAATATCGGGTGAGGGGTAAGACCCCTCAAGAATTAGCAAAATAGGACAAAACTAAAAGCTGCACAATACACAAGTAAGTATCGGAATATATTCAGTAAATTTGACCTATAAATATACTAGATTAGTAGATGACGTTAACGACAAAAAATAGTATAAATGCGAATGGTGTTGTTAACGCTCAAAGATAAATATATTTTCTCTTGTAGTCTCAAGAAATATGCAAACTTCCCGGAAATTGCCTAATTCAACAGTAGTAATAAATATAAGCGTGTGAACCAAGAAAATTTATTTACTTATGGATTTTTATCCCTTGGAAACATCAAATACCGCTCCATTGCTGATAATTTGCCACTAGCAATTCAAGATTTGCAAAAAGGCTAGTGCAGTCTGTACACTTCAATTGAAACATCAACAATTGCAGAGAAGAAAATAGTTTACTTCACCCAAAATAACTAAACGCTATGATGAATCAAGACATTGCTGGTATTAGTAGTAACTTAGATAAGACAGTAAAAGCTCAACAATTTGACAAAGTAGTTGAAGCAATTCTTGCTGGAAAGTATTCTTGGGCATGTGTTTTAATGCTGCGATTTGGTGGTTATAATCCTCTCCATTACATTCCATATCGCACCTACAATCGATTGCTCAAAGAGAACTCTCAAGCAGATAGGACAAAACAACAGCAAAGTGAAAATCTAAAAATGCTGAAACATGCTCATGATTCCCGGTCGGATAATAATGTGTCATCAAGCTGCTTAAGCAAAATTAAAGACGTAGCTTATCTAGAAGTAGTTAGAAAGCAAAAAGCATAAATCCTTGGTGGGAGTTTAGACCAGAGATTGACACAGCAAATCGCCATTAAAACCAGAAAATGTTCAAAACGTTTCTTTGAAATCCTATGGATTAAATTAAAAAGTATTTGGAATCAATAGATTCTGCTCTAAAGTTGATTGATTATCTGAAAGCCTGCAATGCTAATTGAAAATTTATAGCATGGCGGGTTTTCTATAGCAGTCATTAATTTGATAGTATTTTGCAAAAATCTGCCAAAATGGCAAATATATACTAATGATATTGGTAAACTAATAACAACTACAACTTCAACCAAAATAGAGGTGATTTGGCAAGCAAGTTAATTTAAAAAATAAAATCAACGATTAGTTCTAACTATGAAATAAATCAAACTGATTACAAAAGTAGTCAGCATTTCATGGAGTAAATAACTCCTAGACCAAGACCAATAATCCAACCGTTGCTACTGGTGGTTCTTTTTTTGAGGAAGTCTGAGCAAAGAGAATTTGGGTAGGTGGATTCCCCCAAGCCAAATTTTCCACAGCTTTCACTGACTGCAGACGGTGCGAGTAATGCTGATAAAACTTTCTATCTTGTGGTTGGTGTTGCTTTAGTTAAATATTGCAAACGCTTAACATCAATTCCAGGAACAGAAATAGAAAAGTTACGGTGAAATTAATTGTTGTCTTTGGCTGGTAGAACTAGTAGCTTATACGCTTCTCTTTCGACTATTGTAATCCTAGTCCTCCCAACCTGGATTATCTTTGGTTTCTAAACTTTCAATTTATATAGCAAGACTGGAAGTTCAAAACTTGAATATCTTCCAGTTTTTTATCTGTATAGAAAAATAAATAAGGCGGGCAATTTGCCCACCTTATTTTTTGTGGAGAATAGACATCTGGTGAAATTAATCTAGAAGTCTTGTAGAGACGTAGCACTGCTACATTTCTTGTTTAATGGTTAATTCAAAAATGAATTAAACCTTAGCTAATTCTGGAGTAGGACTTTTGCTGTTGCGAATTGCTGTAATAGCCTCAGCATAATCTTTAGCGTTAAACACAGCTGAACCAGCAACGATCGCATTGGCTCCCGCTTCTAAAACTTGCCAGGTATTATTTGCCTTCAGTCCCCCATCTACTTCAATCCACGGGTCAAGACCACGTTCATCACACATTTGGCGCAGCTTGCGGATTTTGGGTAATACACCAGGGATAAAGCTTTGACCACCAAAACCAGGGTTGACGCTCATAATCAGTACTAAATCGCACAAATCTAAAACGTATTCAATTAGTTCTAGAGGGCTACCAGGATTAAGTACAACTCCAGCTTTCTTACCAAGCTCTTTAATTTGCCCCAAGGTGCGGTGCAGGTGTGGAGAAGCATTATGTTCGCAGTGTACGGTGATATGATCGGCACCCGCCTTAGCAAAATCCTCTACATACTTTTCTGGCTCCACAATCATCAAGTGGACATCCAGTGGCTTGGTCGTAATCGGACGAATCGCCTCCACAATCAGAGGGCCTATCGTAATATTAGGTACAAAACGACCATCCATTACATCAACATGAATCCAATCTGCTCCAGCCGCGTCTATGGCGCGAATTTCGTCACCCAGACGACTAAAATCGGCTGATAGGATAGATGGAGCAATTACAATGGGCTTTTGAGATCGGTTTTGGGTCATGGCTAGTGGGTTTTAAGCGTCCTCGTCTGTACGCATTGTAACAAAACATTGAGCAAGACTCATAATTTTGATCCCGGTTTTTTGGGGAGTAGGGACTGGGGAGGCAGGGGAGGCAAGGTGACAAAAGTTTAAAACTTGCAACAAGTCTTTCTCTTGTCCCCAATTCTCCTTGTCCTCTTCACCATGCCCAATGACAAATGACAAATGACTAATAACTAATGACTAAAAAACTAACCTGGATATTTTGGGGATTAACTGCTTCTTGTCTGAGTGCGCCGGTAATTGCTTCAGCTTTAGAATCTGGACTAGGAACTAACGGCATTGATGCTCTGAAGCTACACAAACCTCCTTATAATTTAATCGGCCGTAAGATTGCTATTGGTCAAGTGGAAATTGGTCGGCCAGGAATGTTTGGGTGGGATAAGGCGGTGTCTAAAAATCGTGCTATATCTGTAGCTGCGGTTTTCTTACGCAATGGCCCAGCTAAGTCTAATACTGGTGTTGACCCCCACGCCTACAATGTCGCTGGTGTGATGGTGAGTCAAGACAAAGCTTTGCCAGGAGTTGCTCCAGGAGCGCGATTGTATTCATCAGCGGTGGGTTCGACTAAAAATATGGGTCAGCCAGAAGAGTGCTTATCGGCACAGCACATAGCGCTCCAAAATAGTGGCGATGTCCGTGCGATTAACTTTAGCTTTGGGGAACCTCTGAGCCGCGATCCTCGACCGGAAGCTACTTTAGACGGCAATGCTTTACTAACTTTATGTGTTGATTGGTCTAGTCGCGCTCATGATGTTTTGTATGCGATCGCTGGCAACCAGGGCAAAGGCGGTATTCCTATTCCTACAGATAATTTTAACGGAATAAACGTGGCTTTTTCATCCCGCCGAGGGGGAGTTTTTAACAAAGTAGACGTGGCTAATCTGGCGGGTGTTAACCAAGGTGTGAATGGAAGACTCGCTGGAAGGGAATTTGACCTTGATGGGCGTCGCGCTATCAGTTTAGTTGCTCCTGGGAATAATATTCCTTTGCTCAATCCAGATGGCAAATTGAACAAGGTTACAGGTACAAGTTTTGCAGCACCTCAAGTTACAGCTACTGTTGCTCTGTTACAAGAACTTGCTAACCGACAAATGCGGACAAAACAACCCCACTGGAGCATTGATTCTCGGCGTCATCAAGTGATGAAAGCTGTATTGCTGAATTCAGCAGACAAAATTCTAGATAGCGGCGATGGCCTACGGTTGGGAATGACTCGAACCCTAATTGATAAGCAAAATCAAAACTGGTTAGATTCTGATGCTTATAAAGATCCAAAGATTCCCTTGGATGCCCAAATGGGAGCGGGTCATTTGAATGCATTTCGCGCTTATCAGCAATTTAGTGCCGGTCAATGGCAGGCATCAGCTGCGGTACCGGCTATCGGTTGGGATTATCGCACAGTTGATGTTGGAGCATCTATTGACTATATATTAGCAAAACCGTTAAAGCAGGGAAGTTTTGTTGCTGTCACCCTGAGTTGGGATCGATTGGTAGAACTCAACGATAAAAATAAAAACCAGCAATATGACGTAGGCGAAAATTTTCGCGATCGCGGTTTGAATAATCTTGACCTCTACTTAGTAAAAGCTGATGCTCAAAATTCTGATGCTGGTGCTGTTTGCTCCTCAATCAGCCAAATTGATAGTGTAGAACACATTTTCTGCCCCGTTAGTGCTACTGGCAATTACAAAATCCGTGTCCAGTTTCGTCAAAAGCTGAATGAAGCAACTCAACCCTACAGTTTAGCTTGGTGGACTGTACCTATTAATTGAAATAGATTAGCACAAATATCTGTGTAAAATTACAGCGTTTTTCTCGTTCCCATATCGAGCATGGGAACGAGATTTTGTGCCTCTGAGAAACGTTATTCGATCTATAAAAACCTCACAGAAGTGATTATTTTATGATGACGTAGCTTACAATACGTTTATACGTAAAGATAAAAATTCTTAAAAATCAAAATTTTTTATAACTCGTCTGTATAGCCTTCTCAATAAGGAATTACCAACTCCACAAATTGTGTTTAATTCCTCTAAGCTACTAATTTGCTGTTACAAAAACTGTAACAGTCCCATTTTTGTATTGGAGTAAATGCAATAGTTAGTCATTGACACAGTATCTGCGTCAACTCTGAGCACAGATCGGGAATCTTTGGCAAGTGAGGTAGCAGAATGAATCGGCAGAAATTGAGTGATGCGAAAGAAAATTTCCTGCAAAGACGTTATGGTGTTAGTCTGGGCAGACGTTATGCTCTGGCTGCTGCAAGTGTTGTTCTATTCAGTGTATTAGGGTGTTCTCAAGTCGATAGTAATAAAAGTGCCCTTGCCCAATCTAGTTTACCTCAGCCAGAAACTCCATTGCAAAAAAAAACAGCCAAAACTGATACAAAAATCGTTGAGTCTAGCAATAAGTTTGGCTTTAAACTATTTTCAGAACTTCTGAAAAACGATCGGGGTGAGAAGAATATTTTTATCTCACCTTCGAGTATTGCGATCGCTCTTGCTATGACTTACAACGGCGCTAGCGGCTCGACTCAACAAGCAATGGCAAAAACCCTGGAATTACAGGGGATTGCTATACCAGAAATCAACTCTTCTTACGCGGCGGTATTAAAACAGCTTTTAGATAATTCAGATACGAAAGTGCAATTGAAAATTGCTAACTCACTTTGGGCAAATCAAGATGTTAGCTTTGCGCCAGACTTTATCAATAAAACCCAGGACTTCTATCAAGCCAAAGTCAGCAATTTAAACTTTAAAGATGCCGCTGCATCTAGTATTATCAATAACTGGATCAAAGAAAATACTAACGGTAAAATCACTAAAATAGTTGAAAAAATTGAACCAGATCAGGTGTTATTTCTGATTAATGCCATATATTTTAAAGGTAATTGGAGTAAAGAGTTTGACAAAAAGCAAACTGCTCCATACCCTTTTTACATCACATCTAGCAGGCAAAAACAACACCCAATGATGTCGCAGGAGGGTGATTATAGATACTATGAAAGCGAAAAATTTCAGGCAGTTAGTTTACCTTATGGTAAAGATGGTAAGATAAGTTTTTATATATTCCTACCCAAAAATCATTCTAACCTCAAAGCGTTTTATCAAAACTTGAATGTTGAGAATTGGGAAAAATGGATGACTCAGTTCAACAATCAAAAAGGGTTTATTCGCCTACCCCGCTTCAAAACAGATTACGATATTACACTCAATGATGCTTTAAAAACTTTAGGTATGGGGGAGGCTTTCAGCAACAAAGCCAATTTTTCTGGCATGGGTAAAAACTTTTCTATTAGCCAAGTTAAGCATAAAACTTTTGTTGAAGTAAATGAAGAAGGCACTGAAGCGGCTGCGGCTACTTCAGTGAGAATAGTAGCAACATCTTTGAGAGAGGAACCAGAACCATTCCGAATGATTGTCGATCGTCCCTTTTTCTGTGCTATCAGGGATAATCAGACGGGAAACATTTTGTTTATGGGTTCAATCATCGAGCCACAATGAGGATAAGTAGGTGGGCGTAAATAATTATCGTTAGGATAAGGCAGGGGGCAGGGAGCAGGGAGCAGAGGGAAAAAGGGTTTGAGCTTTATTTACTTTTCTTCATACAGTTCGGTTTTATTCTGCCCACTTACTTAGGAGGGATTGAAGACTCGATCTTTTTAAAAGGGAACTTCCAAAAAATAAAATACTAAGTGAATATAAATGATTAATTTACATTCACTGTATATGTAGATAATAATTTTTAGAAGTCATTATCCGTAAAGGTAACTATGGATGGTGAAGATATTTTTAGTGATAGGAAAAATTCTAACTTTGTGGCATAATCATCTGTTTGTGATAGTTCCAGTTCAATTGTTTGCTGCTTTTTTTCATCAAAAAGCAACTGAATTTGATAACTTTTCCATAATTGTTCTTTTAGTTCATCTTCTAAATCAAAAGTCTGTTCTTCATCACCCTATATATTCGACCAAAGGACTATTTGATTAGCCCGAAAATGGTTTTGACCTTTTGTATCTCCAATTACAAAATATACTTCGATATTTAAATCAAATCCCAAATCATCGACTTCTGCCTCTGCTATCTGACGGCTAACGACAATTAAACTATCTGGGTTAATATCTACTACCTGCTGTTGGCGTTGTAATAATTCTTTAAATACAAAATTAGGTAATAACTTTGAACTCTCTTCAAGTAGTGGGACTTAGACAAAAAGTAGCTAGAAAAAAGCCTCAAATGTATATACAGAGAGATTTGGACATCGGTTTGCCTGGTTTGTTGATATATCTGGGTTTCAAGCATTTTTGAGCCTTTGGTGTATTTTCCTTGCCGTGTATGGGTTTGAGGCTTGTTTTTGCTTCAAAAATGTTTAGGGACTTCCAAGAAATAAATTATCCAATTTCACCGAATCAAAACGACTTTCTCTCTCCCTGCTCCCTGCCCCCTGCCCTAAAAGCGATGGGATATTTTTTTTTATTTGGAAGTCCCTTAAGTCTCGCTAGGTGGTAAGCACATCCAAGGCAAGCTCATGAGTAAAGTCATAAACCTACTGTTCCAGGAATTGTGTAAAATAATTCCTCTGACCGGATGCTATTAACCCTTCATCCAAATGAAGGGTTTTGAAATGTCTCAAACTTTCAGTTACCCTGAACTGTAAGTGTGAATATTACAGACTCATGTAAGTTGAGACAGCCAATAATAGCGCCTAGATATTACTGTTTAATTATCAGGAACAAACCGCGATTCTTTTGTGGAGAGACTGCGCGATCGCGTGCAGAATATTTACAGTATTGCCTAAAATTATGGATAATTCCCCAGTGGTCGCTCAAGCAGATGCATCTTTACCAAATTACACTCAGGAAAATACACGAATAGTGGAGTCAGCAGCTGGCTCGAATTCACCACCGAAGCAAAAGATAGGAAGTGACTTTGACTCTCGCATGATGCTGCGGTGTTTGGAACTGGCTCGCCGTGCTTTAGGGCGGACTTCGCCAAATCCGTTAGTGGGAGCAGTGATTGTCAAGGATGGCGAGATTGTCGGTGAAGGATTTCATCCTCGCGCAGGTGAGCCTCATGCAGAAGTGTTTGCCTTAAAAGCAGCAGGCGATCGCTCTCGTGGTGCAACAATCTATGTCAGCCTCGAACCTTGCAATCACTACGGACGTACTCCCCCTTGTTCGGAAGGATTGATTAAAGCAGGGGTGGCAAAAGTAGTAGTGGGTATGGTTGATCCCAATCCACTGGTGGCTGGAGGTGGCATCGCCCGTTTACGGGCAGCGGGAATCGAAGTGTTGGTAGGAGTAGAAGAAGAAGCTTGCCGTCAGTTAAACGAAGCTTTTGTGCATCGCATTCTCTACAAGCGACCTTTGGGAATTTTAAAATATGCCATGACTTTAGATGGCAAAATTGCTACTACCTCTGGTCATAGCACTTGGGTGACAAGTCAAGAAGCCCGCAGTGAAGTACATCTAGTGCGGGCGGCTTGTGATGCCATAATTGTCGGCGGTAATACAGTCCGACAAGATAATCCTTACTTAACCAGCCATCAGGTGGGGGCACATAATCCCCTGCGAGTGGTGATGAGTCGCCATCTCAACTTACCGGAAAGTGCCCATCTGTGGCAAACTGCGGATGCTCCAACTTTGGTGTTGACACAGAAGGGTGCTAATCCCGACTTCCAAGAACTGTTGCTCAAACAGGGTGTAGAGGTGGTGGAATTAGCATCACTTATCCCGGATAAGGCAATGGCGTACTTATATGAACGAGGTTTTTGTAGCGTGCTGTGGGAGTGTGGTGGTACCTTAGCTGCTAGTGCGATCGCTCAAGGAGCAGTGCAAAAAGTTTTGGCATTTATTGCCCCAAAAATCATTGGTGGTAGTATTGCTCCCACACCAGTGGGCGATTTAGGTTTTACTACCATGACTGAGGCGTTGTCTTTAGAACGCGTTCGTTGGCGTGTAGTAGGCTCTGACTGCTTAGTAGAAGGTTATTTTTCCCCAAAAGCTAATAGTCAACAGTAATAACACTTGACGATCGATCTATTTATCTTGATTTTGCGTTGGCGTAGCCCGCCGTAGGCATCGCGATCACTGGCGTTCATGGGCAATATCACGTATAAGGGCTAGTCGAGATTGAATGTAGTGGCTAAGAAAATCAGTTTCGTTAGAATCTAACAACACTTGCGTTTCGGTTTGTTTTACTAACCACTGCACCAAGCTAGCATCATCCAGTTGTAAGAGGAGCTTGGCTTGCGCGGTTTCAACCACTGACCAAAGCTGACGCATGATTGTAGGAGTCATCAGACCTCGATTGAATAATGAGCTATTAGCTGTCTTTAGATTACACAATTCCGATCGCAATTTACGACATGAATATAGAAGCTGAGACAAGTATTATTAAAAACTTAATAATGGTATTTATAACTTTATGAAGATTAAGAATTTTAAATTCATACCATTTCTTTGTAAGGCTGCGCCAAATTTTCTTTCTTCCTTTGTGCCCTTTGCGGTTCATTCCTTATATAATTTGGCATATCTTTATACAGAATTGGTATCAGCCCTCTTCTATCACTTTGGGGAAAGAAAAATAAATGTAGCTTGAGTTGAACAAAGTGAAACCCAACTTTTCTAAGAGGATATTTGAAAAGTCCCTAATGATGTATCAAATAGTTTTAGACCCCCCTAAATCCACGCCACGTGCTCCACTTGGGGAGACCCCAAGACCGCAGTGGCTCCCCGATAAATTGGGGGATTTTGATTTTAATTCTCCCCTTTTTAAGGGGGGCTAGGGGGGATCAACAAGTGTCTAAAATCACAGTTAACCACTTTTTAAACAACCTCTAAGGTCTTTGGGTGTTGGGTTTCGTTCCTCAACCCAACCTACGTCTACGTCTAAATTGATAAAAGTAATGAGAAATAAGGGTTTTAGATTTTTCTCTACCGATAGTGATTAAAGAGGGATCAGTTTTAAAATGGGCATAAGGCATTGGGTATGGGAAATACAGATTCTCAAGAATTAGAGGATATTTTAAAAGGGTATTTGCTTTCATAGCGATCGCAGCATAGAATCTCAGTACATGGCTGAGACCTTGATTTGTCTTTGCATCCGAGCAAAATCAAAAGAGTCAAATTATACCTTTCAGGACTTTTAAAATTACCTCTTGTGTAGGCAATGCATTAGTTTGAGTCTGCTGTGAAAATCAATGGTTCTTCAGCACTTAATTCTGGTAAATTATTAGCAATATCTAGTAAAGGAAATGTTAAAAATATATCATTAAGACATTAACACTTTTTAGCTGTAGATGGACTCACAAAATTATGTAAGTCTACATCCCAAATGCTGATATAAATAAAATCACATTCTTGGCGGATAATTTGGCCTTTGACTGAGCCATTCTTAAAACTAAAATTATCAGATTGGCGCTGTTGTACTTGTTTGAGTCCCTGCTTAATTTCTTCCGTGGCTTGCCCTGCTAACATTCCATTCAAGGTAGTCTCCATTACCTGTGGGTCTACCGTTTGGGCAAAAGATACCTCAGTTTGGCGTAGCACTTTAGAATTACGATCGAATAAGTAGCCAAGGTCAATTTTGTTGGGCACTAATTTGTAAACGACAGCACGAGTCTTGCCCCATGCGCCCCTTAAATCTTGATTTGGTTTGCCGAGGGTAGCTTCTACGGCGCTTCTTGGTGTACCTGTAGGAAATGCGGGAACGCTTTGGCTAGTGGTAGCTAATTTACTAGGCGACCGATCGCTGTTTTTTGGTGTGGAAGGAACTTCTGGTTTGGGAACTGCGGCCTCATTCTTTGGTTCTGGCTGTGGCGTGGATACTGCTATCGGTGCTGGAGTTGGAGTATCTGAAGTGACAGGCTGTTTTTCTGGCTGTGGTATGGATACAGCTGGGGGATTAGAGGTTGGTCGCTGTCGTGCTGGTGAGCTAGGGATAACTGGGACTGGAGAAGTTTGGGAAGAAACGGGTGGTTCGGTAGATGCAGAAGTCGGAAAAGATTCTGGCGATGGCGTGGGACTTGTGCCAATCGTTGTTTCTGGTTGTTGCTGGCGAATGATGCTAGGAATTGCTACTGCACCAATCAAGCCACCGATGAGCAAACTACCAACAATCACAGCAGATTTTTGCCAGTTTCCAGAAGTGGAAGACCCTCGAATCGCAGAATTTTTTTGTGGTGAATATAATGGCTGGGTTTGTCGAGTCGATGTAGTGGGAGAAAAACTGACTGTGGAAGTATTTGCAGATGACTGCAAGGCATATAGCATTTTACTAGCAGTGCTGTAGCGATCGCCAGCATGAGGCTTAATTGCTTGATTGAGTACCCCTGCCAATTGGGAAGAGACGTTAGGGGCGTGCTGGTGCCAAAGTATTTCCCCAGTTTTCAGATCGGTTAGTAGTCCTTGCGGGTGTTTACCAGTCAGCAGATAAATCGCCGTTAAACCTAAGCTGTAGATATCAGTGGCGTAAACTGCGCGGCCAACGGCTTGTTCGCTAGGCATATACCCAGGCGTACCAATGACGAGCGATCGCGTGGGGTATCCTGGAGAATTCACCACAGAACGGATTGTTTCTTTGACTGCACCAAAATCAATCAAAACTGGATTGCCATCAGCAGAGCGCAGAATAATGTTATCTGGTTTGATATCCCGGTGAATAATGCCTTTACTATGAACATAATCTAAGACTGAAAGCAGACTTAAGAGAATTTGCCGAACAGCAGTTTCACTCTCAAATCCTTTGGCTTCGACAATTTTCGTCAGGGTTTGACCGTGAATCCATTCTTGGACGAGGTAAAATTGTCCATTCTCAGAAAAGTAGGCGTAGAGTTTGGGAATTTGGTTACTACTTTCACCCAAATACTCCAAGGTTGCTGCTTCCCGTTCAAACCGTTGTTGGATAAGTTGGTAGGCTTGCGGGTCATTATTAGTTATCGGTTTAAGTTGCTTGATTACACAGCGACGGCGAGAAGGCATGTGGGCATCTTCTGCTAGAAAGGTTTCGCCAAACCCACCAGCGCCGATTACCTGGATAACTTGATAGCGATTGTTCAGGAGGGTTATGGTCATGAAAAATTACAAGCGTAGACAACCGGAGACATTTCGCCTCTGGGCTTGTCGTCAGACATCGCCCTTTCCAAATGTACATCAGATGAGTTGATGAGTTATAGATACTGAATTGAGAATGGGCGTAGCTAATGATTTGGGGAAATCAACGAAGAGGCAGGGGGAAGGGAGCAGGGAGCAGGGGGAAATGACACCATCCTCCTGCTGTGCAGCAGAGCAGAGCATGGGTCTTAGTCCCCCAGTTCTATTAAGTGGCTCTCGTACCCTACGGGAAGCTAGCAGGTGGGGGCTGAATCCCTTTTCTGCTCCCTGCTCCCTGCTCCCTGCTCCCTTGCTTCTTTCTCAACTGTCTGAGTCGAAAGTGCAACAAGCCAAACTTTCTATCTCCCAGTAGGGCGGATTGCCAAATTGCTGAATCAGGAAATCCATAAACACTTGAACGCGTCGCGAGTGCTTACGATTGGGTAAATACAACGCATAAACGCCTGTATCTCGATCGGTTTGTGGAGAAATTTGAAAATCAGACAACACTGCCTGCAATCGTCCAGCTTTAATATCTTCACCGATCAACCAGGTTGGCATCAAGACCAAACCACTACCATCTAAACAAACTTGACGCAGCACCTCCGAATGGTTTGCCACTAAAGACCCACTCACTTTCACTTCACACACTTCTGTCTCACGCTGGAAGCGCCAGATTTGATGATTTGTAGAATAAGCAAACAGCAAACAATTGTGCTGAGTTAAGTCGTTTGGATGACTCGGTTTACCCTGTTGCTTAAAATAGGCTGGGCTACCGCAGACTAGGCGATGGTAGGTCGCGAGTTTGCGAACCATTAGATTGGCATTGGAACGATCGAGGTTGCCGATGCGGATGACCAAATCTAGATCGGCTTCTGCCAGGTTTGCGAGTCCATCGCTCAGTTGGAGGTCGAGTTTCACTTCTGGGTACTGAATCAGAAAATCGCTCAGAATCGGAGCAATGTGCAGCCGCCCAAAGGTCACAGGCAGACTGATTCGCAAAGTGCCGTGCGGAACATCACCCTGTTCCATAACACAAAGGTTAGCTTCTTCTACATCTTGCAGAATTTGCACGGCTTTGTCGTAGTACTTCTGCCCTTGTAGTGTGAGCGTGATGCTGCGCGTGGAGCGGTTGAGTAACTGAGTGTTCAGCATCGCTTCTAGGGAATTGATTTGGCGCGTCACCGAGGAGACGGCTAACTCTAACTGCCGTGCAGTTTCAGAAAAGCCACCAGTTTCTACGACTTTGACAAACGATCGCATCGCTGCCAGTTGATCCATTGCATCCCCTTCAACTACTTATTGCAAAAAACGCAAAGGTGTTTAGCGTATTTAGTAGATTAACATTCTTTTCAAATGAGATTAAAGTGAAACTATCAACAGCAGAACAGTCCCAAAGGAGGCAACGATGACGCTGACGATCGCAATTACTTCTGATTTCATTTGTCCTTGGTGTTTAGTGGCAGAAACGCGGTTGAATCAAGCGATCGCCCAACTAAATTCTGCTGTTGAGATTGAGTACCTTTGGTTTCCCTTTGAGCTAAATCCGCAAATGCCAGAAGCCGGAATGGATCGCAAAGCCTATCGCACTGGCAAATTTGGCAGTTGGGAATACTCGCAAGGGTTGGACGCAAAAACGGTGCAGGCAACACAAGCTGATAATATTAACTTCCGTTACGATCTGATGACCGTCACGCCCAACACCCTGAAAGCACATCGATTGACCTGGTTTGCAGGCAATCAAGGCAAAGCGACACAGATGGCTGTCCGCATTTTCAATGCCTATTTCACAGAAGGACGAAACATTGGTGATGTTGAGACTCTAGCAACTTTGGCAGCAGAGATCGGCATTGATGCTGCTCAAGTGAAGGCGTTTCTGGAGTCAGAAGCAGGAATTCAAGAAGTCAAAGACTTAGAACAACAGGCGATGTCTACGACGGGCTACGCCTACGCCCAAGGAATTCATGGTGTTCCGGCGATTCGCATTGGTCGAGAAATCATATCTGGAGCGCAATCAGTTGAAGTCTTTCTGGCAGCTTTGCAACAAGCAACGAATGAATTAGCAACCGCTTAATCACGCCCGTTGCAATCACAACTAAAATCAACAGGACTTACGCAAAAATTGCTAAAAAGCTTAATTTATCGAACCGCCTTCTCTGCGAGAGGCTTCGCCAACGCGCAGCGTCTCGTAGAGAAGACGCCAAGAGCGCCAACGCGTAGCGTCTCGTAGAGAAGAATTCGTAGAGTGTGCGTAAGTCCTAATCAATAATCACAAAACAATGATGAACGATACAACTGCACAATCTGCTGCAAAAGTTCGGCTTTATGGTTTACCGAATTCAGCAGAAGCCTATGAAATTCGAGACTTCCTGAATCGCAGTGTGGTGGAATTTGATTGGATTGAACTTACGAACGATCGAGACTGCAATCGAGAACTAGGATTTTCAGCCCTAAGCGATCTCCGCTTGCCAATGGTTGAGTTTCCAGATGGTACGCAACTCTTTTCGCCTTCCATTCGAGAAATTGCTCAACGACTGGGTTGGGTGACACAGCCAAAATTCCGTGAATACGATTTGTCAATTTATGGAGCAGGCCCGGCGGGCTTGAGTGCGGCAGTATATGCTGCATCCGAAGGGCTACGCACGGTTTTGATTGAGCGTCACGCGGTGGGTGGACAAGCGGGTACGAGTTCACTGATTGAGAACTACATGGGTTTTCCTAAAGGAATTCGCGGGGCAGATTTAGCTGAGAGAGCGCGGCAGCAAGCTGTTAAGTTTGGGATTGAACTGTTGCTGTTGCGCGAAGGCATCAAAGCTGAGTTTAAAGACAATCGTATTTATGTTGATTTAGCAGACGGCAGCAAAATGATTGCCCGTACCAACATTTGTGCTACAGGTGTGGAGTATCGACGGCTGAATGTTCCAGATGAAAATCGATTTCTCAACCTGGGCGTATTTTACGGGGCTGGCGCAAGTGAAGCGCCGATGTGTCGTGATGAGCATGTGTTTGTAGTGGGCGGTGGTAACTCGGCGGGTCAGGCAGCACTACACTTCTCGCGTTATGCCAAACAGGTGACAATGTTGATTCGCGGCAGTAATCTAGCAGCAACGCTATCACAGTATTTAATTCATCGAATTACCAGCACTTCTAATATCGAAGTCCGCTTCAACGCTGAAGTCACAGGATTAGATGGGGACGTAATTCTGCGAGCAATCACGATCGCAGATAGGCAGGCTGGAACTGTCCAACAGGTCGATACTCAGCGATTGTTTGTGTGTATTGGCGGTGTTCCGAACACGGACTGGGCAAAGGATACTCTCATTATTCGAGATGATGCAGGCTATCTGATCACTGGATCGGAGTTGCTGAAAGCAGGTCATCCGCCAGTGGGCTGGACTTGCGATCGCGACCCGTTCTTCTTAGAAACGAGTGTTCCTGGCTCGTTTGCGGCAGGAGATGTGCGGCACGGCTCAGTTAAGCGTGTCGCTTCGGCTGTGGGAGAAGGGGCGATGGCGGTTACGTTTGTGCATCAATATCTGGAGGAAAACAGATGAACGCTACTGATCGTCGTGCCATTATAATCGGTGGATCGCTGGCGGGGCTATTTACGGGAACCCTGCTGCGATCAATTGGTTGGCAGGTCGATATTTATGAGCGATCGCCTCATACGCTCGACAGTCGTGGCGGCGGCATTGTGCTTCAGCTTGATGTGATTGAAGCGTTTCAACGCGCAGGCATTCCCCAGGACAACCTGGGTGTTGTGGCGCAGGAGCGCTATTACTTGAAGCGGGATGGCAGCATTCAACGAATGCCGATGCGTCAAACCTTGACCTCCTGGAACTTGCTCTACACTTCGATGCGGCGGCAATTTCCAGATGAGCATTACCATCAAGGGAAATGCTTAAGCGAGATTGAGCAAAACGACAATCAGGTGACAGCCATCTTTGCGGATGGGACTCGTGAGACGGGCGATTTATTGGTAGGAGCTGATGGGCCGAATTCGACCATCCGCCAATTGCTGCTGGCTAGTTACACACCTCAGTATGCAGGCTATGTTGGTTATCGCGGCTTAGTCAATGAATGGGAGTTAGACCGAGAAACGGCTGCCATTTTTACCGAGCGCTTTGTGTTCTATCAGTTTCCCAATTCACACATCCTGCAATACGTCATTCCAGGCGAGAATGAATCGCTTGTGCCGGGAGAACGTCGCTTTAATTGGGTGTGGTATGTCAATTACGATCAAACAACTGAATTGCCGCACATTCTGACTGATAAGCACGGCAAGCGTCGAGATTTCTCGATTCCACCCGGTCTGATCGCGCCATCTGTAGAACAAGAGATGCGATCGTATGCAAATCGAGTCTTAGTTACTCCGTTTCAAAAGCTAGTGGCAGCAACAAAAGAACCGTTTGTGCAAGCCATTCTGGATCTGGGTGTGCCCCAAATGGCTTTTGATCGCATTGCCTTGGTGGGAGATGCAGCGTTCATCCCCCGCCCGCACACCGCAGCGAGTACTTCAAAAGCAGCAGCAAACGCGATCGCACTCGTCGATGCCCTGATGGATCGTCAGGATGTTTCAGAAGCACTCTCCGCTTGGGAAGGCGATCAGCTGGCGCTGGGAATGCGGCTATGGAAACACGGTCAAGCCTTGGGAGAGCAATCCCAGTTTATCTATAGTACAGAGCGCTGGGAGGGAGAGCAATGAAGTCATTAAGTAGGTGGGCGTAAATTTTTGTCGTTAGGATAAGGCAGGAGGCAGGAGGCAGGAGGCAGGAGGGAAGAGGGTTTTAGCCTCGTTCATTTTTGCTAACATAGTTTGGTTTTATTCTGCTGACCTACTTAATGAGCCGGAATC
>NZ_JBALDJ010000102.1:0-7076 GCF_036917415.1 Nostoc sp. | reverse complement strand
TCAGTATATGGTTTCTGTTTTGGCGGCGGCTCTCCCTAACTCAACTCTCTCATAGAATCCATTTGTCAATAGGGTTTGAGACGCGCTAACCCTGCATATTTATAGGCTGTCTTCTGATAAATTATTACTATTGGAGTATGAAAAATATCCTAGTGTAGGTTAAACACAGTACAAAATAAAATCATTGGGTGAATCACTCTCTTGAACAATCTTGAGACGTATAAATTGCGCCCATACTTCATCACTAAGTAAGTTGAAAGCAGTTTCGGGATTGTTAATTGCGATCGCGCCGATAACTTTACGCCATCCCTGTTGCAATAACTCAATAAAAGCCTCTTCAATAGAAACTTGACTCAGCAACGAAAGTGCAGTTTTAAAACTTGCTGAATCACCTGATAAGTTTTTCGACTTTAATCCCTGTATTGCAACATTCAACCATACAGGCAAAAGTTCAAGCCAATTATTTTTCTGTATCTCTTTGAGTGCAATATCTTCCATACCTAGCGCACCCCACACACATAAAGACTCTACAGCCATTTTAGAATCGCGGTTTTCTAGAGCATTTTGCCATAATTTTTGAGCGTGATTTTGAAAGCGATTAGCAAGAAATTCATAAGCTTCCTGGACTTGGAGGGGAATTGTCACTTTATAAACTGACTCATTTCGTGGTAGGTAATCGCCGCGATAGGATAACCAGTTATGAGATCCACAAAGATATATTTCTCGATCAACTATTACTTCTTTGATATGGGAATCTCCCAACCAAAAAACCTGTACAGATGGTAAACCATCAGGTGTTTTTATCGCTCGAAGTTTTTTTTCTAATTCTGGTGGAATTGGTTTATCTTCATCTTCTTGTTGCTGCGCAATTCCATATCCAATTAAAATCCAAATTCCGTGATTAGCTAATTTCTGTAAAAGAGTTAGAAATTTTTCATTGACAACTGCCTGATTCACCCAAGGAGAGTAAATCATAACTTGACTTTTAGCCGAATTTAAAACTTCTATAAAAGCTTGAGCAATTTGCCCATCGCGTAACTGTATTGCTTCACCTACCACTGTAGAATTATCTATTTTTACATTGTTTACTGTGGCAGCTTCCAGCGCCTTTTGGCGAATATTTTCGAGTCTAGCTTCTATTTGAGTATTTTTCTGCTTGAGAATCACTTCACGTTCAAATTTTATGGTTTCGGTTGACAATTTACATAACGCTTGCAAAGATATTTTACCTTCAATGTGTAAAAATTCTAACCAATTTGATGCTGGCTCTAAAATTTGCTTGCCATTTCTTATTTGAATGCTCAATTTATCTTCAAGAGCATCAAAAATAACGAAAAGTGATATCTTTTTCCAAAATTTTTGAGTCGAAGCTAGCACCTTGCAGGAAGTGACGATTTTTCCCTCTTCTGGTACATGAAGTGCTAAATCTGAAGTTTGAATTATTTTTTGGATTTCCTCAAACGGTAAGGAAGCAATATCAGCAATTGCATTATCAATAGTTATGAATTCTGCCAAATCAGGCAAATTTATCAGTGTCTCGTTTAATGATTCAAATTGAAAGGTTATCTTGTTACTTAAAGGGTCTGTAATAGCATTAATTTGTATAGGATATGGCGGTTGTGGTACAGACCCTTTCTCATAAAATGAGCGACCTTCAGGAGTAACTGTTAGTGGTGATGTTGCTGATAAAGTTTGTAAGGAACGAAGAGTTGTAGTAGTAGTTTTAATAAATACAGAATCAAGCCCAAGTACAGATGCTAATTCATCTTCTGTTGGCGGAGGTTGAAATTCAATAGCAGCGCGGATAATAAATTCTTCGAGTACGTTAAACTGGCGGGGTTCCTTGATATTTAGTTCTACAGGAGTTTGCCGCAAACTATAACGGAATTCACGCGCTGCTAAAACTGATAAACTTGGGCTTTGCGCTTCTATTTCGTCTACAAAATTCTTGAGATTGTCATCAATTGGTTTAGCAGAAGAGGCTAGAAACATCAACGTAACAAGATTGGATAATTCAATTTGTACAAATACTTGTAACCATGAGGCAAACTACTTTTATGCTTTCAACAAGCCTTGGCGACAACTAGCCCACCAAGCAAATCCAGCACCAGGCACAAACATTAGCAGACCATAAATTGCTCCAGGAATGGCTATTGTGGGAGTATTCAGCAGTGTAGGTGTAGAAGCGATCGCCAGTGTCCCATTTTGAATTCTTACTTCTACTGTAATTGCTGTAACGCCTTTTTCTCCTAATCGGGTTAAAGTAGCGATCGCAAAACCTAAAGCCATTGCAACCACATTCAAAACTAGAGTTGCCCAGCCTACATCTTATGACAAGCGATCGATCATTAGACCCCCTTGAGCTAAATTGAGCATCAAGTCATATTTGCTTTCAGGGTAACTGAAAGTTTGAGAGACTTCAAAACCCTTCATTTGTATGAAGGGTTTTGACATCAGGTCACGGGAATCACTTTACACAATTCTTGGAACAGTAAGTTTACTACTTTACTCATGAGCTTTCCCTGAATATGTTTACCACCTAGCAGCTTCTCACCCTGTTGTAGGTGCAAGGGAGAAAATCTCGATTTGCAGGATCGTTGAGTTTGGCGTTCATAGAGTTGCGCTCGCAGTTCTGACTTCATCATGCCAGAGTTAAACTGTACCTGTACTTAGTTATAAAGCAATACGCTTGGCTTTGTGAAAAACTTTAGTAGCAGATTATATTTTGGTTTTCGTGAGTTTTTGAAACCCAACATTTTAAGCCTATCACGCTACTACAAATATTATTGAGTGTTTAACCAAACCTGATATTAGAGATAATTTATAAAGTTATAAATCAAATGAGCTATAGGGTGGAATAGCACTTACTTAAACTAGATTTAGATACCCGACTTATTGAATAAATCGGGTATCTGAACAACAAGTTGGGTTATTAGAAGGATGGAGCATACAACTTATCGCCGACAATCTGGCGAATTGTCTCTACTATTTGGCTGTATGCAAAGTTAGATAAAACTGGTTGTGCTGTTTGCAAGTAAATCGATCGATCTAAATCAATCCATGACTTGCAGCCAGCGTATTTGGCGTAATAGGGAATTTCTTGCTCTTGCGGTAGTTTATATGTCCGCAGAAGCAGAATATAAAGGGGTTGACGTGCTTTCCATTTGAGGCGATCGCTAATAAAATGCTCGTTCCAAATATGGAAAGGAAGTAAGGTGTTGACAATAGACTCGTCACTCACTGGCAAAATATCTGTAATTTCAGCCCAACTGCCAATGCGAACTGTTTCAGGATGCCAGCCTGATGTTACTGGATAGACATTGTTGGCATACTCAGCTTTCAGCATGAAAGCTTGTTGATGCTCATAAGTAGGGTAAAGCAAAATTTGCTTGTGGGCAACTTGGAAATGTCCATGTCGTTCGTGGATACCGCCTTTGCGGAGCAACATAATTGTTTTGCCATCTTCCAAGGCATTTATGGCAACTGCCCATTCTTTGAGCGCATGAAAAGTTGTAGTCAATTCCATTGGTATCTACTGTAACTCTGATTTAATTTGAAGCTAAGACTGATAAAGTATGAACCTGTCCAAGGGAATGAATTAGGAAGCAGTTATGGAAAAGCGAGCGCTAGGTACAAGTGAAGTCAAAATCACACCCATTCTGATGGGAACTTGGCAAGCTGGTAAAAGAATGTGGGTGGGAATAGAGGATGCTGACTCGATTAAAACCATCCGAGCCGCTTATGAAGCTGGTATCACCACAGTTGATACTGCTGAAGCTTATGGTGAAGGACACTCTGAGCGAATTGTCGCTGAAGCTTTATCTGATGTACGAACTCACGTGGAATATGCCACGAAAGTTTTTGCTAACCATCTTAAGTATGAACAAGCGATCGAAGCTTGCGATCGTTCCTTAACTAACCTGAAAACTGATTACATCGATCTTTACCAAATACATTGGCCCTCCGGCGCTTTCAATAGTGAAATAGTACCTATCGAAGAAACTATGAGCGCTCTTAACCTGCTCAAAGAGCAAGGTAAAATTCGAGCAATCGGTGTTTCCAATTTTTCTGGCGTCCAGTTAGCAGAAGCAGCAAGTTATGGACGTATTGATAGTTTACAACCACCCTATTCTTTATTCTGGAGACAGGTAGAACAAGATGCATTGCCCTATTGTATCGAAAACAATATTTCTATCCTTGCTTATTCGCCTTTAGCTCAGGGGTTGTTAACAGGAAGATTTGCTCTCGGTCATAAATTTGACCCAACAGATAACCGTGCTAAAAATAAACTGTTTCAAGGCGAAAACTTTGAACGTGCCCAAGAAGCGCTAGAAAAACTGCGTCCTATAGCCCTTCTTCATAATTGTACCCTTGCTCAGTTAGCTTTAGCCTGGTTAATTGCTCAACCTCAAACAAATGCGATCGCTGGAGGGCGTTATCCCGAACAAGCACGAGACAATGCATTAGCCGCCCAAATCAAGCTTTCTACCGCCGAATTGGCAGAAATTGATGCCATTGGCCGTATTGTCACCGACCATCTGGATGACAATCAGATTATGTGGAATTGATGACAATGCAGTTTGGTTACTATGCTTAATCTATCCAAGATCCCTTTAACTTTCTTCAAAAGAGGGTTGGGGATCAAATTTCTGGCTCTAGATTGCAGAATCTAACAAAACGTCAACTTTAGTTAACCAAGGGTTGCAACTCACAAATTAAGTGATAATTTAGATGGTAGGACACCGAACAAAATAAAACCAAACAAAAAGGGTTAATGACTTAGTGTCCCCTTGTCATCAGCCCAAGCAAATTTCAGCAGATCAAATGTAATAGAAGTGGCAGAAAGCCTAATGTAAAGGGCAAAGCCAAATCCTAAAGCGGAAAAACGCAAGAATGCTGAGTTTGTTAGTTTTTCAGTCCACCCTAGTTATTAACCTTCAGTTAGTTAATTAGTTTAAAATTTGAAACCTGTAAACTCGATAAAACCTGGTCAAGCTTGACCAGGTTTTTGGTATTTTATTGTAATATGATTTTCTCGGTACGGCAGCGAGTGCCAGTGGGGCTTTGTTGGGTTGCACTTTGCTTAACCCAAGCTACAATTTTTCACAAAGCCAAGCGTCTTGGATAGACTCTAGCTAATTTTCCAGCAGGGAATAAAATAGTACAGCAACATATCCTGCTAGGAGAATTTGATGAAAAATTATCGCTTTTTAAATAAAATTACTACAGCTATGATTGTAGCTGTCCTTTCTTTTTCGTGTAAGTCTTCTGTTAGTAGAAATGCAGAACAGGCAAAAGCAACTGAAAAACCGAAGCCACAACCAAATCTTATCTATGGCGATTTAATTATTAAAGAACAATCAGATTATCTGATGATTCCTGTTAGTCTTGCAGAGCAGAATGAAGATAAAGGAATTGATTTAAGCCTTTCACGTTCTTATGAGAATGAAAGAAATAATCAATTGTATAACATCATCTTTTATCAAAAGCAAGGTAATGAAGCTCATCTTTTATTAAATAAAAAAGCCATTATCACCTCCTTCGATTTATTGGAGGTAAAAGCGGCAGAGAAGCCAACCACCAGAGTTTGGTTATATAAAATCATTGACCAAGATACAAATACAGATAAAAAACTTAACAGCGAAGATGCTACTATTGGCTATCTTTCTGATTTATCAGGTAAGAACCTCCAGCAAATTACCCCAAATAATACTCGAATAATCAGTTGGGTTGTTGTTCCAAGTCAAAATGCAATTTTTCTAAAAATTATCAAAGACTCGGATAATGATAAAAAGTTTACAAAAGAAGATAAAACAAATTTTGTGAGGGTTAACCTCGATAAAATCGGTATGGGAACTGAAATTATTAGTGACCAAATAGAGCAAGAAATTAAATCCTACGTTTTTAAATAAGCTTATTAGTAGTAAGCAGTTGAAGCCGCTTACTACAAAGCTTTAATCATTCATGTTCGCTTATTTAGACAAAACCCAATCGCGTAAAAGTTGATTTACTCCATCAGGTACTTCATCATGAGGACAATGACCTGCTGTTAAGAAATGCTCTGTGAGTTGAGGACAATATTGACGAAACTTTTGAGAACGCTCTCTAGCATTCATCCACGGATCGGCTTCTCCCCATAACATCAACAGAGAACAAGTTAATTGCTTTAGTAGTACATCAACTTTTTCCCCTTGAGGACTACTAAAAACTGAAACAAATACATCCAATGCACCCGGATCAAAAGCAGGACGATAAATTTCTTCTACCAATTGGTCTGTAACTGCACTTTTATCAAGGTATACCTTTTCTAGAGTTTGGCGAATTACCCAACGTTGTCGTACATATTGAAATAACACAAACTGAGCTAAAGGTTGTTGAAAAATCCATTTAACTGAATCACCCAAAAGTTTCTCTAAAGAAGAGGGTTTTTTGGGTGGCTGAATTTCGCTTTGCAAAGCTTCCGGTTCAGATGTTGGCTGGTTTTCGCTAAAAGGCCCGGCACTATTGAGCAAAACTAATCCAGCTGCACTGTCAGGACGTTGTGACGCAACACATAAGCAAGCATAACCACCAAGAGAATTACCTGCTAATACTGCTTTTTGACCAATCACTTCGCTGATAAAATCATGAAGTTGGTCGCGCCACAAGTCGCCACTGTACTGCAATTTTGGTTTTGCCGATCGCCCGAATCCCAAAAGGTCGATCGCAAATACTTCAAAATCTTGACACAATCCTGTGATATTCTTGCGCCAGTGGTCTGTGGAAGCACCAAATCCATGTACCAAAAGCAAGGGCGGACGTTGCGTTTGTTTCTCTCCCGCACGCACGTAGTAAACGTTGTGCCCGCGCCACTGCCAATATTTGCCAGGAATTGGAGTTGTAGAGGAGGCTGTAGTTACCTGCATGATTTAAAGAAATGTTAAGGAGCTTTTAATAATTGTAGGCTAGGTGGGGAGTGGGGAGCAGGGGAGCAGGGGAGATAAATGACAAATGACAAATGACAAATGACAAATGACAAATGACAAATGACAAATGACAAATGACAAATGACAAATGACAAATGACAAATGACAAAT
>NZ_JBALDJ010000101.1:0-3832 GCF_036917415.1 Nostoc sp. | reverse complement strand
ATGATATACGCCGCTATGACGCATCTTATGTTACGTCGATTAGCCCGTAATCATAGTTGCTCAACCGCTTAAGAATTATTTTATAAACACCCTCTAAGACAACCACCAAAAATAGAATTTGGTTGGTTTATTGTTGAATAAGTATGCTAATGAGGTAGGAAAGATTGATGAATCCTCAACCAGAAGAAGACTTACAGCGTCGCCTCGATCGGCTAGAGGCAGAGATTAATTCCCCGCCTGGGGTAGTTTCACAAGAACAAAAACAAACGCCTCAGTCTGTTTTTGCCAGCTTCAACTTGCAACTGGAGCGATTTCAGATTTGGTTCAACAGTTTATCTGGTGTGAAAAAGCTGGTAGTTTCGGGTGTGACGGTACTAGTAGGCTTGGCGATACTGCAAGCAGTGTTTAAACTAGTTGCATCTGTAATCAGTCTGGCACTTTTGGCAGTGTTAGTGTATGTTGGATACAAATTTTTTGTGTCTGGTAGCTTTCAACGCAAGCAATAAGTTGATATGCATTTACTTTGCACTCTGCCTGGAGTTATGAGAGTCAGGAGCCAGAGTACAAACGGCTCCTGACTTACAGCAGTTTTCGTTTGGATGAAGTACAAAGTCACTAGTTTTGAGGCAGAAGGCAGGAGGGAGAAGAATAATTTAATTTTTGAGTCCTCGGTTTTGTACCTCACACTTGTTGCAAACTGCTGTATAACTCCTAAATCCTATTTCAATATGCTTTTCTTTTTGCTGATTAGCTTAGTCTATTTTAATTGTGCCGATCGCGGCTTAGAAATAATATCAAAGGAAACTATACGATGACGTCACCTATTGTCAGAAGAACTAGTAATCAATCTGGTCAGTCAAAAAAATCGGAAAGAGCCAATTCGCTACTGCTAGCAAGTAGACGTTTTGCTGCTTGGGCGGCTGAGATCACACTAGTGGTTACTAGTGGGTTGATTCCCTTCGGCATTGGTGTCTATGCCAATTCTAGAAGCGATCTGAACCGAGTGCCGCTTAACCCCGTCCTGGTAGTCACAGAAAGAGCGATCGCCAGACCCCTAGCTCTACCTGTGAGCTATGGCATCCGTAACGTAGCATGGCCGACTAATATTTTGTGGACAATCGCCTTGTTAGCGCCTGTAACTCTCTCGTGGTGGCAATTGTATTTATTAGCTAGGACTGGTAGCACAATTCCGAAACGTTGGTTAAAAGTGCGGGTTGTCAACGAGCAAGGGAAGCCACCTGGATTGGGGGCAGTTGTGATTAGAGAAGGCGTTGGGCGTTGGACTGTACCCATTTCTATTGCCTATCTGCTGTGGCGCTACAGCTTTGCTTTTCCGAATTTAGGATTATTCACATTTTTGTCTTTATTAATGATTGTGGGTGAAGGGATAGGCTTACCGTCGCGTCGGGGGCGTCGTGCACTACACGATCAACTCGCAGGTACTTATACAATCGATGCAGTCTTAGCTAGCAACAGACAAGCTCAGTCTGCTGGCGGTAACGAACGAGCAGAAGAATGGCAAGAGGGTGAAGAATTAGCGGCAGATCAAACCAGCCAGTCGCCTAATTTGTGGCGGCGGATACAGCAAAATCCCAATCTGGCTTTGTTTGGCATAGGGCTAACGAGCATGACTGCTGTGTTGGCAACTTTAATTGGCACTCAAGTTTATATCCAAATTCAACAATCCCAGCGAGCAACTAAGCAAATCAATAGCCAACAATTCCTCGAACTCGTCAAACAATTGACTCCCAACTCTGGGGCGACTAATGAGCAACGTCAAAGTGCAATTCTGGCTATGGGTGGTCTTAACGACCCACAATCCATTAAATTTCTCGCGGATTTATTAGTTAGCGAAACGAACCCCAGCCTCCTGGATACGATTCAACAAGCTTTGACAACTGTCGGGCCCCAAGCTATCCCGGAACTCAAAAATAAGAATCAGTTTTTGGTCAGCGAACTGGAATCTGTGGGTAGCACTGCAACCAAAGAGCGGGAATTACGGCAAGGGCGGCTACAAAGAAACCAGCGGACAATCAACAAGATTCTCTCTGTTTACAGCGGTAAAAAAATCGAGGGTGTTGACCTTAGTAGCACCCAATTAGGTCAAAGCGGTACTTCAGGAAGTTCCTACTTCAACTTGGTACTGGACAATCTTGATTTATCAGGAGTTAAGTTTAAATCTGCAAATCTTAACCAAGCCAGCTTTAAGGGTAGCCGCTTTCGGAGTGTAGGTGAAGATGGACGCTGGGATACCTACGACGATGTAATGGCTGATTTAAGCCAAGCTCAGTTGCAGCAAGCCAATCTTACTGATGCTAACCTCAGTCGCGTCTTGATGAACCGGATCGATTTGAGTCGCGCCACTCTTAACAGAGCCAACTTATCCAACGCGCGTCTATATGATGCTAAACTCAACAGCACCCAACTAGTAGGAGCCGATCTGCGAAACGCAGTTTTGGAAAAAGCCAGCTTGACTGGGGCAGATTTAGGCGATGCCAAATTGAACGAAGCCAATCTGTATGCAGCGCGTTTAGGTCGCGCCACTGCGATCGGAACGCAATTATCTTTTGCCAACTTAACTAACACTGATTGGCAAGGGGCAGATTTATCAGGAGCTTATTTGGATCGTGCTAATCTCAGCAATGCTAACCTGAGTGCTACTCGTTTAACTGGTGCTGTTTTACGTTCTGCCCAAATGGAAAACGTGAACTTGCAAAATGCAGACCTGAGTCTTGCAGATTTACGAGGGGCAAATGTCGCTGGAGCAGATTTTAAAGGAGCAATTCTCGCTCCTAGCAAACAAGATCCAGCAGATCAATTTGTCCAAACCCCAGATTTAGGTTCAGTATCTGCCGTAGTCCAAGGGGTTGACTTTTCTCAAGCCAAAAATTTAGATGCCAAGCAATTAGCGTACATTTGTACTCAAGGAGGTATTCATCCCCGTTGCCCGTAGAATGAGAGGGGGAGCAGGGGAGGATGAGAGAAATGAGGAGACAAGGGGACAAGGGGACAAGGGGACAAGGAGAATAACCTATGCCCCATGCCCCATGCCCCATGCCCCATGTTCAATGACAAATGACAAATGACAAATTGGTGTGAGGAGTCGGTTATGAAGTATATTTCATCTTTGGTTTCAGTTTTGGGGGCTGGTTTGGTCTTGAGTCTGGCGAGTACTAAACCAGCACAAGCTCAAGTAGCTTATGGTAGTTATATCGGTATCGGCCCCACTATTGGTATTACCGATGGTATCCAATTTGGAGGGGTGATAGCTGGGCGCTACAAGCTTTTGGAAGCACCACTTTCACTGCGTGCCCAAGTATTAATTGGTAGTAATACGGCTGTTGTACCAACGGTTTCTTACGATTTACCCCTCAACTGGCAAGCTGATGCCTACCTGGGCGCTGGGTTAGTGCTGGCTGGTGGTGGTGGTTCTTCTCCTGTGGGCGACAAAATTAGTTTTGCTTTACAACCGGGCATTGATTATATGATCCCAAATAGCAATACTGTCCTTTTTGGCAATGCCATTATTGCTTTTGATGCCTACCGAGATAGCAGTGGTACAGCTATCTCCGTACAAGGTGGCGTTGGTTTGAGATTTTAAGGGGCATCGGTAAAGAGTCACCAAAACAGTGCCGCTCAAAGATTACTGAGTGTTGATTGTGGTTGCAAAACACCTGCTGAATTATCAGACCAAGACTTTGTTTTGCTGCCACACCTTTATCGTGCCATTGTTATAACTATAGCAACCGCCAAGATGGTTAGGACAAGCAGTATAATCTCTAATGAAAGTAAGATTAGATACTGATTATATATTCAGTATAAAAACAGATTA
>NZ_JBALDJ010000100.1:0-10210 GCF_036917415.1 Nostoc sp. | reverse complement strand
GGGAGAAGGGGTTAGGGGATGAGGGCGTGAGGGATTTACAAAACGCCTGTCTGATATAGTTTTCGGCTGAAGTTGACACGTATGTTCATGAATTGCCCCAGAGCGCGTATAGTTTTGCGTAAGTCCTATTGATGAAAAACTATTGTAACCGCAGAAGACAATCTGTTAGCTGTGAGTCACTGCCTCTTTCGCCAAGAACTTCTCTAATTCTGTCAGTGCATCAGCGTCAACCTTAGTTTGCATTGGGCAGAACTTAGGCCCACACATCGAACAAAACTCAGCAGTTTTATAAATATCTGCTGGCAGAGTTTCATCGTGATATTCCTTAGCTCTTTCTGGATCGAGTGATAATTCAAACTGACGGTTCCAATCGAAGTTGTAACGCGCCTTAGAAAGTTCATCATCTCTATCCCTTGCACCAGGGCGATGTCTAGCAATATCAGCCGCATGAGCCGCTATTTTATAAGCAATCAATCCATTCCGCACATCTTCGGCATTTGGTAGACCTAAATGTTCTTTAGGTGTTACATAGCACAGCATCGCAGTACCGTACCATCCAGCCATTGCTGCTCCAATAGCTGAAGTGATATGGTCATAGCCGGGAGCAATGTCTGTCACCAATGGCCCCAAAACATAGAAAGGTGCTTCCGAACACTCTTCCATCTGCTTACGGACGTTGAACTCAATTTGATCCATTGGCACGTGTCCAGGCCCTTCCACCATCACCTGTACGTCATCTTTCCAGGCTTTGCGAGTTAGCTGTCCCAGAGTTTTCAATTCAGCTAATTGTGCTTCATCTGAGGCATCATGGGTGCAGCCGGGACGTAGGGAATCTCCTAAACTGAAGGAAACATCGTACTTTTTGAAAATCTCAATAATATCTTGGAAGTGGGTATAAAGCGGGTTTTGTTTGTGGTGATGTAGCATCCACCGCGCCAAAATCCCGCCGCCACGAGAGACAATACCAGTGAGCCGATTTCTCACCAAAGGCAAATGCTCAAGCAAAATCCCTGCGTGGATAGTTTGATAGTCTACTCCTTGCTGGGCGTGCTTTTCGATGATATGGAGAAAATCATCAGCAGTTAGGTTTTCGATTGTGCCGTGGACGCTTTCTAAAGCTTGGTAAACAGGCACCGTACCAATGGGAATAGGTGAAGCCTTGATGATTGCGGTACGAATTTCATCCAAGTTACCGCCACCTGTGGACAAATCCATCAGAGTATCAGCACCGTACTTCACCGCCAGATTCAGTTTATCAACTTCATCTTGAAGATTAGAAGAGTTGGGAGAAGCGCCGATATTAGCATTTACCTTACATTTGGAGGCGATGCCAATAGCCATCGGCTCTAGGTTAGTGTGATTAATATTAGCGGGGATAATCATTCGTCCCCGCGCTACTTCCTCACGAATGAGATCGGCCGGGAGATTTTCCCGTTTGGCGACGTAGTGCATTTCTTCGGTGATCACACCTTGGCGGGCGTAGTGCATTTGAGATACATTACCTTGCCCACGTCGTTTAGCAACCCATTCAGTCCGCATATTGTCATTCCTCAATAAACAGCTTCCCTCCGCTGGTATTACCCAGACTCAGGTGTTAAGGGTGTGATCTCAGCCTGGTTATGTAGGCACCCCTAGCATGGATGTAGTGTAGCACCTTGGTTATATCTGGGAGCAAAGGTGTTAACAATTTATGAGGTAACACAATTTGGGATTTGAGATTGCTAAAGGTTTATGCACGAATTTCATTCGCACAAGGACGACCCTGTTCAACATCGGTAATATTAGCAAAAGTTGTTTCGGCAATATTGTAGAGAGCTTCTGCTGTAAAAAAGGCTTGATGTCCGGTAATGAGTACATTGGGGAACGTTGTCAGACGCTGGAAAATATCATCTTGAATAATTTCCCCAGACAAATCCTCAAAAAACAATTCCGATTCTTGTTCGTAGACATCTACAGCAAGATAGCCAATTTTACCAGACTTCAATCCCTCAATCACTGCTTGGGTATCAATCAGCGCTCCTCGGCTAGTATTAATTAGCATCACACCTGGCTTAATCTTTTCTATAGCCTCAGTGTTAATCAAGTGATGGGTTTCGGGAGTCAAGGGGCAATGCAGGGAGATAATATCGGAGTTGGCAAATAGCTCAGGTAGTTCTACATACTTTCCACCTAGCGCCTCCAATTCTGGATTGCGATAAACGTCGAATGCGAGTAAGTGACACCCAAACCCCTTCATAATCTGTCCTAAAATCAGACCGATTTTGCCGGTACCGACAATTCCCACTGTGCGCTCATGCAAATTAAATCCCAACAGTCCATCCAAAGAAAAATTGCCTTCTCGGACACGGTTATAGGCACGATGAATTTTGCGATTTAAGCTCAAAATCAATCCTACGGCGTGTTCTGCTACCCCATAAGGTGAATAGGCGGGAACACGCACAACGGTAATTCCTAAATCTGCTGCGGCTTGTAAGTCTACATTGTTAAACCCTGCACAGCGAAGGACAACCACGCGAGTTTCCCCAGAGGCGAGAATCTCTAAAGTTGGGGCATCAACCTGGTCATGCACAAATACACAAACCGCCGGAAATCCGGCAGCAAGGATAGCTGTATCTCGATTTAAACGGGGTTCAAAAAACACTAACTCGTGTTGGATGGGAGAATTTGCAGCTGACAAGAACTGGCGATCGTAGGCTTTTGTACTGAAAACTGCTACTTTCATGCAAAACCTCAGACTTTATATATGCTGCACGGTGTTCGAGTAGATAATACCTTGACGTTTAGAAAAGCGATGTCTACAACGAGCGTAGCTGCGGCATTTTAAACTTTTTTTAATCGGTACTCTGGCAATGGCAATTAAGCGATCGCACTCCAGCACTCTCAATTAAAAGCTTTTAACGACCAGGTATGATGGGGCGATCGCCTTTCTCAAACCTGACTCATGATTGTTGTAAAACAGCAGCAGGATTCTTAGCATCATAAACACAGGTCACGGAAAATCAAACCACAGAGAACGCAGAGAACACAGAGGAATAAGAGTTAGAGAGGTTTTTTGCGTAAGTCCTACAACAATCACATTGGTTAGTTGGCGTCCGGTGAAAGACTTATCATTAAGACCACAGGGGGCAGGGGGAGAAAGAAAATATTATCTGAGTAAATTGGATAATTTATTTTCTGGAAGTCCCTAAATTCATTGCTTCGTGACAGCCGATTGATTGCTTTCATTGCTTGCGCTTCTTGCTGTAAAGTTAATCCACTATCGAACTCTTGTATCCAATGACCAATGACCAATGACCAATGACAAATGACCAATGACCAATGACAAATGACAAATGACAAATGACAAATCATTACCGATATATTATTTTTTACAAACCCTATGGCGTTCTCAGTCAGTTTACAAAAGATGCCCCTACACATAGCACCCTAAAAGATTATATTGATGTGTCTGATGTATATCCTGTGGGACGCTTAGACTGGGATAGTGAAGGATTACTGCTGTTAACGAACGATGGACAATTGCAACATCGCCTCGCCCATCCGCGTTTTGGTCATAAACGTACTTACTGGGTACAGGTAGAGCGAATTCCAGATGCAGAAGCTATCAAAAGATTGCAAACAGGTGTGGAAATTCAAGATTACCGCACTCAACCAGCAGAAGTTAAGCTCTTACTAGAAGAACCACAGCTACCCGAACGCACACCACCAATTAGATTTCGCAAAAATGTACCGACAGCTTGGCTGGAAATGACTTTGACAGAGGGAAAAAACCGTCAAGTACGCCGCATGACTGCGGCTGTCGGGTTTCCGACTTTGCGACTGGTCAGGGTTAGCATAGCTCACCTACAATTAGATGACTTACAATTGGGTCAATGGCGCGACCTCACCGCCTCTGAACTCCATAATTTTAGTAAATCGAAAAGTTTTCCCCCAAAAGCCGCCCCATAATAGAAAGTTGACTTGTCATTAAATGATTAAATAGTGAAGCGATCGCTAATAACTCCAAAGACTCAATCCGCTAAGGATTTCCAAAATTACTGAATTTATTTATACCGCGAATTCCCAGCCAAGTTCCTCCAGAAGATATCAATAACAAGGGTGTTAACCAATCACCCCAACGCACATATAAAGTCTGTGTCTGTCGTCGATAAATTGTTTCAGCATGAGTTTCGTAGGTATTATATCCAGACATCCATAAGGTTTTGCCATGAGGATCTACAAAGGCTGAATATCCGGTATTAGTTGCCCGTGCTGACCAGCGATCGATTTCAATTGCCCGCATGATATCCTGTGCATGATGCTGGAATGGCATAGATGCAGTGTAATGGGCATCGTTAGAAGAACTGAGGATAAATTGCCCACCCGCCGCCGCTTGACGGCGAAATTGTTCAGGAAAAGCAGATTCATAACATATACTAGCGATCGCTCGACCAAAAGGAGTGTCAAATAGCTGATTTGCTGAACCAGCAACTTGGTGTGCATCCAAAGGCGACAAGCGTTGAACTATTTTGCCTAAAATGCCTTCAAAGGGAATATATTCTCCCAAAGGTACTAATTTAGCTTTGTCGTAGCGGCTGACAATTTCACCTTTACCATTGAAAGTAAACAAACTAATTGTATAACTATCTCCCCGTTCGCCAAAAGCCCCAATCCAAGCCACTACGCCTTTTTCTTTCACGGCTGCGACTAAGGCCGTTTCCAGCAAGTTACGCTGGAAAATAGGTAAGGCTCCTTCTGGGGTCAGGACTGCATCTACACCTTGGTCTGCTAAAGTTAGATATCCATTGGTATAGTTTTCTTGGGCACGACGAAACCCTTGGGAACTTCGTAAAAGTCGGTTCGGGATATTACCCTGAACAATCCCCACTTTTAAGGCTGCTTCTGGGGGTTGAGCAATGGGACGGCTATATAAGATAAAACCAATAAGGTGTAGGGTAATTAATAGTCCTGTGGCGGTAGCTAAGTATTTATTAACGAACCGCAGAGGCGCAAAGGACACAGAGGAAATCTTGGTGTCTTCTCTACGAGACGCTATGCGAAGGCGGTTTATATATGCTTCAGCAATTAAGCCATTAACAGCAGCGATCGCTGCTGTCACAGTATTAGGCCCAGAGAGTTGACCAAGGTGTACAATTACGAGATTGTGCGGGCTTTGTGTGTAAGCAAGGGAACTCCACCACAAAGGCCCCGCACTCCACAGACTCTCTAAGCCGCACCAGACAGATGTACCAATTAGTATACGTAGCCACGGTTTTTGCTCGCTCAGGCGAACCATTACAGCCGCCCAAATAGCAACAAATACCCCTCCCAATACAGTGATAAATCCCCAACAAAAAAGGGTGATTGCCAAACTTGGCAACCACGGAACGCCCAACCAAGTCATCGGGTGAATTCCCGTAATCCACCATAGAGCAACACCGTGATAACCGATACCCCAGAAGAAAGCAGGAGGGAATTGGTTTTTGCCTTTGGCTGAAGTGACAACTAGCACCCATAAAGGAACCACGGCAATCCAAGCCAAGAACCATGCACCTACTGGGGCTACAGTTAGCCCCATTAAGATGCCGCTAGCTAAGGCAATTAACCAAGGGAGCAAAAAGATAAACCTCTCCCCCTGCCTCCCCTGCTTCCCCTGCTCCCCCTGCTTCTTACTCTGCTTCTTCTGCATCGCCAGCATCAGGTGGAACTATTGCCACTCCAGTAATGGCGTCGTCTTCATCTAAACGCTGCACTCTGACTCCAGTTGCCGATCGCGATTGGATAGAAATCGCATTTACCGCTTGACGGATAATAATACCGCGATTTGTCACCATCATGATTTCATCATCATCGTTGTTGACAATGCGTAGGGTTGCCAACTTATCTTTGGTTTTGCGGTTTTTGAACTTGGTTGCCATTAAACCCTGACCAGCACGATTTTGCAGCCGGAACTGGGCAACTGGTACGCGCTTACCATATCCTCCCATTGTAATTACCAACACCCAAGGGCCAACTATGCCACTGCTAGGTACTTCTACTGACTCTTCATTAATTTCGGTAATTTCGATATCTTCTGTTTCGATTGTTTCGATATCTTCAATTTCCGCTTCTATAACTGTATCCAAAGTTTCCAGAATGGCTGCGGGGAGAATATCCATACCCACGAGTTCATCTTTATTTTTGAGTTTCATCGCTTTTACCCCACGAGTCGCCCTACTTAAAGGACGCAGTTGTTCGTGGTTGCACCGGAAGTGAATCGCCATCCCGTGACGAGAACCAATGATTACACTGTCCTCTACTTTAGCGCGTCGCACCCAGCGGAGTTGGTCGCCTTCTTCTAAGGAAATAGCAATCAAACCATTAGCGCGAATGTGACTAAAGGCTGCCAATTCGGTTTTCTTGATATTGCCACCTTTGGTGAGCATGACCAGATATTCTTCATTGCTAAATTCGTCAACAGGTACAATCGAGGTGATTTTTTCCTCTTTGGGAATCGGTAGCATCTGGACGATTGGTGTCCCGCGACTGGTACGCGAACTCGCTGGAATTTGATAAGCTCTCAGGCAATAAACAACACCACGCTCACTAAAGAATAAAATACTGTCGTGATCGCAGCAAGTTAAGAAATGCTCAATGGTATCATCATCTTTCACCTTGGCTGCGGCTTTGCCTCTGGTAGCACGGCTTTGGGCTTCAAAGGTGTTAACTGGCATCCGTTTGATGTAGCCTTGTTCTGTCACCAGAATTATCGCTTTTTCATTGGCAATGAGGTCGCGATCGTCTAATTCCCCTTCCCCTGGTAAAATTACCGTGCGGCGAGGTGTGGCGAAGTTAGTTTTCAGTTGCGTAACTTCAGTTTCAATGATTTCTAGCACTCTCTCCCGACGTGCCAAAATATCTTGCAAGTCGGTAATTTTCGTTTGTAATTCTTCGTGTTCCAGACGAATTTTGTCTGCTTCTAAGGCAGTCAAGCGCCGCAATTGCATTTGCAAAATCGCATCTGCTTGCACTTCTGAGAGTCCGTAAGTTGTGATTAATTCGCCTTTGGCTGTGGGTGCATCTGGAGCATGACGAATTAAGACAATAATTGGATCTAAATGAGACAGGGCAATTAATAATCCTTGGAGGAGATGGTCGCGTTCCTCAGCTTTGCGCAGTTCGTAGCGGGTGCGTCTGACAATGGATTCGATGCGGAAATCTAAGAAGACGGTTAAGAACTGCTTGAGCGTGAGTACTTGGGGTTCGCTATTCACCAACGCCAGCATATTCGCGCCGAAGTTGGCTTGCAGTGGCGTTTGCTTGTAGAGATTGTTCAGCACAACGCGGGGATAAGCATCACGCTTGAGTTCGATCACAATTCGCATCCCGTCGCGATCGCTTTCATCCCGGATATCTGCAATCCCTTCTAGACGCTTTTCGTTCACCATTTCGGCGATTTTTTCAATCAACGCCGCTTTGTTGGTTTGATAGGGCAATTCGGTAATGATAATTGCTTCTCTATCTGGGCGTCCCCGTTGTTCAACGGTTTCAATGTTAGCTACACCACGCATGGTGATGGAACCACGCCCGGTAGTGTAAGCTTCTCGAATGGCAGATGTTCCTAAAATTTGCGCCCCAGTCGGAAAATCTGGGCCGTGGACATACTGCATTAATTCTAGGTCGGTAATTTCTGGATTGTGGATTACTGCCACCAAAGCATCAATCAATTCGCCCAAATTGTGGGGCGGAATGTTGGTGGCCATGCCCACGGCAATTCCAGAGGAACCGTTAAGCAATAACTGGGGAATCCGTGCTGGTAAAACTGTGGGTTCTTGCTGGGAACCGTCGAAGTTATCGGCAAAATCTACGGTTTCATACTCAATGTCGTGCAGTAACCCAGCACTAGTTAAAGCTTGCAAGCGGCATTCTGTGTACCGCATCGCGGCTGGCGGATCGTTGTCTACCGAACCGAAGTTACCATGCCCGTTAACTAGGGGCGATCGCATGGAAAAATCCTGCGCCATCCGCACCAAGGCGTCATATACTGCCGTGTCACCGTGGGGGTGATATTTACCCAATACTTCCCCCACCACACGGGCGCATTTCTTAAAGGGGCGATCGTGGAGCAGACCTAGCTCGTGCATTGCGTAGAGAATGCGACGATGCACAGGTTTTAGACCATCCCTGGCATCTGGCAGCGCCCGACCCACTATCACGCTCATGGCGTATTCCAGATAAGACTGCGACATTTCGTTTCGCAAGTCTGTCGGGATAATCCTCTCCTGTGAGGTTGTCATAACCTAAAAATCTCCAAAAATCGTAGATTTTAGCTTTTTTACTCAACAAAGCGCAAAATTATTCTAAATTGCTCTTGAATAATTGCTATAATTTGATACAATTCTATCATATATTGCTTTTTTATGCCTGGGCAGCTAACTCAGGCGCTTGTTCGATCCGTAGCTTCTCTCTGGGATTTGAGTTGAGATGCAATCAGAGGAACTTTAGGGGCAAGAAAAAATCCAATCAAACTGGCAAAAAGGATTGGCGTAAAGGGACTCAAGTTTGTCAGTTTTGACAGTAGTAAAGTCGTACTTATGGGTGTGCGCGTTACGGCTGCGTTGACAGCCGCCATTGTACAAATCATCGCCAGGGCAGGATCGAGTGCTGGAATTAAGACTGCTACTGCTTTACCAATGCAAGCACCAGTGAAAAATAGGGGAATGATGAATCCACCGCGCCACCCACCTGTTACTGTAATGCTAATGGCAGCCATTTTCCCCAGAGCTAGAGTTAAGAGAAAAACAGCACTAAAGTTAGCTGTCAGGACTGAATCTAACTCTTCATGTCCAAAATAACGCGTCAGGGGTAATAAAACTGCTAAAGTGCCAAGTCCCACTCCTGCTAGTGTTGTCCGCACATAAATGGGGAAAGGAATCAGGTCAAAGACCCGATCGCAGCCGCGAAAAATACCCATAAAAATCCATCCCGCCACCGCCCCGATAATTCCAAACATAATTGCGATCGCAAAATCATCAATCCTTTCTAAGTGATACTGAGGAAAATGCCAAGTGGGCGCAATACCCAAATGTGTAATTGCTGCAAACACCAGATAGCTAGCACAACTCGAAACAATGGCTGGCATTAAAGCTTCGTAATATTCCACAATATGCTCGTGGTGCAAAATCTCCAAAGCGAACATTGCACCGCCAAGAGGTGCGCCAAACAAGGCAGTGAAGCCAGCCGCCATTGCTGCTAAACTCATGGTTCTGAGGTCTTCATCTTGAAGTTTTAAGCGATCGGCAATCCAAGTACCAAAAGAACCTGTTACCTGTACGAGTGGTGCTTCTGGGCCAGCACTACCCCCTGCCGAGATGCTGACTAGAGAAGCAAGAATCATTGAAGGATTTTTGCGAACATCTAGGCGTCCGCCACGAAAATGAATATTATCAACAATCACGGCGATTTCACCGGGATTTCCCAAAAAATGAATCACCAGACCGATAACTAAACCGCTAAGTGGCATCACTATCAGGAGGCTAAAACCCTCAAATCGCTGAAGTCTGTGAGTTAAAAACTCTAAAACATTCCAGTACAACGCTGCAAATAGACCACCAGCAGTCCCCACAATTATCCAGCGGATCGCCCACTGCGAAATCATTAGGGGATTACGCTTTACCAATCCAAAAAGTTGAGCAAATGTCCAGCGTTGAGTTTGATTGGTAGCGGGGGGCTTGTTTGGTAACACTGCTTATTTCCTATTTGTGAAACTGAGAGTACTGAATATTTACGCTTTTTATGGTAAAGGCTATTTAGTTTAGTAAATCATTTTTGGTCTACAAAGAGCCATGTCTCCGACGACGGGCTGTGATGTTCAACTGAGCAAATAATCACTATCGTCAACAAAGTGGACAAATGACAGAGATTGTAAAATTATTAGCAAATAATACTAATACGGATGATTGCCCATCTTGGTGGCTTTTTGGGTCGCAAAGGTAATGGTGAACCTGGTGTGAAAACCATTTGGCGCGGGCTGCGGCGATTAGACGATATTGCCCCCACTTGGAAACTTCTCTACCCGGATTCTCCTAAGACATCTTTGTAGTTAACGATCGCACTATACTTTACTGCATTTTCTGTCTCTAAAGTCAATCATCCTGTTGTTATTTACTTCTATTATCCCCGCAGAGTCTTACTTACAGCAATGTTAAGAAATATCTAAGTAAGTGGGCAGAATAAAACCGAACTGTGTGAA
>NZ_JBALDJ010000099.1:0-10885 GCF_036917415.1 Nostoc sp. | reverse complement strand
AATCTGTTAATTTAACTCGCAATGGAGCAGACATCTCGTAGAACCTGTTTTTTAGACCTTCTCTATCTTATATTTAATTATAACCACCTACTTATAGCAATCCAATTATATTGGTATATAAAACCATTATTTCTTTTAGCGGTCCTATTATTTACCAACTTACTAAATAGATGGATTTGAAGTAAGGAACTAACTTTATTCAACGTCTAAGTCTCCTTAAAAGGCTAAAACTCTTAGCCTTTTGTATTTTAACTACTTCAAAAAAAAGCCCGTGACGAGGATTGAACTCGTGACCTCACCCTTACCAAGGGTGTGCTCTACCACTGAGCCACACGGGCGAAATATAACTTTGATTTTTTGGTTGTAAGTTACAATGCTGGGAGCTTTGCTCTTTACCCAGTCATTATAACTTATAACTTCGCAAGTGGTGGGCCGGGCTGGATTTGAACCAGCGTAGGCGCTAGCCAACGGATTTACAGTCCGTCTCCATTAACCACTCGGACACCGACCCAATTTGTCTCACGATTTAAAATATTAGCACTATCTTTTATAAATTGCAAGTGGTTAGAAAAATAACTTGTAGGTAGAGATCGCAACAAAACTGCGTCTCTACCATCTGGATAAAAAATACTAGTTACACGCTCATCTCCAACATTCGTTGCATTGGTCGCAGTGCTGCAAGGCGAATATCCTCTGACATTGTAATTTCAGGAGTGCGATTTTTCATTGCCCAGTAGAGCTTTTCTAGGGTGTTTAACCGCATAAACGGACATTCGTTACAAGCACAGTTATTTATCGGCGGTGCAGGAATAAAATGCTTGTCAGGAGCTAGTTTTTGCATTTGGTGGATGATTCCAGGCTCTGTAGCAACGATAAATTCCTTGGTGGGGCTGTTTTGACAATACTTGAGTAAAGCAGCTGTGGAGCCAATAAAACTGGCGTGGCGCAATACACTACTTTCACATTCTGGGTGTGCGATCGCCTCTGCTTCTGGGTAGGCAATTTTTAACTGGACAATTTTCTTTTCTGAGAAGGTTTCATGGACAACACAGCTACCTTGCCATAGCACCAAATCTCGTCCAGTTTGTTCCATGACATACCGCCCCAAATTCCGATCTGGGGCAAAAATAATCGGCTGTTCCTTCGGTATCTGCTGCACAATTTTCACAGCGTTGGAACTAGTACAAATAATATCGCTCATCGCCTTGATATCAGCAGAGCAGTTGATGTAAGATACCACTAGATGATCTGGATGCGCTGCTTTAAAAGCTGCAAACTCCTCTGGTAAACAACTGTCAGCTAAAGAACAACCAGCATCCAAATCTGGTAAAAGTACTAATTTATCGGGATTAAGTATCTTTGCTGTTTCTGCCATGAAGTGAACACCAGCAAAGACGATCGCATCCGCATTGGTTTTTTCGGCGGCTCTTGCCAGTTGTAATGAATCCCCAATAAAGTCGGCAATATCCTGAATATCCGGCTCTTGATAATAATGTGCCAGGATAACTGCGTTAAGTTCTTTTTTCAGACTTTCAATGGCGGCAAACAAATCTAGTGGTAGTTTACCCAGTTGGGTTTTTTCTCGTTGAGCTAGTGCAGTGGTAAACACAGTTTAGGGGTGCTTTAAATTGCAAATTTATGTCCTGTAAAATTAATTATAGTAGTTTTTACCAAAAATAGTGGGCGGTTGATATTTTGGGGTTGTGTCCAAATCGGTCTGAGTTTCATATCCTGGAGATAGACGGCAAGGAAAGTGGCATGACCAGTCAGAAAACTCAATCGATAAACCTCAAAATTGCTGTAATTGGAGATGTTCACGACCAATGGGAAGTGGAAGATGGTATTGCACTCAAGCATTTGGGTGTTGACTTAGCGCTGTTTGTGGGGGATTTTGGCAATGAATCGGTGGAAGTGGTCAGAGCGATCGCCTCCCTCGATATTCCCAAAGCAGCGGTGATGGGCAACCACGATGCCTGGTACACTGCCACCGAATGGGGACGTAAGAAGGCTCCTTATGACCGCTCTAAGGAAGACTGGGTACAAGAACAGCTCGATTTATTAGGCCCGTCCCATATCGGTTACAGTAAGCTGGATTTTCCCGCTTGGAATTTAACTGTAGTGGGGGGTCGTCCCTTTACCTGGGGTGGTCCAGAGTGGAAATTCGCGGAAATCTGTAAAGAACGTTACGGTGTGACGAGTTTGGAAGAATCTGCCGATCGCATCTTTAAAGCAGTCAAAAGCGCTGCTTACGAGACGATTATATTTTTGGGTCACAATGGGCCTAGTGGGTTAGGCGATCGCCCCGAAGACCCCTGTGGCAAAGACTGGCACCCAATTGGCGGCGATTTTGGCGATCCAGATTTGGGCGAAGCGATTTCTCAAGCCTTGACTGCTGGTAAAACCATTCCTCTAGTGACATTTGGTCACATGCACCGAGATTTACGCCATACCAAGAAGGTGCAGCGGAAGCCCATCTTTAGAAGTCCAGAGGGGACAATTTATTTAAATGCGGCTAGTGTCCCCAGGATTGTGGAAAATGATGGCGAGAAGTTGCGTAATTTTTCCATTGTCACCTTAGAGGCAGGTATGGTTTCGCAAGTTTCCCTAGTTTGGGTGAGCAATGACTTCCAGGTAGCTAAGGAGGAAATTTTGTATGAGCGATCGCGTAGTGTGTCGTAGACATTCGCATCCAGTAGTGCAATCTGCGTAGATGATACGATATAGTATTATCTGTCAGCTTTAGTGCTAACCAACAAAAGCGCCTGAATAGCGTCTGAAAGTAGGGTATGCACAAGTTTGACAGATTTACTGGAGAGGTGGCAGAGTGGTCGATTGCGTCCGACTTGAAATCGGATGAGGCTAAAACCTCCGGGAGTTCGAATCTCCCCCTCTCCGTTGAATGAATTTTGTTATCAAGAGCCATACCTGTTTTGCATCTACAATATATCCAAATTGATGCACAAACAGTATTTGGTTAATTACTGATGAAAAATCTCAACATTAAAGAAGAAGCCCGCAAATTGATTGACAAATTGCCAGAAAATTCCACATGGGATGATTTGATGTACCAAATTTATGTTCGGCAAACTGTTGAAGCTGGACTAGCGGATAGCAAAGCTAGTAATGTTATTTCTGTACAAGAAGTGCGGAAAAAATTTGGACTACCAGAGTGAACGTTTACTGGACAACAACAGCAGTAGAAAATCTCTCAGCAATTTATAGTTATATTGCTCAAACTTCTCCACAGTATGCGACTAGGATAGTTGACCGTATCACTAGGCGTTCTGAACAAATTGCTAATTTCCCTTTGTCAGGTCGAATTGTATCAGAGTTTGAAACCGAGCAAATTCGAGAAGTTATTGAAGGCTCATATAGAATTATTTATTATATTAAACCAGAACAAATTGATGTACTGGCTGTTATACATGGTTTGCAGCAAATTACATTGAGTTATGCAAATGAATAATGTTAGGTTTTAATTTATTCAGTCCAACCCATAGGCTGACTGTCTCCCTTCTATTAATTTACTCTTTATACAAAGTTGATCAAAAAAGTTGTTTCTGTGATAAGACGTATGGCAACTTGAATGAAAAACCCCGATTCAACACCACTTTGATTCTTCAATAAGTCTTTACATAAATCACAAAATCTTTAAGTTGTTTGAAGTAATTACACTGAGGAAATAATAATTTAAGCAGATAATAATATTTACAAATAGCATAAACACACTAAACCTTTGTAAGGAGTTAAAAATGGCAAAAAGTTGCAAAGAATACGCTGCTGATTTTGCAGTAAATGCCGGAGCTAGTATTGTTGCTGGTGTTATAGTTGGTGTCGCAGTTTCTGCAATCACATCGAATCCGGCTTTTGGTATCTTAGCCGATAAGTTTACTACTGGAGCTGTTGGTGGTGGCAGCATCATTTCCTAGACAATTTCGAGTGATTCAGCCTTAACTTAAAGTTTTACCATTGCAGTATAGCAATCTTACTTTAATTTAAATTTATCTGCTTTGCGATCAGACTTTCACTTTAGTGCCACGTGGAAGTCTGATCGTTTTATATTTAGATAGAAAATGCGATCGCTCCTCTCTTATGCTTGCATCGTGCTAGCATAAGGAGAAATCCTGCTTGGAGGTAAAGCGATGGCAACCCTTTATGTAAGAAATCTACCTGATGATTTGTATGCAAAACTGCAAGAGTTAGCGGCATCTGAACACCGTTCCATTAACGCCCAAGTTATAACTCTGTTAGAGCAAGCTTTGAAGACTGAAGCGGAGCAAGCAGAAGACGAAAAGCGAAAAAATGTCCCAAAACTTCTAGAGGAAATTCGTCTTCGCCGTGAACAACTACCAACTGATATCGAATGGCCTGATAGCACTGCCATGATTAGAGAAGATCGGGACAGATGAGAATTCCTCTTAGATGTGTCGTGGATGCGAGTGTGTCGGTTAAGCAATTTATTCCCGATCCGCTAACAGCCAAAGTTAATCAACTATTTGCTCACCTTACCTATCCCCAGGCAGAAATCTTTGTACCTGACCTGTTTTACATTGAGTGTGCAAACGTTTTGTGGAAGTATGCTCGTGCAGGTCGTTACAATGTTTCTTTGATTCAAGGGAATTTAGCTAGTCTCAAAGCTTTCCCCTTGCGTGTTGTCTCAACAGCTGACTTGATGGCGGATGCAGTTGCGATCGCCTTAAATTATGGAATTTCCGCCTACGATGGCTCTTATGTTGCACTTTCACAGCAGGTAGGTGCTACTTTGCTGACTCTTGACGGTAAGCTGGTGAAGGCAATAGCCACTTCGTCTTACAATGTTTCCTCGTTTAATGACTTCGAGGTTCCGCCGTTAGAGTCAACATAATTTGTAATTCAATTGTCAAAAATGCCTTTTACTTATAACCGCACGGTTCGTTTTCAAGATACTGATGCTGCTGGGGTAGTTTATTTTGCTAACGTTTTGAGTATTTGCCATGAAGTTTATGAAGAATCTTTAGAAGCATCAAGTATTAATCTCAAAGATTTTTTCACTAATCCGTCTGTGGGGTTTCCCATTGTTCATGCTAGTGTTGATTTTTTACGCCCTATATTTGTCGGGGACAAGTTGTTTATTAGCTTAATTCCCCAAAAAATAGGTGTTGATAAGTTTGAAATTACTTATGAAATTACAATGGGTGAGATGGTAGTTGCTAAGGCTATTACTAGGCACGTTTGTATTGATGTGAGTAGTAGAAGTAAGCAGGAATTAGCTGATGAGATTATCCAGTGGTTGGAAACGAACCGCAGAGACGCTGAGGGCGCAGAGAGAAGAAAGTCCAGAGAGATTATGTGATGGGATTTTGGAGAAATTCTGTGGCTATTTGCTGTAGCTGTTGGCGGTTAATTTTACCTTGGGAGTTACGGGGTAAGTTTTGCTGGGGAATCCAATATTTAGGGATTTTAAATTTGCTGAGTTTGTCTTTTAGTAAGGTTTGGATTTTTAAGGCAGAGGTATCTGATTTTTTGGGAATGTAAATCGCTGTTAATGCTTGTCCCCACTGTTTATCTGGGATGCCGATGATACAAATATCGGCAACCATTTGAGTTGCTTGTATAACTGATTCAATCTCTGTTGGGTAAATATTTTCTCCACCTGTAATAATTTTATCGCTGTTACGTCCGACAATATTTAAATTACCTTGTTCGTCTAAAAAACCTAAATCATCTACTTGGAAATTATCTTGATTTTCTCTGGTTATCGGATAATAACCAAGAGCTAGAGATTGAGCATAGATAGTGATGTTTCCTATTTGATTGGAATTTAAAATCTCGCCTTGCTGATTGCGAATAGTTACTTTTGCATGGGGAAGAATTTGACCACTGCTCATTTTACCGCTCAGAAAATCATCTGGTTTGAGGGTAGCAATTTGAGAGGCGGTTTCTGTCATACCATAGGTTGGTGCTAACCGGATATGATGAAATCTGGCTTTTTCTAGTAGTTCGCTCCATGCTGGCGCACCTCCCAAAAGTACAGTATTAAATTGGGATAGCGATTCAGTTAATTCTGGATTTTCCAAGAGGCGTTGTAACTGTGTTGGTACTAAAGATATGAAAAATTCTGATTTTTTAATATTCAATATTTGACCTGTTTCTACTGCTTTGAATGGTTGAATAGCCAGTTTACCTCCGGTGGTGAAAGAGCGCATAAATTGCATTAAACCGCTAACGTGATGTAGTGGTAATACACAAAAGGAATTGACTTGCTTTAGTTGAAAGTATTTTGTAAATCCTTGTACAGATGCTGCAAGAGTTTCCCAAGTGTGGATGGCAAACTTAATCTGTCCCGATGAACCACCTGTAGGAATCATAATCGTTGGGCATTGGGCATTGGGAATTGGGCTTTGGTAATTATTCCCATTCCCTATTCCCCATTCCCTATTCCCTATTCCCAAAATAATGTCTGGCTGTACTAAATCAAAGACTTGTTGCCATTCTTGTGTTCCCCAGTCGGGGTTACAAAGAAAAACTGGACAATTAGCTGCACAAGCGGCAATAAAACTGGCTAAGAATCGCACTGGTTCGCGTTCAGCTAAGATGATTTTTGGTGGTGTTCCGCACGCTGATAACTGTGTTAGTTCTAGATACAATTCTTGAGCTATTTGATGAAATTGATGGCTGTTGTAACCGATAAGCCAATCATGCTGAAGTAAGTTATTAAGATAGTCTAAAGGTTGTTCCATAGACTTTGAAGCCATGTATCTTCTTGTTCAAAAAAATGGTCGATGCCAAAGCCAACTGCCCTGTTGTTTTGAGATAATTCGGCTGCTAGTTGAAGTGCTGCAAGTCTAGCGATCGCAGTTTCAAATACTGATGAAAATACAGCATCAATTTTATGCTGTTGGCAAAACTTTCTCAGACGAGATGGCGATCCGACTATCCCAGGCTTGATCGCAAAAATCCCTCGCCAACCTTGTTGATGACAAGCAGCAAGTTGCCCAAGTGTGGCGACAGATTCATCTAAGGCGATCGCAGTTTCATAACTCATACTCAATTCCAACATCTGCTGAAATTGCTCAACGGGTAGCGGTTGTTCGATAAATTCAATTTCTAGGAGTAGTTTTCCATTTGCCTTGAGATTGTCGCAAGTCCACAGCCATAAGTTTGCTTCTTCATAGCTGAGTCCACCGTTGGCGTCTAATCGCAGTTTCGTAGAGGCTGGTAAGGTGTGTATCAGTGACTCAAAAATTTTTAGTTCATCAGCGATCGCATCCACACCAATTTTCCACTTAAACGTGCGATATCCCATTTGCCATAGGGTTTCCCATTGATTCAAAGCCGCTTTCCCCGCTGGTAATAAGCCACTGAAAGATTGGGCATGGGGCATTGGGTATGGGGCATTGGGCATTGAAAAGAATTCACTTCCCCACTCCCAGGCTGACTCAAAACCAAATTGACAAGCTGGTAACTCATCTGGGATGGAGAAAATTATCTCGTCTGTGATTTCTTGTGGGAGTTGGCGACAAAAATCTAAGGCTTGTTCTAGGGTTTCGGAACCGAACCAGCTAATGGGGGCAATTTCTCCCCAGCCGACTTTACCTGATTCATCGTTAAGGCGGAGAATAATACCTTCACGAATATCCCATTTACCATGATTGGTAGTCAGCGATCGCAAAAATCTTCGCTGATAAGGACGAAATTTAAATTGATAACGCATCAATTAGTAATTGCTAAAGCATAAATCCCAGTCCGAACAGCAAGCAAGCCCAGAAATGCACAGCTACGGCGATGAATTTACAGTTACTAACTCTGTCGGGGTGGTTGTGATTTTCTTGAACGTGGCGGCATAATTTGACAGCAAAGGGTAAACTTACCCAACTTAATAACGTCCAAGCTGGAGAAATTCCCAATAGCACAAATAGTAAGGTGAGCGGATAAATGCTACCAGTAAACCAAATTAGGAGTTGAGCGCCTTTTTGGGTTCCGAGACGAACGATAGGCGATCGCTTGCCTGCGGCTATGTCATCCTTAACTTGGTGAAAGTGCGAGCAAAACAAAATTAAGGTTGTGGCAATCCCGACAATCACTGAGGCTGCTAAACTTGTCATTGACCAAGTTTGGGTTTGGCTATAATATGCTGCCTCCACTGCTAAGGGTCCAAAGGCAAAAAAACAAATAATCTCGCCTAAACCCTGATATCCTAAGCGAAAGGGAGGCCCTTGGTACGTATAGCCTAAACCGCAGCACAGCAGTATTATACCGATAACAGTTAGGTCTTGTTGCCAAAAGGCGATCGCTAGTATGCCCAGCAACCCCAAACCTAAACACAAATTTCCTATCCAAAATATTAATGGCTTATTGCCTGTTAAGTTCACCAGAGAATGGTGCTTATTTTGATCGATACCTGTTTCAGAATCAAACACATCATTACTGATATTTTCCCAGGCAAGAATTAAGATTGCCGCAGCGACAAAAGTAGAAAATACTACACCATTGAAAATTTTAGTTTCGGCAAATGCTACTGCTGTTCCTACCCAAATGGGCATAATGGCAACGCTATACATTGGTGGTTTAATCGCTGCCATCCATAACTTAGTGTTGGGATATAAAATTTGCTTGGTAGTCATCAGTTGTGATTAATTAAATTACCGGAATATTACTCACACTTGAGATTTTATGATTTCAAGAGACGCTAGATATGGGTGATATACAAACAACTATCACTTCTACTATGGCTTGTTCACTTTGTATTGTTAACACTCAACCTCACGTTGCAGTCTCAGGATGAAACTGTCTTATCATAGTCTGAGAACACCACAAATAAGGCAAACCCTACGCTGGTGAAATGGCAACTTAATATGTTACCTGTAAAAATACGACCACGATTAATTACACTTTAGGAAGTTAACTTAAAAAAAATTTACTATCGTTAAATCCATGACAGTTTTACCATGTCGTAGCAACTTCTTTGTACACAAAGATTTATATCAATTTTTGGTAGCAGTGCAAGAAAAGTGCGTCAAAAATGATTGCAAACAAATTGTCAGTATCTCCCAAGAAATTGATTTAGTTGACCCTTTACTTGTATTGGATAAACTTACACAAGCAAATGAAATAAATTTTTACTTTGAGGACAGAGCTAAAGGGGAAGCGATCGCAGCAATTGATGCTGTAGCAAAATTACAGATTGATGGCTCAGACCGTTTTAGTCAAGCAGAATATTTTATCAAATCTTGTCTAAAAAATATAATTAATTTTGGTAACGCAAACCAACCTTTTTCTGGGCCTCACTTTTTTTGTTATTTCAGCTTTTTTGATAAAAACGCCCAAGTAGATTATCCATTTCCATCTGCTACCATTTTTCTTCCATGTTGGCAAGTAGCCGTAAAAAATCAGCGTTGCATATTAGTAACAAATATAATTATCAATCCAAATGTAAATATTGAAAAATTGTTGGAAAATATCCAAAATAAAATTGAATTTATCCAATCTTTAGAATATTACTCTGCTAATATTGATTACTTCCGAGGAAACTTCTATAAAAAATCTGTAACGAATGCTACCAAATTTAAACGTTCAGTAGTATCTGCTTTAGAAAAAATTCGGTCTAGCCATTTAAGCAAAATTGTATTAGCAGATATATTAGATGTAATGTCAAGCAACCACTTTAGCTTAGTTAAATCATTAAATAATCTTAGACAAAATCATCCTAATTGTTATATTTTTTCTACAAGTAATGGCAAAGGACAAAATTTTATTGGTGCAAGTCCAGAAAGATTAATTAGTATTAATAATCAACAGTTAATCACTGATGCATTAGCTGGTTCTGCACCACGAGGTAAAACCCCTGCTGAAGATGCAGCTAATGCCAATCGTTTACTAAATAGTGAAAAAGAAAAGCATGAACATTTCCTAGTGCTTGATTTCATTACACAACGTTTATCCCAGTTAGGTTTATCACCGCAAATATTAGCACCACGGCTGCGACAATTATCGAATATCCAGCATTTATGGACACCAATCAGTGCTATGGTTCCCGCTGACATACACCCATTAAAGATTGTCGGACAATTGCATCCTACACCAGCCGTTGCAGGTGCAGCCCAAGATGTAGCTTGTGCCGAAATTCGTCGTTACGAAAGCTTTGAGAGGGGTTTATATGCTGCACCTTTAGGTTGGATAGATTCTCAGGGGAACTGTGAGTTTATTGTGGGAATTCGTTCAGCATTAATTAATGGCGATCGCGCGAGATTGTATGCTGGTGCTGGTATCGTCGCTGGCTCCGATCCTGACAAGGAGTTTGCAGAGGTGCAGCTGAAACTTCAGGCGTTACTGAAAGCGTTAGTTTAAAGTTAATTACTAATCTTGTAAGTAGGTCGGCGTGAATATTTATAGTTGGGATGAGGTAGGAGGCAGGAGGGAAGAGGGTTTGAGCCTATTTAATTTTTATTAACATAGTTTTTTTTCCATACCGTTCTACTTATGCCAGCTAAAGATATTTACCACAATTCTATTAGAAACGCCCTTGAAAAAGAGAGTTGGCATATTACCAACGATCCATTTATCTTAAGATGGGGTGCAAGAGATTTATATATTGATTTAGGTGCCCAAAAGCTAATAGCAGCAGAGAAAAGCGGACATAAAATAGCAGTAGAAGTTAAAAGCTTTATCGGTGCTTCTCCAGTAACCGATTTAGAAAAGGCTCTGGGACAATATATTTTATACTACGATATTCTCAGTCGCTTAGAACCAGACCGCCGCTTGTATCTTGCTATTCGTCAACAAACATACTCAGAATTGTTCCAAGAACCAATTGGTAAGCTGTTGTGCTTTTAATTTGCACAAACAGCATTTCCCTTATTTTTTATTTTTCTTCCCCATTTAATAATAAGCTCTCCATCATTTAAGA
>NZ_JBALDJ010000098.1:0-55515 GCF_036917415.1 Nostoc sp. | reverse complement strand
GCCAACTCACCAACCTGCAAACCCTCTACCTCACCGATAATCAACTGAGCAGTCTGCCACCGGAATTTGGCCAACTCACCAACCTGCAAACCCTCTACCTCACCGATAATCAACTGAGCAGTCTGCCACCGGAATTTGGCCAACTCACCAACCTGCAAACCCTCGACCTCCGCAGAAATCAACTGAGCAGTCTACCACCAGAAATTGGCCAACTCACTAACCTGCGATCGCTCTACCTCCGCAGTAATCAACTGAGCAGTCTGCCACCGGAAATTGGCCAATTCACCAACCTGCAAACCCTCGACCTCGACAGTAATCAACTGAGCAGTCTGCCACCGGAAATTGGCCAATTCACCAACCTGCAAACCCTCTACTTCCGCAGTAATCAACTGAGCAGTCTGCCACCGGAAATTGGCCAACTCACCAACCTGCAAACCCTCGACCTCGACAGTAATCAACTGAGCAGTCTGCCACCGGAAATTGGCCAACTCATCAACCTGCAAACCCTCGACCTCCGCAGTAATCAACTGAGCAGTCTACCACCGGAAATTGGCCAACTCACCAACCTGCAAACCCTCGACCTCCGCAGTAATCAACTGAGCAGTCTGCCACCGGAAATTGGCCAACTCATCAACCTGCAAACCCTCCACCTCTTCAACAATCAACTGAGCAGTCTGCCACCGGAAATTGGCCAACTTACCAACCTGCGATCGCTCCACCTCTTCAACAATCAACTGAGCAGTCTGCCAGCGGAAATTGGCAAACTCACCAACCTGCAAACCCTCCTCCTCTTCAACAATCAACTGAGCAGTCTGCCAGCGGAAATTGGCAAACTCACCAACCTGCAAACCCTCAACCTTGATAGTAATCCTTTAGAATCACCTCCCCCAGAAATTATCATGAAAGGGTTCAGAGCAATTCTTGACTTTTGCAGGCAGCAGCTAGAACAAAAAACCGATCTCCTCTACCAAGCCAAGTTAATCATTGTGGGAGAAGGTGGTGCAGGTAAAACTACGCTAGCCAAAAAAATTGAAGACCAAAACTATAAGCTACGGCAGGATGAAAATTCTACTGAAGGCATTGATGTTATTCAATGGAAGTTCCCGTTCAAGGGTAAAGAATTTCAGGTCAACATTTGGGACTTTGGTGGCCAAGAGATTTATCATACTACTCACCAATTTTTTCTTACCAAACGCTCTCTTTATGCCGTAGTTGCTGATCTTCGCAAACAAGACACAGATTTTTACTACTGGCTAAATGTGGTTAAATTGTTGAGCGATAATAGTCCTTTACTCATTATCAAAAATGAAAAGCAGGAGCGCAAATGGGAAATAAATGAGAATGATTTACGAAAGGAATTCATCAATTTTAAAGAAACACTTTCTACAAACCTTGCCACTAATCGCGGTCTAACACAAATATTGGATAAAGTTCAGCACTTTATTAGTAGCCTACCTCATGTAGGTATAGAACTTCCTAAAACCTGGGTCAAAGTGCGGGAAGCTTTAGAACATAACCTCAATGAATATATTAGTTTGGATGAATATCTGAAAATCTGTCAGCAACATGGTTTTACTAAAGAGGAGGACAAATTCCAACTCAGTGGCTATCTGCATGATTTAGGTATATGCTTACACTTTCAAGACGATGACTTGTTAAGAAAAACCGTGATTCTCAAGCCAACTTGGGGTACAGATGCCGTTTACAAAGTGTTAGATAATCCACAAGTCATTAAAAACCTGGGTCAATTTGACCGTAATAATTTAGCAAATATTTGGCATGAAGCCAAATATGCAAAGATGCGACCAGAACTGTTGCACCTAATGATGAAATTTAAACTGTGCTACCAAATACCTAGTCGTTCCGACACTTATATTGCACCTCAATTACTCTGTGCCAACAAACCTGATTTCACGTGGAACGAGCGCCACAACCTTATCCTGCGCTACACCTATACATTCATGCCTAAAGGCATCCTCACTCGCTTTATTGTCGAGACGCACCCTTGGATCGAACAGCAAAAACTCGTTTGGAAAAACGGTGTTGTTCTCAACAAAGACCAAACTCGTGCTGAAATCATTGAAAACTACAATCAACGGGAAATTAAAATCCGTGTAGCCGGAAACCGTACAAAAGAATTGATGGCTGTCATCACCCATGAACTCGAAAAAATCCACAACTCTTACGAACGTTTGCAATATCAAACCCTAGTTCCTTGTAACTGCGAAAAATGTGAAGGCAGCCAAACTCCTTATAGTTATCCTCTGAAGGAACTGCGCGAGTTCCTAGATGATGGTGCTTACCAGATTCAATGTAGGAAAAGCCGTAAAATGCTGGATGTCCGCAGGTTAATTGATGATGTCATGTTCCAATCTGATAGACCAGAAAAGGAACTTAACCCCCAGGTTGCACAGTTGCAAAACGAACTGGAACGAAAGCGAGATGAATCATTGACACATCGGCCAGGAGATAGCAATCAAGAAAAAAAACCCATCATGAATAGTCAATCTGCAATGGAATTCGAGAAGGAAATTTTTATCTCTTATGCTTGGGGTGGAGAAAGTGAGCAATTTGTCAATCAATTGGATGAGACTTTGCAGGCTAAAGGAATCAAAATCATCAGGGATAAACGCGATTTGGGCTACAAAGGACTAATTAAAGCCTTCATGGAACGGATTGGACGTGGTAAATGTGCGATCGCAGTTATTAGTGACAAGTATTTAAAGTCTCCCAATTGTATGTTTGAGCTAGTGCAAATTGCTAAAAATGGTAAATTTTATGATCGAATTTTCCCGATTGTGTTAGAAAATGCCCAAATTTATAAACCTGTTGCAAGACTTAAATATATTAAGCATTGGGAAGACGAAATTAAAGAATTAGACGAAGAGATGAAAAAAGTTGGTGCAGCTAATTTGCAGGGATTTCGTGAAGAAATTGACCAATACACCGAGATTCGCAACACGATTGCAGAGCTGACTAACCTGCTAAAAGATATGAACACGCTTACCCCTGATATTCACAGCAAATCAGACTTTGAGTCATTGCTGAATGCGATCGCACAGCGTTTAGATGAGTAAAAATAACCTATTGATTAAGCTCAGAGGTTGAGCAATGTCTTCGACAAGCTAGACTTACACCCTTTTAACTAGATAATTTATGTTCTCAGGTGCAAGCTTTAAGTTCAAAAGTAGAATAATGAGGGTAAAAGGCGCAACTTCGAGGATAAAAGGCGCAACTTCGAGGATAAAAGGTGCAACTCCGAGGATAAAAGGCGCAAGTTCGAGAATAAAAGGTGCAACTTCGAGGGTAAAAAGTGCAACTTCGAGGATAAAAGGTGCAACTTCGAGGATAAAAGGTCAAGCGATCGCTCTTTTAACTCGACAATTGGTGTTAAAAGGTGCAATCTTCGAGTTCAGAGGTGGAATGGTGAAGGTTGAAAGTAAATCTTTGGCTCTTTAATTCACTTTGGAGCTTACACAGTCCAATCCTGTGTTATTAAGTTTGGAACTTTGCTAAAGTCGCTAGTGTTGCGAGTCAATAATACTAAGCTCCGTGAAAGTGCGATCGAAGCTATTCTTAAATCCATCGTGGCGATGCGAACTCTTTGCGCTCGTAACCCTTCAAATATGGCTACTGCTCCAGCATCGAATGGTAAAATTGGTGCTGCTGAAAACCCCCGAATGATTTCCATTAGCAGAGTATATCCCCGAACTACATCACCAGGTGTTTGAGAACGAGTAATAAATGTATGAGCGCCAATTACTTGCTCATGAAAACTAACAATACAAAAAGCAAAATCTGTAGGCTGATGCTGGGCAATATGAGCAGCTAATGTTAAAAACTCTGTTCCTGAACGTCTTTGAAGAAAACTGATATGGTCAGTGTCCAGTAGATATCTCACAGTTGCTCGCCAGCCTCTTCTGTAAATATGTCAGCGTGGCGTAACGAGCGACCATACTCTAAAGCTTCCAAAAATGCTGGTTCATCAGAGATTGAGCCAATAACCTTTTCTAGCCAATTACTAGAGGTAGGCGCATCAATGACTCGATGTTTGATATCTGCAACTGTTTGTTCAAGAGTCGCTAAACGTTGTTCCAAATTTGCTTCATCTAACATAATTTTCTTTGAGACTTTAGTTTCAATGGTAATGCTTATCTGCGCCTGGACAACTAGGAAAGCAGGATGAGAGATTTTTTGTGCTAGATCATTCTGCAAATACGCAATAGTGATGTCTACAACGGGATATTCGTCTTCGCCTTTTTAACTCGATAATTGGTATTCAGGGGTGGAGCGATCGGATCTACGACTTGGAAGACAGTTCAAACGCCATTTGCGAACGATAAAAACAGACATCAAATTCCAAGAAAAAATTCATGCGTCCTAAAAGTAACGGCACATCATCCGTGAGACTCCAAGCAAATACCAATCGAACTGGTGCAAAGCTGGCTATTTGAGCAGATACAACTAACCCTTTTGCTTCAACTGGTGCTAAGTTTCCAGCCAGTTGTACTGAGATTGTTAATTCTTCCAAGCTACCCCTAACTGAATACCTAGAGCATCGATTCAGTAATCAAAAACCTAACCCCCCAGCCCCCTTCCCTACAAGGGAAGGGGGAGTTAAACTCCCCTCTCCTCGTAGGAGAGGGGTAGGGGGAGAGGTTCTTCGAGGATTACTGAATTGGTGTTCTAGACTGTAAGGTAAAACATTAATACTAGCTCCAGTATCTAATAAACCCGAAACGTTAACGACAGAATTTTTGTAGCTTAACGTCAGAGGTAATATAAGTACTGCATCTATATCCCCGAAGACATCACGACTTTCAACAAAGGGAAATCTTTGTGAATTAAGCATCGTTTACCTGTCTGTCTTCTTCTAGCAGTGCGGCTAGTTTATTCGCAGCTTCATGGGAATTATAGGGAGACCACACATGATAAGTGACTCCTGCCTGTAACGACAATGTTTCTTCTTCAGTCGCTAGTTCTTGAACTAAAAACTGCATGACCTTGAGTTTATCTGCACGAGATAGCTTGTGCAAGGTTGGGAATAAATCTGCTGCGCTCATATCAAGTTGAATCAGCCTAATAAAAAAGATTTTACTATGCAAAACCTGTCCCTCTCTACATTGGAGAAGGACAGACTTTAATAAAAGTTCAAGGCAGGAAGATGTTTGATAACTAATCACTTGATTTGTGGATGAGCATCTTGTCCATCACAACAAACTAAGGTTAGGTGTAGCTGTGGTTTTAGTTTGGTAAGCCTTTTTAACACCAACCCAGTTACTAGCAATTGGCATTCTCCAACCAGTTCCAAAGGCGCGATCGGTAATTTTTAAGCCGGGGGGTGCTTGTCGCCGCTTAAATTCAGCCCGCGCCACCATTTGAATTACTCTATCTACAACCACCGGATCGTGACCGGCTGCAACAATTTGTGCTGCTGATTGGTGATTGTGAACCAGGCGTTGCAAAATATCGTCCAAAACTTCGTAAGGCGGTAGAGAATCTCGATCGACTTGACCTGGTTTGAGTTCAGCGCTGGGTGCTTTAGTCAAGACGTTTTGCGGAATAATTTCATTATGGCGATTTAACCAATGACAAAGTGAATACACGCGGGTTTTAGGAACATCTGCAATCACTGCTAACCCGCCATTCATATCGCCGTAGAGTGTACAGTAACCAACTGCCATTTCTGACTTGTTACCAGTAGATAGGAGAAGATAGCCAAATTTATTAGCGATCGCCATTAATAAATTACCGCGAATCCGAGATTGGATATTCTCTTCAGCCAGTCCAAACTCTGTACCCGCAAATAAATCATCTAAAGTGCGATCAAAGCCTTGCATTAACTCCCCAATTGGTAAAAGATGAGTCTTAATCCCCAAACTTTCGGCTAATGCCACAGCATCACTGATGGAATGCTCAGAACTATAAGGGGAAGGCATGAGAACACCGAGGACATTTTCTTTACCAAGTGCAGCTGTGGCGATCGCAGCTACTATTGCAGAGTCAATCCCGCCACTTAAACCCAACACTACTTTAGAAAAGCGACACTTACGAGCGTAATCTTGCACTCCCAAAACCAACGCTTGCCAAATTTCTTCATCTTCCGATTCATATATCGGTTCTACAGAACCCAACTGCAAATCACGTTCCACCTCGTCAAATTCTACTACTAATAAATCGGTGTCAAAACCACGGGCACGAGATATAATTTCACCTTGACGATTTAAGGCAAAACTACGCCCATCAAAAATTAGGTCATCATTTCCCCCAATCTGATTAGCGTAAATCATCGGTTGTTGAAAACGTATTGCACTATGTTTGAGCATTATTTCGCGGAACTGCTGCTTACCAGCCGTGTAGGGCGAAGCAGACAAATTTACAGTCAAATCTACACCCAAAATTGCTAAGTCAGCAATCGGATTCACTGTATAACTACGTTTGCCCCAAAATTCCTCATCGTTCCATAAATCTTCGCAAATAGTTACGCCAATATGGATATTATCGAGAGTGAAATAATTAGCTTGCAAACCTTCTTCAAAATAGCGACGTTCGTCAAATACATCGTAAGTAGGCAAAAGTCGCTTGTGAAAAACTTGCTTAACCTTGCCATTTTCTAACAAAGCAATGCTGTTAAATAAGGTTTTACCGCCACTAATATGTGCTTTAACATTCGGTTCAACAGTTCCTACCAACACAGCTAAATTTGGTGGTAAATCCTGAGCCAAGTTTTGTAAAGTGATGCCCATCGCTTCCACAAAACTAGGATTTAGTAATAAATCTCTTGGTGGATAGCCACACAAAGAAAGTTCTGGTGTCAACAACAAACGCGCACCGCTAGATGCTGCTTGTTGTGCCGCTTCCAGGATTTTTTGGGCATTTAAAAGCAAATCACCAATTGTCGGATTAATTTGAGCGATCGCAATTTTCATTTTGTTTGTCATTTGTCATTTGTCATTTGTCATTTGTCATTTGTCATTTGTCATTGGTCATTGGTCATTGGTCATTTGTCCCCTTGTCTCCTTGTCCCCTTGTCCCACGTAGCGGTTCATTAAATAAACACCAAAGGTTTATCTTTTAAGGGAGCAAAAGCTTCCGCGTCAAACTTATACAAGCTAGCCGGACGACCAGCACCCCGTGATACCTTAATTCCGGTATCGCATAAAAAACCTAACTTGAGTAGACGCGCCCGAAAATTAGAATAATCGGAAAAATTGTCGCCTAAAACTGTGGCGTATAACTGATATAAATCATTCAAGGTGAACATTTCTGGCAAGACTTCAAAAGCCACTGGGCTATACTCTAATTTATTTCGCAACCGCCTATGGCCATAAGCCAGAATTTCGTTATGGTCAAAGGCTAATTGCGGCACTTGTTTTACCGGATACCAAGCGATGCCAGTCATGCGATCGGCAATCAATTCGGCTTCTTCAAATCGCACTAGGGCAAAGTAACTAACTGATAAATAACGCACACCATAACTATCAGTTGCTTCCCGTGGATCGCGATTCGGCCCGCCAAATGTATACAGTTGTTCTAAATAGAGATTGTTGACCTTAATTTTCTCTGCCATAATGCGATAAGCGGCATCTTCTAAAGACTCTCCTGGACGTACCAAAGTACCAGGAAGACTCCAATGATTTAAAAATGGTTCTTGCTGTCGCATTACTAGTAGAACTAACAGCCGATTTTGTACAGTATCTACAGAAAAAATTACATTATCAACACCAACCTTGAAATCGGCCAAAGGTTGTTGGTTTAACGGAGTTGGTATCTTTTTTTGTGAACGTCCTGGCATTCGTACAAATGCTCTCGATTAATATAGGCAACTACAGGGGCTGTGAGGGCTTGGGGATCTCCATGTTCGCGGTACGCTGTTGAGGAAACATCTAGACCGGTCAGACTAGCGATCGCAATCTTCCCTCCCAGCTTTTGCACTACCTCTGAACTAGATTCATCTATTACATATCCCGGTCGCGGTACAATCAGTAGTTGCACTTCCTGTAACAAATCTTCAATGCGATACCAACGTGGTAGCTGACTGAGTAAATCTGAACCAACGATCAACGTCAATTCAGCCTCTTCACCCCAAGTAAGCTTTGCTTTTTCCACTGTTTCCAGCGTTCTGAAGCTACTCAATTCTTGTTCCAAAGCAATATTGTGCCGTGGTGCGTCTATATTCGCAATCAACAGTCGCAACATTGCCGCCCGATGTTCTAAGGGTGTTTGATGAGACTTAAATGGGTTATCCGCTGCCCAAACCGCTACCAAATCATAACGCTCAGACAACCAACTTAGAATTTTTTGATGTCCAGCAGTTGGCGGATCGGCACTAGTACCAAACAAAGCAATTCTCATAGTAATTCGTAATTAAGACATACTGAAAGAGTAATTTTACCTCTGTGTTCTCTGTGCCTCTGCGGTTCGTTTCTTAGTCTCCTCAGTCAACACCCGTAACCCCTCAGAAATCTCCACTTCTACAGCCACCGGATGATCCAAGCGCCGTGTTTCCTGTGGCAAACTGGCAACTGAGGCGGTGGTACGTTGACAAATTCTTGCCAAAGACTCTAACGGTTGTATCCGTTCACCTTCTTGTACTACCAACTGCAACAAAGGTTCTTCATCCACAGAACTTTCACCTAAAAGTCCCAACCTGTCTGCTTTTACCTTACCTCCCGTAAACGAGCGAAAAATCTGCTTGCGCCCTGGATAAGTAACTTTACCACTAGACTGCTTCATCACTGGGATACCATCAATGTCTACAAGTTTATAAACTCCATTTACAGGCGAACCTGTAACTAGTCGCGTTCCCAGTCCGTAACCATCAATCTCAGCCCCAGCAGCTTTTAATCTGGCAATTTCCCACTCGTCTATGTCGCCACTAGCAAAAATTGGCACACCCGGAAGGAGCGATCGCACCTGTTTTGATAAGGTAACTAAATCTCCTGAGTCCAATCTCACTCCTGTTAATTGCATTTCCCCGGAATTTACTTTTTCGGCCAAGCGCTGGGCAGCAGCAATGGTATCGTAAGTATCAATCAGCAATGGCGCACCCGGAAAATATCGATGAAATGCACTAAAAGCTTGTTCTTCAGTGCCTTCTATTGCTGACAATGCCATTACCAAGGCGTGTGCCATCGTACCATTTGGCTTTTGTCCCAGTTGTAGCGCTGCTAACACATTGGAAGTGGAATCTAACCCACCTGCCAAAGCTGCCCGCGCTGCCCACAAAGACCCTTGGGGACTAAATGCTCGTCTTGTCCCAAATTCTAAAAGTGTTGCTGATTCCCCTGCTACATCCCGCAACCGGGCTGCTTTTGTAGCAATCAAACTCTGGTAATTAATCGTATTCAGCAGGTAAGTTTCCACTAGTTGCGCTTGCCAAAGCGGTGCTTCCACTCGCAACAGTGGTTGATTGGCAAATACAGCTGTCCCTTCCGGTACTGCCCAAACATCACCTGTAAACTTTCCCTCAGCTAAAAGTGACCAAAAGCGATCGCCTGCGTGAGCAAAAATTTCCGTTGCCTGTAATGCCGCAATTTGCGAAGAACTAAAGCGGATTTTGGCTAAATATTCCAATGCCTGCGTCAGCCCCATTGCAATTAAATAACCAAAACCCTCTGGCAATCGTCTGACAGACAATTCAAAGCTTGCCCGTCGTTGTTCTATACCTTCGCCTGTGTAACAAGCTGCCATTGTCAACTGGTAAAGGTCGGTCAGTAAGCTGTAGTCATCTCCAGAGAGGTTTAGTTCCTGGTTTTGGTGGCTTTGCTGTTTATCTATATCCAAATCTAAGAAAGTTGTCATCCAAGAGCTTCCTTACAAGATGCTTCTATTATTTATGGTAAATATTACTATAAATAATGTCAACTATCGGCAAGTATATTTCCTGAGATTGCCGTAGAACAGTAGATTTAGCGGCAAGTTAATCCTAACTTCATAAAATACTTAATATTTTTTAATAGTAATAGCTAGCAATAATGTTAATCCGAGAAGGCGGTTAATCAAAGAAAATAATATCCTGGTAAGGCAAGTTGTTTACGAGCCTCTTTCCCAGACTAGGGTTAGAGAAACAACTATGTTACAATTACAATCAAAGATAAAAGTTTGGCTTTTTAACAACTTAAAGTATTGCGAAGTTATCTGAATAAATATTGCGTATAATCTCAATATATTGAGAATTAGAGCTAGTCAAGAATATCAGTATTAGAGTATAGGTATCACAATTAATAGCGACTCGAAAATAAGGAGTCAAATATTATGGCTATTTCCCAAATCATTGCGAAGATAACCCAGTATATTTCTGAAGCTGCAATGCGGATTTTTGGGCCCAATGATGATGCTTATCCTGTTATTGGCGTACAACCATTTACAGGTGAACCTTATGATAAGCGTAAAAATGATAATGATTAGTTGCTGAATATATATAGATAGGAATCCACCTTGAATAAGGATTTGTGAAAATCGCAAAACTCAGATCACCGACTTATTTAATAAGTCGGTGATTTCGTTGTTCACTAATAATTAATTAGGGCTATAGTTGCAATTAAAAATATTAATTTTACTATTATCCCTGTACCTTCAGGTCGGGGAGTGTCAATAACTTGACTTCTCAGGCAGGAAATATTAACATAATCTGGTTATGAACTTCAGATGATGTTTGTAAAGTCTAATTTATTACTTGCCGGGCGATTAGAAATCGCGGCTACACAGACAAAACCTGCCTCAGCAGGTTAACAAGCTTTTGATTTTGTATGCTTTCCACAGAAGTGGACTTAGCTTGTGTAGTAGCGAATTATATTCTCCCAATACTTTTAAAACATCCTCTGATAATATTTACTTGTTTTTTATCGAGATTTTAATCTGAAAAAGTAAAGGTTTTAGCAACTCTCTCAGGCTAGTTTAGTAGTTTGGCAGAATGCATTTTTTACTTTTCAGACATCCTTTCATCTGGCTAGGCTGCTACAAGTAAGAATTTTCAAAGTTGAAACCAAGTACAGACTTTCGTAGTGGAGGGTCTGAATCCCCCACTTTCTTGTTCTGACTCCTGAATTCTGACTTCTGAATTCTTCTTCAATTATTTTCATATTTAGAGGGAAAAATGAATAAGATTTCTTTTTGGAAAAGTGATTTTGCCTTGACTTTGAAATTTTTGGTACCGATAGCTCCTGCTGCACACTTAGTTACTTTACTTGGACTGCTGCTCGGAGTACATCAAACGGCATCTGCTACAACGATTACGTTTGACAAAGCATCTGTAGGGACACTATCAACCTATACTGAATCTGGTTTTACAACTTCGGTAGTTTCTGGACCTTGGGTTGCAATTAACTCATACGGGAAGCCGGCTCCCTTCATAGAGTTTACGAATGAGGCTGGTCAGAACCCGCTGACTGCGACAATTCAAATTACAAACGATGACTCCACGTTTAAATTCAACTCAGTCGATCTTTACTCCAGCGTGACACCAATCCCTTATGTAATAACGGGATTGGTGAATTCAACGCCAGTATTTTCTTTTGAAGGTACGGTTCCAAACACTTTTGGTGATTTTAAAACTGTGGTTAACTCGAACTCGAATTACTTAATCGACAGCCTGACAATCTCTCTAACTAACCCGGCGGCACCGTGTTGCTCTAATCCTATGGGGCTTGATAATATTACTGTGACACCCATTTCCACTACTTCAGTTCCTGAGCCAAATAGTTCTCTATTTTTTTTACTGGGACTTCCAGTTGTCACTTGGCTTCGTCGAGCGACAATGTGACTCCTCGCTCAACAAACTGTCACGTCGCTTCTCTACGAGACGCTGCGCAAACGCTCTGAATTCAAAATTCAAAATTTAAAATTAATCATCCCCATAAATAAATTTAGGGGCTATAGAGTTAAGTGTAATAAATTAGATAAAGGCATGAGGAAAACACTCACGCCTTTTTATTTAAACTTTTTGCCCATAGGCTGTTAGGAGTTCCAGAATGACTCCATTTGTCCAACCGAAACCAATTTCGTTAGAACTATACCCAAAGCAGATTTCGTCGGAAACATTGGCAGAACAGCGTTCAACATCATATTTCTCAACTAAGGTATTGTGACGCTCGAATTCTTTAACTACCATAGCGAGAAATTTGTTGGCAATGCGATCGCCTTCTATATGATACCCATAGCGGTGAAGTCCAAGGACTGCAACTAATGTCAATGGTGCCCAGCCAAAGGGGGCATCCCACTGGTTGCCGGTGACACGAGTACTGGTAAAAATTCCACCTGGGGCTTCAAACAAAGAGAGATTTTTGACGACGCGTTTGGCTTGAGTTGGAGAAGCAATTCCCAACCAGAGAGGATAGAACGTGGTAGCAAATTCGTAGCGGCGGCGTTTTCCACTCTGGAAGTGATAGTCGAAATATAATCCTTGTTCTTCATCCCAGAGAAATTGATCGATACGATCGCGGCGGATATCTGCGCGATTGCTCCATTTTTGTTCCAATTGTTCGTACCCCAGAATATGCTTAATTTGCGCCATGTCTTGTTCAACCTGATACAGCAAACTGTTGAGGCACACAGGAGCGTAGTGGAGGATATCAGCACTGAAGGGGCCAAATCGGTTGGTGATATCAAAACCAGACTCGCGCATGGTGCGATCGCTTTTGTAAAATAGGTTGGTCAGTTGGTCAGTTTCCTGGTTGTAATAAAGACTAACGTCATAATCCTCAACTTCAAAAGTTTTATAGTACTCCTTGACGCGATCGTAGTGGCTTTTCCCCTGCTCATCCCGCTCGGAAAACAAAACTTCTGGCGCGGGGCCTTCCCCAAAGGCATAAAATCTAGATAAGCCGGTTGCAGCATTCAAATGGGGCGGAACTACCCAATAATAGTAAAACTGCTCTAGCAGCGGTACGATTGACTTTAACCACTCTTTATCCTGGGTGTGCTCGAATAATGCCAAAACCATCATGCTCAGGACAGGGGGCTGCGATCGCGACAGCATATAAGTCCGGTTGGAATTGAGGATGATGCCGTAATGCTGCACCTGGTACAGCAGTTGGTCTACTTGGCTTTGCGCTAGTTCTAATTCCCCATCGTGCAAAAGTCCCAGTAATATAAAGTAGCTGTCCCAGCCATACATTTCATTAAAACGACCACCTGGTACGACATAAGGTCCTGGTAGGTACAACAATCCGTGATCTTTAATCGCCTCCACTTCACTTGGCAAAGTGCGAATTTCCAGGCATTCCATATCCTTGGGAGATAGCGATCGCTCCAACACACTTTGAACCTTGGGAGAATCTTCTAAGGGGGAAATGTAGACAATCCAACAAGTATCTTTTTTGTGCTCTAGTTTGGTATCCTTGGCAGATTGTAATAAGTGTTCGTGCGATCGCGTTAAGGTTTTCCACGTTTTTTTGATGTGGAGGCGCACGGCATCAATCTGCGCGGTGGTAAGTGCTGCTGGAGTGTCGGTATAAGCTGGAGTTGGAGTAGTCATAATTCATCTCAAAATTCAAAATGGGGGGCTGGGGAATAGAGACTAAGGACTAAAAACAGGGAGTAGCTCTATTAAGGTGAGTCTGGATGAGACTGCAACTCCTATTTCATTACTAGCTCAGAACTCGCAACTTCGAGATCAGTACTCGGAATTTTCAGAATTTTAAAAGAACAAGTGAAGATTTGAGTTGAACAAATACGAAATTCAATCTACATATCACCTTCATCCGGCTAGATGGAGAGCAGGGGAGCAGTAAGTGTTTCCCCTCTGCCCCTTTGCCCCTCTACCCCTCTATCCCTCTGCCCCTCTGCTCCTCTGCCTCTTTTGCCCAATACCCCTTAATCACTGACTAACAACGCAACTGGAAAATCAGCGAGGGCTGCTGCGATCGATAGGGTTTCTGTAGCCTTTAAGGATTGCTGAGTTAGGACGTTTTTCCATGTGTGGGAAGTTCCAGGGGGTAATTGCAGATGCGTATCTTGCCAAACTGACTCGCCCAAAGGATTGTCTCCTGGCTGGATGAGGCTGGTTAAAAAGCGTGGCGCGATCGCGATCGCTGTTTGATTTCCCTCCCGCCGTGCAAAGGCGATAATGTGATTGGCGTAGGTTCCCTGTACTTCTAACGGCAGATAGTCGCCATCCTGGAATAATGAGACATAGTTTGTTCTGGCTTGGAGTAATTGAGCCGTTAAAAACAGTTTGATTCTACCGTCTGTTTTGTTGTTCAGTAACTCCTGAATTAGTCTGAGAATGTCTGTTTTTGACTGTTCGCGGATGGCGCTTAAGTAAGTACGTCGCTCTTCAAAATCCACGGGACGGCGATTGTCTGGATCGACTAGACTCAGTTCCCAAAGTTCCGTTCCCTGGTATAAATCGGGTACGCCAGGTGCGGTAATCTTCAGTAGAGTTTGGGAAAGGGAATTGAATATGCCATAGTCTGCAATTCGCTGTTGAAAGGGACGAAAAGCTTCTAGAAATTCCCCGGAGATGGCAGGATCGAGTACTTTCTCAATAAAGGAAGTACAAGCTTCTTCATACTTGCTATCCGGTCGTAACCAGGCTGTATGCACCTTTGCTTCTCGTATTGCCTTTATTATATATTCCTTCACCCGTTCTACGAAGGATTCATGTTCGTGTTCCGCAAAAGGAAACGCTCCCACCAGGGTTTGGTAGAGAAAATACTCATCGTTGCGATCGGGTATGGCGAACCCGTGGCGTACACCGAAGAGGTTGGCAAAGCCATCGCTACGATGTCCGCGATTGATGGCACTCCAAGTATTTACCTGCTGATCCCACTCATCGGGGATTTCTGAAAGGACATTCAACCTGGCCCGCACATCTTCACCGCGTTTGGTGTCGTGGGTGGCGGTGGTGTTCATTGTGTGGGGCCAGGTTGCTTGGTGCTGTTTGTTAAAACTGTGGAAGTCAGCTACAGAGATGCCAAAATGGCCGGGATTACCCCCGACTTCATTCAACGACAGCAAGCGATTATAAACATATAATGTGGTGTCTTCTACACCTTTCGCCATTAGCGGGCCGCTGTATTGCTGCATTCGCAAGACAAAATATATCCATTGTTCGCGTTCTGTTTGAGTCAAAGAATTATCAAACTCTAGCAGCATTAACTTTTCAATAAAGGTCAGTTCGTGCTGTAACAGGGGCGTTTGTTCTTTGGCTTGGTAAATAACCTTCTCAATGGTAGCGCGATCGCTATCTCCAATTCCATCGGGCGTAATGTAAGTACGGTAAATCGGGAATAGTATCAAAACTTCAGCGATCGCTCTTTTTAATCCATTCAGCGTAAAATCATTGCCATAGCGATATTTGCTGGAGATATTTTTTAATAAAAGAGCCAAACTGTCAATGTCACCTGCTAAATTCTTTTCTAGGATCAGGTGCTTTTTATCCTTGACTACTGAGGCATAATCCGATCTGGAACCGATAAAGTTCTGGTATATTTTATCGAAGGATGATTCATTTTCAGTTTGACAAAATATGCCATTTACATAGTTGAGAAAGTCATATCCAGATGTTCCTTCAATTCCCCAATTTTCCGGTAGTTCTTCAGTGAGTTCTAAAATCTTCTCAACAGTGATATAAACATCACCCATTTTTTCCCGCAGCCTTTCGAGATACTGGATTGGGTTATAAAGTCCATCAATATGATCGATGCGTAAACCTGTAAACTTGCCTTCCTCAACCAGCTTTTGAATTAGGCTATGAGTATTATTAAAAACCCGCGCTTCTTCAACTTTAACGGAAATCAGTTCGTTGACAGTAAAGAAACGGCGGTAGTTCATTTCCTCCGCGCCAACCTTCCAAAAAGCAAGACGGTAAAACTGGTCTTTTAGTAAATCATCTAGGAGGTTAAAGCTTTCGGAATTACCCGCTTCTCCATTGAAAGTTTCGATATTTTCGTCAATAAACTCGTGGATGGCATCGTTTGTGGTGTAGAGTTCCCAAACTAATCCTTTGATAAATGCGATTTGGTCTTGTCGCTGTTTTCCCGCAACTTCTGAGGGCACATTTTTAAGAATGTAGAGAATCCCCAATAGTTTAATAAAATCGGGATGATTGCGTCCCAGTGTGCGCGTGAGTTTACCCAAATTCTGAGTGATAACTTTTGTGTAAGACTCTAACCGCAACGGCAGCTTTAAGCTGTAATAGTTGACAGTTAAACCGTTTTGTTCATATTGCAGTTGAATGTGTCCGTTTTCCAGGGATGTACCATAGAAATCTCCCAGTAGTGGCGCGAGAATTCGCTCTTGGCGATCGCCGAAGGGAGTATTCCAAGAAAGGTCGAAGTAGTCGGTATAGCTGGAATCTGGGCCGTGTTCCAATATGTCCATCAAGTAATCGTTTTCGCTACTATAGGCCATGTGGTTGGGCACAATATCTTGTAACCAGCCCATCCCAAGGGATTGGATTTCATCAACTAATGCATCAAAGGACTCATTAGTTCCCAGTTGTGGATTGAGTTGAGTGGCATCTACTATATCGTAGCCGTGTGTACTCCCGGATCGGGCTTTGAAAATGGGGGAGGCATATAAATCAGAAACGCCCAAATCTGCTAGATAAGCTGCGATCGCTTTAGCGTTGTCAAAGCCAAACTGAGGTGTAAACTGAATTCGATAAGTGGCGGTAGGAATTCGCATGAGTTTGTTCTAATGAGAGATGGGGCGATACGGTTCGATTAAGATGTTTGTCTCTCGAAGATCCCCCCAACCCCCCTTAAAAAGGGGGGCTTTTCTCGATCTTTACCCCCTTTTTAAGGGGGTCGCCGCAGGCGGGGGGATCTTATCTGAAATGTTTTCAGAGGTGGGGGAGTTTGAGCCTTTTTGCTCGGACGTTGAGCCTTTTTACTCGAACGTTGAGCCTTTTTACTCGAACGTTGAGCCTTTTTACTCGAAGGTTGAGCCTTTTTACTCGAACGTTGAGCCTTTTTACTCGAACGTTGAGCCTTTTTGCTCGGACGTTGAGCCTTTTTACTCGAACGTTGAGCCTTTTTGCTCGAACGTTGAGCCTTTTTGCTCGAACATTGAGCCTTTTTGCTTGAACGTTGAGGTTATCAGGGTGAAACTTTAAGTTCTAACTCTCCCCCTCATCCTTTTTCATAGAGTACTAGACTAGTAGGTTGCAATTTCACTTCTTGGCCCACAGATAGATGTTCCGGGGCTTTAGAACCATGCCCAGACCATGAGGTATCAGCCGAGTCTAACAATTTATGAGCATTTTGCTCAAACGGCAAAGTCACTGTCACCGCCGATGAATTGAAATTCATTACAAATATGACTTCACTCGATTCGCACCAACGCCGCACGATGACCAAATCCTTCTCTTTATCGCTAGTCGCTTCGATGAAATTGCGGTCTTGATTCAAAAGAGCTGGATGCGTCTTACGTAAATTAATTAACTGGCGATACCAATCCCAGAGAACTTTGTGCTTACCTTGATTGCGTAATTCCCAATTAAGTTTAGACTTTAAGAAAGTTTCTGCCGATTCTGGATCTGGGGGATCGTCTGCATAGTGAAATGCTTCAAATTCTTGTTTGCGTCCGGCTCGAACCATTTGAATTAAATCAGGATCGGAGTGACTGACAAAGTAAATGAAGGGTGCTGTTTCTCCGTATTCCTCTCCCATGAACAACAGAGGTAAGTTGGGTGACAGCAGCACAGCCCCAGCGGCTAACTTTAATCCTTCAAAAGAGATCCGCTGGGTAAGGCGTTCTCCTTTCATTTGATTGCCGATTTGGTCGTGATTCTGAATGCAGACTGTAAACTGTGATAAAGGGCGATCGCGGCAAGATACGCCATGAAATCGCTTGCGGTGTGGTGCGTATTTCCAATCGTAGACAAAAGTATCTTCATAAGCTTTTGCCAGATCGGCAACCTGCCCAAAATCTTGATAATATCCTTGGCGATCGCCTGTCAAAAGTGCGTGCAATGCATGGTGGAAATCATCACTCCACTGGGCATCAAGTCCATATCCACCCAATTCTGCGGGACGAATTAATTGCGGATTATTCATATCACTTTCGGCAATTAGATGGCGTTTCCATCTTTGTCCTTGTTGTGAGAAATGATGAACTGCTTCCGCTAATTCCCATAAAAAGTGCTTCGCCCCCAAGTCGTAAATTGCTTGAACGGCATCCAGCCGCAATGCATCAATGTGGAATTCGCCCAACCAGTAAAGCGCATTTTCGATAAAATAATTTCGCACACCCTGACTATGGGCGTCGTCGAAATTCATCGCATCGCCCCACGGCGTTTTATAGGTTTTAGTAAAGTAGGGCGCGAACTGACTCATATAGTTGCCTTCTGGCCCAAAGTGGTTATATACCACATCCAGCACAACGGCGATATTGTTTTGGTGGCAAGCATTTACCAGTTGCTTGAGTTCGGCTGGACTCCCATAGGAATTTTGCACAGCATAAGGATAAACGCCATCATAACCCCAGTTGCGATATGCAAGAGTTGCTTCAATATGAGTGTCTCCCGGAACCTGGGAAATGGGCATGATTTCAATAGCGTTAATTCCCAGTTCTCTCAGTTCTGGTAAACGGGGAATGATCGCGGTGAAAGTTCCTTCCGGCGTGAATGTCCCAACATGGAGTTCATAAAAAATCATCGACTCTAGAGGAATACCCGCCCATCCTTCATCCGTCCACTCAAAATGATGATCGACAATTTGCGACGGCCCATGCACCCCTTCTGGTTGATACTGCGACGCCGGATCGGAAAAAGTGTCTTGGCCATTCAAGACATACTGATAAAGCGTACCTGGATATACATCGTTGACTTTCGTGTGCCAGTATCCCTCAGACTGAGGCTTGAGGGGAATTAACTGCTGTTCTGGCGTCAAAATTTTTACCGTAACGCTATCTAATAGCGGAGACCAAACGGTGAATTCACACTCTCCGTTACCCAAGTAGTTTGCACCAATTTTCACGCAGTATCCTCCCATCAAACTTTTTGTTGTGCCAAATTGTGGCGCGATCGCAAATGTCATTGATTGCACAATGTTTACAAACACGCCAGATAGCATAATGGTTGGTCTACCAGACTTTTTGCTAGCACCTGGAGGCGGATTTTTGTCCCGAAAAAGTCTATCTAATTAGCTATTCATTATCTAACGCCCACTCAAGCTTTTGTTTGAGGTCATTGCAGTGACTAGGCGGTAATAAATTATCATGCTGAAGTCTACCAACTAAAATCCCTGGTGCAATGCCGATTTCAGCAGCAAACTGAATAATATTTGTTTTACTGAATTGTTGAACTGATGCCAGAAATGTTCTCAAATCGGCAGAGGGGATAAGTATATCCGCAGCGAATTTGTTTGCTTCTTCTTCCCTTTCTTGATCGTTGACAGATGCAACACCTGTACCCTCAAGAAAGAAATCACGCTTACCATGCAGCAAAATGTGACCAGCTTCATGGAAGAAAGTAAACCATAAATGGTCATCAGTCTTGTAGCGCAGACTAAGTTGAATCAGCGCTTTGTCAGGATTCAACCAATGAGTTGCTCCACTGGTTCGCGTTTTAGGAAGTTGTGGCACAAAAACTACAGCAACACCAGCTTCTGCACACAACTGCTGCACTTTTAGCTGGAAAATTTCTGGTGGTTCTACAGTTAAAGCGCGGATTTTTTGCAGTGCTTCCCGAAACTTGTTGGCATCATAGGGAGCACAAGCAATCTCAGATGCTTTAATTTCTCCTCGACGCAGCCAAGCGGTAATAGCACCAAAATCACTTTCAAATGCTGGAGATTTACGAAAATTTATATGAGTGTTCACCCATATTCCCTCCCAATTTTCAGGGGAGGCGACGGCGAAAAAATTTAGCACCTCCCGCAGTTGCTCAACTTTGTCTTGATAGCGGCGAATCCAATCAGACTTAATCATGGCTGCAACAGGAATTTCTTTCAGCCACGATACTTGCTGTTCTAAACGCTCTTTTTCTTCCTGTTGCGCTAAAAATTCCCGGTATCGTCGTTCGTGATTGTTCCAAAAACTAGCTGAGATATTAAATACTAGTTCTAGCTGTAATGCAGTCTCAGGGGTAATTGCTGCTTTACCATTAATAATTTCGTTAATTGTTTTTTTTGGTCTTCCAGTCCGTTTTGCCAGTTCTGCTTGAGTCATCCCCCGTTCTTCCAGAACTTCCAGCAGGGTATCCCCAGGAGGAGAAACGTAATCTGGATTATACTGATTTTGGATCTTACTTTCCATGTGTGTTCTCCACGCCGATTATTCTCACGGCAGTTACTTGACTCCAGTCGATACCACCATCTAATTTCGTAGGAATTGGTTCATTTGCTGGCTCAAATATAAGCCGATATGGATGATCTAAATCGAGCGATAATTGACCTGCGCGATCGTAAAGCAATTCGTGGCAACGTCCAGGGAGATTTCGCATATCCTCAAGTACGTTGGCATAGTAACGTAAATGATCTAGCCTTAGTCGGATACGTTTTGCTCTATCTGCACCCTGATTTTTCACTAGAAGCCGTTGGTTATTGCACTCTTGTTCAAATTTACTGTTCTCAAATACAATATCCATTATAGCACCAGTCTAAAATATTATTAACCCTTGAGGTTAACAATATTTTAGGCTCTAAAATCAAAAATAATCGTAATCCTACAAAAACGGGGGTTGTCTTATTGAATACTAGAACTTATGTACTAAAGCTAGCTTAGTCTTAAAGTTACTTACTCATTACCTGCTTTGCAGCTACCATCAACACAGTATGCCGATTGATATGTATTAGAACGTTTACCAAAAATTGCGTAGCGGTTATCGCGGATTTGTTCGTAAAAGCGATCGCCTGCCCATTTCATCCCCGGTAAGGCTCGATAAGCGTCTACAAATATACTTCCTGCGGGTAATAATCGCCCAATTTCTTCTACTGCATTACTGCCTTGCCAACGTTTTTGAGGGTCATTGCCATCAATTAAAATCATCCCCTGTTCGCAATCTTGGGCTGAAATTCCCCACTGTAAAAGTGTCTGCTCATCTTGCATGGGACTATAGCGAAACAGCTTTCCTTGGTCTAAGGTTTCTAGCGATCGCACTAAGGTAACGCAGAGATTACAATTTCCGTCGTAGATTACGTAGTAATTCATAAAAATAACGCCTCTTTGGCAATTGAATTGTCGGATGTGTCTAAAACACAACTTTGGTATTCTAGCTTAGAAAACTGTAGCGATCGCTTTTGCCTCACCGAGCCAGTCCCCAGTTCAAATATGCATAATGTCGTCTAGCTGAAGTTGTAAATTTGGCAAGACATCAGAAGAAATAGTATCTCCTAAACGATATTGTTGTTGCTGGTACACACCGTTAACTAACTGACAAACGGTAAAGGTTGGTTGTTTGGGATTGCCGATAAACTGCAAACCACCCAAGCCACGAAAGTCCACAATCCAATATTCTGGGATATTAAGAAAAGCGTATTCTTCCACTTTCCTGGCATAATCATCTTGCCAGTTAGTACTAACAACTTCAGCAACAAGTTTGATTGTACTGCCATTACAAATAATCGGTTCTTTTTGCCAGAGTGGTTCTTTATTAAGTTCTGCTTTATCTAAAACAATTACATCAGGACGCAGTGCTGTGGCTTCAGCCGCAGGTGGTTTAATCAGACATATTTTTGGAATTAGCCAGTTAAAATTAGAATTAAAAATTTCCACATAGATTCTACCAGCAATACTACCTGCAACAGCTTCGTGTGGCCCTGTAGGTTCCATGTCTCTTAGTTGTCCGTCGATTAATTCGTAGCGTGTATTGTCACCATATTGGGTTATAAATTCCTCGAAGGTAAGTAGCTTGGGCGAGGTGTAGGTCATTATGTCTTGTTTTGACTTGACGTAGGCTTATTGTAGCGACTGCCATTGCAAAGTACAGGAAGAGTGGGTTAATTTTTGGAAGTGATCGCATTCACAATGCAAGCGATCGCATTTAAATAGCACGACAATACAAATAATAAAAGGCTTGTCGTCAAACATCGCCCCCGGTTTCCAGCTATTATGCCTTTGGAATAGTATTTGCTTAGTTTTTTCATTAATGAGAAAATATTTATGAAATACAAACTCTTGGGTAAAAGCGGGTTAAGAGTCTCTGAACTCTCCTTGGGAACCATGACCTTTGGTGAAGATTGGGGTTGGGGTGCATCTGTTGACGAAAGTCGGAAAATTTTTGATAGCTATGTAGAAGCAGGGGGAAATTTCATTGACACCGCCAACGGTTATACCGATGGTAGCAGTGAAAAAATTGTCGGCGAGTTAATCGCTAAAGAACGGGAACGCTTTGTAGTTGCGACAAAATATTCCTTTCCCTTGCAGATGAATGACAAGAAGGGCGACCCGAACGCCAGTGGAAACCATCGCAAGAATTTAATTCAATCTTTGGAAGGTAGTTTGAAACGGCTGAATACTGATTACATTGATTTATTCTGGTTGCACGCTTGGGATTTCACAACACCGATTGAAGAAGTCTTGCGATCGCTTGATGATGTAGTGCGTCAAGGTAAAGTACTTTACATTGGCATTTCTGACACACCCGCTTGGATTGTTTCCCAGGCAAATACCATCGCCCATTACCAAGGATGGACGCAGTTTGTCGCTCTCCAAATTGAGTATAGTTTGATTCAGCGGACACCAGAACGGGACTTAATCCCGATGGCAAAAGCTTTAGATTTGGCAGTAACACCGTGGTCGCCCTTGGGTGGTGGAGTGCTGACAGGAAAGTATAACAAACCCAGTCAAGAAGGCGGCGAACAAGGGCGAGTAGCGAGTTTAGGGGGAGAAGTTTCCCAAAAGAATTTAGCGATCGCGCAAGTTGTCAGTGAAGTTGCGGCAGACATTGGCCATACACCTTCACAGGTAGCATTAGCTTGGTTACGCGCTCAAAGTGGTATAATTATTCCGATTGTTGGAGCACGTAAGTTAACGCAGTTTCAAGATAACTTAGCTTCTTTAGATGTCAGCCTTTCGCCAGAACATCTGCAACGGTTAGATGAAGTCAGTCAAATTGAACTGGGTTTTCCCCATGACTTTTTGCACAATGATGTAATTCGCGATCGCCTTTTCGGTGGTACATTCAATACCATAGAAAACCATCGGATTTGACCATTAGTTATAATTAATAACACATTCAGCCGTTAATATAATCTGTCGTCAGAGAGTTTCGCACAGCCAACCAAAATCTGTAGAGTTAAATGCAAAAGGCATTAACGTAGAACTATGAGCGACAACACTATTACATCACGTTTGTACCCCACTCGTATTGACATTCCCGCTGAAGCGCGAGTGCAAATTGTGGTACTTCTCAACCAAAGCTTGGCAGCCACTTCGGATCTAAAAAGCCAAGCAAAGCAAGCGCACTGGAATGTTAAAGGAACTGACTTCTATCAGCTACACCTTTTATTTGATGAAATTGCTGGAGAATTGGAAGAGTTCATCGATTTGATAGCTGAACGCGTCACAGCTTTAGGCGGGTACGCTTTCGGAACAGTTCGCGCTGCAGCTAGTAATTCCATCCTGCCAGAATACCCCTTAGATATTTTGGATGGCAAAGACCATGTGACAGCCTTGGCAGATCGCTTTGCATCCTACGCTAAACATCTCCGGCAAGCGATCGATAAAACTGATGAATTAGGCGATCTCGATACTGCTGACCTTTACACCGAAATTTCCCGCACCATAGACAAACGACTCTGGTTCTTAGAAGCTCATCTGCAAGTAGCAGAAATTAAAGCAGAGAATGGCAAAGCGGATACTACTAAAACTCAAAAGATCCCTGCTGGTGTCAAATAAGCACTTTTGAGAGACACTTGATTTACTAATAGGGTGCATTAGACTAAAGTTTAAAGCACCCTATTGTAAGGGACTTATAGAAAATAAACTATTCCATAAACAATTATCTGGAATACTACTTAAGGATGGTTCTGTTTAAGTCTCGCATCCTCTAGAACCACCTAAACTTCCTTTAGTCTGCGGTGGAGAGTCGTCAGAATTATTGTTGTTCCTGTCAGCTAAGGCTGTTGTAGACATCGCTAACAATAAGCTTAAGGTAATATAACTAGCAAGGATGTTTCTCAAACTTTTGTGTAAAGGGCATAATATTTGAGCCATATTCTTACTCTGTAAAGTTTTCAAATCGCCAGAGCGATCGCATCTTAATTACTAATAATATTTGATAAAGCCGTGAGGCTGTTGAGAAAAACTTCTTGTTTCAGAGCAATTAGAAAATCTTGAATTCTGTTTTGATAACTTAGTTAAATCTTGCGTTCAATTAATGTCTGTTTTCCCACTGCTATGCTAGCAATTACGATACCAGAGACTATCAGCATCAAAGGCGTAATTTGTTCACCTAGTAATAGCCCAGAAAATATAATCGTCAAAAACGGTTGTAGTAACTGTATCTGACTGACCCTTGCAACACCACCGATACTCATCCCGTGATACCAAGCAAAGAAAGCCAGGAACTGACTGAAAATACTGACATAACTAAAACCCAACCAAGCAGTTGGTGAAGCAACTAATCCGTGCTGAAACACTGTGTATGTTACAGGTATAAGCAAAATCGGAAATGCTATGACTAAAGCCCAACAAATAACTTGCCATCCTCCCAAAATCTGAGCTAAACATCCTCCTTCTGCATAGCCAATAGCAGCTGCGCCCACTGCGCCCAACAAAAGCAAATCTGCTCCCTGAATTTGTCCTGCACTAGAGGTAAAAGCAAATAAAACAACGGTTGTACTACCGAAAATACTAGCAAACCAAAACTTTTGGGAAGGACGTTCTCTACCTTTGAGTGTGGCAGCAATAGCAGTTGCCAAAGGAACAAGCCCTATGATTACTGCACCATCTGTCGCTGGTAGTTGCTGCATTGCCCAAGCTGATAGTAATGGAAACCCCAAAACCACTCCGGCTGTAATAATTAGTAAGCTCCCCCAGTGTTTGCTTAGTGGTAAAGGCTGACGAGTTACCCACAAAACAATCATTGCCAGAACACCAGCAACTACTGCACGTCCCAGCCCGACAAAAGTTGGATCGAAGTCAGCAACGGCAGCACGAGTTGCTGGTAAGGTAAGGCTAAATCCCAGCACACCCAAAAAGCCACAACCGAGTCCTAGTGTTTCTGGATTAATGCGGTAAATATTTGAATTTCGGATCATGCTGACTTACTTGGTATAATACTGGGTTTCAATCCATATTCGCATTTCAGCTTCAGAGCCAAAACAAGCAGAACGTCCTGTCATCGGATCGTAGGCGTGCCAAGAACAATCCCCATTGGCAAGGTGATTTTGCCAAACTTGCAACTGAGAACTGCTTGTCATTACTGTAATTAAGCTATGCCAAGATTCTTGAAATTTTGATTTTAGTCGCAACCATTTATCAACTATTTTCATAGAAAAGTCCCCTTGGCTCAATCGAGCATCAGATACTTTCTAGATTCGCTTGGAAAAATACCAATGAGAAGGTACAGATTTGTCCAATTTTGACTGGTACAGTCACAGTATTTACAACTGTTCTAGTCAAATTGCACTCAACTGTACCAGTTCAAATACAAAAAAATCCCTTATATTGCCTATAATCCCTACATCATCCCGAAGGAAGAGTTTCACAGTGAATATTCCTTTAGATCGGCACTCACCAATCCCGATATATCTCCAGATTCGCAATTATCTCAGTCGTCTGATTCAATCTGGCAAAATACCAGATGGACAAAAACTTCCCTCTATTCGGGTGATGTCTAAGAGTATTCAAGTTAACAAGTTAACTGTAATTGAGGCTTACAGTCTCTTAGAAGCTGATGGTCTCATCCATGCTCGCCAGGGTTCAGGCTATTTTGTCAACCGTACAATCACACTATTATCTAGTCTGACTTTGCGTTCAACCTTTGCCCCGTCTCAAGAGGTAATAATTTCACAAGGGGGAGGATCGTTTTTCGAGCAATATACAGCTTCAATTCAGGCTCGACGACAGCAAAACATTATTGAGTTCAGTTCCGGTTTTCCTTCTAGTTCCATTTCAGATAACCTGCAACGAGTTACAAAACGAGCATTGGCTAATGCAGGAGATATCCTTTTTAGAGAAGACTTCCCTCAAGGACAACTTATGCTGCGGCAACTGATTGCTCAGATGTTAGTTCAACAAGGCTTAGAGGTTTCCCCTGATGAAATAATTATTACCACTGGCTCACAGCAAGCTTTATCTTTAGCTATGCAATATTACCTACAAAAAGATGACTGGGTAATTGTAGAAACACCAACCTATCATGGAGCATTGGGAATTCTCGAAAATTTACAGGCCAAAGTCATAGGAATTCCGATGACGGCGGAGGGAATGAATCTAGAATTGTTGGAGCAGTATCTCAAAAGTCACCGACCAAAATTAATTTACACCATCAGTACTTTACATAATCCAACAGGTATTACAACTTCCCAAACTCATCGGCAAGATTTATTAAAATTGGCACAACAATACGAGTGTTTTATTTTGGAAGATAATGCCTACGAAGGGTTAAAGTTTCAACCTGTTCCTCCTCCCATCAAGGTACTCGATCGTCATGATTTGGTCACTTACATCAGTACATTCTCAAAAACCTTAATGCCTGGACTACGAGTTGGTTACATGGTGGTGACAGGTGAGCATCATCAATCTTTGGTAAAGCATAAATTACTCAATGACTTGCATGTTTCTACAGTATCTCAGGTAATTGTGAGTGAATTTTTAGCATCGGGACATTACCGCCGTCACTTGAATCGTTTACGTATTAATAACCTGCAAAGTCGCAATGTGATGTTGCAAGCTCTGGAAAACTATTTTCCCGAAGCTATCACCTGGACAATTCCTAAAGGTGGTTTATTTTTGTGGACTCATCTGCCACACTATTTACCTATTCAAGCAATTTGCTCTGAAGCCTTATCTTACAATGTCCTTGTTGCTAGTGGTGCTGCATTTTTTCTAGGGCAAGGGTATCCAGCAATGCGCTTGAACTTTTGCCAAACACCAGAGGATATTGAACATGGAATTAAGATTCTTGGTCGGCTAATTAAAAAGTATTTAACTGAGAGTTTTATCAGTATAGGTTTGTCATCTCAATGCGTAAGTTTATCGTCTATTCACTTATAGTCAAATCATAAAAACACGGGTATTTCTCTATACTTTAATTAATGAAGTAATAATCGAATTGAATGTTTAAGCATATCCACAGATTTAAAATAGCAGAGTGTTTTTCGGTGTAGTCTTGCTAGGTAATGGCGCAAGCGGGTATTTTCGCCAGACTTGGCAAGTTTGACGAAATGCCAAGATTAACACCAGAACAGTTAAACGCCACGAACCATCGCCGCCTATACTGGACTCTCTTCACAAAACGCTCAAAGGCTAGTCCTGATTATGTGACTCAATGCGATCGCCTACGGTGGGCGGTTACGCGATCGCAAAAAATCTTGCTAAATAATTGTAATAATATTTAATATGAGTCTAGGTTGTCTAATTTAGATTAACTATTGCAGAGAAATTCTCTCAGACTGAGTAAAATGACAAATACAACGAGGCAACTATTTTATAGATTAGTTACCCTAGAACTGGAGACTATGTTTTCAGTCCTGAGTTACTTCTGTATTTTGCCTCTGAGGCATACCAATTTAGACCACACCAAATCCTTCATTTAAGATCTCCCACAAATCATAATGGCTGTGATTGAGAAGAAAAGAACTCGCGATCTGCCCCAAATTAACGAACGAATTCGCTTCCCGAAAATTCGGGTAATTGACACTGACGGTGCCCAACTGGGAATTATGCCCCCACAGGAAGCACTACAACTAGCAGAAGAAAAAGAGCTAGATTTGGTGCTAATCAGCGATAAAGCTGACCCGCCGGTTTGTCGGATTATGGACTACGGGAAATACAAGTTTGAACAGGAAAAAAAGGCGCGGGAAGCCCGGAAAAAGCAGCACACGGCTGATGTCAAAGAAGTTAAGATGCGCTACAAAATAGAAGAACACGACTACAACGTGCGTGTTAAGCAAGCAGAGCGCTTTTTGAAAGATGGCGATAAAGTCAAAGCGACTGTGATGTTCCGGGGTCGAGAAATTCAACACAGCGACCTAGCAGAAGATTTGCTCAAGCGAATGGCAACGGATTTGGAGCCTTTTGGTGAGCTTCAACAAGCGCCTAAAAAAGAAGGACGAAACATGATGATGCTCATCTCGCCTAAAAAATAATTCTTTAACTGTTTAATAGACCAAGTTTGAAAATCCCCTGACTTCTAGCCAGGGGATTTTTTCATTTGGATGCAATCTGCGCTTTGGGCGGACAGTTAGCTGTGTACTCCTACGAAAGCGTTTAAATTTATCTAAAATCGATAGTCCTGAACGCTGAGTGGGAAACATAATACTCAGTTGCTCAGGACTTTTGCTATTTCCAGGAGATGAGGGACAAGGAAGACTATAGCGGTTCTCGGTTGAGTGAGGTACACCCGTAGGGGCACGGCACTGCCGTGCCCTTACACTTCGCGATTAATCTTGTACCGCATCTGAATGGGAACCGCTATAGGGGACAAGGGGACTGGGGGACAAGAAGGACAAGGAGGACAAGCAAGATAAAAAAAAAGTATTTTCTTCCCTTCCCCTGCCTCCCCTGCCTCCCCTGCTCCCTCTGCCCCATTACGCGGTGATACTACCAAAAAATAAAACTGCATGGAACTGAAAAATCACTGGTTGGCTGCAAATAAAGTTGCTTTCCCACGACTACTACAGTGGGTGAATCTTCGACCAGAGGAGAGCGAACGAACCCAGATAATGTTTCTTTTTTACACAATTGTATGTGTAGGATTGCGGTGGGCAGAAGACAGTACAGTGGCGCTGTTTTTGGATGAATATGGAACTCATCTACTGCCGTGGATGTATATTGCTAGTGCAGCAATGAGTGCCGGACTGGTTTTTTTATACTCTTGGCTGCAAAAGATTTTTCCCTTACGTCGGGTAATTGTGGCGATCGCACCTTGTATGTTGATGCCATTAGTTTTATTAGTTGTATTACGTTGGGGATCGCATTTTTCCTACCTGGCAGTTATTTCGGCATTTCTACTACGGCTATGGGTAGATGCACTTTATGTGGTCAATGACCTTAACACTTCCATTGTCGCCAACCAAATATTTAATATTCGAGAGATTAAACGGACTTACCCACTGGTGAGTAGTGGTCTTTTGGTAGCAGATGTGATTAGTGGCTTTAGTTTGCCTTGGCTAGTGCAATACACCACACTAAATAAGATCATCTTCATCGCCTGTATGGTGATTTTATTAGGATCGGGGATTCTATTCTATTTAACTCATCACTATCGAGCAGCTTTTCCTGAAACTCCACAAAGACTAGTTCCCGAACAACAAGCTTCACGAGAGCGTTTCATTAAAAGTCCGCTGAAGCGGTACGTTTGGCAGTTGTTTGCTTTTGTGGGTCTGTTACAAGTCATTGGGTTGTTAATAGATTTTCAGTATTTACGCGAACTCCAATCCAATTTGGACGACCGAGAACTTGCGAGCTTTTTGGGTCTTTTTGGTGGAATGTTGGGACTGTGTGAGTTGTTGTTGCAGTGGTTTTTTTCCAGCCGACTCATCGAACGAATGGGGGTATTTTTCACTGCCACGCTTTTACCAATCACCATCGGCTTTTCACTCCCAGGAGTGCTGGTATTGCTGCATTTAATTCCAGCCATGCAATCGCAAAGCTTTTTCTGGGGTTTGATAATTGTCAAATTCTGCGATGAACTTCTGCGTTACACCTTTGTCATGAGTAGCGGCCCCATTCTGTATCAACCGATTCCAGAGGCAATTCGCAGCCGGATGCAGACTTTATCTGGCGGAACTGCCGAAGCGATCGCTACAGGTTTGACAGGAGCGCTAATTTTTGTGACTATCTTGTTTTGTGGGCGGTTTGTACCCGAACCACTGCAAAAATGGGTATTGGTAGCAGAAACAATGCTGATAGCTGGCACCTGTTTAAAAGTAGTTTGGGAATTGCGATCGCGTTATGTGGAACTGTTAGTCTTGAGTGTGGCGCGGGGTCACTTAAGTGCAACCAATGTCGGCTTACGATTTTTTAAACAGGGTGTAGTCAAAGCTTTAGCAGAAAAAGGCAGTGAGGCTGATAAACGCTCTTGTATTGAACTTTTAGCCCAAATTGATTCCCTTGGAGCTGCGGAAGTTTTAGCACCTCTACTATTGAAGTTAACCCCAGATTTGCAGCGCCAAAGTTTAGAAGTGATGCTGATGGGAGGTGTAAATCCGATTTATTTAGCCGCCATCCGTCCTTTATTAGAAGAATCCCAAGAAACTAACCCCGAAGTTTTTGCCTTAGCGCTGCGCTACGTTTGGCTGGCTGAACCAAATCCCAATTTAAGCCTCTTAGAAGGATATTTACACCCCCGGCAAAACTCACTCATCCGCGCTACCGCTGCCGCTTTAGTCTTACGCCAGGGAACGCCTATGCAAAAGGTAGCAGCTACTCAAACCATGCGCCGGATGCTGACTCATAAGCAAGAACGGGAACGGGTGAATGGAGTTAGAGCGCTGAGAGAAGCAGTTTATTTGCAGGCATTGCGGATTCACATCCCGAATTTATTACAAGATGAATCGTTACGGGTGCGCTGTGCCGTATTAGAAATGATTGCAGCAACGCATTTAGAAGAGTACTATTCAGCACTGATTGCAGCACTTTATTACAAATCAACCCGCTGTACAGCCGTGTCAGCCCTAGTGCGACTGGAAAATGAAGCTTTAGAAATGCTGTTGCGGTTGGCTACCAATATTTACAAACCAGAAGTAGTGCGGATGTACGCTTGGCGCACCATTGCTCAAGTCGGCACACAGCAGGCATTGGAGATTTTATGGGCAAACTTGGAAATATCCTGGGGTACTACTAGGGATCATATTCTCCGCAGCTTACTAAAAATACACAAACAACCAGGAATTAAAGGTTTAGTAGATCGATTTTATGAAAGTCGGGTAGAAAATTTAATTAAGCAGGAATTAAAATTTTTAGGTGAAATTTACGCTGCATACATTGACTTCCAAACACTAGACCAAAAAGAAAATCATCAATCCAATCAGAGGATTGTAATTGTCTGTGAGTTACTGCAACGCGCCCTTCTAGAATTGGAATTGGATGTGAAAGAGCGGCTGCTACTATTACTAAAACTGCTTTACTCGCCAGAAAAGATGCAGGCAGCATCCTTCAATCTGCGATCGCTCTCAGTGGTAAACTTAGCGCGGGGGTTAGAAATCTTAGAGCATACCGTAACTTTGTCTTCAAAGTCTTTATTGCTGAATATTTTAGATAACCGACCACAGGCAGAAAAATTACAATATCTTGTCGAAGCCAAGATCGTAGAATATGAGAACATGGTAGTTAGCGATCGCCTCCACAGATTGCTGATGTTAGGTAACTTTCTTTCTGACTGGTGTCTAGCTTGCTGTTTTCATTATGCTCAAGTGACACGCATCCGACTGACCAGTTCTGAGATATTAGTAAGTTTGCGTCATCCAACCGGCTTTGTCAGAGAAGCTGCGATCGCATACTTGAATATGGTTTCATATCGCGTTCTCCTGCAAATCCTCCCTCAGTTACAAAAAGATCCACATCCTCTGGTGGCTGCTCAAGTTAAAGAGTTACTCGAAAAATACCAATTCAAAAATTACAATTGAAAAAAATTAGCACAGATAAAATAACAATACTTCTGGCAAAAGCACTGAGTTTAAACTCTTTTCTTGTGCTTTTATTCCCTCATACGTAAGGTAAAAAGATTTGCAAAAGACTCGATAATACCATTTCTTTGTGAAGCTGCACTAAATCTCTTAATTTCTTATTTCTTGGCGTACTTGGCGTACTTGGCGGTTCGTTCTTTATTTTTTGCACTAGAGGCGCATTTTCATACAGAAATCTCTCTTGCAATCTTCCATACCCAATGCCCTATTTCCAACACAAATCTATTTATTAGCTGCAAGTTTGGCAAGCACCCCACTAGACAACGCCACAAATTTTGACTCAGTAACCAGAAGTCTCTCAAGGTACATCTTCATTTCCTTGTTAACCTATAGAGTGAAACAAGAAGTTACAGAGTATCAAGAACAGCCATGTACGTACTGATTGGTGGAGCCGGCTTAGTGGGCTTAAGTTTAGCGCAAAAACTGGTAGAGGTAGGGCATACTGTTGCTGTAATTGACATTGACCCTATCGCTTGCCGCTACGCCCGCGAACAAGTGGGAGCAATGGCTTTTGAAGGCAGTGCTGTGAGTACAGAAGTATTGCTAGAAGCTGGGATTCGCAAAGCCGGTTCCTTGGCAGCGGTTCTGAGAAGTGATGCCTTAAACTTAGCAATGGTAACTCTTGCTAAACACTACGGTGTAACCCATATTTTGAGTCGGATGCGCCACCCGGATTTTGCCGAACCACTGCGGATAGCTGGAGCCAACCATATTATCAGTACTGTGGAACTATCAGTTTCAACAATGGTGAATGCTATTGAATATCCCCAAGTGGAATCAATGATGCATTTTGAGCAGGGACAGATTGAGGTACTAAAACTTTCCATCCCCAACAATTGTTATGTTGCTGGTCGTAGCGTTGCCGAAATTGCTCAAGATTCGCAATTCCCTACTGGTTCGCTAATTATTGGTTATCAATCCCATCCCCATGAAGATTTGATGATTCCTAACGGTAGTACAATACTGGAACCTCATTCAACTGTGCTGATTGTGACTAAGCCAGGATCTTTACATCAAGTCATTGATTTTATTGAACAAAAATGTTGAGCGCAGTTCCTACCTAAACTGTTTATTAGGTAGGGTTAGCTACACATATAAAAAAATTGGTGAGTTTTGATGAAGCTGTATAGATATATTTATTTAGCGATCGCTGTTATTATTCTTGCATCTTGTGAATCAACACCCAGGTCACAACCCAATGCCATTCCAGCAACCCCGTTGCAAAAAACAGTGACGCTGGATAAGAATTTTAAGATAGCAAGCGGTGAAACTCTTTATGTTCCGGTCTACTCTCATATCTATCATCACAATCGCCAAGAGATTTTTGAGTTAGCAGTTACGCTTAGTATTCGGAACACAGATTTGACCAATCCGATTATTATTACTTCTGTGCGCTACTATAACTCAGAAGGGAAACTAGTTAAACAGTATTTGGAGCGCCCTATTCAACTTGATGCGCTAGCTTCTACAGATTTTTTTATCAATAGAAATGACACCAGTGGAGGTTTAGGCGCAAACTTCATTATCGAGTGGGTAGCCCAAACAGAAATATCCGAACCGATAGTGGAAGCAGTCATGATTGGCACTGACTTTCAACAAGGAATTTCTTTTATCAGTCCTGGTAGGGTAATTAAAAGTCAAAATAACGATAAGCGATCGCCTTTAAAATAATTCGTAATGACGCTCTCTACGAGACGCTAAAAGCGTAGTTTGCTTCTCTGTAAGAGTACGCACAATACAGTTCGCTTAACGTGTTTATTCCTCGAAGATCCCCCCAACCCCCCTTAAAAAGGAGGGCTTTTTTTTCTAATTACCCCCTTTTTAAGGGGGTCGCCACAGGCGGGGGGATCTTATCCGAACCGTATTGAGAGTACGCAGACTCGCTACTGCTACGCTATCGTAATTCGTAATTAATTAATTCCTCGTTCCTATGCTCCGCATGAGAATGCATTCATTGAGTCTCTCACTCAATCTCTTGCTGGAGGCAACAGATCCTAATTAGCCAAAGCTCAAAGCTTCATTCACAAAGCTCAGAGGTTCACTCACAAAGCTCAAAACTTCATTCACAAAGCTCAAAGCTTCATCAACGAAGCTCAAAGGTTCACTCACGAAGCTCAGACTATCCCCCATACCTAATACCCAATGCCCCATATTTAACCCTCTTCTATCACTTTGGGGAAAGAAAAATAAATGTAGGTTGGGTTGAACAAAGTGAAACCCAACTTTTCTAAGGTCTTTGGGTGTTGGGTTTCGTTCCTCAACCCAACCTACGTCTAAATTGATAAAAGTCATGAGAAATAAGGGTTTTAGATTTTTCTCTACCGATAGTGATTAAAGAGGGTTAATCATCTTCTAGTTTCAGTAATTGTTCATCAAGAGTTTGTATCCGCCCGCGCACAATTTCTTCTGAGAGAATTCGCTTCCGCATTGCCTCATTGAGCGCTCCTTTTTCTGCCAACAGTAAACGTCGGCGAATGGCTTCAAGTTTACTGCTCTTGCCACTTCTACCTTCCACCTCATCAGGGCGACGATTATATAGTTCCCGCAATATCTTTTCTGCACCCGCAATTCTTACCTGATAAGCTGAACGCATCTCTTCATAAACGGCTTTTGGTAATACCCCTGATTTCAATAGGCTATCTAATTCATCTTGTGCCGCCTTACCTGTCATCAACTGGGCTTGCAACTCTTCAACCTGCTGTTGAACTTCGGAAAATTTAGATAATTTTAAGCGTTTTACCACCCAAGGTAAACTTAAACCCTGTCCTACTAACGACACGAGCACACAGCCGAAAACTATAGCTATCAGGACTTCTCGCCCTGGTAATGTAGTGGGTAAGCTCAACGCTAGAGCCATTGACAGTGAACCTTTAATGTTGCCTAAAAACAGTAAATGTTGCCAGCGCAGCGGAATTGGGCGGTCAATCCAACGAACCACTGCTAGTAGCGGATAAACCGTAAGAATTCGCCCGACTTGAAAAGCCAAAACTGCAAGTAGAATTGCAGGTAAAGTTTTCCAGAGTGTTACCAGGTCTATTTCTACACCAATCAACAGAAAAATAAAGGTGTTGACAGTAAAACTGGCATATTCCCAGAAACTCAACAAGGTGATGCGACTAGAAGCAGAGGTATTGCGAGAAAGCCCAAAATTACCGAAAATTAAGCCAGCGACAACTACGGCTACAGGGCCTGAGACACCTAGATATTGCCCAACCTGAAAAGTTCCTAATGCAACTGCGACTGTCAGCAAAAGACTGCTAAGAGCATCATCTAAACGGGCGAATACAGGTATACTCAAGTAGCCTAAGACTAACCCCACAACGCAGCCTCCTAGAGAGATAACTAACAGTTGTTGGATTCCCTCCATAAATGTGAGCGAACCTGTCGAATATACTTGCACAATCAGGTTGAACATAACCAGGGCAGCAGCATCATTAAATAGAGTTTCTCCTTCAACGATGGTGGAAAGCCGCGAGGGTACTGATATTTCCTTAAAGACGGCAATCATTGAAACTGTATCAGTGTTTGCCAGCATTACTCCTACAAATAAGGCAGGTATCCAACTCAGTCCCAGCCCAAATTTCAACAGTACGGCAATAATTGCACTGGAAAGCATAGCCCCAGGTCCAGCAAGTAGAGCAATTGGTTTAAAGGTGCTGCGTAGGCGGCTGACATCTGTATTAATACCAGCTTCAAAGAGGAGAATTGGCAGGAAAAGATCCAGAACAAGGGTTGGATTTAAACCAATCCGACGAGACAATAACTCAGTGATAGGCAAACCTGCTAGTACTAAACCTGTAACATAAGGAATTCCCAACCGTCGGGACAGCAAAGCTACTCCTGTAGCAACGAGCAAGAGAATAATTGAAACTTTGACTAATTCGGTAACATCCACTATTGCGTTTTGGAAAGTTAGTTTGACTTGACCGATAGATTCTCTCTTCATTCATGCCAAATTAGCAAGTTCAGGGTGTGGTTCAGAATGGAACGAGCCAGTACTTGCTACCATAGCTCGGCAATTCTACCACCAAACTCAGAGTCAAAGCGTAGGCGCAGCCCATCGTTGGCGAAGCCTCTCGTAGAGAAGACATCGCACTTTAAACAAATTCAAAAACTCCCAGCGTATATTAACCCTTACCCTTTGCCCTTTTCCCAAAACCTGTAATAAAATGGTTGTATAGCGGTGAGCCTGCAAAAAGCGACTTGCTCAAACTTGTGCAAATATTTTATAAAAATTTGTCGAGTTCTTCGTTTGATATTTGAGAGATGTCTATAGTTTTATATTCATATTAATTATAAATATAACGATCCAGATGACACCACAAGATGCACGAAAATACGCATCAGCAACCGAGCGTAACCGCGAACCAATTCTAGAAGTACTTTTACAAGTGTTGCCAAAGAGCGGCACTATTTTAGAAATAGCAAGTGGTACTGGTGAACACGCAGTCTTTTTTGCATCCAGGCTCAGAGATTATCAGTGGCTCCCAACCGATGTAAATCCACAATCAAGAGCCAGCATTATTTCATGGACTGAACACAATGCATGTGATAGCGTTTATGCACCGCTTGAGCTAGATGCAAGAGAACCAGTTTGGGCTGTGGAAAATGGTGGATTTGATTGGTTGAATACGAAGCCAATTGTCGCCATCGTCAACATCAATATGATTCACATTTCACCTTGGTCAGCCTGTCTGGGGTTAATGGCAGGGGCAGGTCGTATCCTAAAAGCAGGAGGTATCCTCTATTTATATGGCCCCTTCAAACAAGGTGGAGAACATACAGCTGCGAGTAATGCAGCTTTTGACGAATATTTACGCACTGAAAACCCAGAGTGGGGTGTGCGTAACTTGGATGATGTCATAGCAGTAGCTAGGGCACAAAATCTGATCTTGCAACAGATTTACCAAATGCCAGCTAATAATCTTTCAGTAGTGTTTCAATGTTCAGGCTAACTGAAAGTTTGAGAGATTTTAAAACCCTTCATTTGGATGAAGGGTTAATAGCATCAGGTCAGAGGAATTACAGCAGTTTTCATTTGCATGAAGTACAAAACTACGGGTTTTAAGGCAGGAGGCAGGAGGCAGAAGGCAGGAGGCAGAAACTCTTTATATCTGATGCGTGAGTCCTGGATTTTGTACCTTACTTGCAAACTGCTGTATTTTATACAATTCTTGGAACAGCAGGTTTACTACTTTACTCATCAACTTTTCCTGGATGTGCTTACCACCTAGCAATTTTTCACCTTGTTCAGTGACGTTAGCTTTAAGTGAGTTGCGGTGACGTGATTTTAATCACCTTGTCAGGAACCAAGAGCAGATTTCGACAAATATAGCTTTTGGGTTTAAAGACCTTGAAAGTCAATTTCAAGATATGAACAACAAACTGCTAAAAATCGAAGCTTATTTAATTCGCTACGGCATTGTTCCAGAGAAGTAACTCACTGGGTATTCTCAATAATTACTCTGACTTTAATTTGCCTAATTAATTACTAATAGGACTTACGCAAAATATCTCTCAAACTCTGATTTCTCCGTGCCGCGCCAGTTGCTATAAGTCGGGGAACCCGCCCAACGCACTGGCTTCTCTGTGCCTCTGCGGTTCGTTATTCCGTAACTTGTGCGTAAGTCCTAACTAAAATTTAATACTATAGGAATCCGATTTGATTTATGAAAAAATCTAAGTATCTGTAGGGGAGCCAGCTGCGTGGGCGGGTTTCCCGACTTGAGCGGACTGGCGTTGTGTTATGGCGTAGCCTAACGCACCTAAATCGTTAACTGGTGCGTTAGCCTTTGGCGTAACGCACCCTATATGTATTTCAGAAATCAAATATGCGTCCTATAGATTAAATTTAGTATTTGTTCGGATATTGTTGAGCAAAAGCCAAGTCCCTTTCAATTAACTTGGCATCTGTTAGGTTAGCCTCACTCAAATTGCACAAGTGAAAATTTGCCCCTCTGAGGTCTGCTAGTGACAGATTAGCTCCTGTTAAATCTGCACCAGTGAGGTTGACTTCACTTAAGTTAGCACTACTTAGGTTAGCCCCCTGAAGTGAAGCTTGTTGGAGGTCTGACTCGCTTAGGTTTGCCCTCATTAGGTATGCTTTACTCAAGTCTGCTCCACTTAAATTCGCTTGAGTTAGGTCTGCTGCTGTTAAATCAGCTTTACTTAGATTGGCTTGCCTTAAATCCGCCCAACTCAACGAGGCATAACTTAGGTTAATTTCACTTAACTTCACTGATGCAAGTACTGCACACCTCAAATTAGCATTAACAAAATTTCTTTCTCCGATTGCATAACGGCGTAAAATTTCATCAGTTGTTGCTCTGTGTAAAACAGCTTTTGATGCGCCTTGATAACACCATGTAGCTTTTAATAGTTTGGCAGCAGTGTTAACAGCTACCTCATCACCAGAAGCCACAATTACACCATTACAGCCATCCCATTGACCGTTAAGCATTAAAGCAATCTCATTAGCGGCAGCAATTGAGTCAAATAATAAAACAGATTCTTTATGCTGTTTTAACCAGTTATTCCAACCAATCGAGATAATATTTTTCATTTCTATGAATTTTGGCCTTTTCAGACGATTACGGCTCTAACTATCTATTCTGGCTAATAACAATCAGACTGGTGTGTGTAACGACCGACCATTATTGTGCGTACTTAACGAACGCTTGCTAAAAGTTCTCTCTTAACCGACGTTGGGCGGGTATGTTATCACACTTAAATATGTTTTTATTGGGTGCGTAAGCTGTTAATCGTAGCGCTTAAAACTAGGACAATTGCCAAAACCAATACGGTATTTCTGAGCATTGAGTTATCAGAATGCTTGAGTGCGTTCGCCACCAATGCCCAGAGTGTTACTCCTGCATAAGCGATGTCTCGACGCTGGATGACTATAACTGCTGCAACTGTTGTTGCTATCAATACCATGACGAGAGTCCAAATTACAGCAGAAATCCCCCAACCGTTCCACCTGTGAAAATTCAGAGTGATGCATATAAGCCACAGTCATATCGAGCAAGTTAATCAGGAGTTAAACTAATTATTGACCTCACTGCTTTTAAGGTACTGTCCATGCAGCTACTTCAAACTACCGACAAAGATTTTTCTGTCAAATTCAAAACTCTTGTAAGCGATCGCCGGGAAGTTACAGTTGATGTTAGTGGGACAGTACGCGAGATTTTAGCTGATGTGAAAGTGCGTGGTGATGCCGCAGTCAAGGACTATACTAACCGCTTTGACCGCAACCATCTCCAGTCTTTGCATTTAAGCGAAAGCTTTATTGCCGAACACGCGGCACAATGTCCTGCCGATGTCTTAGCTGCGCTGGAATTTGCTGCTCTTAGGATTGTGGCTTTCCATGAAAAACAACTACCACAAGATATTGGCTATACCGATGCAGTCGGGGTGAAACTGGGATTGAATTGGATAGCGCTGTCGCAAGTGGGAATTTATGTACCAGGGGGACGGGCTAGCTATCCGAGTTCTTTGTTGATGAATGCCTTACCAGCTAAAATTGCTGGTGTTGAAAGAATTGTCATGACAGTACCGATGCCTGGTGGTGAGATTAATCCCGCCGTATTGGCTGCTGCTCAAGTTGCTGGTGTTACAGAAATATATGGCATTGGTGGGGCGCAAGCGATCGCAGCATTAGCTTATGGTACAGAAAGCATTGCCCCAGTAGATAAAATTGTTGGCCCTGGTAATGCTTATGTTGCTGAAGCCAAGCGTCAAGTATTTGGCACTGTTGGCATTGATAGCATCGCTGGCCCTTCTGAAATTTTAGTGGTAGCCGACAGCCAGAACAACCCAGATTGGATTGCTTGGGACTTATTATCGCAAGCAGAACACGATCCTAGTGCCCAGTCAATCTTAATTACTGATTCAGAAATCTTCGCGCAACAAGTAATAAAGGCTGTTGAGAAAATTCTTGCCAATCTACCCACCAGAGAAGTTGCCAGTGCTAGTTGGCAAAATTATGCAGCCGTGATTCTGGTCAGCGATTTGCTAGAGAGTATACCACTGCTCAATCAACTAGCTCCAGAACATGTGGAATTGTGCACAGAAAACCCGCAACTGCTTGCCAATCAAATTAAGTGTGCCGGCAGCGTGTTTTTAGGACGCTATACTCCAGAAGCGATTGGTGATTATTTAGGTGGCCCCAACCATGTACTGCCAACTGCCCGTTCTGCCCGCTTTGCCTCTGGTTTGAGTGTGTTCGACTTTCTCAAACGAATTACTTTTTTAGAATGTGACAAACAATCATTACAGACAATAGGCAAAGCAGCTGTCACCTTAGCAGAAACAGAAGGTTTGCCAGCCCATGCAGGTAGTGTATCTATACGCTTGCAATAAAAAGCTGAGATAATTTGTGAATTAGATGATGATTATTCAAAATTAATTGGTGTACTGACTGCTTGATTAATACAAACTTTTCTGCTTCTTAGATATTAATGTCCGTCTCAGAATACCTAGACTATCAAGGATGAACTTGGTCATGGGTTTGAGGAATGCGATCGCAGTGGGTAAAATTCCCATTTTGGGAAAATTCACGAGAGATTTTGTGCAACCACTCGATAACGCTGTTCAATCAAAGGTGCGAACCCTGTTCTAAATGAATAGCCTTGAGCTTCCAAATCTTCGAGATTTCCGGCTATTTTAATCAGAGCGATCGCAGTAGGGTTTCGTCTTTATAAAGTAATATCAGTTTAACTCCCAAGCAGCATAGAAGATTGAAAATAGGAGAAGTAAGCTTGTTCTTTAAAGCAACCGATAGCGATTTTGATATCACCACAGTACAGCTTGCGGTCTGAGTCTAGATCCGAATGGCGGCGATCGCTTCATTCTAAATAGAACAAGTCGGATTTCTTTGCACCTACCATTTCGTCATTTTCAATATAAACCAGAAGTGAAGGTATTAACTTGACGAACACTAATTGTGGTTAACTCAAAAAAGAGTTCATCTGTTACAAAGCTTAGGGGGTGGGATGTTTGGGATGACTATTCGTTGGTGTTTGGGGATTGGGATGGGAGGTGCGATCGCTTTGGGTGCAAATTGTGCTTTTGCCCAAATCACCACCGATGGCACTCTGCCTAATAATTCCATCATCACATCAGATGGTAACACCACCAAGATCACAGGGGGTACACAAGCTGGTAGTAACTTGTTTCACAGCTTTGAACAGTTTTCTATCTCTGCGGGAAGGACAGCCCATTTTAACAATGCAATCAATATTCAGAACATCATCAGTCGGGTGACAGGCAATTCTGTTTCTAATATAGATGGCATTCTCAAAGCTAACGGTACAGCCAACGTATTTCTGATTAATCCTAACGGCATTGTTTTTGGGCCCAATGCTTCTTTAAATATTGGCGGTTCATTTGTGGCTAGCACAGCAAGTAGTTTGAACTTCGCTGATGGTACAAAATTTAGTGCTACATCTCCTCAAACTGCACCTCTACTGACACTAAGTATTCCCATTGGCTTACAATTCGGAACAAATGCTCGACCCATTCGCAATCAATCCCAAGCAAGTCCAAATAATGCAATTAATACCTTCGGACAAGGTGTTGGTTTACAAGTACAGCAAGGCAAAACCTTAGCACTTATAGGCGGTGATATAACGCTAGAGGGTGGAAATTTAACGGCAAGTGGGGGAAGAATTGAGTTAGGAAGTGTTGCTGGCAATAGTTTGGTTGGTCTAAGTTCGACGAATCAAGGTTGGGCATTAGGATATGAAGGTGTTCAAAATTTTCAGAACATTGAACTAACCCAGCAAAGTGAGATTCCATCTAATGTAGATACCAGTGGCCAAGGTGGCGGTAATATCCACCTGCAAGGACAGCATGTACTGGTAAATGACGGTTCAAAAATTTCGGCTGATACTCTGCGAGCGCAACCAGGAGGAAATTTAACAGTGAACGCTTCCGAGTCTGTAGAACTTGGACTAAATGCGTCCTTGTTTACTGGAAACTCTGGAAATATAAACATCACTACCAGAAAGTTGATTGTCAAAGATGGAGCGCAAGTCTTTATATTCAATGTTGATTTGGGATTGGCGGGGCAATTGACTATCAACGCCTCAGATTCCGTAGAACTAATCGCAGGTCGTCTCATTGCTCCTTTGCCTAGTGGATTATTTATTCCTAGTGGATTATTTAGTGCAACTTATGGCGCTCAAAATGCTGGCAGCATAATAATTAATACTGGAAAGTTACGTATAGAGGAAGGAGCAGCAATATCAACAAATTCTGAGGGTATACTTGAGGGGTTTTCTAACCGATACCTATTTATACCAGCTACAGGAAATGCAGGAGATTTGATAGTGAACGCCTCTGAGTCCGTAGAATTAATCGGAACCTCAGCAAATGGTTCTAGCCTCAGTAGCTTGTTTGCTGGCACTCAAGGGCCTGGAAATGGCGGCAACTTGACCTTAACTACAGGGCGATTGGTTATCAAAGATGGGGCGGTAATAACTGTCAGCAGTGAATTTGGAAAAAATTTTATCTATCAAGGGGATGTACCCAATTTAGGTCTAGCAGGCGAACTCAATGTCAGCGCTCGTTCCATCCTGCTGGATAAAGGAAAACTCACATCTAATAGTGAGTCAGGTAAGGGCGGTGACATTGTGGTACAGGTGCAGGACTTATTACTGATGCGTCGCAACAGTCAAATTTCTACTGAAGCCGGAGGTGATAAAACTGGCGGCAATTTCACGCTTAATATGCCAGATGGCTTCATCATCGCCACTCCCAATGAAAATAGCGATATCATTACTAATGCCTTCATTGGTACGGGCGGTAAAATTACGATTACAGCCTTTGGGGTTTTTGGTATGGTAGTGCGTGATCGAGAAGAATTGGTGAGATTGCTAGAAACTAACGACCCAAGCCAATTAGACCCACGTCGACTGTCAACAAATGACATCACTTCATTTTCACAGACAGGCTTTTCCATTGAAGGAATAACAAAACTACATTTCACTGGAGTAGAACTACCCACAAACCTAGTAGATGCTTCCCAGCTATTTGACACTATCTGTAGCCCTAGAAGCAAGCAACAAGCTAATTCATTTATCATCACTGGACGCGGCGGTTTACCATTCAATCCCAAGGACATTCTCTCTCCTGACGCAGTGGAAGTAGATTGGGTAACTCTCAATCCCAGCACCAGAGAAGGCAAGAGTCCACCTGTTATCATCAAACCTACTACTGCTACGCCAAAACCCATTGTAGAAGCTATAGGGTGGGTGAGAAATGCCAAAGGGGAGTTGGAACTTACAGCGAATGCACTCACTAAGCCTCATGGTTTATGGCAGAACCCTGTATCTTGCCGTGCAGTTTCTTATCGCTCTTCCATCACTCTCAGAAAACAATAGTCGAAGCAGAAAATTGAAACTATGACTAAATCAAGGTTTGAGGCTTTATTTTCTCATATAAATTCCTAAATGTAGCCAAAACCTGGAAAGTGAAGTTTCGTAAACCTTGCAGCGATCGCTTTTTCCAAGAGTGATGGAAGAGCGTTATATCAAGTTCGGATGAACACTTATAATTAAGCTGCCCTGGTTTTTGGCCACCAGTAGTAGCAAGTTAGACCAGAGATTAAATCATGTTGTTTCATCAGTTCTTGATAACGAAGCACTAACAAAGCTTCTAACTCATCTCAAGACTGGACTTTAGACTAAAGAAGAGCGATCGTCAGGTAGTAGCTGTGCAAAAAAAGAAAGGAATGCCTGTAATCACAAGCACCCCAGTAACGGAAGATGAAAAAAGCACAACCAATTTTCATCTACCGCTATGGATGTTTTAGAGCAGGAAGGAACATCTACACTTGACATTGATTAAAAGGTTCTCGAATAAAATAGAGTGCATCGCGTTTTTGAACTTCCATACCGCCTCTATTCCAGTTTCCCCAACGAGTTATAAATTTTTTCCCACCTTCGCGACGTTCAATCGCAACAGTAAAATTATTACGGAGTTCCCGATAGCATCCATCCAAATTCGTCAAGGTCAAATCCAGTGCTGGGATATTAAATTTATTCTTCCCTTTATTGACAACAAAAAATCCTTCACTACCTCGCTCCATTAGCAATACAGTCGGACTATCAATGGCTGCTAAAACATTTTCTTTGATATTTTTTCCCTGATTTCCTCGTTGATACATAATTTGGCGGAATTTGACACCATATTTGATAAAAGAAACATCTCTATTATCCCAGTTCAGTATTAAAGGAGTGCCACTTTCTCTTGCCAGGATATATGCTGTTGCGAGGAAAGAGTCAGAAGGATCGCTATAGGGGTTAATAGCATTGGAATTAATCTCGCGGATAGTATCGTGGTTTCTGCCAAAAGTGACGCTACGCGGATCGTTTATGCCTGTGGGAACTCGCAAGGAACGCAAATCTCCACCAAAGCTGAAGGCATTTTTCAGTGAATTGTAGAGAACAAAATCTGTGACAGCAGCAATCCAGTTATAATTTTCTGCACTGGTGTCGCTATCTGTGATTACCTCAAGATAATTCCATGCTTTTCCTTGACTTTGTTGATCCACATAGCTGATGTACTCTTTGACAACATCTGCTGGGATATGCTTGGCAGCATCAAACCTAAATCCATCAATTCCTAAATCTAGCAATTTTTTTAAATGAGCTTTTTGAATTTTTTTAACATTATTGGTAAATTTCAAGTCAGGAAGACCACCTAACCAACAATTAATTTCTGAATCTCTGTTGCCATCACTATAATTAATGCTACAAGATTTTTTACCTGGACGATTTGAATCCGAATTAAAGTCATTTATAGAAAGACCTGGAAATTTAGTTAAATCTTCAAAATCATCATTGCCATCTAAATTAGCCATGTGATTGAAAACAACATCAGCAATCACTTTGACCTTACAACTGTGGGCTTGACTAATAAGTTTTTTTAAATTTAAGAGTGAACCTCTACCTTCGATAATGCTATAGTCTACAGGTTGATAGCGTGCCCACCATTCTGGAGCAGGATTAGATTTTTGGGCTGGAGAAATTTGAATGTGAGAATATCCTTGCTTCCCTATTTCACATACAAACTTTTCAATATCAGTGTACTGCTGGTCAAATGCATGAAAAATCGCAGAAGGTTTTTCTCCTGCTAATGTCTTAATCGGGTAAATAGAAGTTGTGCAGATGACAACTGCACAGATGAAGATATTTTTCATTAAAGACATTATTCCTAATTCGAGTTTGGCACGAGTCAAATTAATTCTACTGAGGTTAGCCCCACTCAAATTTAAACCTCTTAAGTCGGCATAGCTAAAATTTCTTTCCCCAATAGCATAACGCTCTAGCAGTTCTTCAGCAGTCATAACTACCTCACACTACCATCAATTAATACTATTCTTTTCCAACTTCAGTTAAGAGGATGTTTTAAAAGTGGTTTGCTGTAATTTTAAGCACTTATTGATCCCCCCTAACCCCCCTTAAAAAGCAGGGTGGTTTCATACGAAAAAAGAAAAATACATAAGTCTTGATTTCTCGTGAAAGTGGCATGGCTTTTTCCCTCACTTCCATTCCTCTCCCCCGGTGGGGGAGAGGCTTTGAAACCCAGTTTTAATTTTTCTTTGCTTGTATGAAACCACCCTGCCTAACCCCCCTTAAAAAGGGGGAAACCGGAATCAAAGTCCCCCTTTTTAAGGGGGATTTAGGGGGATCAAAAATGTTTTGCTACTGGCCAGAGGACTTTTAAAACATCCTCTAATGCCTGATTTTCAAAATTTAAGAACTCGTTGCAATTAGGCGGCGATCGCTCATGAACAGCTTCTGTCACTCTCCAGAAGGGTAATATTCTAGAAACTTCAATAAGTGGATAGAATTTGTCAAAGCCAGTTACCAACTAAAACATAAGGTGCCCAGTAGCCAGGACGACTGTAATTGGGATAATCTTTTAACAACTTTACTTGGGCACGACGCAAGGCTTCAGCCTTTGTCACCTCAGTTTTAACTAACTCACGATAAAATTCACCAATTAAGATAGCAGTAGATTTATCACTGATATGCCATAGTGAAGCCAAGGTACTACGGGCGCCAGCTTTCACGGATGCTCCTGCTAGCCCTAGCGTGGCGCGATTGTCACCAGTAGCAGTTTGGCAAGCACTTAAGACTAGCATTTCCAAAGCTTCTGAGCGAGTTTGATCCCGACGGCGCAGCAAGCTATCAAATTGCGTGACATTGATCGGCCCATCATCTGCAAGTATAAAAGTATTCTCAACACTGGAGCTAAATTGACCGTGGGTTGCCAGATGTAACACATTAAATGGTACAGTATTTACCTTACTCTCTAGGTTTTTGCTGTTGAAGTCTCGATCTAATAACTGGGTAGTAGACGCGATCGCTTGGGAAATAGAGTTAAATTCTGATTTAATTTCTGGTAGCGGTGGAAATTGCTGTTGAAAGCCTTGTGGTGGTTGCACTAACCCGGCGGCTAGTACATTGAATTTTGTTTGTGTCAAGGGTTGGAATGCGAGTAACTGAAGTCCTAAGCTGAGTGCTACAGCGTATTTTTCTACTAGATATTGCTGACCGTCATACAATATAGCCATTGGCACATTTCGCAATATTCCATCCAGTACAAATACAAGGGTTTTGACTCCATTATCTTGTAAATCAGACTCAATTTCTTTGATTAACCACCCATAGACTTCCTGTGATAGCGCCTGCACTTCCTCAGTCCGATCGGGTTCTAACAGATACTCTCTGAGTTCTCTGATGATACCTTCTACCTCGTTCTGTGACTTATTTACTGTATAATTACGCAGTGGGTGTTTAGGAATTTTGACTATCACTTGGAGTTGAGAAGGCAGAATAATTGGATAAACGATCGCGGCTGTAGGATTATCTTTATCTACTATTGTGTCAAGCGAAACAGTTTTGGTATTAATGCAAGCTTCCCGAAAAAAGTCGTCTAATTCCGCTAGTTGCAGTGCTTCAATCCTCTGTCTAGCTTTGTCTAGGATTGGTTCGCTCGGATGAGTTTGCTGAAACTGCAACAATAATTCTACGGACTCTCGATATACAGGTTCTACACTTTCTTTAAAGGAAAATTGGACATCTCGATTCACAACCACTAAGTCATTACGCAGAGTCTGCAACTCACCGATCGCAGTATCATAGGTGGCAATAGCGCCCTCAATCTCTCCCTGCTGTTTCAACAAGCGTCCTAACTGCCAATGCCAACGATAAGCGATATCTGGAGCATTGATTGTTTGGGCTATGTTCAGTGCCTGTTGGGTGAGGTTCTGGGCAATTGACCATTGTTTGGTTTGTTCGTATACACTGCCCAGAGTCCCAAGGGCAAAGCTCTCGGCTCGTTTATCTGCCAAATCTTCAGCTTGTTGCAAGGCTCTGGCGCAGATTTGAGCGATCGCTTGGGGTGTAGTCCCAAATTTCATCAAGCTTTGAGCTAGATTAATCTGGGCATAAATAGTTGTCACAGAAGCAGGTAGTTGTGCTAGTTGAGTTTGGATTTGCGGCAATAGTGTCTGCACGGGGGCTGTTTGTCCCGTGTTCACTAGTAAGTTCAACTGATTAACTTCAGCCTGAACTTTGCTAATCGGGTTAGGAGCGATCGCGGCAGCTTGCTGATAAAACTGTATTGCACCCTTAAAATCTTGCTGTACTTGTGCCGTGTTGCCTAAACTAAATAAAGCCGCGCTCACATCCTGGGGAGAATCCAATTTTTGGGCAATTGACAAACTTTGCTGTAATACCTGACGAGATTGATTCAAATCTCCTGCTAATTGCAGAGCATTCCCAAAAGACCGTAATTCTACTGCTTTGGTAATAGAATTAGGTTTTGATTGTAACTGCTGCTGCAATTGAGTCAAGATTGTCAAAGCCCGACGGTAAAATCCCAAAACTTGCCATGCTTGTGCTTGATTGATGCGATCGCGGATAATGCCATTGCGATCGCCTAATTGCTTATAGCTAACTTCTGCACGTTGCCAGGTGTTAAGTGCCTGTTCAGCTTGTCCCAAGTCTAGTTGAATACTACCTTGAATATCTAGAATTGGAGCCAAAACCTGAAGATTTTCGGCAGGAGAGGATTTTTCGACCAACTTCAAGCTATCTGTAATCGCCTGTTGCGCTTGGATCAAATTATCCAGTTTTTGATATGCCAATGCCAAATTACTTAATGCTACAGCTTGCCGCAATTCATTGCCCTGGCTGCGATAACTTTTAACTGCTTGTTGCAAAACTTTAACCGCTTCTGCAAACTGTCCTGCCTCATACAGCACTTTACCCTGTTGCAGCAAGTCTTGTGTTTGTGCAGTAGAATTTTGGATTGACACTTCAAGAGTTGCGATATGTTGTGTTTCTATAGTTGCAGCAACAGGAAAAGCAGTAACGCACAAAAAAGCTGTCACCAGAACCAAGAGCATGAAAACAGGCAAGTTATGGATTTTAAAGGGAAGAGTGAACCATATATTACATCCGTTACATATCCGTTGCCACTGATTATTTTTATAACTCTTGAGTTTCATCGTAATTCCTCCCCCGACTCTTGGAGTAACGAATTATTGACTACAGGACATGGCAGAGGGAATAGAAGAACTTTGCACAGATTGAGCTACAAGCATAATATTACCATTAGCATCGGCAATCCATCTTTGAGCCTCCACAATCGGATCGGTAGATTTGGTCATAGATGCAGTAGATAATTTATCTGCGATCGCTGTTGCTTGTGCGGGCAAATCTACCCAACCAGTAATCACTGCTCGTCCTCGCAACGGTTCATTAGGACTTTGGGGTAATCCACCGCGTCCAGTGGCGGTAAAACGACTAGCGTTTTGTCTTCCTCTGGGAGTGCAACCTTGGGCAATTTGTCGGGATGCATCCACGAGGTTAGAGGGTAGTTGAATTAAGCCGCGATTAGGGTCAGTATCTGGACTGTTGATAGTTACTTCCCCACTCACTCCCAATTGTGAACTCGCTGTAATATCGCTGTTTTCGGTTGGGCTTTTTTGCGGGAGAATACCGTAAATACCGTTTGTTGTAATGTCAACTCTACCACCAATCCCTGTAAAGGCGTTAGCGCTGATATCGCTATTTTCTTTAGGAACGGCGACGATGAAAGGGCTAATAATGGTGATGTTACCGCCATCGCCACCAAATTCGCTACTGCCAGCAGTGGTAGAAATTTGACTATGATTGCGTAGTAATAATAAGTCTTGCAACTTCAGGGTAATATTACCACCATTCCCCGATCTGGTTATGGCAGCGATCGCTCCTTGGTTATCTAGGCTCAGAGAACGAGCTTGGATGTCAAGGTTGCCTGCCGTCCCTGCACCGATACTACTGACAGTGACTTCACCTCCATCCCGGACACTCATTTGCTCAGTTTCAAGCCTTAAACTTCCCCCACTACCAGTACCTTCGGGCGTAACCGCAGCGCTGATTTGGCTGTTAAAGTTACCATTTGGTGATTTGCCAACGACTTCTACAGATTTCGACGCATGAATTTGTAATTTACCTGCATTGCCCTCGCCAGCAGTTCCAACCGATACTATTGCACCACCTCTTACACTCAAGCGATCGGTTTCAATTGTTAAATCGCCACCGTTGCCTCTGGGTGGAATAACTGTTTCGTCTGCGTCTAGTTCAATACCTGCATTGATACCTGTAGCAAAGAGGTTATCAACAGGTGTATCAAATACCTCTACCTCTGAGGCACGAATTGTGAGATTACCAGCGTCACCTTGACCAAAAGTAGCGACTTGCACTTTGCCTCCATGACTGACACTCAAGCGTTTTGTCTCAATGGTCAAGTTACCACCGCGACCCTCACCTTGAGTGTTTACCTGAGCGAATAAGCCAGCAGGATTTTCAATATTAGAACTCGATTTGATTTTTCCGCTTACTTCTACTGAATCGGCAGCGCGAATAGTCAAATTTCCTGCAAACCCTTTACCAAAAACACTGCTTCCCACTTGACTATCAAGGACATTTATGGTGTCAGTTTCAATGGTTATGTTGCCTGCATTTCCCGTACCAAAAGTGTTCGCGGCGATCGCACTTGCATTCAAGACATTCATCATTCCAGACGCAAGGGTTATATTGCCTGCATCTCCTGTGCCATAGGTGTTCGCTGCGATCGCACTTTCATTTTGGGCAAGTAAGCGATCGCTGCTAATATTTATATTTCCTGCTTTTCCTGCACCAAAAGTTCTAGCCGCCAATTGTCCCCCATTGGTCAGAAGAAGAGAACCAGTGGTGATATCAATATTACCCCCTTTAGCAAAAGTATCTTCCCCTTGAACGGAGGCACGCCCGACATCGCTAAGAACAACACCGTCATCAAAAGAGACGCTATCGGTGGCATTAATAATCACACTGCCAGCATCTCCCAGTCCTAAAGTACTGGCAGATAGCTGTCCTTCTTGGACAATCAACTGATTGGTATTAATTGCCAAATCTCCGGCTTTTCCTGTACTCAATGTTTGAGTCAACAAGCTGCTGGGAAAAGGAAATACACTATTACTATTAGTAGCAGTGCCGATCGTTTTAACTAATTGGGAGGCATTTATATTCACATTCCCTCCAGCCCCACTACCATTAGTTTGAGCTGAAATGACTCCTCCATCTTGGATTAACAACTGATTGGTGTTAATCGTAATCTTTCCTGCAGGTCCTGTGCCATAAGCATCAGAACTGATATTGCTAGGATACCATCCATCAGGAAACTGTGGAAGAATAGCAGTACCGACTAGCTGCACCGATTCGGCATTTACTATTATACTTCCTCCAACCCCTCTACCTTCGTTATCAGTTGTGATTCCGGCTCCATTTTGGATGAGTAACTGTCTAGTGTTAATCGTGATGTCTCCGGCGTCTCCGACTCCATTAGATGCAGCAAGTATACCAGTGTAGCCTAAATTGGGATTATCTGGAATGCCGATTACTTGCACTGATTCTGAGGCATTTACGGTCAAATTTCCTGCCACACCTTCACCGGAAGTAGAAACTGAGACTTGCCCTCCATCTTCGACGAGCAACCTAGAAGTTTTAATTGTTAGCTTTCCTCCTTCTCCTGTCGCGGTGGAACTACTCTGAGTAAACAAGTCGCTGCCAAACTGACCACTAACTGTCAGACCTGCCACTTGTACAGATTCTGAGGCATTTACTGTTAAATCTCCCGCCGCTCCTGCATTGTATGTACCAGATGAAATCTTTCCTCCTGCTAAGATTTGTAACTGCCTGGTGTTAATTGTCAGGTTTCCTGCGTCTCCTGTCCCAAAAGTTTCAGCAAATAAACCACTGCGAATTTCAGTAGGTGATTCTCCAACGACTTGCACTGATTCAGAAGCATTTACATTCAATCCTTTTCCAGGTAATGCTCCGAAAGTGCTGGCTTCAATCTGGGAACCTCCACTGACTGTAATTCCTTTACCCCACACCTGAATAGCGCCGCCACCTTCGCCACTGGTACTAACCAAGGCTTGATTACTGAGTGAGATATCGGCTTTAGCTACACCATCAGGAACAATCAAACTCAAATTATTACCATCCACATTCAGTCCGACTGTCCCCTCACCTGCAACTCCAGCCAATTCCACTCGTCCACCCGGAGCATTCAATCTACCTTCGTTGATGGCAATTTCTCCACCCACTAATAGCAAACTCCGAGCATCTGGTACTCGTAGACCAAAGATATTATCTCCTGCTGGTGCAATTGAACTGTTTTCAATTCTGCCAGCCTGAAGTTGATTGAAGAACAATGCTGAAGGATTAACTGTTAGTAATGAAGAAGGAGCCTGAGGATTAGTTGCACTAAATTCCAAGCCATTGCCAAACACAAAAGAATTTGCCGTACTCGCTACAAAGGAACCCGCCACATCCAACCGTGCATTGTTCCCAAATAAAATGCCATTGGGATTGATAAAAAATAAATTTGCACCGCCGTTCACCCCCAAAGTGCCGAGAATATTCGAGATATTACTTCCCGTCACCCGTGTAAGAATATTGGAGATTCCTGTGGGATTGGCAAAATAAACTCGTTGGGATTCTCTGACATTGAATTCACCAAAACTATGGAACAGGTTTGCACCGCGAATTGCGCCACCATCAATCCGGTCAGCCGGAAGTCCTTTAATATTGACATTGGGAGTGATTATTGAAGAGTTATTACCCAATGTTCCATCAGGGGTAATCTGGGCTAAAGCGTGATTTTCACCACAAAATATGACATGAGCAAGCACTCCAGTAATGCTAAAAACTCCTAATAAACCGGAGAGCCAATTCCTATTTCCACAGATTGCCATATCATAACTAGCCTCGCCTGCTCATTTCTTATCTGTGAATATGCAATCAATTTATTGAGAAATTTATCTACAATTAATTTCAGCAGATATTTGAACTAAATGAGAGTAAAGTTTTTAAAACTTAAAATTAGGTATATAGATATAGGAGTGAAATTAAATATGCGTTATCCAGAACCCTTGTAATAGAATGAAAACAGGTAACTTATGGATTTTAAAGGGAAGAGTGAACCATAAATTACATCCGTTACATATCCGTTGCCATTGATTATTTTTATAACTCTTGAGTTTCATCGAAATTCCTGCTTTGAATCTTGAAGTAACGAATTATTGACTACAAGACATGGCAGAGGGAATAGAAGAACTTTGCCCAGATTGAGCCACAAGCATAATATCACCGTTACCATTAACGATCCATCCTTGAGCCTCCACAATTTGATCGGTAGATTTGGTCATAGATGGAGTAAATGATTTATCCGTGATGGCTGTTGCTTGCGGGGGCAAATCTACCCAACCAGTAATCACTGCTCGTCCCCGCAACGGTTCGTTAGGGCTTTGGGGTAATCCACCGCGTCCAGTGGCGATAAAGCGACTGGCATTTTGTCCTCTTCTGGGAGTGCAACCTTGAGCGATTTGCTCAGATGCATCCACGAGGTTAGAGGGTAGTTGAATTAAGCCACGACCAGGGTCGGTATCTGGAGTGTTTAAATCTACCTCTCCACTCACTCCTAATTCCGAACTCGCTGTAATGTCGCTCTTTTCGGTTGGGCTTTTTTGCGGGACAATACCGAAAATACCGTTTGTTGTAATGTCAACTCTACCACCTTTACCAGTGAAAGCATTAGCAGTAATGTCGCTATTTTCTTTGGGGACGGCGACAATGAAGGGGGTATTGATGGTAATGTTACCGCCATCGCCACCAAACTGGTTATTGCCAGCAGTGGTGGAGATTTGACTGCCGTTGCGTAGTAATAATAAGTCTTGCAGCTTCAGGGTAATATTGCCGCCAGTGTTGCTGCGGGTTTCGGCAAAGATGGTTCCATTATCTAGGGTGAGGAAACCTGCTGTCAGGTCAATATTGCCGCCAACTCCTGTACCTTGACTATCGACAGCGATTTTCGCATCATCTCGAATGGTTATAGTTCTGGGGTCGATGGAGATACTACCACCTTTGCCACTAGAACCTTCAGTTGTGTTGGCAAACAGCCCACTATTAGCGCCAGCTAGTGTCATGCTGTCAGTGATTTTAAGGGTGATATCTCCGGCAGGTCCCCTGCCAGAAGTAGTAGTACTCAGTTGAGCGCCACTGGCGGCTTCAAAGTTATTGGCATTGACCGTGATGCTGCCAGCGGGGCTTCCCGACGTAGTGCTGGCGTTTAAAAATGCTTTATCCATCATGCGTAGAACACCTGTAGTGATTATGATTTCGCCACCCGGACCAGCGTCTTCAAATTCGGTAGCTGTAGACATTCCACTAAGTTCTCCTAAGTCATCAATTCTAGAAAGATTAACAAAATCTGAAGTGTTCACCAGGATATTGCCTGCCTTTCCCTTATTATAAGTTGAGGCAAATAGTCGAGCTCCATCCGTTAGAGAAAGAGATTGTGCCTGAATGTGGATGTCACCCCCATTACCGTTACTACCGCTAATATCGTTCCTAGCAGTTTGGCTGGAGACAGTACTGTCTTTAATAAAGATAGAGCTATTTGACTGTAGCGATATACTTCCAGCATCCCCGTCTTTGAAGGTAGCGCTCCAAAAACCGCTGTTTTCAATAGAGATAGAGCCATTTGACCACAGTAATATGCTTCCAGTGTTGTCCCTATTGCCAGAGGTTTCGCTGTCCAGAATGCTATCTTTAATAGAGATAGAGCCATTTGACCACAACGAAATGCTTCCAGCATTTCCCTCAAAGAAGCTATCGCTGTCGAGATAGCTGTCCTCAAGAAGAGAGATAGAGCTATTTGACTGTAGCGATATGTTTCCAGCATTTCCGTAATTGGTACTGCTCAAGAGATTACTCTTTTTAAGAGAGATGGAGCCATTTGACTTTAGGGAGATGTTTCCGGCATTCCCGTAATTGGTATTGGTGGAAATATCGCTGTTTTCAAGAGAAATAGAACCATTTGACCACAGCGATATGCTTCCGGCATCTCGATTTCCAGAGTTAGAGTTGGAAAGAGCGCTATCGGTTATGGAGAGAAAGCCAGCTGTGATATTGATGCCGCCTGCGTTGCCCAAACCTCCAGTTGGCACAGCATTAGAGATAAGGGTTTCATTTGTAATGTTTATGCCCGCAGTTGCATTAATGTCAATATTTCCGGCTTGACTGTCAACTGACCCCAACCCTGACGCTATTCCAGCCTGAAGTTTACTTGCTCCCAAAACATCTATATTCTGCGCATTGATAGCAATACTACCTCCTTGTTTGGCTCTTACATTCACTTCAGCGCCATTAGTGAGGGTTACATTTGCTCGCGCTACACTATCAGGAAAACTTAAGCTCAAATTGTTGTCAGTAAAATTCAGTTTTACTGTTCCCTCTCCCGTCAATCCTCCCAATTCCACTCGACCACCCGGAGCATTCAATCTGCCTCCATCAATGGCAACATCTCCACCTACTAATACGAGGCTACGACTATCGGGAACTCGTAAACCAAACAGATTATCTCCTGCTGGTGCAATTGACTTGTTTTCAATTCTTCCTGCTTGAAGTTGATTAAACAACAACGCTGAAAGATTAACTGTTAGTAATGCAGAAGGAGTCTGAGGATTAGTTGCACTAAATTTTAGCCCATTGCCAAACACAAATGAGTTCGCCGTACTAGCCACAAACGAACCCGCCACATCCAGGCGTGCATTCTTCCCAAATAAAATGCCATTGGGATTGATAAAAAATAAATTTGCACCGCCGTTCACTCCCAAAGTGCCGAGAATATTCGAGATATTACTTCCCGTCACCCGTGTAAGAATATTGGAGATTCCTGTGGGATTGGCAAAATAAACTCGTTGGGATTCTCTGACATTGAATTCACCAAAACTATGGAACAGGTTTGCACCGCGAATTGCGCCACCATCAATCCGGTCAGCCGGAAGTCCTTTAATATTGACATTGGGAGTGATTATTGAAGAGTTATTACCCAATGTTCCATCAGGGGTAATCTGGGCTAAAGCGTGATTTTCACCACAAAATATGACATGAGCAAGCACTCCAGTAATGCTAAAAACTCCTAATAAACCGGAGAGCCAATTCCTATTTCCACAGATTGCCATATCATAACTAGCCTCGCCTGCTCATTTCTTATCTGTGAATATGCAATCAATTTATTGAGAAATTTATCTACAATTAATTTCAGCAGATATTTGAACTAAATGAGAGTAAAGTTTTTAAAACTTAAAATTAGGTAATAAACAATGGCTTTATGTAAATTCTTGGTGGTTGCCCGAATTCAATCAACGACTGCCCGAATT
>NZ_JBALDJ010000097.1:0-54043 GCF_036917415.1 Nostoc sp. | reverse complement strand
ATTCGTAAACAGTTAATTCAATTTGACTGTCTTCGCAGTGCTATGGAAGATGTTCTTGGTACAGCGTCCTAACCAGCCTGGCGGCTGCTATATCTTCCTGAATACTACAAAGATTTATCTAATCTAGCTGTGCTTCCAGTAACAGGTATGGCTTTGTGTTTTGTCCACGAACTAGTACATGAAGGCGCTACTATTATCCAGGGGCGAAAGTATGTCTTGCGATCGGATGTTATGTACAGTCAATAGTCTAGAAAGTGATTAACCAGCAAAATAAACAAAATTTAATCTAACTCCCGGCGTCCTTCCAACGCCCTCGCCAAAGTCACTTCGTCTGCGTACTCCAAATCGCCACCTACAGGTAAACCAAAAGCAATCCGCGTCACCTTGGTAAATGGTTTCAATAGCTGACCGATATACAGGGTTGTTGTCTCCCCTTCTACACTCGGACTAATTGCGAGAATTACTTCTTGGGGTTTTTGCTGACTCACCCGGCGCTGCAAAGCTAGTATAGTCAATTGATCTGGCCCAATTCCATCAATTGGCGAAATCACCCCGCCCAAAACGTGATACTTGCCTTTGTATTCGCGGGTTTTTTCCAGCGCAATCACATCGCGAGGATCTGCAACAACACAGATAGTATTGTTGTCACGGTTGGGATTGCGGCAGATTTCACAAACAGGTTCAGCAGATAAGTGAAAGCAAACAGAACACAAGCCTATTTGTTTTTTTGCCTCAATTAAAGCTTGTGCCAAAGCTTCTACTTCTGCTTCTGGTCGCTTCAAAATATGCAAAGCCAGTCGTTGGGCACTTTTGGGGCCAACTCCCGGTAGGCGTTGCAATTGTTCAATTAACCGTGCTAAAGGGCGTGCGTAAACCGTTGTCTTGTCTCCAAAATGTTTTCACTTTAACTATGATGACATTTTTTCAGTACTTCCATCAGGCGCAACACTTCCAACTCACGATCGCTTAGTACAGCATTTCATTAATTTGTAGTGAATTAAAGAAAGGCAATACCTTGCAATGCCAATGCATCCCAATACAATTAGGACTTACGCACAAGTTACGGAATAACGAACCGCAGAGGCACAGAGAAGCCAGTGCGTTGGGCGGGTTCCCCGACTTGTAGCAACTGGCGCGGCACGGAGAAATCAGAGTTTGAGAGATATTTTGCGTAAGTCCTAACAATATTAATGCATCTTTCTGCAATGGCAATGCATCCCAATACAATGTTAATGCGTCCCTCTGCAATGGCAATGCATCCCAATACAATGTTAATGCGTGCCCCTGCAATGCCATTGCATCCCGATACAATGTTAATGCATCATCCTGCAATGCCAATGCATCCCCCTGCATTAAAAACGCTACACTTTTACGCAAAACTGTACTTAGTTCTGGATTTTGCAGCTGCTCTGCCAGTTTTGTGCCCACAGCAGGATAAGCTAAAAATCTTTTAATTTGCATCCTCCAAAAAATAAATCTCTTGTGGGGTGGGCATCTTGCCCGCCCTAGTTGTGCAAATTAAATGCGCAACAGCTTATACGGTTGTTTGCTGTGAGCTGCCCAAATCGCTTTCATCCTTAGTTTTCAAACACGCCCTAGCTAAAATTTATCCTAACCACTCAGGATTTTTGGCTGTACCATCAAACTGGCTAGTAGTTTTAAACAGTTCATACTGACCTTTGAGAGCAGCTTGGCGAGTCCGATTCAGTAATGCTCTAACTTGTTCCTGGCTCATGGGTGTAAAAGTACGTACTGCCTCGAAAGCTTGGTTTAAGATGGGCATACTTTCAATACCTGTAATCACCGTTGAAGTTGGCAGATTCATCGCGTAATGCAGACATTCAATCGGTTTGACCACATTGCTTTTGAGAATGTTTTGGTCGCCCATTGATTTCATCCCCAGTACAGCAATTCCATCTTGAACCAGTCTGGGTAAAACCTGCCTCTCAAAACTGCGGAAATGGGCATCCATAACATTTAACGGCATCTGCACTGCATCAAAACGGAAGTTGTTTTGATTGGCAACTTCCAACATTCTCAGGTGTACTAAAGGGTCTTTGTGTCCAGTAAAGCCTATGTAGCGAATCTTGCCAGCTTTTTGTGCTTCCACAACTGCTTCCATTGCACCACCAGGGGCAAAAATCCGGTCTGGGTCTTCCATGCGAATGACTTCATGATGTTGCAACAAATCAATCCGGTCTGTTTGCAAACGTTTTAAAGATTCATCAATTTGTTTAGCAGCAGCTGCCTTTGTGCGACCGTCGATTTTAGTCATCAGGAAAGCTTTTTGACGATAACCATTTTGCAGAGCTTTACCCATGCGAATTTCGCTACCTCCATTATGGTAATCCCAGCTATTGTCCATAAAATTAATCCCGCGATCGAGAGCAGTACGGATCAGCTCAATACCCTCTTGTTCGTCTTTTGGTCTACCAATATGATGACCACCTAGACCAATTACAGATATTTGTTCTTTGGTGCGTCCTAGTTGCCTATAGAGCATTTCACCTTTTTTAATCTGGAGTGGGGTAGACTGATTTTGCGCTAAAACTTGTTTGGTTAAACCTTGTAAAGCAAATACCCCGGCTCCACCTAAACTAGAAGCAGAAACTACCTTCAGTAAATTTCGTCTGCTAATATCCACAAATTTATCCTTTTGCCACAGTATGAAAACTTGCCTTCATAGCTTTGCATAGAGCAAAATTCGCTGCTTCTAACTGTTGAAGGATAAAAGCAGTAAGGTAGAGATAAATTTTTGATAGAGGGAAGGTAATAGAAAAATATGCGATCGCTGTGTAAGCAGAGGAAGCATTAGAGACATCGGCAGCAGAGGAAGAATCTGATAGTCCTATTCCTGATATTGTTTCAGTGGTTCAAATGTCAACTCAAACACAATACCTTAGTACGAAAGTCTTTTTTGAGAATTGTTTCTAAATTTTGGCAAATATTATTTGTATTGCTAAATATTCCTTGCAAGATTTATAAATATTTGGTGCATGGTTCAGGAGTTGATAAAATCCAGAAAATTTCTGGAGAAAAATCGTAATTTTAAACTTGATTGCGATAATATGTTTAGCTAACTCAAACCTGTTTATTCTAAACTATTAAAGTTCCCCGTACTAAACATGAGTAAAGTCAATGACTGCTTCATCACTAGATAATTCAATCAGTTCATCAAGTACTCATACTTTAGATATAGCTAGGCAACAGTATCAATATAACTACATCCATATACCATCTATCGCGATGCTAGATCGGCTTTCTATTGCCGAAGAGTTCACCACTAACTGGTATTTTTTATTAGCCCAGCAGTTACGAGTTGTGTTTATCAATACCTTGATTGTGAACAGAGGCAATCAAGGTTCTAAATCGATTCGTGATGATGTCGGAAAGTTTATTTTAGAAGCCTTGCTCAAGGGAGCAGTACCAGTCAGACTCAGCATTCTGGCAAGAATCTTGCAAATTATCCCTCAGTTTTTGCTCAATGGCATATCTAAGGATCTTAGAGAACTCGACGATCTTTTTTATTCTATTTTGAAAGAAAACGGACTTGTGATCCTCAGAGATGCTCTAAATAGGATAATTAACCTTCTATATGAAGGACAGCCTACAGGACATGCAACCAGTCTCAAGGACTACGAAAATTTGTTTCCAGTGATTGGTGTACCAGCGATCGCTAAAATTTACCAAGAAGATGAAGTATTTGCCTACATGCGAGTAGCTGGCTACAATCCCGTCACGATTGAGCGAGTAACGACTCCAGGCGATCGCTTCCCAGTCACAGACGAACATTTCCAAGGAGTAATGGGAACTGACGATTCATTAGCAGCAGCCGGACTTGAAGGCAGGCTCTACTTAGCTGACTATAAAATTTTAGATGGTGCGGTCAACGGTACATTCCCACACGAGCAAAAATATCTTTATGCTCCCCTAGCACTGTTTGCCTTACCCAAAGGCTCAGACCCCACCCGTCTATTGCGTCCGATAGCCATTCAATGCGGTCAAACCCCAGGCCCAGATTATCCGATTGTTACCCCTAACTCCGGTAAATACTCTTGGCTTTTTGCCAAAACAGTAGTCCAAATAGCAGATGCCAACTTCCACGAAGCTGTTACTCACCTAGCAAGAACTCACTTGTTAATTGGTGTTTTTGCGATCGCCACCGCTCGACAACTGCCACTCACCCATCCCCTAAAAATTCTCCTGCACCCGCATTTTGACAGCACTTTAGCAATTAACGATGCCGCTCAACGTATTCTCATAGCTCCAGGCGGTGGTGTCGATAGATTACTTTCAGCATCAATCGACAACTCTCGCGTTTTAGCAGTGCTAGGATTACAAAGCTATGGTTTTAACAGCGCCATTTTACCCAAGCAATTCCAACAGCGCGGTGTAGACGATCCTAACCTATTGCCTATTTATCCTTACCGGGATGATGCACTACTAGTCTGGGATGCCATTCATCAATGGGTTTGGGACTACCTAAACCTTTACTACACCACGGATGAAGACATTCAAAAAGACACAGCCCTGCAAGCGTGGGCAGCTGAAATCTCAGCTTACGATGGTGGTCGCATCCCCGATTTTGGCGAAGATGGGAGCATCAAAACGCGCAATTATCTAATTGATGCCACTACGCTGATTATTTTCACTGCCAGTGCTCAACACGCTGCGGTTAACTTTCCGCAAAAAGATTTTATGGGCTACGCCGCAGCGATTCCAATGGCAGGTTATTTACCAGCCTCAACTCTCAAAAGAGAAGTTACTGAGCAAGACTACCTTAATTTGCTCCCTCCCTTAGATCAGGCACAACGGCAATACAACCTACTTAGCTTGTTGGGGTCTGTGTACTATAACAAGCTGGGCGATTATCAGCAAGGAGACTTTACAGACCAAAAAGTAAAACCATTCTTACAAGCATTCCAGAATAATCTTCAGCAGGTAGAAGACACCATCAAGCAACGTAATTTACACCGTCCACCCTATGAATATCTACTTCCTTCTAAAATTCCTCAGAGCATCAATATCTGAATTGCAGACAAATGACCAATGACCAATGACAAATGACAAATGACTCAAAATAAATACCATGACACTTAAAGATAAAGTCCTCAAAGCTCACGATCGCCAGCTTTGGCTTGCACCTATACTAGCTAAAGTAGGTTACGACACTGCGATCGGCAAGTTTCTACGCTTGATTTTTTATTACATGGATGCATCAATCATGCTCAACGCATGGCGAGACTTTCTCTACATCCGTAAGGATAATATTGGAGACAAGTATTTTGCAGTAGACCAAGCAATTATGCATTCCTCTCACTCCCAGGTGAGAGAACTAATGCAAACCCAACCACAACTGCGGGGAAATGATTTAGGCATTATCAGAATATTAGCTCCTAGCTACTTGCTTGATAATCCTCTGAGCTTGGGAACAAACGGTAACGAACACACAGGACTACGTACTGTAATCTTACAAGCCTTACCGGAACCGTCTCAAAAAATAGACTTTTTAGGGAATCTAGTTGAGGAAAGGCTTTTAGAGGCTGCTAAACAAGGCAAATTACACATCGGCAACGATTTGCCAAAGATCATGCTATCGATTTTGCATCAACTGGTTTTTCAGATATCTTTATCTGAGGAAGAAATCACAGCATCCGATAGTTACACTAAAGGTTTGCCTCTCGCATCCTTACCTAATTTTATCAGCAAGTATCTGCTAGCAATCTTAACAGCGCCAAAAATTCGGCATCGTCAATATTTAATTAAGCGATATAAACAATCAGCTTTATGGGCATCTTACTTTGAAACAGGTGCTCAGTATCAGTTGAACGAACACCAAATCGCTAATACCCTTTTCGATATGATTCATATCGCTGGTACTGCCGGCACACGTGCGCTTTTGGGATCTGTGATTGGTGTTCTCTGCTTAGATAATACCCTTAGAAAGGATGTTGTATCAGAAATCAATGCAGTCTGGAATGGCAAGAAAAGTTTAGATCCAGATGCTCTAGAAAAGTTAACACTTCTTAATCAAGTGATTCTAGAAACGGCTCGTCTCTATCCACCTGTACGATTTGTTAGCCAACTCACCACTGAAGCGGGTGAAGTTGAGATTGGAGAACAAAAATGTCCATTCCAAAAAGGTACTCGCTTGCTTGGCTCTATTCTTACAGCTAATCGGGATGCCAATAGATACCAAAATCCAGATAATTTTGACCTAACACGAGATTTTTCAGATATCTTATCTTGGAACGGCGAAGGGCATGAGCGAGCCTGTCCTGGTAAATCCTTATCAATTGGCTTTATCAAAATTTTCTGTTTACATCTGTTTCACAACTATCAATGGGACTCAATTACAGAAGTCAAATGGGATTTTGAAAAAGTGACTGCCGTTACTCCTAATAATTTAGTACTACAAGGTTTTGCTCAACGACTGTGAGTCAGGGACTTCCAATTAAAAAAACATCTCATCGTAGGGGCGCACAGCTGTGCGCCCCTACCTCTCGTCCTCGATTAAGGAAGCTTAAAGCAAGTGGTATTCCTGAATTATAATTTGGTAATTGTTCTGGTTTTTTGAGTTGATTTTACTCTTTTTCTAGTGCAAGATTACTCATCTTTTCTCTGACTCGCATCTTGAAAAATTTAGGTATTCATTTAGCCAAAAGGAAGTAATTACAAATTATATGGCTGAATTAATTGAGAAAAAGCAACTTAATAATATTGCTACCTGGATGATTCCAATCAAAGAAACAAACTTACCATCTGTCCTGAAAGGTGTGTTTTTTATGGATGGTAATCCACTGCCAGATACTTGCATTACTATGTACAATTTAGAATGGGATATACAGAATAGAACTTTGCTTTTACCGATCTTTGCCCCATTACAGTGGACTTTTCATGACTCGATTGCTGGCTGGATATTACTACGTTTAATTCAATGGTTTCAAGTAAGTTACAAAATTCAGTTTGAAGATGAAACTTTGCAACAAGCTCAAGTCACACCTATTGTGCTAGGAATACCAATTTCAAAATCGATTGTCAATTTCACAATGTCCCAATACAAAAATTCTCTCAATGGAGATATTTGGCACAGAAAGAACGTTTGGTTCGGCGGACTTTCTCGGGCTGGTGAGTATACTCTCCGTAGGGTTGTTGATAAAGATGGTTGTTATACTCCTGCTTTTAACGATATGCTTACCAGAGTCCAAAATGAATGTTTAGTGATTGGACACCACTCAAATTGATCCAGCTCAGGTTAGTCAGCTAAAGCTTAGAGCCTTGTCGCCCCCCATCGCTAACTTGAAACAGAGGTTTTATTCTTTTTTGATTTCTGTTTTCGCAAATCTGAAATTGTATTTTTTGTACTCCAAATTCCCAAAGCCAGCAACCCGAATGTGACAGAGGGTTCTGGAACAGAATTAACTCGACGGAATTCGATGGGTGTGGCCACAAGTAAATTGCCTTTGTTGTCAAAAATTTTGTCTAAGGAGTCGATGCTACTCTGTTTAATAGTTACATCGGAAACCACTTTGAAGCCATTACTTGTTATACAGCCATTGGGAGCGTTATTCCCAATGTAGCTGTTCGGCTCCCAAAATAATTGCAGATTACAGGTGTTGTTCTTGACATTGTTAATACTAAGCTGTCGCCTAGACTGAGAATGATTGCACAACCCGCGTACAGTATTTTCATTTAAAAAGCTGCTAATACTTAGATTCACAGCAGAATTTTCTTCATTAAAAGAATAAAGGCGTAGCCGCTCAAAACCTGGACTTTCTTGCTCTAGATAAACGTTCTGTGTGTCAGCCAAAGGATTAGTATCATCCAGTTGCACACTACAATTTGACATAGTGATTAATGGCACAGAGGGGCTATTAGCAATCTGTTGGGCATTATCAAAAAAACCAGTGAACCACTGTGCTACTTCCTGAACCTGTGTTTTAATTGGGGGCGCACTGGTATCAGCACGGCTTTGTTGAAGAAATGAAAATGTTGTTACCAAGAATGTCAAAATTGATACTTTGAGTAAATGCATAGAGGTTTGGATTTCAACAAGAGCAGATTACAGACTTATGGACAAATAATTTACACCATTAAGCCCCATCTTTCGTCATGAAATAAATTTCTTGGCTGTTGGCTAATAACCCTCTTGTGTCACTTTCCAGATTAAGCCAATAGTAAATAACTTAAATTATCCAGATTAACCACTCAGTTTCATCTCAAAGAGAATCTATCAAGTAGTTAGCCATTATACGCGAATATCAAAAATTCAGTGCTTTCATAGATGAACTCTGCCATCTTGCACATACCCATCTTTTGATGTGCTTGAAGTGATGCTTTGTTGTTTGCCTTGATGAACAGTATTCCTTCCCGCTCTGGTAAAAAATCTTTCAACTTAGCAAACATTACCGCAGCAATACCTTGCCCACGCATAGTTTCATCAACACAAATGGGGCCATACAAATAAGCATCTTTTGTACCAGGATAGGCTTGTAACATCACCTTTATAATTGGTAAATTAGCAGTTGTCTTTGACCAACTGAGTAAGAATCCTACAACTTGACCATCTTTACGGGCTACAACGCTCGGCATTTGAGAGATAGTCATCATCACAGCCTCTGGCTCAAGATGACCTAACAACATACCACCATGTTCTGCGTCATTGGCTTGGGCCAACTTGACGATTTCAGTAACATCATTGAGGCTGGCACAGTCAATCACTACATCATTGAGACACATATCTGGTTGACATAAATAAGAGAAAGACTTGGAGCAAAAGAATTTTCTTTTAGAAGAATAACAGAGAAGAACATTTGCTCGCCTCTGCACCACAACAAAATCCTGTAGAGGATATTTGGTTGCAGGCGAAAAGAATAATTCGAGAGTTTTATTTTTTCTGTGATTCTTTCTCTGTAGTCAAGGCTTTATTTGAACTCTCAGTAAATTGTCAAATTTTGGACTTTCCAAAGCTCCATGAATATGGTGTTTTCTCATGAATTATTTAGGATTGCTATAGATGATATTTTTACCTCTTTTGAGGCACTAATACAGGCAGTTTACGTCTATCGGCTGCAAATTTAGCGTGTTGTCCAACAGTCAAAACATTAAACTGACTGGATATAATTTCTAAACTTTTGTTCACTATTGCCAGCTTTTTGTAGGTAGGGACACTCATACCTGGGAAGAATGATAGTTCTGGCACATCTTCTTGACTTACAAAGTCTGTAGGATGAAGTAGCAAAGAAGGCTGAATGTGTGTAATTTTACACAGCCATAGGGCAATTCGCAAGTAGAATAAAGCCACTTCCGAAGAAAATGTACTTAGAAACATTATGTAACTGAAGTGAATTGGCACTTTAAAAATTGGCATGGTGGTAACGGGAATCTCAGTCAGTTTATCCTTATCTAGTTGCCACTGGTAAGGTTTTAGAGGCTGCAAACCCTCTTTAAAACCGCCAAACAGCGCTTCCCGTTTTTTACGTTCTTCCTTGCTCAATTTACAAGTTATTAAATAGTATGCTCGTGCTATGGGCCCCAAAAATGTGGGAAAAGTCGAAGCATCATATTCGTATCCCCGGCGTGCTAAGACTTTCAATACTGCTGGAGAAAAACTGTATCCTGGCCCCCGAAAGCCGATAGGATGTTGATGAGTGACACGCTTGATATGTTCTTCGGCGAGCGCCACCTCTTCTTCAATCTCATTCTCTGAATATAGATGTAGCCAAGGATCGTGATAGAATGAATGGTTGCCAATTTCGTGACCAGCACTAGCGATCGCTTGTATTGCCTTAGTATTCTTTTCTAGCGCTGCATCCTGACCGACAATGAATACTGTGATTGTCAAATCCCATTGCTGGAGAATATCTAAGAAACGAGGTACTGCGATATCGAGGTAAGAAGGATAAGTCTCCCAACCCAAAGCGCCCTGATTTTTTAAATAAGACCAAATATTATCCAAGTCTAAAGAAAGACTGGCTATTGGTTTGTTTCCTTTTTGCTTTGTTCTCATTATGAATTAAATTATTTGGACAATTTTAAGCGTCAATTATAGTCTAAGGTTTGGACTTTATTGGTCAAATTTCATAGTTCGACCAGGGGTGAGTTTAAGGGAAAACTCAAGCTAGAATATTTGCGGCTCCTAATTTTCAAAATAAAGAGTTACTTTAAGAGCAGCATTTCATAGACATCGCCCGTCATACAGCAGTTTGCAACAAGCGTGAGGTACAAAACCGAGACTCAAAAATTAAATTATTCTTCTCCCTCCTGCATAGCTGCCTCCTGCCTCCTGCCTCAAAACTAGTGACTTTGTACTTCATCCAAACGAAAACTGCTGTATCATGTCTGCTTGATTACTTCTTAAACCTAAAGAACCCCACCCCGCCAAAGTTACGCTTTGTCTCCCTTACCTTTAGCAAAACTACAGTGTATACACAAGTCTAAAATAGTTTACTCACCTGGTTTTTCGTGTCAGTTTTACCCCACCCTAACCCTCCCCGTATGTATTGGGGAGGGAACTAGTACAACACGGCGGAAATAAAGTACCCATATTATGAGATACTAATCAAACAAGGGCGCGTGAAAGGAACTGGGACATGGCACGATTAGCTCCAAAATGATTAAACTTGACTCAGTGCGATCGCCAAGAGCTAGAAAAGCTACTGAATCGTCATAACACACCACAACAAATCGCACTAAGAGCGCATATTATCTTGCTAGCAGACAAAGGAAATAATAATCGTGAAATTGGGTGAGAACTGAGTATCAGCCGATTCATGGCTCGGAGATGGAGAAATGGGTGGTTAGAGTTAACAGAGCGTTTGATTCCAGTAATTGAAAGATTACAGGACTTTGAACGCAGTGGTACGCAACCGTTGTTTAATATGGAGCAAGTAGTGGAATTATTTGCTCTTGCTTGTAGTAAGCCAGAAGACTACGGACGACCTATAAGTGATTGGACGGCAAGAGAATTAGCACAAGAAGTAGAAAAACAAGGTATTATCGATAGTATATCTCCACGTCATGTGGGGCGGTTGTTAGAAGAAGCTGAAATCAAGCACACGCGAGAGCCGTTACTGGTTAACCCCCCCTGTTGATCGCGAATTTGATACCAAAGTTGAAAATATATCTAATCTATACATCACAGCAATTGAACGTGCGAAAATAGCTAAAACTTTGATCGGTGCTTTGAGAATGGGTACTCGACGATAATAGTTAGTGAATAAAGCTAACTTGGCATTAGGAAGCTGGCTCTGGCTAAATAAATCCCATAAATGCCAGGGAAGCCTACGCAAAATATCATTTTCTCTGTTAGATGTTGTAGAGCATCTAATAATAATAGGGACAGATTGATCGGTGCGGACTCTTGCATTTACCCGAATGCGATCGCTTCGTCAGAGCGATCGACACTCTAAAAAGCCTCGCACACTGGGAATATACAAGTCTGCAATATTTTCTACCAGGCGATTGAGAGGATTCCAGCTATAACTTGCTTCTAAATCCGTATCGATACCTAACAGTTGTAAATAACGCCTAGTTACTAACACGGCTAGTGTATTCCGATAAACCTGTTGCGAGCGCTCTTGGGTTGGCTGTTGTTGAGCAAACTGGTACGCCTGACTTCGGTGGGTAGCTGTAATGGGAATTGCGATCGGCATAAATTTTGCTGTGGTATCAATCATGATTTGTGTGAAGAAAACGGCTGAACTTTGCGGAATATTATTTAGGTAATAACTTTCTGAATAGAGGGAAACATCGTGTTTTACAAAATCTTTTCAGCTAACAAAAATGTACACGCCTATATATTTAATAACTACCGACACTAGAACAGGCGACTTAATCATTATTGCTGGTGAAGAGATAGAAGCATCAATTAGCCCAGAAGGAAAGGTGAGTTATGAGTCAACCGAAGCCGAATTTTGAACAAATGACCATGAAAGACCTAAGACAGTACATCTTAGCTCATAGAGATGACGAGGATGCTATTCATGCAATGGCAATACGTTTTCGCAATCAAGGGAAAACAGGTACAGTTGAAGAATTTTTAGAACATGTCAAAGAGCAAACTCTTGAGGATTAGGGAGTGAGAAGTGGTGAGATGGGGAGGTGCGGAGATGGGGGAGATGAGGAGACAAGGGGACAACTTGCAACAAGTCTTTCCCTTTGTCTTCTATCCTTTTACTTCCCAGTGTCCTCTTTACATGCCCAATTCACCTAACGCAATGATTCTATTTTTGGTGAGCCATCAGCTTTAATCCAGGCAATTTGGGCAATGCCGCGATCGCTTGCATATTGGCGAATCGCCTCTGCATCCCTTCCGCCCAAATCAATTTCTACCCGCACCAAATCAGTAGAATTTCTGAGTTTTTGCGCGTAGACAAAGGCAGCGGCGTTAGCGTTAGCTGTCTCTGGTGCTACCAACCAGTCACTGGCTGGAGTTTCTTGTGGTAATTGCTGAGTAGATAACAAAACTTGGTATAAATCTTCGATACTTAGTCCAAAACCAATACCAGGTATGTTTTCTCCTAGAGGATGATATAGCCCTAAAAGCTGGTCATAGCGACCACCGCGCCCTAAAACTCTGGCTTGGGATTCGGTATCGTTGACAACCTCAAAGACGATGCCAGTGTAGTAATCTATGGTTTGGATCAGGCTGAGGTCGAGGATTAACGGAAATTTTTTCTCTGATTCTAGTAATTCTACTAGGGATTTGAGGTTATTCACTGCCTCTCGCTGTTCTCGATCTAGATCCAAACTACTGACTTTTTGTAATACATCTGCACTTGGCCCGCGTAAATCCATGATGACTTGGGCGCGATCGCGCAGTTTGTCACTTAGAGGTAAATTATCTATGGTGATGCGGTCAAGATGAGCGATCGCACTGCGAACTTTATCCTGTAAATTAGCAGGAAAGGCACTCAGGAGCGATCGGGTAATTCCCGCCTCACCTAAAATTAAATGCCATCCCTGCAAACCTAATGCTGCCAAACAATCTGCTACCAATAGCAGTACTTCGGCATTCGCCAGCAATCCACCAGCACCTAACAACTCTACTCCAGCTTGATAAAACTCTTGCTGGCGATTGTGTCTACTTTCCCAAGTGCGGCGAAACACATTGGCATTGTAGTACAACCGTTGTGGATAAGTGACACCAGCCATCCGAGTGACAACGGTACGAGCAATAGATGCTGTTAATTCTGGACGTAGCCCTAATTCATCATCTTCGCCATTTTGTTGTAGTTGAATCACCATCTGACGCTGGATTGCTTCCCCCGCCATCAGGGTATCCATGCGCTCTAAAGTCGAGGTGATTATCCTGTGATATCCCCAACGATGAAACACTTGCTGTAACCGATCTTCAATCCAGCGTTTTTTCTCCACATCCAAGGGCAATAAATCCCTGGCTCCCGCTGCTGGTTGATACACCATTATTTTTTCTTCCCACCAAACAAACCACCGAACAAACCACTACCAGATTTATCTGGTTGCTTATCTCCATTATTGGGGGATGAAGTCACCTTACGATCGCTAGGTTGTTGTCCTAAAGCCTTATCTATTTTAGGTTTCCATTGCAATGCCGTTTCGTCACTGGGGTCTAATTTTAGAGCGTTATCAAAGTGGATTTTTGCCATTTTTAGCTGATTTTGCTTCAAATACACCATTGCAATCAAGCTATGACAGCGACTATTTTTTGGTTCTAGCTTCAGGGCCTCTTGCAACTCTACTTTGGCTGGGGCAAATTGGTTTTTGTCAATCAAAGATTGAGCGCGACGAATATACTGTTCTACAATCAAGTCTTCTTTTGCTGGTGCTGGTGTTGGTGCTGGTGCTGTATTTTTTGGTGTATTTGGCTGAGGTGTAGCTGATTGGACTTTGGATTGAGCTGGTGGCGGCGCTGCGGATGCTTTACCTGCACTCCGCATTAAATACACTAAATTCAACTCACTAGCTTGGGCAATGACTTGCTGCGCTTGTTCTAAAGAATCATATTGGGTTTGGGCTAGTTTCGCGATCGCAGTTTTATAGAAATGATCGATATTAGCTGCCTCAACTAACTGTTTGGCCAAGTCGGTGTTTAGAGTTACCGAAGTAGACTCTTGTACCAGACGCTTGCCAATTTGCGACAAAATTAGAATATATTCAGTGCGAGTGCGATCGCCAGAGAGTTTTTCGTAAGCTGGGTTAACCAGCTTTGATAACAATTCATTACCGAGATGTTTTTTAGCAGCAGTTTCAGTAAAACTACTGTCTGGGTGCAAACGACGGGCAACTTGGAGATAGCGTTTGCGAATCTCTTTGACATCGGCATCAACTGGAACGCACAATACTGCGTGATGATCTATGAAATCATATTTAAATAGTCCACGATCTATTTTGAAAGACATATAGAGTTTTTGCACCAAGGGAGCAGTTAGATTGCTTTTAGTTTACCCAAAGTCTGGGGGAAAGCCCCATCTGCTACACCCATGCTGACAGTGGCGGAACCTGTAAAAGTTCGTTACTGAGGGAGTCGTGAATATAACTATTTGTGGTAAGAATTCTACCTGACTCAATTTTGACAGCAGTGCCATCGTAGGCGGTGACTTTGCCTCCAGCTTCTTGTACCAAAATTATCCCAGCGGCAATATCCCAAGGAGAAAGTCCCCGTTCCCAGTAACCATCGACACGTCCACAGGCAACATAAGCCAAATCTAGCGATGCCGAACCGCTACGTCTAACTCCTTGGCTAAGATGGGTGAGGTGACTAAATTCTGCGTAGTTGTTATCAGAGGTTTCGCGGCGATCGTAGGCAAACCCTGTTACTAGTAGGCTTTTACTCAGTTCAGATGTTACCGAAACCTTGATGGGCTGACGGTTACGTGTTGCTCCTAAGCCAGCAGCAGCACGGAATAGCTCATTGTGAAATGGGTCATAAATTACACCAACTTGGGGAACGCCATTAATTAGCAGCCCGATGGAAACGGCAAAAAATGGGTATTGATGAGCGTAGTTGGTTGTGCCATCGAGAGGATCTATTGCCCAGAGATATTCATTCTCTTGATCACCTAATTTCCCTGATTCTTCAGCGAGGATCGAGTGCTGGGGAAAGTGGCGGCGCAAAATTTCTAAAATCAACTCCTCTGAGGCTTTATCAGCAGCCGTGACTAAATCACCAGGGCGTCCTTTTTCAATAATTGCGTCTTCTAACTTACCCAAGTAACCTTGCAAAATAGCACCAGCAGCTAAGGCTGCTTCCGTAGCAATATCTAGAAAAATTTGTATATTTGTCATTTGTTATTTGTCATTTGTCATTTGTTATTTGTTATTTGTTATTGGGCACTTGTAGTGAGCGAAGCCGTTGGCGCAGCCTCTCGTAGAGAAGTATTGGGAATTGGGCATTAGTTTCTCCTACTCCCTCATCTTCCCCTGCCTCCCCTGCTCCCACAAATTAAAAATGAGGCCATTCAACGCTACGCCTCATCTTCCCCTGCCTCCCCTGCTCCCACAAATTAAAAATGAGGCCATTCAACGCTACGCCTCATCTTCCCCTGCCTCCCCTGCCTCCCCTGCTCCCCTACTCCCCTGCTCTTCAAAGATTTTGGCGGCGGAACTCGGCGGGAGTGAGGCGCATGGGTTTTTCTGGGTTCCAGATTCCTTGCCCCATGAGTCTAGCCCATTGTTGGGCACGTTCTAAACGCAGGTCATACTTATGGTTAGGCGATCGCCCCACAAACATTGCATTTCCTTGTTTGACTAATTCTTCATTCAATAACACCTTATTTTTCCACACATAAGCTAGAGTTCGCCCAATTTTGTCTTTTGCTTCTAAATCAAACTCCAGCGTTACCGATTGTTCTACACCACCAATTAGATTCTCTAACTGTTCTTTTGCTGCTTCCCCCCAAGGGCGCTGTCGCAAATCTGGTGCATCAATACCCACTAACCGCACTTGAGAAATCAAATTTGGTTGTTCAGCCATGCCTAAAACTTCCAAACTTTGCCCACTAACTACCCGCGCTACTTTCACCTGAGCCTCATTGTTTGGCAGCTGGTTTTTACCTTGGCAACTCACCAAGAGTAATAAACAAGCCAAAATAGCTATTTTTCGCACCCAGTTACCAAGAGACACAGGCATTATCAATTCTCCTATGGTCGCTGCTGCGCGTAGCAAGCAGAACCTCTTGCCCCCTGCTCCCTGCCCCCTGCCTCCTGCCCCCTGCCCCCTGCCCCCTGCCCCCTGCCTGCCCCCTGCTCCCTGCCCCCTGCCTCCTGCCCCCTGCCTCCTGCCTCCTGCCTTCTTCAATTGTTTATTCCTCATCTAAGGGTAAACCCGCTTTAATTCTTCCCCTAGCAAAATAGCGTCCAAACTGGAGTTCGTAGACTTCATCTTCGTCTTGTGTCTCCACTTCCAAGTCAGAACGGGGGTAACTCACACACAACAAGGCATAACCTTGGCGACGTAAATCTGGCGACAAGCCGATCGCCTCTGGTTGGTAAATTTCTCCTGATAACACTCTCACAGCACAAGCAGTGCAAGCCCCGTTGCGGCAGGAAAACGGTAGTTCCACCCCTTGTTTTTCGCCAGTGTGCAGGATGTAGCGGTCTTCTGGCACTTGTAGGGTGTATGTTTTGCCAGTAGCGCGATCGCGAACTTTAATTGTGTATGTACGGGACATCTGGATTTGCGTTTTGGGATTAGGACTATCAGATTCAATTTAGAATATCTTTCTTTATCTTTGCATTTTCTGGGATTGTATAGTACGATCGTAAATTGTGGCACCTGGAGAGGTGGCCGAGCGGTTTAAGGCGCAGACCTGGAAAGTCTGTTTAGGGAAACTTAACGAGGGTTCGAATCCCTCCCTCTCCGTTGAATGTATACAGTCCAAGGCTTTCAAACTTAGGTATTTGCCATTTTACCGTTTTGTGCACTGACTTGTGGTTTAGTAAAATGGTTTAGTTGGTTTAGTGAATTGGTTGAATCAATAACACCAAGTGCTATTGCTTGTACTACTGGCAATCATAATAAACTGTCATTGATGTTGAGTAATAATGATGGTTTTGCTTATAATCGGTGACTGATAAGTGAAACACCTGCGGAACTAAAGCCGTCAAAATTAACTTAAATTCTTGCATAACAAAACTTTAAGGTGCAGAATTGAATGTTTTTCTCAAGGACAGGCTATAGCTTGCTCTTATCAATGAATCATCCATAATTGAATACATCCTTTACTTAATACCTGCAACCCCATTTCCCAGAGCAGACTCGATTGTGAAAAACGCTTATCCGAACCGTATTGAGAGATGTGCGATCGCCATAATTACCAAAGTCAACGCAACCAATCGGACATCGAATGGTCATCTTTATGCCCCATGCACATATCAAAAAGGCGATCGCATCCTAAATAGTGCTCGATTAATAATATAGGACTTACGCACTGTACAAATTAACCATAATATGAGTTATGGTTTTTGGTTGTTTCAGGCGCTTTGTATAACCCCAATTTATTCCCATATTTGCGTAGCCGTAGACTGTCGTAGACTTCGCTGGGTGCTAAACACGGCTGAAATACCCAAATTACGTATAGTACTTATGTACGATGCGTAAGTCCTAATTAAACATGAGTTCAACGAAAAATTCAGCTTTTTACTCCCCTCTCCGAGACGGAGAGGGGCTGGGGGTGAGGTCAAATAAGACTTGTCGAACTCACGTAACATTAGGGGCGTTACATCTGTACGCCCCTAATTGGTATTTCGTAAAACCAAAGGTATTGAGTTCTAAGGCACCTCAATGGGAATCAAAGCATTTTCTGGCAAATAGTTAGAAAAACGCCCTTCATCTGCAAGCACCAAAATCAGACGTAGAGGATAATCTGGCGGAACTTGCAAGTCTGCCCACGGCACTGCCAACTCTAAACAACTATTTATTGCTACTTGAGCGCGACTGAAACGGGGATGCCATTGATAATTGTCTCCAGCTTCCCGAAACTGAATCGATTGCGTCAGCAAGTTAACTTCTAAAAGATGGTGGAAAAGGTAATTAAGTGGGGCTGCATCTGGTACATCTGCTAAGGGAACTGGGCTGTTGACCATTGTTTTTTCTGGATAGAACCACAGCAAATTCAACTCTGCTGGCAAATCCTGCCCTGGTGCAGCACCACTTTTAAAGTCTAGCCGCAAATAGAAATTTAAGTGATCCACCCCATACCAAAGTCGCTGGATGACGCTGCTATTGTGCATCGTTCCCCGCGCCCCGCCGATTTCTATGCGTCCAGCTTTGTCCCAGTCTTGTTCGTCACCCCTACCATCAATCACGGGATGAATAAACCCTTGTGGAGTGTGGTTTCCCTGTGCTTGGTGGTTTTCCACTGGTTGCTTGAGATAGGGCGGTACAGGTTCATTTAATGCCTTGTAAATACCAAATAAGTGTTCTCGAAACAACCGATCAAAGATGGCATCCTGATTTGAGGAGTGTCCTGCACCAAACCACCAGAACCAGTCGGAACCCTCTGCGGCATACAATGCTTCCCATGCTTCTGGATTGTTTTCTTCCGTCGCTTCGGGATGACTTGCGAGCATAATCCTTGCTTCTGTCAAATAATCCCAAGCACGATTTTTGGCGGGATCGCCGATCCAAGTGGTGAAACTGCCATCTACCCAAGAACCGCTATGTAGTTGTCCTCCAGGAATGGTGGCTGTGGCTGGAAATTCTTCGAGAAATTCGGAGACGGTGACAAGTTTGAGGCGAGGTTCATCGCTCAAACTTTGATACAAAGCTTCTAGAAAGGGTTTGCCATCTTGGGGATAAAATTCCCAGCAATTCTCCCCATCCAGAGCGATGGTAACTAGCCAAGGTTGTTCGCTTTGACTATCTCTTTGCATTTTAGCGATCGCTTGCAAATGTCCCACTAAATCTGCTGCTGCCTGTTTCGCTGGCATCGCGCTATAAGTAAAGCCAATCAAATCTGATAATCTGTGGTCGCGAAACACAATTGACAAGTCACCCTCGGCAGTTTGCAGGCGATAGGGTCGATACAAAAGTTCTGGTTGCTGCACATTCCCCGCCCCATCCCGATGAAAAAGGTGTTTCAGCGTCCACCCCAAGACGGCTTCATCTGAGCATATCCACTTAAACCCTTGGTTAATAATATCTGGAAGTATTGCCGGACTTACTGATTGTTCCGAAGGCCACAAACCACGAGGAATCTGTCCAAAGCGGTCTTTATAAAAGTCCCAAGCTTTCCGCAAGTGGCGGGGAATATCTTCTGCCCACTGAAATCGCTGCTTAGGTAGTGTCATATTAGGCACAGCTACCCGACCGGAGTTAGTATCAGCTAACAACGGCAAAATCGGGTGGGTGTAAGGCGTGGTAGTAACTTCAAGCTGCCCCGCCTCCTGCATTTTCCGATGTTGGGGGATAATCCGGCTGAGAATTTCTCGCTGTTTGGAATAAATGCGCTGGCGATCGCTTAAAGTAAAATTCCGACCCTGTTTTAACCAAGCAGCAATTTCTGGGTCATCCCAAAATAGCGGATCGATCCAAGCCAAATTGTGCCAAGCTAGCAAATCACCATAATCTGGCAATTCCCAATTTGCCAAACACCAAGCTTGCCCTTTTTCCTGCCTTTGCTGGTACAACTCGGCATAGCGCGGATGAGGGTCAATCAGGGTATGGTGATTGGCATCAAAAAAGTGTTGGATAATAAATTCGCGCTGTTGGTAGGTGAGTTGTTCATCCGGCGTTAAGCTGGCTGCGAGATAAGGGTCAAAAGCAGTGCCAGCAATATAATCTTCGAGTTGCAATATCAGTGATGGTACTAAATTCACCGTTTGGTGTAACTTAGGATATTGCTCTAAGAGTAATACTAAATCCAGATAATCTTTAGTTCCATGCAAACGTACCCAAGGTAGACGGTACTGCTGACTCGGAGATAGCGAAACGCCGCTGCCAGGAGATTTGTACAGCGGCTGATGTTGATGCCAGATAAAAGCAATGTAGAGAGGATGGGACATAAGAATGGTTAGGAGTTAAGAATGAGGAGTTAGGAGTTGATTCAAAACTCATAACTCCTAACTCCTAACTCCTAACTTTTACACCACTTGCTCAATTTCTGCAATTTCGGGAATCATTTCCTTCAGGCGGCGCTCAATACCCATTCTCAGGGTCATTGCAGAACTGGGACAAGAACCACAAGCACCTTGCAGCCGCAGTTTTACAACAGGCCCGTCAAGTTCTACGAGTTCCACATTGCCGCCATCAGACATGAGATAAGGGCGCATTTCATCCAAGACTGTTTCAACGTTGTCAATTGTGAGTTCCATAGTTTAGACCTGCTAAGTTAAAGATGGGTATGGGGAATGGAGAATGGGGCATGGGGCATTGAATAATAACGATCCCTGTCACCAATGCACCCTTACTCATTAACCATTATCCAAAGTTTTATTTTCCAGCTTTGTTAAATCGATCCTAAATCTAGTTGCCGATATGATTGTCAGGTGTCAGTTTTTAATGACTTTTGACTAAACCACTGCTGGTTTTAGCAACTTGAGATTAGATTAGCTGAAACATTGTTTTCCTTTGAGCCTCCTACTTTACTCTAGCCTTTAGGTTCTGTTTTGCAGTCCAACGGAAGACAGGATTTTATGCTCCTCAGTACACTCACTGTAAAAAAGGGTCAAAAATCTATTTCTCGTAGATGGAGTAAAGCCGAGCAAAAGCCAATATTTAGGCGTTTGTGGTATTTTGTTCTTCAACAGAATGGCATTAAGTTAAGATACAGCCCTTGCCCCAACTGGTTAAGAGCCTACAATAAGTCTTTGGGCTTTTTTTAGTACGATTCGTTCTTCAATCCAATCTATAATTATATAACTCTAATGGCTAGGGACAGAACTCTTGTAATGGCTAGGGACAGAACTCTTGCCAATTTAAAATTTAGTTATTAAATAATAATTGCTCAAAAAATTTAAATTTAAAATCTCAAAACCCAGTATTGGTAATGTTCCAAATGACCAATGACCAATGACTAAATCAACACTCAGCACTACTTGTTGAGTCGCTATCATTAGACGAAACCATGACTGGTTGTTGATATAGTGGCACGGTGAATGTGACTGTTGAGCCAAGTCCTTCGCCCAAACTATAAAAATGTACCTCGCCGCCCATTGCCTCCACTAGCTTTTGGGATATTGCCAGTCCCAAACCTGTGCCGCCGTACTGGCGAGTGCGGGAACCATCCACTTGAGAGAATAATTGAAATAGTTTATCTTGTTTGTCTAAGGAAACACCAATACCAGTGTCTGCCACACGTACTCTCACCATCCCAGGAAATTGCTGATCTTGAAAGTTCGCCTTTTTGAGTACTAAATCGGCGCTGACGGTAACACCACCCTCATGGGTAAATTTGATCGCATTACCTACCAAATTGAGCATCACTTGTAACAACCGTTGGTAGTTGCTTTGGACAATGATTTCATCGGAGGTAGCAGGCATTTGCATCAGAAAACTGAGGTTTCTCATTTCTGCTTGGGGACGCATGAAACCTTCTACATGACTGAATAGCTCATCTAGCTTGACTGGAGCGTAAGCTAGCTCCATTTTACCAGCTTCGATTTTGGCAATGTCCAAAATATCGTTGATGATATTCAGCAGATGTATCGATAAGTGGTGAGCTTCTGCCAAAAACTGATTTTGTTCTTCTGGGTCATCTGCCATCCCTTCCAAAATCAGCTTCAAAAAGCCAATCATACCGTTGAGGGGAGTACGAATTTCATGGGATACATTAGCTAGAAACTCGCTTTTGAGACGGGAAGCTTCTTCGGCTTTTTGACGCGCTATTTCTAATTCTTCATATAAAGTAGCATGAGCGATCGCAGTTCCCAATTGATCTGCTGCTTCTTTTGCCAGTTCTAATTCCGATTCTGTTAATGTGTAGCATTCATCTTGCCAATTCAAGGCAACCAATCCATTGGCTTGGTCTTGATAGCAAGTCGCAACTACCAGAGTTTTCTGCCGCCCAGACTCCTTGTATCCAGGCACTTCCATCATAACTGGTTCTAGGGTTGCCAAGGCTTGAGCAAAGGCAGGCTCAGAAGCTATATCTATATCCAAGCCAAGCATTGATTTTAGTTCTGGCTGGCGATATTCAGCCTTCACCTGCACTTTTGAGCTTGAGGGCTGATAAGGACAAATAATGCAGCGTTCTAGTCGCAGTGCTTTCCCCAAACTGTCAACTGTTTGCTGCCAAATAATATCTAAATCCAATGTCCGGCGAATATTTCTGGTAATGCGATTTACCAGTTTTTGGTGTTGCTGTGAACGTAAAGCCAACTCTATTTGTGTGGGCGTTTTTGATGCCGCACGCGCTTGTTTTTTGTTTAGTGTCGCTTGCACTAACCGTCCCATCACTAAAACTGTAGTGGCAGTTGTTCCCAAACTCGGCATAATCGGACTAATCACTAAGTCCAACTCAAATAATTCCTTATGATAGCTAAACCAACACTGAAACCTTTCTGGCACCAAACTTGTCAAAATTCGGTGCAATCGTTCCAAATAAGTAACCTTATCCACAGGGACAAAGGTTTGGGTCTGGTTCAGCTCGTCAACTATTTTTTCAGTATTTAACCCCAGGAGTTCGCTGTACTGCCAACAAAAGGTCAGATAGCACCCTGCCCCATCTTGCGTATACACCAACTCGGCTCCTAAAGTTGGTAATGAGCCATCGGTCTTACTGGTAATAGATTCCAGATTTTGGGAAAATACATTCGACAATTGGGAATTGGCAGTAATAGTCATTAATTGAGTTGGATAGACAAAGGGTATCCGACCGTAATTTTACTAAAGCCGCTGAAATTTATACATAAATTTTTACAGCTTTTTTGTGTTTTATTGGTTATTTTTTGGTGTTTTGGAAACCAGATTGGCAAACTTTACTTTTTTTAACTTGCATTGACATCTGAACTAAATAATGGCGTCAATCGTTCCATTCACCGCGAGGAGGAATAGGGGTACGCACAGGTGTACGCGTTAGTTCGTCATCTCTGAGGAGTTCACCCCGTAACCACTGGCGAACCGCCACCTCAATTACTTTACTTGGGTCATTGGTAAGATGCTGAATTTGCTCTACTAACTCTGAGTCCAGGCGGACAGCAATTTCTACCTTATCGGCTTGTCTTTTTTCCGCTTCGGTAGTTTTCTCTTTCATATTCATAGGTTTATATACTCTGAATTCTCTGAATTGGTTTTGTCTAAAGCTTTGTAAAGTAGTTATATTCATTAATTTGGGCTAATTCGCTGAAAAATTTTCAAGGGTACAGTTCAATACTTCCCTGAAATAGCACCAAAGTAACAGCTTTAAGTTTTAAATCGCATTTTTCATATAACTGACTAGACAATGGCTCTAGAAATTTTGCCGATAGATCGGCGATTGTGGGCAATTACCGATCGCAATTGCCCACGATCCCTACCCGATCCCTACATGTACTTATTTACATTTATTGTACGCTCCTAGCTGTTGAATACTAGCAGCGACAAATAGACTTTCATAATATTCTTAAATGTCCACCTATTTAGATCGAAAGTTAAAGATGGGGTGAAGAGGGCAGGGGGCAGGGGGCAGGGGGCAGGGGGCAGGGGGCAGGGGAGCAGGGGGAGCAGGGGGAGAATAATAACTTCTAACTCTTAACTTTTAACTCCTAACTCCTGTACAGACGCGATTAATCGCGTCTCTACTAACTCTTAACTCACCACTAAAAAGCTAGCAGCGTCTTGGCTAAGAAAGCATTAAAATACATTAAGTAAATTGCCCTTTTAACTTTGGTTGCTGCTAAGGCAAAGATAGTATATGACTGACGTTCCCGCAGTTCGCATTCGCAATTTTTGTATTATTGCTCACATCGACCACGGGAAATCAACCCTCGCCGATCGCTTGCTACAAGCTACTGGCACTGTTGAAGACCGACAAATGAAGGAACAGTTTCTCGACAACATGGATCTGGAACGGGAGCGCGGCATTACAATTAAGCTGCAAGCTGCCCGGATGAACTACACAGCTAAGGATGGTCAGCAGTATGTGCTGAACTTAATTGATACTCCTGGACACGTGGATTTTTCTTATGAAGTCTCCCGCTCTCTTGTTGCTTGCGAAGGAGCGCTATTGGTAGTAGATGCGTCCCAAGGTGTGGAGGCGCAAACTTTGGCTAATGTATATTTAGCGTTAGAGAATAACCTGGAAATTATTCCGGTTTTGAATAAAATTGATTTGCCGGGGGCTGAACCAGAACGGGTAATTGGCGAAATTGAAGAAATTATCGGTCTAGATTGCAGTGGTGCGATTCTGGCCTCTGCTAAAGAAGGAATTGGTATTGATGAGATTTTAGAAGCAGTTGTTGAACGGATACCGCCACCACCCAATACCATAAATGAACGCCTACGAGCGTTAATATTTGATAGCTATTACGACAGCTATCGGGGAGTAATTGTGTATTTCCGGGTGATGGATGGCACCGTGAAAAAAGGCGATCGCATCCATTTAATGGCATCCGGTAAAGAATTTGAAATTGATGAGTTAGGTGTCCTTTCACCGACTCAAAAGCAAGTTGATGAACTCCACGCTGGGGAAGTAGGCTATTTGGGAGCGGCAATTAAAGCTGTAGCTGATGCACGGGTAGGAGACACAATTACCCTCAGTAAGGCGAAAGCAGATGCACCTTTGCCAGGTTACGCAGAAGCGAACCCGATGGTTTTTTGCGGGATGTTCCCCATTGATGCCGATCAATTTGAAGATTTGCGGGAAGCCTTGGAAAAGCTGGAACTCAACGACGCAGCGCTACATTACGAACCCGAAACTTCGAGCGCGATGGGGTTTGGCTTCCGTTGCGGGTTTTTAGGTTTGCTGCACATGGAAATTGTTCAGGAACGTCTAGAGCGAGAGTATAACCTAGATTTAATCATTACAGCCCCCTCGGTGGTTTATAAGGTGATTACCCTCAAAGGTGAGGAACTGTACATCGATAATCCTAGCCGCTTACCTTCTCCCAACGATCGCGAAAAAATTGAAGAACCCTACGTCCAAGTAGAGATGATTACGCCGGAAACTTATGTTGGCAGCTTGATGGAGTTGTCACAAAATCGCCGGGGTATCTTCAAAGATATGAAATATCTCGCCCAAGGACGAACCACACTTACTTATGAACTACCCTTGGCGGAAGTTGTAACTGACTTTTTCGATCAGATGAAATCGCGATCGCGCGGTTACGCCAGTATGGAATATCACATCATCGGCTACCGTGAAAATCCTCTGGTAAAGCTGGATATCATGATTAACGGCGATCCTGTGGATTCCTTGGCGATGATTGTGCATCGAGATAAAGCTTACAACGTCGGGCGGGCAATGGCAGAAAAACTCAAGGAATTAATTCCCCGCCATCAATTCAAAGTGCCAATTCAGGCATCTATTGGCAGTAAAGTTATTGCCAGCGAACACATCCCCGCTTTGCGGAAAGATGTGCTAGCCAAATGCTACGGTGGTGACATCAGTCGGAAGAAAAAACTTTTGCAAAAGCAAGCAAAAGGTAAAAAGCGGATGAAATCTGTAGGTACTGTAGATGTACCCCAGGAAGCCTTTATGGCAGTACTGCGCTTGGATCAAAGCTAATAGAATTCAGGAGTCAAAAGTCAGAATTCAGAATTCAGCTAAATCACGTATTGGCGCATAGGGTAGGTTCCTCCTGCCCGTTGCCTCCTACCCCCTGCCTACTGTTGATAAGCTTTAACAAAATCACTGTTAAAAAATCTAAAAATTTTAGTAAAAGTACTTACCGCATTAGCCAGACTTGTATTTTTAGGTAAATGTAGTTTGTTAGATACTTATAAAGAGTCGGGGAGTCTAGTAAATGAAAATACTTGTACTGAGTTGGGAGTTTCCACCAAGGATTATTGGGGGAATTGCGCGTCATGTGGCGGAGTTGTACCCGGAACTGGTCAAGCTAGGACATGAAATCCACCTGATTACAGCGGAGTTTGGTCAGGCATCAATGTATGAGGTAGTTGAGGGAGTAAAGATACATCGAGTGCCAGTGGCATATAGTAATGACTTTTTCCACTGGGTAGTCAATCTCAACCTGAGTATGGGAGATCATGGTGGTAAGTTGATTTTAGAGGAAGGGCCCTTTGATTTAATTCATGCCCATGATTGGTTAGTCGGAGATGCTGCGATCGCTCTTAAGCATAATTTTAAAATACCACTAATTGCTACAATTCACGCTACAGAATACGGGCGCTATAACGGTATTCACACAGATATCCAAGGTTATATAAATGGCAAAGAAACCTTGCTAGCTTACAATGCTTGGCGAATTATTGTTTGTAGCGACTATATGCGCCAAGAAGTAGAACGAGCGCTCTACAGTCCTTGGGATAAAATCGATGTCATTTATAACGGTATCCGAGCTGCAAAGAAACAACATCACATAGATTTTCCTGCTCTGGATTTTCGCCGCCAATTTGCCACAGACGATGAGAAAATCGTTTATTACCTTGGTCGTATGACATACGAAAAAGGTGTACCTATATTGCTCAATGCTGCACCTAAAATCCTTTCCCAAATGGGAGGTAATGTTAAATTTGTGATCGTTGGTGGCGGCAATACTGACCATCTCAAGCGCCAAGCCTGGGATTTGGGAATTTGGCATCATTGCTATTTTACAGGTTTTCTCTCTGATGAATACTTAGATAGATTTCAAACTGTCGCTGACTGTGCGGTTTTTCCGAGCCTTTACGAACCCTTTGGGATTGTGGCTTTAGAAAGCTTTGCTTCTCGCGTTCCTGTAGTAGTTTCTGATACTGGTGGTTTTCCAGAAGTGGTGCAACATACCAAAACAGGCATTGTCACTTGGGCGAACAATCCCGATTCTTTAGCTTGGGGAATTTTGGAAGTGTTGAAAAATCCAGGTTATCGCCAATGGCTGGTGGATAACGCTTATGAGGATTTAGAGCGACGCTTTAGCTGGCCGAAACTAGCCAAGCAAACCGAGCAAGTATATCAGCAAGTTGTCCAAGAGCGATCGCAAATAGCGTGGTAATATAGATCCCCGACTTCTTGAAGAAATCGGGGATCTAAAATTTTATTTAAACTTGCATAAATCCTTAATCAACCTTTGATGAGTATAGCCTTAACGGTAGATTGGGGCTTTTTACCAATTGGCTATTTTGGTATAGATGAACGATTTGGTAAAAGAAAAGATTTACAAAGTTTAATTGATGCGGCACATCAAAATATAAAACTATATGGGGTTGCGATCGCAAACTAGGACATTTAATTTTCACTATCCAAAAATGAGAGCATCCATGTTATCAATAAGGACTCCGTTCTCTTTCCTCACTCTGCATATACGAGTGAACGGCTTGCATGATGCGATCGCTGTTGCTAGCTTGTGCTAAAGTTTCATTGCCAGCTGATGTGATATCATTTCCGGGTAAAGACTTATCATTTAGACCGCAGTTCTTGCTGGGAGCAGGGGGCAGGGGGAAAGAGGCTTTTGGGATTTTTGCACAGATGCGGTAATCATAAGTGATTAACCGGACTTGATATGAGAATAAAACCAAAACCTACCTTGGCACACAAGTCTAAAATTGCGTAGAGTGCAGTCTTAACACCAGGATTAATCGCGCGGAATGTTTCTGGATAGTTTAGTTTATTTACTACTTACTTACCCCGGAAAGTGACAGAAGAGGGATAATCTGATAATTTATCCAACACGATCAGCTTTTTTCCATTCCTCCAAAAACCGTATCGTACACTACTATTTTTTAGCGTAGGCGTAGCCCGCCGTAGGCATCGCAAAAGTTTTCAGTCTACTGACAGTAGGAGAAAAAAGGGATATACGGAGACAACGAAGAACATGGAATTTGTATCAGCCATTGACTAAATACCAACGCTGTAGCGCCAACCGTTGAATTTCGCGCCAGGGAATATTATGTTTTCGGGCTAAGTCTGCACAATCTTCATATTCTGGCTGCACATTTGCAATAACTTTTTCTGGTGATTGTCCCTTCCATGCTATCTTGACACGCACTTTGCCATATTCCGTTTCCACTTGTTGAATTTCCCGTTGTAAAATGGCACGTTGCTGAGTTGTTCGCCGAATGCCTAAAGTTGTAGTTTCGCGGAAGATAACGGCTTCACAACTGAGTAAATTTTCTGGATGACAAATCACAGTTAGTAAAATCCCCGGACGGGACTTTTTCATACCGATCGCCTGAGTAAAAACATCCAACGCACCAGCGACAAACAACGCCTCAAACGCATAGCCAATCGCTTGTGGATTTAAATCATCAATTTGGGTTTCTAATACTGAGATGGTTTCCAAGTTTGAGCTAGTAGCTTCAGAATCACTGAAATTTGCCTGTAAACTAGCGCTTTCACCCAACCAGAGGCGTAAAATATTGGCAATGGGTAAATTTATGGTTCCTGCTCCCAGTCCTATCTGCTTGATAGCGATCGCAGGTGGTGAACCAAAATCTCTTGCCAAAGTAGTGGCGATCGCGGCTCCTGTTGGTGTTACTAATTCTCTGTCAATGCCATTACTATAAACTGGACAACCCCGCATTTCCCACAGCTTTAATACCGCTGGGACTGGTACTGCCATCTGACCATGTGCAGCCCGAACAGTGCCGCCACCAGTCGGAAACGCCGAGCAGTAAAGCAGGGGCAATCCTTCGTTATTGCTTTCAATCCCCAACCAATCCAACCCCAGGCAAGTACCCACAATATCTACGATCGCATCTACAGCACCCACTTCATGAAAATGAACTTTTTCAGGCGAAATGCCATGCACCGCCCCTTCTGCCACCGCTAGCTGTCGGAATACCGCCAAACTCCAAGCTTCTGCCCGTGATGGCAACCCCGCTTTGAGAATCATCTGCTCTATTTCTGGCAAGTGGCGTGTGTGATGGTGACTGTGTTCGCGATCGTGGTGATGGTGGTGATGATTGTCTAGTAAATCCACATGGACTTTAGTCGCCTGCTGACCATTGCGTTGGACAAGTTCTGCCCTCAACTGATATTCCTGTTCAATACCCAACCCATTAAGTTTTGCAATTAAATACTCCACAGGAACACCCAAACTTACCAAAGCACCCAGGCACATATCACCAGAAATTCCTGTCGGACATTGAAGATAAGCGATTTTATTCATAATAAATTTGTCATTAGTCATTAGTCATTAGTCATTAGTCATTAGTCATTTGTCAAGAATCATTTTTTATTCTCCCCAGTCCCCAATACCCAGTCCCCAATACCCAATCCCCAATCCCCAGTCCCCAATCCCCGTCCTATGGCAAAAATTTTCCCAGTTCATCCGGATAATCCTCAAATTCGCCGAATAGAGGAAATAAAGTCGGCGCTCTCTAGTGGCGCAGTCATGCTTTACCCTACTGATACAGTCTATGCGATCGGTTGTGATTTGAATGCCAAGTCGGCGGTAGAACGAGTGCGGCAAATTAAACAGCTAGCAAACGATAAACCATTGACATTTTTATGTCCCTCGCTTTCAAATGTGGCAACTTATGCCTTCGTAAGTGACACAGCCTATCGGATTATGAAACGCCTGATTCCAGGGCCATACACGTTTTTGTTCCCAGCTACGAAGTTAGTACCGCGATTGGTGCAAAACCCCAAACGGAAAACTACTGGAATTAGAGTACCAAACCATACTGTATGTTTGGAGTTGCTGGCAGCATTGGGCAATCCGATTATTTCAACTTCAGCACATCTGCCACCAGATGAAGCAGATAATGGCATGATTCGGATAGATCCTGAAACGATTCAGTCGCGGGTAGAGCTATTCGATCGTTTGGACAAGTTGGTAGACATAATTGTAGACACTGGCGAAGAACCTACTTATGAAGTATCTACCATCTTGGATATGACCGGAGACGAAGCAGCAATTATACGGAGGGGTTTAGGTTGGGAAACAGCAGCAGCATGGGTATAAGAATTCCACTTCACAGGCGCACCTTTCCGTTTCGGAAATTGTGATAAAAATAACTCCAGTTTTAAAATTGTCATATTTAAAAGTGATGTCTAGGATGGGCTGTTCTGTGAGGCAGTGGATATAAGAGGATGGTGGCAAAACTTGGCACGGTAAGGTATTTGATAACTTTAAGAAAATGGCGGGTACTCGTGTGCCAGCGTTGAGATGGTGGCTTGTGAAAAAAACCGACACATTGCCAGAACTGTAACTCTTTCGTATTTCCTATAGTTTTGATATATGAGCTTTAGATGTGAGCATTATATACGGCAAGTCTTGATGGATGAATGCCTAAAGATTCTCCAGCCCAGGACGGTCTTGATTGCTGTGTCTGCGTTGTAATTACGGTGCAATACTACTGGAAAAGTCATGAAAGCTAACGTCGTCAATCTACCAAACTCTACACCCATTTTTGACAACCACATTTCGACTGAAGAATTTTTAGATAGCAATAGCGATCGCTTGATTCAATTGCTGTCTGAGGAAATGCAAGCGCAAGTGAAAGCAACACCCAAGTGCGTAGAAGCTTTAGCAAAGCGCATAGCTGTAGAAGTAGAACGCATTTGCGACAAAAGCTCCCGCATTCAAACATCTGGGGAAATCAAGTCCTGGCAGATGACGTTGGGAAGGCATCGGATGCAAAAATGCTTACGTTATTACCAACTAGGTTCCAAACAAGGGCGGGTGGAATTACATAGCAATTTGGGTGCTATGGTTTACCGTCATGTAACTATGTCTGGTTCGGAGTTGGGCTTTGATGCTCGTTACAGCCTAATTGAAGATTTTTTACAAGCATTTTATATCGAAGCGATCAAAGCTTTCCGTAGAGAAAACGAACTACCAGAGAATCATACGCCGCGTACTCAGCTGCAATTAGCTGAATACATGGCCTTTACAGAACAGTATGCCAAACGTCGGATCAATTTACCTGGTGGTGCAAATCAGCAATTGATTATCTTGCGCGCCCAAGGTTTTGCTCGTCGTCAGCCCCAAGAAACTACCGTGGATATTGAAATGGCGGTAGAGTCTGCTAAGGGTGAAGAAGCCGAATCTTACCAGCGCAACTCGGCGGTGCAACAGCTGCGATCGCAAATGATCGCCCAAACTAATTTCGATCCATCTGAAGAATCAGAACGCGATCGCGTCATCACCGAATTGATGAAATATCTGGAGTCTCAAGGTCAATCTGATTGTATGAACTACCTCAGCTTGAAACTTCAAGACCTTTCAGCCCCAGAAATTGACCAAATTCTCGGTTTAACCAGCCGTCAGCGCGATTATCTCCAACAACGGTTTAAATACCACGTAGAAAAGTTTGCCAAACAACACCATTGGCAATTGGTACATCAATGGTTAGGCGCGGGTTTAGAGCAAAAGTTGGGTTTATCTTCCCAGCAGTGGGAAATCTTTGTGAATCAACTCACAGAACAGCAACAGCAAATATTAGAGTTAAAAACTGCACGGGAAAACGACGTTGCGATCGCCAAAGCCATCAAATGCACCCCCAAACAGGTACAAAAGCGCTGGACTCAACTGTTAGAACTAGCATGGTCTATCCGCAACGGTCATACTGAAGCCCAGACAGGTTGATTATGACTGGTACGAGGGGCGGAAATTTGGCTTAGGCGCTGAGTTCCTATGATGTATTGATTCCTGCCTAAATTTAATTTAGCATCACCCCAACACATAGCAGATTATTCATGAAACTTATCGCCGCGCTACAATTAGCCATTTTCCCTACGTCGTTTTTTACGAGTTTAATGAACAGGAGATTATTATCTACGCTGTTTTCTACTGTTCCCAAGACCCAGAAAAATGGCGTAGCCGCTTGCAATAGTTGGTCTTTGAGACTAAAGAGAAATCCATTATTTTAACTATTATCTGAATTAGTAACTCCTTTCTTATCCAAATTATTAATACATTTGTATTTAATTAGTACAAAAATACTAATAAATTCAGACTTTTTTACCTATTAATCCAACCTCGTTAAGTCAAAATCAAAAATTCATATTAAGCAACTGACCATTTTTTACTGCTTCTGTGAAATCCTATAATAAGCAGGACTTTTGGCAGAGGGATTTAGGATGGCTCTGACTCAAGGCGGACGGGCAAATAAGTCTGGGAATATTTTAGAAGCAAATGTAGAAGCAATCTTGAATGGGCATAATTATTTCCAAGTAGGAAACTATGTCCAAAAAGAATTTATACTAAATGCTACTTTATTGCCAAAACGTTATGGTAAAGAAATTTATATTGGAACTGGAATTTATCATACCTATTTAAAGGTTGATTTTTATGTTGTCGGCTCATCTGCAATGCCATCCGGTTTAATTTTCGAGTGCAAATGGCAAGAAAGTCCCGGTTCAGTTGATGAAAAGTTTCCTTACTTAAACATGAATATTCAGCACTATTACCCTGCACCAACTATCGTAATTTTAGGCGGTGAAGGTATGCGAGAAGGCGCAAGCAAATGGCTGAAAGCAAGAGTTAATGATAACCATAATTTATTAGCAGTTTATAGCTTAGATAGGTTTATTGCCTGGGCAAATAAAAATCTTTAAAAGATGTAATTAATAGTTCGTTAATAACGCCTCTATTCTTTATATTTGAGTTAATTGAACGCGCTGCTTTAATTTTGTAAGTTTCAAAATTGATATCAGTATAAATTTTACTAATAAATTCACTATCAGAATTGCATACCATAACTTTGACACCACGACTTGCTAACTCTGCACAAGTATCTCTTAAAATTTCTTGGTCTTTTTTACTAAAACAATTTTGACTATAAGCAGTGAAATAGCTAGTGTCACTGATCGGATGGTAGGGCGGATCAAAAAATACAAAGTCATCACTGCTAGTCGCACGATTTAAGACTTCTGTAAAATCTGCTTGTTTAATTTCTGCATAGGAAAGCGCTTCGGAGGCTGCTTTGAGTAAAACTTCAGCACAAATATTGGGATTATTATATCTGCCTAAAGGCACATTGAATTTACCCTGTGAGTTGACTCGATAAAGACCATTAAAACAAGTCTTATTAAGATAAATTAGACGAGCAGCTTTTTCTATATCAGTGCCACTAGAGTTATTTCTGACGCTATAGTAATAATCTTTACCATGTCGGCTTTTATGCTCTTTTAATAGAGAAATTAATTCTTCGACACGATTTCTAACACAACAATAAGTGTTAATTAATTCGGCATTAATATCAGTTAAAATGGCTGCACTTGGTTGGAGATAGAAAAAAACAGCACCACCACCTAAAAATGGCTCATAGTAATTTTTATAACTCTTGGGAAAATAAGGAATATATTGCTGTATTAACCGACTTTTACCCCCTGCCCACTTCAAAAATGGACGCGGGTTAGTTTCCTTTGAGACTTGAATTACCATTTATTTACAATTTAACTGAAAATAATCATGACTAAATAAAGCCAATATAACCGACGAACCAAATTTTAGATTAACTGGCTAATTTTCCAGCCGCATATATTACAATTGAGTAGATAAAGCATATCAAAACAAACGTAAGTATATAACAAGGCAGTTTAGATTCAGATGTTTGACGGATTTTGGGATAACGTCTTTCGCTACCCCCGATACTTAATTACGATCGTCTTAGGCTTGTTTCTGAACACCTTTGCGCCATTAGTGCCATTGTTGAAACGCCCTATCACCTTGATCGCTATCTTAGGTTTATTTGTGAGCAGCCTAGTCTTCCTGACTTTCACCCTACGGGCAATGCTGGGCTTGAGTACAATCTAGACTAGTGTTATATCGGGGCTGTGCCCCACAGACGGTTGCTCTTGGCGTTGCTCCCGCTAAGTACTGTCTACCCAACTTGCATATATTTTTGTCGTACAACCTCTGTGATGAGGCGAAATTTTTATGGCTACAAATCGTCGGGTTTCCCGCGTTGCTGAACTGATCAAACGGGAAGTTAGCCAAATGCTGCTTAACGGCATTAAGGATGACCGTGTGGGTACTGGAATGGTCAGTGTTACTGATGTTGATGTTTCCGGCGATCTGCAACACGCCAAAATCTACGTCAGCATCTATGGTACAGATGAAGCTAAGGAAGAAACAATGGCAGGCTTAAAGTCGGCCACAGGTTACGTCCGCAGCGAACTTGGGGCGCGGGTACGGCTACGTCGTACACCAGAAGTAATATTTCTCGAAGATCGCTCCATAGAACGCGGTAATAAGGTATTAGCACTACTAAACCAACTTAACCACGATCGCCCACCAGAAAATCTAGTAGCAGTAGAAGACAGCACTGGTCAAAACGATCGGGAATTCTCCGAATAAGTAACTAAAACAACAATGTAACTTCAGAACAATTAATCTCAGCAAATCCGCCAAACAGTTTACAGACGTGACTAGATCGCGTCTGTTTTAATGTAAACATAACCTAATTCAGCAAGACACTTCTCTTGTTGTGGGCGAAACAAGGTTTAAACATTCTTCCTTGCTAAAACTTCATCAAAAAAGTTAGGTTTAAAACCTCGCCCCTCGTGGGCGAAAGCATCCTTATCTCACTCGGTAGGTAGAAACCCTACCCCTTGTGGGTGGCTGAATTTAATTTTGAATTTTGAATTTTGAATTTTGAATTGATTATTTATCGCAAATAAAGGGTTTAAGACGCCTACGTCTACACGTAGCTTGGAGGCGGAGTGGCTCCGCTCCGACTCCGCTCCGTTTCAGTCGGGGCTTAAATCCCCCGGAGTTGCTCCTCTTGGGGAGACCCCAAGACCGCACTCCTCTTCGTCTGAAACTGTCTTAAATTTTGAATTTTGAATTTTGAATTTTGAATTGTTAAGTGTGTCCTAATTCCGAATTAGTATTATTCCACCCTTTTACAGATGTTTTTCAAAAGAAAACTGGATGATGTTAGTGCTGAAATTAACTAATAAATTACGGGCTTACTTAAGAAATTGTTAACAGATGCTATGGTTAAAGCCTTCGTAGTATACTTTAGCCGTTAGGTTTTGCAACAGTTTATACCCTAGTAACTGACAAATATTATTGTGTTGTTTACCCTAAGATGAAGACCAGCAGTTATAGATCCAGCTTTTAAGGTGATTATTTGATATGTAAGCGATCGCGATATAAACTCTCCCCACCCACCAAATCTTGCCTAAAGACAGTAATGGCAAGACTTTCAGACTTGTAGCATTAAAGTCATACAGCTACATAAGCAGGTTAAGTTAACTACTCGGAATTTTTTTTGTAAAGCGGATTTTCCAGAAATGTCAGGATTCGTTGACTTTCTTAACATTTCTTGAGATATTTTCAGGAGATGTAGCGTCAAAATAAAAATAGTTCCGTATAGCAAACTACAAAATCTTAGCCACAAGTCTAATTTCTGTAATGTTTGTTCCTAATTATTAACGGGAACACTATCGTAAGTGTTAATTTGTGAGTAAAAAACATGAGTGTGAATACGGTGCCTTCTATCAGTTACTACTCTCTAGATGTGATTCAAGACGAAGCACGCCGACTGGTGCAAAAAGGAATGATTAGCCGACAACAGCCAATATATACCCTCTGCCAATACATTCCAGCGAGAGAGTGGGTTTGCGTTGAATGTGAATTAGAGAAATGTGACTTTTTGTTACGCGATCGCATTGGCGACCTAATTGGTCGTGAACAGTGGGACAACGACTAATCAATGTTTGATTTCGGGTTTGGATTGGGAGTTTGTTTTTGATGTGTGGATGTCACCATCAACGATTCAACGCTCAATCTAGGGGATAATCTCTGGTTTTTAATGAACATTGCCCTATACAGAATCTTGCGTTTTTGATTAATACAGAAGCATTGGAGTCTGAATTTATACAACTTTTCAAGTTCAAGAAGGCATCAAAACCATTTGTTCTGTACATCTGGTGTCACGGCTTGAGTTTAGTATCTAAATTCTGTGAAGTTCCTACATCGACCCGATAAAAGTGTAGGAACTTCACTTTTGACTCGCAATTTATTGCATCGCTTACCTCAAGTAAGTGATAACCTGTTTGCTGTTCAAAACCAAAATCTGTCTGGAAAAGTTTGCTAAGTCGGGCTAACCGACACCAGTTGCGACAACAAAGGGAAACTCCGCCAGCAACTGGCTCAACTTTCACAAAATCCAAAATTTGTATAGTATTTTTTCGGAAAAAATCTCGAAAAGCAGAGAAAAATCGGATGAACTATTATCCTACTTGCTCTAAATACTGATTAACGTCTTCAATGATGCGAGTAAGTTCAGCTTCAGTAGTCAAGCGGATGTTAACGTTGCGGACAGTCAGCAAAACTTTGGCTGCGAAGGGCGTTGGCCAGATATTAGGATTACAGAAAATTTCTAAAAATACTTCACCCGTATAACGATATTCCAGGGGAGGCTGGGGAGTGACTCTACCACCGCCAGGAGTGGGTTTAGCGGCGATCGCTTTTAGGCGTTCCATCAGTTGATCCGTCGCTGTCTTTAATTCTCGTGCTGCTTGGGGTGAAAAACTGAAGGAGACTGAACCTTCAATTAAGTTCAATGTTAGAGGAATTGAAGACATATTTTTTTTATTAAAACTTCTTGATAAGTACTTATATTACCGGAAGAAGGCGTCTGAATCCCACTCTGATAAGTTGCTGGTGTCTTCTTCAAAGACCACTAGTAGCGTTGTACGTAATTCCTTAGTCTGTCAAGACAAGTATTTTGTCCTGGATAAATTAGTTTGTAGTAACCCTCTTCTATCACTTTGGGGAAAGAAAAATAAATGTAGGTTGGGTTGAACAAAGTGAAACCCAACTTTTCTAAGGTCTTTGGGTGTTGGGTTTCGTTCCTCAACCCAACCTACGTCTAAATTGATAAAAGTTAGGACTTACGCACAGGTAACGGAAAACGAACCACAGAGAACGCAGAGGTCACGGAGAAATGAGAGTTTGAAAGGGTTTTTGCGTAAGTCCTAAAAGTCATGAGAAATAAGGGTTTTAGATTTTTCTCTACCGATAGTGATTAACCCTCTTCTATCACTTTGGGGAAAGAAAAATAAATGTAGGTTGGGTTGAACAAAGTGAAACCCAACTTTTCTAAGGTCTTTGGGTGTTGGGTTTCGTTCCTCAACCCAACCTACGTCTAAATTGATAAAAGTCATGAGAAATAAGGGTTTTAGATTTTTATCTACCGATAGTGATTAAAGAGGGGTAAGGACTTTAGTCCTTGTGTTAAGCACTGAAGTGCTTACTACGTACCAGGTTGCCGAGCGGATGATGCATGGGGTCGTTGATTTGGGAACCGATCCGCGCAATCCACCCGGATGTCTCTGGGTTCATGGCACACTTTCATGCGGAGATCCAGCCGATCCGATCCAACAGGAATTGTCCGCACGCAGAGAATCGAGTGAAGCATCCTTGCGTAAGCGTTTCGAGCAGGCGATTTCGGAGGGGGACTTGCCAGCTAATTCCGATCCAGCTGCTCTCGCCCGCTTTGTTGTGACGGTCAATTGTGGAATGTCAGTCTTGGCAGCAACCAAAGCCACCCGAACGGAACTCCTGCGGGTTGTGGAGACAGCATTGCAAGCTTGGCCACAGTAGAATAACACCTATTTGGTGTTGTATAGACATCTGACGTGGAAAGAGTCAGATTTCGCTCCTCAAATTTTGACCATTTTCTGAATAAACCATCAGCTTCCTTATCCTTATTAGGCAGTAAATAACACTCATTAAGCCGATCGGTTATTTAGAGTAAATACAGACCACTGATGGTTATCATTATATCTTTGAATACAATTTGATCTGACATCAGTTGATGTATTAATAACAAAGTTAATTACAATATTACTTAAAATTTAATGCTAAAAATACGCGGTTATTTCTAAAGCCATTAACAATAAATATCCAGCTTGTAGCTGGCGTTAGTTAAAAAGAATCTCAACAAAACGATCTAAAATATAGAGGCTATAGAGAGATTTAGCTCTTACTGCGTAAGACTTTGATACACTTTATTTGTGTTTATTTGTATTTTGGGGTCTACATTAGAAGTCATAGAATTTGATGTGATAAATTATCTATGACTTACGATAACCGCGCTGAAGTAAGAAAGGTTTTAATTATTACCCTACTACTCAACCTATTTGTAATGGGATTGAAAGCACTTGTGGGCTACTGGACAGGTTCTTTGAGTTTACTAGCTGATGCCTTGCATAGTGTGACAGATAGTGCAAACAACGTTTTAGGATTAATTGCGAGTAAATTTTCTTCTCCACAACCCGATCGCGAACATCCCTACGGACACAGCAAGTTTGAAGCTGTGGGCGCTCTAGGAATAGCCTCATTTTTAGGAATAGCCTGTTTTGAAATTCTGCAAGGAGCAATCGAGCGAATTCTCAAAGGTGGTGGTGAATCGATAAAAATATCGCCACCTGAGTTGTGGTTATTGCTAATTGTGCTGGGTGTGAATATTTTTGTGGCCTTTTATGAACGTGCTGTGGGTAAGCGAGTAGGTAGCTCAATTCTCATAGCTGATGCGACACATACCATTAGCGATATTTGGGTAACAATCTCTGTAATTGGCGGTTTGATAGGAGTTTGGCTAGGTTATCAATGGATGGATTTGGTGTTAGCTTTTCCTGTCGCCTTGTTGGTATTTTGGAGTGGCTGGTCAGTTTTAAAAGAGAATTTGCCTTGGCTTGTGGATCAAATGGCGATCGCACCAGAAGTAATACACGCCATCGCTACTTCTGTTCCAGGTGTAATTAACTGTCATGCGATCGCTTCTCGTGGCGTTCTTGGTCGTCAAGTGTTTATTGAAATGCATTTAATAGTAGATGCATCAGACGTAGAAACTGCCCACCACATCACCGAAGAAGTAGAAAGCCGATTAGAAGAACGATTTCGTCCAGTAAGAATTTTAATTCACGTCGAGCCACCAGCGTATAAGTCTGAGCAAATTAGCTTTGAAACTGGAACAAAGTAGTCTCAGTAATTCTAAATCACGCCCTGTTCAAGTGTAAAACAACGCTTGATTTCTTCGTTTAAAAAATATGATAAGGAAGAGATGAGGTAAATAACAAATAACGATATCTTTGTATTAACTCTTATAAGAAGCAACCAATTCTGCGACGATCGCAACTAGTTCTCCTGGATCGACAGGTTTAGCCACATGAGTCTGAAAACCCGCTTCCAGAGCACGGCTACGATACTCGCTATCGCCATAAGCAGTTAAAGCGATCGCGGGAAGTTTTTCATAAATATTAGGCTTCAGTGCTCGGATTTTACGGATAAAGGTGTAGCCATCTTCATCAGGCATAGCAATATCACAAATCAAGACATCTGGTTGCAACTCAGGTAATACTTTCAATGCTACCGCTGCCGATGCAACTGCCATAATGGTGGCTCCATCAGCTTCCAACACAGTAGTAATGTAAAAGCGGCTATCATCATCATCATCAACTACGAGGATGTTTAAGTCAGCAAGGGGAAGGGCAGGTTCCATAACATCTCCATTAATGTTGATCGAATGAAATGTATTTCTAATTTTGAGCTGCTTGTTTTTATTTCTATCACCATACCATTGGTAATTTTACTGCGATCGCGCTGATTTTCCTAGAAAACAACTCAAATTGTCTAGTTACCATCCAATTGATACTTAATTATTCACTGGTATTTATAATTATTGACTGGATAAAATTATGTTAGTGTTTAAATTCCTTTACATTAAAAAATTAACTTTAACGAATAGTTTAAGTTCAAAAATAATCTTGCTAACTACTGACTACTTTATTACTAACAGGTTTGGATTTTGATGGAGCTTGAAAAAAGTCAAAAAAATAGACAATACCGAGTCTTAAAAGGAGTCAGGTCGGCATTGTTATTTTTAAATCAATACAGTTCAGATAAGCTCAAAACCTAGATGTAGAGACGCGATTCATCGCGTTTTGAAAGACCAATTATCTACACCAATAAACCTTAACTCAAGCTGATTGAAACGAAGCCGAAGACGCTCCAGATCCAGCCAGAAATTAGGAGTCAGAAGTAATACACTTAACTATTAACTTGCAAACTGCTGTATGTGAATCTCAACTCCTGCAAGTAATCTGAACCTTAGTAAAGAGTAATGAGCTTTTAGTTAAGTCAACTCAAAACTTGATTACTCCCATTCAATGGTTCCAGGCGGTTTAGAGGTGATGTCATAAACCACCCGATTCACCCCTTTTACCTCATTCACAATTCGAGTAGAAATCACTTCCAGGACATCATAAGGCACTCTCGCCCAATCAGCAGTCATGCCATCTTCACTGGTAACAATCCGCAAAACAATGGGATAAGCGTAAGTACGTTGATCTCCCATAACGCCAACACTACGAATCGGCAGCAATACAGCAAATGCTTGCCAGAAATCATGATACATACCGCGTTGGTTAATTTCTTGCCGCACAATCAAATCGGCATCGCGCAAAATATTTAACCGCTCAGATGTAACTTCCCCCAGAATACGAATTGCTAAACCAGGCCCAGGAAAAGGTTGCCGTTGAACAATTTCCTCTGGTAAACCAATGGAACGCCCAAGTTTGCGGACTTCATCTTTAAATAGTTTCCGTAGAGGTTCCACTAATTTAAATCTTAGGTCTTTGGGCAAACCGCCAACATTGTGATGACTCTTAATTTTCACCGCTACCCGCTCACCAGTTTGGGGATCGACGTTGGTGTCCGCAGATTCGATCACATCTGGATAAAGAGTGCCTTGAGCTAGATAGTCAAAGTGACCGAGGCGCTTGGATGTTTCCTCAAATACACTGATAAATTCGTGTCCAATGCGGCGGCGTTTTTCTTCAGGATCTGTGACCCCAGCAACTTTAGCCAAAAAGCGATCGCGGGCGTTAACATATTCAACAGGAATGTGAAACTGCTCTTGAAACAGCTTTACCAATCGCTCTGGCTCATATTTCCGCATGAAGCCTTGATCGATAAACACACAAGTCAGTTGCTCGCCAATTGCTTTGTATAGCAAGAAAGCCAGGGTAGAAGAATCCACTCCACCAGACAGCGCTAACAGCACCCGCTTTTCACCAACTCTGGCGCGAATTTCTCGAATTGCCTCTTCGACAAAAGCCGCTGTTGTCCAAGTGGGTTCGCAATCGCAGATATGGTAGACAAAATTACGGATTAATGCTATACCACCAAGAGAATGTACCACCTCTGGATGGAACTGAACGCCGTAAAGTTTCTTTTCGTGGTCGGCGATTGCAGCACAGGGAGTATTTTCTGTATGTGCTAGCAATTCAAATCCTGATGGCATTTGGATAACTGAGTCTCCATGACTCATCCACATGGTAGTGCCATCTTCAACATTAGTGAGCAAATCTGTGGGATCGTCAATATATAATGAGGCTTTGCCGTATTCACCTCGATCGGCCTTTGCCACTTCCCCACCGAGTTGGTTTACCATCAACTGCATCCCATAGCAAACACCCAAAACGGGTATTCCCAAATTCCAGATTTCTGGGTCACAATGGGGAGCTTTATCACCATAAACTGAACTTGGACCACCTGAGAGGATGATTCCCTTGGGATTAAGTTGGCGCAAATGTTCAGAAGTAGTGCGATAGGATAAAACTTCGGAGTATACTTGAGTTTCGCGGATGCGACGTGCAATCAGCTCAGAATATTGAGAGCCAAAATCCAGAATTACAATCAATTGGCGATCAAGCCGCCCAAAAGTTTCTAATGTTTGGGGCGCTTGTTCTGTTGGTAGAGTCACCGCTGTATTCATGACGGGAGTGTTATATCTGTTAAGGATAAATAGATGCTTTGTGGTCTATGGTGATGCTATTATCCAGCCTGGATAGGCTGATAATGGTATAGAAAGCCTTGACAAACGCTAGGTTACGTGCATTTGTCAAACCCCGGAGTTGGAGATGGTATTAAAACGATAAATCTACCCGAGAGTGGTTACTTAAAGGATTATTTTTTTAGATTGTTTACGATTATTCATAATAAATTAACATAATTTTCCGATCAACAGACCAGCAGTTTTACTCTTCACGATAATTTTGCGATCGCGATCAAAGAGAATAGAGCCACAGACTGTTACTTTTTTGCCACTTTCGCTATGACTTTGGATGTATTCTTGAGAACGAACATCGATAGTTTCTGCGATCGCACTGTAAACTTTATTTACCCAATCACTACCAGTTGCAGTATCTATGGATTTTAGGTGTGTGAGTGCTGCTTCAGCAGTTGCACTGTTAAACACAGCTTGGATATCTGGTAATTTTAAACCTGCGATCGCACAGTGCGCTGCCAAAATTTCTCGCCGTCCATCAGCTAAGTAATGATGGGTGTGAAAAATTCCCCCAGCCAGTTTCATCAGCTTACCGTGATAGCCAAATAATAAGATTTCTTTTACACCCAGCACATCAGCTTCTACTAACATTGGGCCAATCCAGTTAGCAGTTTTGACCAATTGTTCAGGATTAATCCCTAGTTTACGCGCCAAATCTAGGCCATTTTCCCCGATACAGAATACTAAACTCTCAAAACGACTGGCTTTATTTTGTAATTGGGCCCGAAAAACTGCAAGCTGATCTGGTGTACTCAAAGGTTGAGAAATACCGGTTGTGCCTAAGAGAGAAAGTCCTTCAACCACACCAAAGGCAGAATTGGAAGTGCGAAGAGCAAGTGATCGCCCTTCGGGTAAAATAATTGTCACCGTGATTTTTTCCCCCGGTGCTAGCATCCGTTGCAAATTCTCTTGCAACAGCCTTTGAGCATAAGCATAAATAGCAGGCTTGTCATCAGCATTCATCTGCCTACCAATCCCTTCCCCACCTTTAATAATTACTGCCTCACCCTCTTTTCTCCATTCCACCAATGCCCAAATCGGTGTATTTTTGGTCAGGTCAAGATTATCACCAGGATCGCTGCGAGCGATCGCTAAAGCTGTATTCTCAGACAGTCCTGCTACCTGTTCAATGGCGATTTCTGCAATTTCAGCGGGTTCAATCAAATCTACTGATGCTATGCTTAGGGGTTGGCGATCGTGTAACCAGTATAAAGCTGCAACAGCAGCAGCGCACGCAAAGACGGGAAGTGTGTATCCAGGACGGGACATTTTGTAAATTTAAAAGTCAAAAGAATTCTTCAAAATTGTTCTCGCAGCGTCTGGTAGAGAAGACAGTTTCAGATGGCAATTTAGACCTCAACTGTAGCTTACTTCCTTCAGGGTGCGGCAAATAACCTCTCGGTGTTCGGCTCCAACGCCGTGTTAGCCTTCGTCACCAAGCATTTTGATGATGTGTTTAGCAAGCTGTTCCTTAATTTCTCGATGCCTTGGAACAGGTTGAGATACCTTCGTTCTTGGGTTCTGATACCAGTCATGTTTGCCACCATGACGAATAAATACACAACCGATTTCTTCAAGGCGTTTTATCAAGTCCCGTCGTTTCACGATACCTCAAGTTCAGCCACTCTTCGGATATTGGGGATTGTCCCACTGGTTAATTCTTTGTAAATATCAGTTAAGCTCTCCTTCAATTCGTTTTCGGTTTCTGCCTGAGTCCAATAGTCTGGATACTCCTCTAGATAGCCAAGCCACATCTCCTCATCTTGCCAGTAAACATATTTCTTGGTTGTCATAGGGTGAAAGACTTATGAACTTCTTTAACTATGCCAACCATCTTATCAAACTGGGCGATCCACCCGATCACAGTTGTCCAGAGTGCTACTGACTAAGCAAACTGTTAGCCTGCAATGGATACACATGGCGTAAGCTTCGCCAAGCCTGAAATGGTTGATCATCAATCATTGCTTCTGGCTTTGGGAGATAACCAGCGAAGCAATCCTCTAGCCCAAACTCCTTTGCTGAAGCACGAGCGTAATTACTGCCTCCACTGCTCCAGCAGTACAGTACTGCTCCTTGCGCCTTTAACTGTCGAACTACTTCAATGACGCTGGGTATTGGAATTCTTTTCGTTCCAACCGAGCGAACAAGAGTGTCATCGACATCAACAAAAATTACCACAATTGAGTTTTCCGTGCTAATGCTTGATTCTACTTAAGTTTAATCGCCCAACCAAAGAATAACTATAACTACTCCATACAGGCTATTTATGTTGGGCTGTTGCCAATACGGAGATAAATAGGTCGGCGTGAATAATATATCGTTGGGATAAGGCAGTTCTTGCTGGGAGCAATAAGCAGGGGGAAAAAGGGTTTGAGGCTCATTTACTTTTCTTCACACAGTTTGGTTTTATTGTGCCGACTTACTTAGATAAATTTGGGTGGATGACCATAGAGAAGACTCAGGGGAAGCGCATCTAAATTAGTCTTGACAAAACCCTTGGTTAATGCATTAACGAAAGAATCAGGATTTATAGTTTGATTGATTTTTCGAGGGTGAAAGCGATCGCTTAAACTCAGGTTCAATCGTAATAATGTCGTGGTAATTAATAAAAAAGTAGATAACCTTTCTTTGGCTCTCACAGATCACTCTTGGTCAGTCGGCTCTAACGCAGTATTAGCCTGCTGACTACTACTTCTTGCTGCTTCTAGCTTTTGGCGAATCGCTGCTTGAACCTTCTGCTCAAAATCGGGATCGTCGGGGCTTGCAACAATCCTACGCGGACGCTGATTAATCCTGTCCAAGTATGCTTGAAAAGCAGCTTGATCTCCACGATGCTTGAGAAAATATTGTTTCAATTCAACATCAGACATTGAATCGTAATTAATTCGGCTCATCAGACAACTCTCCATTGGGTAAAATTTGAAATTCAATCTCTTCGTCATACCCAGCAAGGATGTATATATTACGAGTCCGATTATCAACGCAAATGAGGTATATAGGCTGAAGCATGATATACGTCAGTTGATAGCTAATACGATACAAACTTGCTACTTGAGCAGCAGTAGGCATTTTAGTTAATTACAGCAAAATTCCGAATTACGAATTAGTAATTAGTCAAACACCTACTTCTAATAATAGAGCTTCCATAGCTTCCCAAGAAATTCCTTGTTGAATATAACGGGGTGCTTCAGGATTGTAAGGACTGGCTACTCGGTCAATGTTGAGGATGTTTGCCCCATCTGGTAGAACAGGCACATCTGCATCAAATGCCGTTGGGCGCATCAAAGAACTGGAAAAGCCTTTGAAAATAGCAATTATATCTTGCTCATCGGCAATTTCCACCGTTACAATTAAGACTTCTTGGGGGCGTTTAACGGTGTATTGTTCCAGTCGCTTGCCAATGGAATTCATTTTTTTAAGAGTAGAAGTAAGGTGGTGCAGCGACGGTTACTGTGGTGTGGCTGAACGTCCCTGCTTGCCCAGCTTAATTAAAACAAAATAGCTCAAGTAAAGCACATAAATTACTAAACTAGTTATGCCAAGAAAACCTAAGAACTCAGCCTTGCTGTTAGCATGAAAATATTCTTTGAATAGTAACGGAGCCTCGAACCAGACACGACAATAGGGAGTCTTGAGCATATTGCCAGAAAAAGCACAACCCAAAAAAGGGATAAAGGCTAGTGTGCCCAAAAAACAATAAACAGTTGTCGCCCAGCGCCAAGAGGTAAAAATAAATTTCAAAGAACCACTGGTTTGATACTCAATTTCGTCGTTGATATCCACCCAGAACCACAACGAAATCGGGATCAAAATCTGAGCTATCAACCCAGAGATAAAGCTAACTGGATACTGGGCAATCATTAAGTAAATCGTGATTGCTACCAGACTTGATATTCGCCAGTATATAGCCAATAAGCGTTGTATGCCTTCTGCTTTTTGTACAAATGCCCAAATTAGAAGAATTAGCGGAATAATTACCAGGAATAATACTGCTAGTCGGTAATCAATCCAGACGAAAGGTCGAAACCAAATATTATAGTCCATATTTTTTCTCAAACAACAGATAAAAAGAAGTTAGGAGTCCGAATAAATCAAGTGGGGTTTTATACCACTACCTGATTGTAAACTGTTAAATAAGGCAGGGGTATTAAAAACCCTTTTATTCAAGAGTCAGTCGAACCCCCATTCATCCTGAATTCTTCTTGATAATAATTTATTGAACTTCGTATGACTAGAAGTCACGAGTATTACAAAAAATTTATAGGGGCGTACACCTGTACGCCCCTACTGCCAATTAATTGGTTGTTTAATTTATGAAAATCGCAACTTATCCCTTTGAGAGAAGCCTCTTGATTCTAATAAGGAATTTACAGCGGATTTCAAGTTAGTGAGGTACACAAGCTAAGTCTCAAAACCAGGTATAAAGCCTGTTTTGCTTCTGTTAGCGCAGCCCATTTTGACTCCTGAATTCTGCTGTATTTTTTGTTTCCACGATTAGAATCAGGGGCTTTAAATAAAACCCTTGCAAGTGGAGGATATTGGTGAGTCCCTGCGTCCTCCACTCTGGGCGTCTTTTTTGATCAATCCTGGCTGTTTGCTAACTAAACAACAGAAAATCCAGTTGCCTCAATTTCTAGTCGTCGTAAACCCGGCATTCAATGGCATCTGGGTTGTCATCACAATACTGTTCTAGAGAATTTTTTGGCTTGCTTTGGCGCTTGTGGGAAGCTTCAGCTTGCAATTCTTCTACTGCATCCCAAGCAGCAGCACACTCTGGTGAGTTGCTACCGTTAATATCACAGACAGTACGCGCTTGTTCCACTTCTTCTTGGATTTTCTCTTGGATGTCGCCTTTTGCTGTTTCTTGGATGTTGGTCATTGCTTTAATCTCGTTGTGTGTTGTTAATACTAGTATAGAAAATGTTCAGAAATGGCAGTTTTTCGCTTGATTACTAACCATTCTAACCATTTAGCCGATGGTAAGTTAGTTTTTTAGCCTATTGATTTATAACCAATACAGCAAGCTCCCCTATCTATAATGCATTTACCTTTATTTTTTAAGATTTTGTGGAATTAGTAGCATAGATAAATAATCATACAATATATTTAGATGCCTATATTAGGGAATGACAACTCCAGCTTCTTGCGATGGAGAAGACAAATGGCTGGCATCAATTCTTGTAAGATGCAATTCTTCCTAAAATAAAAAGTCAAAACCTACTAGCCTAAAATAGAAAAAGAAGCTCAAAACTCATGGCAGACCAAATGCAGTGGGCAAATGCCCTATCAACCCGTCATTCTCTGGAAGCCGCTGTTACAGATGTGGTAGAACGAGCTGTTTCATTGTTAACAGCACCTGCGGATCTAGGACTGGTATTCATTTCGTCTGCTTTTACAAGTGAGTATTCCCGACTGTTACCCTTGTTAGCTGAAAAACTTTCTGTGCCTGTGCTAATTGGCTGTAGTGGTGGTGGTGTAATTGGGACGACAGCTAGCGGAGAAACCCAAGAATTGGAAGCTGAACCAGCTATTAGCTTGACTTTGGCACACCTTCCAGGAGTAAAGATTCAAGTTTTTCATATTGTTGCTGAAGAATTACCTGACTTAGACAGTTCGCCAGATGCTTGGCTTGATTTGATTGGTGTACCACCATCACCGAAACCGCAGTTTATCTTGCTGTCTAGTTCTTTCGCTTCTGGAATCAACGATTTGTTGCAAGGGCTGGATTTTGCTTATCCAGGATCGACGATTGTGGGGGGACAGGCTAGTGGTGGAGGTATGGGTGGTCGTGTTGCCCTTTTTTGTAACGATACTAACGGTGAGGAACACCAAAACTTATATCGTGAGGGCACTGTTGGTATAGCTTTGACTGGCAATATTGTTTTAGAAACGATTGTAGCCCAAGGATGCCGACCGATTGGCAAACCATTGCAAGTCACAAAAGCCGATCGCAATATCATCCTAGAGTTAGATGAGCAAGTGCCTCTAATGGTGTTGCGAGATTTGATTGCCAGTCTCAGCGAACAAGAACGGATTTTAGCACAGCATTCTCTGTTTGTTGGTGTGGCAATGGATGAATTTAAGCTGGCTTTGCAGCAAGGAGACTTTTTAATTCGTGGTATTCTTGGGGTCGATCCAAATGCTGGGGCGATCGCAATTGGCGATCGCGTCCGTCCCGGTCAAAGGCTGCAATTCCACCTTCGCGATGCCCAAGCCTCTGCTGAAGACCTCGAATTACTCCTCCAAAGTTATCAACATCAACGAGAATCTGAACCCTCGGCTGTAGCTGCTTTGATGTTTTCTTGTCTGGGACGAGGTGAAGGACTTTATGGTAAACCTAACTTCGATTCTGAATTATTTCAGCGCTACCTTAACGATATTCCTATAGGTGGCTTTTTCTGTGGCGGTGAAATCGGCCCTGTTGGTGGCAGAACCTTTTTACACGCCTACACTTCAGCATTTGGAATTTGTCGCCAAAATCAGTTATGAGTTTGTCATTTGTCATTTGTCATTGGTCATTGGGCATCGGTTATTACAGCTATTTTCAGGTAAATAGACCACGCGGTAGGGGCACAGCATTGCTCATTGGTGTCAACTTAACGCTAAACCCGCTTGGTGAAAACATTTTGCCCTCACCCCCAGCCCCTCTCCCAAGAGAGAGGGGAGCTAGACATTCAATTCCCCTTCTCCTTTGGGAGAAGGGGTTAGGGGATGAGGGCGTGAGGGATTTACAAAACGCCTGTCTGATATAGTTTTCGGCTTAAGTTGACACATATGAGCAATGCTGTGCCCTTACGACAGATGTGGTTCAAATACATGAAAACTGCTGTAATTATTCCCTTTTGCCCTGCGTCAGCCCTAATAATTACGTGTTGAACCGGACTTGATATAACTCGTCACTCCTAATTCAGCCAATTTTAGATTTTGGCCGCACCTTTGGTATGCTGACAGTGCAACTTGGATTTTGAATTGCCTTTCTTTGTAAAAATCTAAAATCCAAAATTGAATGACTCCTAACTCTTATTCAGTACAAGTGTGCTGTTATTATCAATCATCGTCAAATTTCCATTAGTGGCGATACCTGGATTGGGCTGTGATGCACTATATGTCTGAATATAGCGCTGCACTTCTGGGGGAAAATGAGGGTAATCTAACACTGCATCCCCATCGGCAATAGTTGCCCAGAAGTCGCGCAAACCAGGAGCTAATTCTTTTGCCTGTGATAATGGTAAGTTTAATGGAGAGTGAGTTAGTAGCTTGATTAAAAAAGGGAAAGAGCGATCGCCCATCCACTGCCGCGATGACTGTTGCAAGTCAGGGAACTCAGGCACTGACTCTACGCGATGGGATAAAATTTGCAACGATTCTTTACCTTGGTTATCCCGATGAAACTCTAACACTCGATAAGGGTGAGGATAGCTAACTAAAGAACCAGTGGTAATATCATATACCCCATCTGAGTAAGCAATATCCTGAACGTGCAAATGCCCCGTAAATACTAACTTGACTCCGTAGTGCCTCAACAGCTGCAATAGTTCTGCTGAATTGGACAACATATAACGATTTGCCAGTGGATGATTCGATTGATTGGGCAAATGTTCCACTACATTATGATGCACCATCACCAAAACTAAGTCATCAACAGATGCCGCCAGCACCTCTTCTAACCACCGTAGCTGTTTGGCATCCAAACACCCCACTTGCTCACCCCGGTCATTAAAGGAGTTAGAATTCAATCCAATCAGCTTAACTCCAGGCAGTAATTGATGAATGTAGTAAATCTGCCGTGGATCTTCGTAGCCAAACTTCGTGTAATAGTAGGGAAAATCTGCAAAAGCAATTGATTGCCGATCGGCCAACAGCACAGGAACGTCATGATTACCAGGAATAACATAAACGGGAAAAGGTAGCTGGGCTAAACATTGTTGTAACCAGGCGTGGTTCTCTGGTTCGCCGTGCTGGGTTAAATCTCCTGGCAACAATAAGAAATCTAAATCAAGTTGTGTTAAATGTTCTAGTACACTTTTAAATGCTGAGATACTTACTTCCACCAGATGAAATCGGCTGGGATGATCCCAGATTGTGTGAGGAAGTGCCAGGTGTAAGTCGCTGACTACCGCAAAGCGAAAATTGAGAGTCATTGATTTATGAAAATGTTAAAAGCAGGGGTTAAAATAAGCCTTTTCCCAAAAGTATAACGCTTGCTTTGTTTCCCTGCGTAGGAGTGCGTATACTTAATATTTATATACATTAAGCAGTGATTACACATTATAGTGACGATTAACTTAAGGGCTAATCATAATTATTAATCTCCAAAAATTATCGAAAATTTGATTGCTAAAAATTATTAATTAACGCTCGAATAACTGGGCGATCGCTTCTATCTGCACCTAAACAAACAATTAATGAGTAATAATTCAATAGTGTTAGCGGCACGAAATGCGATCGCATAGCTCATTGTAGACATCGCTTTGTTTTCTGCTACTCCCCTTTTCGATAAAATAACTGAGCAGATTAGCAGGGAACAGGTTCAGAATCATGGCTCAAGCTAGTATTGGGATTATAGGTGGTAGCGGTCTTTACAAAATGGATGCGCTCAAAGATATCGAAGAAGTGCGAGTAGAGACTCCTTTTGGTTCACCATCTGATGCTTTGATTCTGGGGAGTTTGGATGGTACACGGGTAGCCTTTTTGGCGCGTCATGGCCGCAATCATACGCTTTTACCCTCTGAGTTACCATTTCGCGCTAATATCTATGCGATGAAGCAATTGGGTGTGAAGTATTTAATTTCAGCTAGTGCTGTGGGTTCCTTGAAGGAAGAGGCGAAACCACTGGATATGGTAGTGCCAGATCAGTTTATCGACAGAACAAAAAATCGGGTTTCAACGTTTTTTGGTGAGGGAATTGTGGCTCACATTGCCTTTGGTGAGCCGATTTGTCAGAATTTGGCGACTGTGTTGGCAGATGCGATCGCATCTCTCAATTTACCAGAAGTTACTCTCCATCGCGGTGGTACTTATGTGTGCATGGAAGGGCCAGCTTTTTCCACAAAGGCAGAATCGAATCTTTACCGCAGTTGGGGTGCAACAATCATTGGGATGACGAATTTACCTGAAGCGAAGTTGGCAAGGGAAGCGGAAATTGCATACTCAACTTTAGCCCTGGTAACAGATTATGATTGTTGGCATCCAGGCCATGACACTGTGACGGTGGAGATAGTGATTGGCAATTTGCTGCGGAATGCGGTGAATGCTCAAAGGGTGATTCAAGAAACTGTGCGGCGCTTGAGTGAAAATCCCCCGCCGAGTGAAGCGCATTCAGCGTTGCAATATGCGATTTTGACTCAATTGGATAAAGCACCAGCAGCGACGAAGGAAAAGTTAGGGTTATTGTTGCAGAAGTATTTGTAGTATTGCTGATGAATGAGCGATGTTGATGACGGGCGTAGCTGCGGCACTTTCTTAGATTACAGCTACAGCGATCGCGTGTGAATATATAAGCTGTCATCAACAAAATGATCATTTTCATTAACAAAATCATGATTTTCATTAACAAAATCATGATTTTCATTAACAAAATGATCATTTTCATCAACAAAATGATCATTTTCGTTATGAGGCTTTGCTTGTTCGTTGTGTCTAGCTTGATAATGGTGCGATCGCACCATTATCATAAATCATACAGGCGATCGCAGTTTCTTAGATTAGAGCAAGAGCGATCGCTACGATGAGCTATTCGGTGACGCACCATTATCTGAAATTATAGAAGCGATCGCTTTATTCCAACTTCGGGTAATCACTCATTACTAAAATCTCTTTGGTCAGAGCGTTAGTTCAGCGTTATACCATTTTTAAAAGAGAATAGGACTGGGAGAAATAACTAATGACAAATGACAGACAATATCTTGCTGATATAATACCTGTCTATGTTTGATAACGTCTGTCGCTTTTTAGCAGAATCATTTTCAGCCGATTTCGCCACCTGGTTACTTGGCGAATCTATTGCACTCACCCAACTCAGTCCATCAGAATTATCTCTCGAACCGATTCGAGCAGATGCGTTAATTCTGTTACAGTCAGATGAAATTGTTCTGCATATCGAATTCCAAACCGAAGCAAAAGCCGAAATTCCCTTTCGGATGACTGATTATCGGTTAAGAGTGTATCGTAGATTTCCCCGAAAGCGGATGCATCAAGTTGTCATTTACCTGCAACCCACCACATCCGAATTAGTTCAGCAAACAGCTTTTGTTTTAGAAAATACCCGTCATGAATTTGGCGTTATTCGTCTTTGGGAGCAACCCAGCGACATATTTTTGACTACTCCTGGTTTGTTACCGTTCGCAACTCTCAGTCAAACTGAGGATAAAACGCGAACATTAGAACAGGTTGCACAAGCCATTGAGCAAATAAACGAGCAACGGACACAAAGTAATATTGCTGCGTCAACGGCAATATTGGCTGGGTTAGTATTAAACAAAGAACTGATTAAAAGATTATTACGGAGTGATCCTATGCGCGAGTCTGTAATTTATCAGGATATTTTGCAGGAAGGAGCTTTATCGATTGTTATGCGACAACTTCGTCGTCAAGTCGGAACTGTTCCACCTGCACAGCTATTGAAAATTCAAGCTTTAGATTCAACACAGTTGGATGATTTAGCTGAGGCTTTACTTGATTTTTCGGGTTTAACCGATTTAGAAGCTTGGTTAGCGCAAACTCAAGGTTAGTGATGCTATGCGCGAGTCTGTAATTTATCAGGATATCCAGCAGGAAAAAGCTTTATCGATTATCATCCGACAACTTCGGCGTCAGGTCGGAACTGTTCCACCTGCACAGCTATTGAAAATTCAAGCTTTAGACTCAACACAGTTGGATGATTTAGCAGAGGCTTTACTTGATTTTTCGGATTTAACCGATTTAGAAGCTTGGTTAGCGCAAACTCAAGGTTAATACAGTAAAATTGGGGAATTATCAAAAGTGAGAATAGTTTTATAAGATTACAGCAAGAGCGATCGCACCATCATTTGAAATGATAGAGCCGATCGCAGTTTCTGAAATTAAAACAAGAGCGATCGCTACGACGGGCTATTCGGTGACGCACCATCATTTGAAATTATAGAGGCGATCGCAGTTTCTGAAATTAGAGCAAGAGCGATCGCTACGACGGGCTATTCGGTGACGCAGTAAATCTTACCCCTCCCTAACCCTCCTCGATGTATTGGGGAAAAAACCCATCGCAATACGGTTCGGATAACGATCCCCCCGCCTGTGGCGACCCCCTTAAAAAGGGGGTAATTAGAAGAAAAAGCCCCCCTTTTTAAGGGGGGTTGGGGGGATCTTCGAGGAATAAACACGTTAACCGAACCGTATTGGAACCCATCGCCCCACTACTCACCCCGCAACTTCTTCAACTCCTTTGGTGTAAACGGATTTTTGCCTGCATTTAGGGCATTAACCCAACTTTGGCGTTGTGCTTTATTCTCATTAGCATTATCAGTTGATTTAATATATGCTTCAAAATCTTCAACTGCGCCTTTAGTATTGCCAGTTAGCGCCCTAGCCAAACCCCGGCTATCTTTAATATTGATATCTTTAGGTGCAAGGAGAACGCCTCTTTCACAAGCGAACATTACATCAGCAGCATGGTTATGTAGGCTACCTTCCCAACAGAGGTTATTCCAAGAATCAGCAAGGATTTTTGGTGTTGGTTGCAGCTTTTCAATCTCTGCGTATTTTTTAATTGCTTGTTTAACATCACCCTGCTTTAAAAGTTCTTCACTTTGAGCAACTAAAGCTTCTACTACAAGCTTTTTGGCAACAACTTCTGGATTATTTTGCAACCCTTGTGTATCTGGTTCCAGGTCAATTTTTGAGTCAAGTTGCTGTGCTTGTTTGAACTTTGCCACTGCACCCGGAAAATCACCATTTGTTGCGAGTTCCTGTCCTTGCTGTACTAAAGCTGGGATTACAAGCTTTTTGGCAACAGCTTCTGGATTATTTTGCAACCCTTTTGTATCTGGTTCCAGGTCAATTTTTGAGTTAAGTTGCTGTGCTTGTTTGAACTTTGCCACTGCACCCGGAAAATCACCATTTGTTGCGAGTTCCTGTCCTTGCTGTACTAAAGCTGGGGTTGCAAGCTTTTTGGCAACAGCTTCTGGATTATTTTGCAACCCTTTTGTATCTGGTTCCAGGTCAATTTTTGAGTTAAGTTGCTGTGCTTGTTTGAAC